>JBAYJD010000047.1:0-21761 GCA_041665305.1 Elusimicrobiales bacterium
CCGAGCCGAAGTTGCGCGAAACGCGCAGGCTCCAATGAACCTGTAAGTTTCGCGCAACAAAGGTGCAGGCAAAAAACGGCGATTGCAGCCAAAATTCCTTATGTCGGACAGGCTCCTAGGGTAAAGAGAGGTTATTATGAAAAAAACACTGCTCGGTCTTATAACGCTGTTCGTGGTAAACTCCGTTTTCGCGGGGGAAGGGCGCGACTGGAAAAGTTATTATGACAACCTGCTCAAGGGGCTGAAAACCAGCGTGCAGAAAAAGTTCGAGTCCAAGAACCGCATCTCCGCCGTCGCCGCCGTGCGCGGCGCGAAGCAGGGCTCCGACGCGGACGCGCTGTACTGGAAGGGCGGCGTTTCGGAAAAAGCCAGGAAAAAAGCGGCTGAGGAAAAAAAGGCCATGACCGACGCCGTGCAGCTTGTGGTGGACGGCAAGCTTGCGGAAGGCGGGGCGGCTCTGGAAAAATTCATCAAGGACAACCCCGACAGCATATACGCGGCCGACGCCAAAGAAGCGCTTTCAAACCTGCCCAAGGATGCGGAAAAACCGGCCGAGCCCAAAGCCGCCCCTGCGAAACCGCCGGAAGAAAAAACCGCGGCCGAAGAGCCGAAACTCTCCCAAGCCAAACCCGCCGCCCCTAAACCGGCCGAAGTCCCCGATGCCGAAAAGGGCGGATAAAATGTTGTAGGACAACATTTTATCGTGTACGACACTGGGGGATATCCCCGTGTCGTACCGTAAAAGCGCGCAACCGATGCGGTTGCGGCGACTCTTAGTCGTCGGGGGTTTCTTCGACCGGGGGCTGGGTCTTGGGAGCCCCGGCCGGCGCGGTTGCCGGAGTTTGGGCGGGTTGGAGCGAAGAGGGGGGAGCGGCCGCGGCGGCCGCTCTCTTTGCTTTTGTGTAGACATCCACGGCCGCTCTCCGGAGCATTTTTTTCAGCAGGGAGTGCTCCTGGGCGCCGGGGCGGAATAAGGGGTAAAGGGGGAAGAGGACGGCGTGGAAGGTGGTCCTGGTCCGGCCTATCTCCTCGGCGCCGGCCCGTCCGGACGGGCCGTCATATTCCACCGCCAGTTGATGGTTCACCTGCAGAGTGGCCGGGATTATGAAGATGTAGCCCGTATCCACCAGAAAAGACCTGAAGATTTCGCCATAGGTCCAGCGGCCGTAGGAGAGCAGCGTTATCGTTATGGCGCCGGAACCTGTCCGGACGTCGTAAAGGCCCGCTTCGGAGAAGATGTCCTCGGCGTGATCCTTCAGCCAGACCAGGTCGTTGATCTGCACCGGTACGGGCCTGGGTTTGGGGGGATTGAGGGACCCTTCTCCGATAGTGTCGGTGGGGTTTTTGTATGGGAAGTTTTCCCAGACCACTTTGATCTCCGCCGCCGGTTTCACTCCCCGCTCGTCCAGCATGCGGCGGCGGTCGCTTCTGGAAACCCGCACATCACCGGAGTTGAAGGAAACGCAGCCTGAAGACAGTAAAAGCGCGGCCGGGAGGAGAAGGGCCTTAAATTTCATATGCCAATATTATATTATATAGCGGTGCAGGATAACCCGCCTCGGTCGGCAAATGGGGACAGACCTGGGCGCGCTTACGGCGATAAAACTAAACGCAATAAAATGTTCCGTTTTTGGTCTTGAGGATTTTCGGGACAGCATTAACAACTGTGTGTGTTATAGGGTTGCAGAAACCACCGGGCGGGCTAATTATGCTTCATCATAATTCCAGGGCGGGATTATGTTAATACTAAAATGCGCGGCAGGGTATAGCTGGAGGGGTGGCGGCCATGGGTGGATCGGGCCGAGGAGGAACCGGCGCGAAGTCGCCGGGCCGGCCGCAGGCCCGATGGGTCCCATGGCTGGCAGGACCCCGAACTTGCAACCCGCCGTTTCCTTAAAAATTTTATAGACAGCTGTGGGACAAAAGGCCTGTTTCCGGCATAGGCCAAAAGTAAAATAAATCAGATCCAAAGGCTCTTGAGGAAAGCGGCCGGGCGGGATAGACTTGAGAGCGGGGTGAATAAAGGCGTGAGCTTAGAGGAATATGAGAAGATTTGTTTTATTTTTTTGCGCGCTGATATTCTGTGCGGCGGCGCGGGCCGCGGCTCAGTCGCGTACGCAGGACCTGCGTCCGACCCCGCCTGAGTACTGGAATCCAGGAAAATATACTCTGGATGCCATGCTTAGCGGCATCTACCTTAAAGGCAATGTGGACAATACCGCTCTTTCAGGCAGCATAAACTATATGACCCGTTTTAACGACCGGAACCAGCTGGCGATCGACGGCAACGCGAGTTACACTTCTTTTAACGATAATATCCTGCTGGACAATCTGAAGGCCTCGGCGGTGTACGCCTATGCGCTCAAAAAGGACCGTCTTAACCTGTTCCTCCTCAGCACCCACGCCAGGAATCAGGCTATCAAGCTTGATTACCGCACGACTAACGGCATAGGCCTGTGCGTGCACGGCTTCCTGCCTGAAGTTTTTAACCCCGTGCTGCTGAGCCTCGGCGTTACGCCGGAACATGAATCATACTCGGACGGGAATTCCGACAATACCGTCCGAGGCCTGTTGCGGCTCAATTTCAGGGCTCCGCTTAACGAGTATACAACCGCAGGTTCCGATTTCGTCTACGCGCCGGACCTCGCGGCGTTCCGGGATTACAGATTTTACGGTGAAACATACCTGCAGTTCAAAATAACCCCGGAGAAGCTTTTTTTCCGCGTGACCTTCTCGGACGACTACGACGCCAGGCCGCGTCCTGGAGTGCGCAAGAACGATTTCGCGGTGAATTATTCGGTAGGCCTGCATTTGGGGGCTCCCGCCGAGAAATAGGCGGGAAATTTTTGCGGCGGGGAAGCGGGGGCGTTTGCGCGGGAAAGGCGCCGAGGGTCCTGTAGGAGCGGATAAAGGGGTTTATGGCGATAAAAAAAATCGAACAGGTTATAAAGAACGAAGGTCTGCCGGAGATCACTATAAGGCTGGCCAAAGTCGCCGACATGCGCCGCATCCAGGTGCTTTACACCGAGGTCTACGGCGGCAATTATTCCATCTCCCTCATCACCGACAAAGACAAGATGCGCCGCGCCATAGAGAACGATTCCTATTACTGGCTGGTCGCGGAGTCCGGGGGACGGATCATAGGCAGCCTGGTCTATGCCCTGGATATCGCGGACCGCATCTCGAAAGCTTTCGGCGCCGTGGTCTCCAAGGATTACCGGAAACTGAACCTGGCGCATACCATGATGAAGCTGGTCCTGGACGACATAACCCAAACCCAGAAACTGGCGGAGGTGGTCTACGCCACCACCCGCACGGCCAGCCACGCGCCGCAGAAACTGACGGAGAGCCTGGGTTTTATAAAGCTGGGCATTTTCCCCAATACGCACAAGGTGAGCGAGAACGAGACGCATTGCCTCACCGCCTATTTTACCGAAGAGGCGCTTAAAAAACGGGAGCCGAAACCCAATCTGGTGAAGGAAATAGTCCCGTTCTACGACCTGGTCCGCAGGCAGCTGAACCTGGACGAGCCCGTAGTGACAGAGGTTAAAAGTCTTTACCAGGAGAACCGGCAGATGATCCCGCCGCTGCCGCTGGAAACGATAACGGCGTCCGCTTTCATAAAGAACAGGTTCAAGAATCTCAAGAGCAACAGTTTTTTCGAACACTCCTATATGCCCTTCCACGAACCGAACCTGCTTTTTATCGCGCCGGACCAGTCCACAGAAGTTTATCTGAACTACAGTCAGAAGGATAAATACAGCGTCGTTATGGGGGGCGTCACCAGGGAAAAGAGCTCGACCGTGGTCCTGGAGAGCATAGCCAGGAAACTCAACGAAATGAACATGTCCTACATAGAGATCCTCCTGGACGCCTACACTCCCCAGCTTCAGCGCGAGGCCCTGGACGCCCGGTATATTCCCAGCGGTTATTTCCCCTGCATAAAAAGATCCGCGAACAAACGGTACGACTGCATCGTTTTTTCCAGGACTTTTGAGGTGCTGGATTTCAGGAATGTGAAGCTCCTTTCGCTTTACAAAAATTTCCTGCGCGAATACCTCTCGCTTTGGCGCGAACATTACATAGAATCCGCTTTCAGGAACGACTGAGATGGCCGATCTATCGATAGAAGACGAACTTCCTCCGTTTTATGAACCGCTCAGGGCCGGATCGGCGCTGGAGCGCGTTATAGAGGCGCCGGCCTTTAAGTTCGGGCCGAAGGCCTCGCGCCTGTTCTGCGCCGCCATGCGCGAAGCTTTTGCCTTCCAGGTCCGCCATTCCGGATTCCTTAGTGCTTATCTCAAACAGGAAGGTTTTGATCCCGCCTCCATAAAGACCGAACGGGACATCGCCGGGATGCCCTATGTGTTCGTGGCCGCGTTAAAAGAACGGGACCTTACCACCCTGCCCGGATCGAAGATCGTGCTGGAGCTTAAGTCCAGCGGCACCACCGGCCAGCGCAGCCGCATCCAGCTGGATAAAGGCTCGCTGATGCGGGTCAGGCGCATGGCCTGGCAGGTGTTCGACGGCCTCGGCCTGACGGATCTTGAGCATGAGCACGATTATATCTGTTTTACCTACGATCCGGCCGTGGCCAAGGACCTGGGGACCGCGTGGACGGATAAATTATTGTCCGGTTTCACAAAACAGGGCGAGATCTTCTACACCTTCCGCTGGAGCGGCGAGAAGAGCGATTTTTATTTCGATATCGAGGGCGCGGTGGAGAGGCTTAAAAAATGCGAGGAGACCGGCAAGCTGACGCGGCTGGTGGGCTTTCCGGCTTTCGCGTTGAAACTCACCGAGGAATTCCGCAAGCGTTACGGCCGGACCGTTAAACTTAATCCCGGATCGAGCGTGATCACGGGCGGCGGCTGGAAGACGCTGTCCGACGAGGCTATGGATAAGAAGGCGTACCGTGCGATCCTCGCCGGCGCTCTGGGCATTCCGGCCGCCAATGTGCGCGACCTGTTCGGCATGGTGGAGCACGGCGTTCCTTATGTGGATTGTCCGCTGGGCAATTTCCATATCCCGAATTACGGGCGGATCATAGCGCGCGAGCCCGGTTCGCTGGAGCCGCTCGGCTACGGCAAAGACGGGCTGCTGCAATTTATCACGCCGTACCTTACCAGCTATCCGTCCCTCTCTCTCCTTTCGAGCGACCTGGGCCGCGTGGAAAAAGGCTGCGCATGCGGCATAGGCGGGGAGGTGCTTGTTATAAAAGGCCGCTCCGGGGTCAGGAAACTCAAGGGCTGCGCGATAAGCGCCGCTACGATGTTATGACTTCCTCCAGCAGCCGGCCCTTCGTCCGTTTATTGAATTTATGAATATTCACAACACTTATTTGTTCGGAAAATCATTGAACAAATCTTCATGGACCCCGGCCGAACTTGACGGGATCGGGCTTCAGGCGCAGGCCGCGCGCGCGCTGATGCGCGGCGCTTCGCGCGAATATATCGTCGGGACGCTGTCCCGGGCCGGCAGGCTCTTTGAAAAGGGAAGCAGGTACCGCGCGGCCGCGAGGGCGCATCTAAGCGAGCACCTCACCTTTTCGGGTCCGGTCATCGATAAGAGCCTGGACATAATACCCGAGATCCTCGACAAGGACGCGCTTCTCAAACGAATGAGCATGGAGTTGTTCCTGCCTTACGCGCTGGAGGCCCCCGTGGAGCGCCGCGGTTATGACGGCCTGCTTAGGGCGATGCCCAAGGGCGTGGTGCTGCATGTCGGGGCGGGAAATGTTTTTCTCGGCATCCTGGATTCGATGGTGACCGGTTTTCTGACCAAGAACGTCAACATGGTCAAGATCTCCTCCTCCGGCTCCAATTTTATGAACATTTTTATGGAAGCCCTGAAAGAGGCGGATACGGAGGGCGTGCTTTCGGCCTCCGCCGCGGTGCTGGGCTGGAAGGGCGGCAGCCGGGTCCTGGAGGAGGCCGCGCTTAAGCATGTCAACGCGGTGTTCGTCTGGGGGGGCTACGACGCCGTGCAGTCCTACCGCAGGATAGCGCCCATAGATGTACGGGTGGAGGGCTTCGGGCCCAAGACCAGCGTAGGACTGGTCTTTGAAAGCTGCGTGGAGAACGAGGGCATGGACGAGGTTGCCCGCCGCGCCGCCCTGGATGCCTCATTGTGGGACCAAGCCGCCTGTTCCTCGCTTCACACGCTTTACTTTATAGCGCCGGCCAAAAGGCATAAGGCGCTGGCAGCGGCTTTCCTTAAAGAATCCAAAAAACATTTTGCGCTGCTGGCGCGCGAGCTGCCTCCGGGGAAACTGTCCTCCGACGAAAAAACGGAGATAACCAGGGCCCGCCAGCTCGCCCGCGTGGACGCGGCCCTGGGCGCGGCCTCCTATGTAAGTTCCGCCCCGAAGACCGACTGGACCGTGATCTATGAGAGCGACCCGGTTTACCGCGTTTCGCCGCTGAACCGGGTGCTTTATGTAAAGACCGTGGAGACCCTGGAGGAAGTGCGGGACAGGCTGAGCCCGCTGCGCGGCTATATCCAGACCGTGGGCGTGGGCGGGTCCATCGAGCGCAAGAGGGTCCTGGAAGTGCTCGGCCCGGCCGGGATCGCTCGCGTGGTTAAGCTCGGCAGGATGCTTGAGGAGGCCAACGGTTCGCCCCACGACGGCATCTTTCCGATGATGTCGCTGATCAACTGGATCCCCATGGAGGAAAAGCCTTCCCAGCTGGACCGCCTGAGCGAACTGGTGGAGTACGCAAGGCTCCGCAGCCCCTTCTATAAAAGATATTTCAAGGGTGTTCCGAAGATCTCCGCCCTGGCCGATTTCGACAAAGTCCCCTTCCTTGAAAAACACCATGTGCTGGAGAACACCCCGCCCGACAGCGCCGATCTTCTGACTTCAAAGGTGCAGCGGGGCATCTATTTCGCCAGCGGAGGCTCGACCGGCGCCCCGAAGTATGTGTTCTACGACCAGCACGAATACGATCACACCTGCAGGATGCTGGCTTTCGCTTTTGAAGCCGGCGGGTTGGGCGCTTCCGATGTCATCGCCAATCTGTTCGTGGCGGGAAACCTGTGGTCGAGCTGGCTTTCGGTGGAGAAGGCTATCGCCTATACCAAGGCTATTTCGGTGCCGGTGGGCAGCAACCTGCCGTTGGAAAATATCGTCAAATACCTGGAAGATTTTAAAGTCACGGCCATAATAGGCCTGCCTTCGTTCATGATCAAGCTGGCCGAGTTCGTCGCCGCCGGCGGCGGGAAGTACGACCTGAAGATCGGCAGGATCTTCTACGGCGGGGAATATGTCGGGGCGGAGATGATAAAATTCTTCCAGAGCGTGTTCCCGGGCGTCCGGGTCCTTTCCGGAGGCTACGCGACCGCGGACGCCGGAGTGATCGGGTTCCAGTGCGAAAACTGTTCCAGGGGGCTGCATCATCTTTTTGCCGCAAGCCAGTACATTGAGTTCGTGGACAGGGATACTCTTAAAGCCGTGCCGCGCGGCGGGATCGGCGAGCTTGTCGTAACGGGCTTGAACAAGAAGCACATGCCCATCATCCGCTACCGCGTCGGCGACCTGGGCCGCTGGACGGACCGGCGCTGCGAGTGCGGGCGCAAAGAGCCGTTGTTCGAGATCCTGGGCCGCTGCGACGACCGCATCCATGTGGGCGGGGCGCATTTGTTCGTCAGCGACATCCAGAACGCCCTCGGCAAGGTCCCGGGACTGAGCTTTAATTTCCAGGTGGTTATCGACAAGAAAGGCCATAAAGATACCCTGAAGATCCGCGTGGAAGCCAAGGCCGGAGGGGCGGTGGGGAACCGGGAGGCCCTGGGCCCCCGGCTCATGTCCGTGATAGGCGCCCACTGTGAGGATCTGCGGGACAGTATCAGGATGAAATGGCTGGACGAACCCGTGATCGAGATCCTGAAGCCGGGGGCCATAGACCGCGTCCAGCGTACCGGCAAGATCCGCTGTGTGGTGGACAAACGGGTCAAGGTCTGCGGTAATCGATAAAGGGCCCATTCGGATATAAATTATTAGGCCATTTGTCCGGGTCCGCCTTCCCCGTTGTGCCCATGCGGAAACCGCGGTTGCAACCTATGTTGTATATGTGGGCCGCGCGAATCCCGCGCAAACATATACAAGTGGAGGATCAAAGCAAATGAAAGCAATCGTGATGATGGTGGTTATGCTGGGTTTAGCCGGCTCGGTTTACGCCGAAATCGGTACGATCGAGGCGTTTAACCGGTCTCTGAAAGGTGCGGTTTCCGCGACCGTCCTTGATGAAGATTATGTCCAGTACATGCTGGCGGACATGTTCGAGAACGGTGTAGCTGTCTCCTGGAAAGAATTGGCGGGGAACGGCATTACAGATTATGATTTGAAATTTAAAAAACATAGTCTGGGGTTTGCCGCTTTCTCCGTGGCTAAAACGCGGGCCGGCAGCGTTACTGCGAAGGATCTTTTCTGGGTTAATTTTGGCTGCAATAACTGGTCCTACGAGAATGAAGAGGCTTCGGGATCAAGTCCTCTAAAACTAGAAAGCGTCCGCGGCAATGCAACCGATGTGGAGCTCCATGTAAAGAAAGCGGAGTATGACGGCAAAACATATCTGGTCATGAAATATTTTGTTGATTTTACCCCGCCGACAAACGGCGCGTACCGTTTAAAAGGATATGCTCTGCTGGTTGAGGTTGACAAGACTCCCGCCGTTCAAACGGTTGCCATGGAGAAATTGTAAGGAACCTCGCGGTAAGGTCTGGTCATCCTGGGAGCCATGGTTTTGATACGGCGCCTACGCAAGTGTTGAGGGAGAAAGAAACTGCTCCCTCAACTGCGGGGCCGGAATAAAGCTTTACAGGATATAATTAGCTAGTCCTTCCCAGGATCTTGTTGCCCTCTTCACAAATCCCGCGTTTTGGAGGAATTGTGGAGCGAGGGTATTTTTAATCCCCGTGGCAGACTGCGGCTTATGCCGTGGCGGCCGCAATTTCCCGTATAAGGTCCCTGGAATTTTGCTTCCATCGGCGGAACTTTAAAAACATGTGCGAAAGTTAGCGGTTTAAAGATAAAATATAACTTATTCGAAACGAAGAACATAATTGTGGAGGCATGCTTATGAGCGTTCTATCCAAAACCCAGCTGGAGAAATATGCGGATGTTATGATCTGGGGCCTTAAGACCGCCAGGCCCGGTTTTAAAAAATATGACACCATCCTGCTTCGCTGCGACCTGGAGGGCCGCGAGCTGGGCGAGATCATCCACCGCAAGCTGGTGCGGCAAAAGTATAATGTGATCTTCCGCTTCCTGATGAACCCGCGGCTTGAACGCGACTTTTACGAATTTTCCGACGAGAAACAGCGCGGTTTCAAGGACCCCGGCGGCGAGGAGTTCTATTCCGCGCTGAACGGCAATATCCTGGTCCATGCCCCTGCGTCGCTTACGAACCTTAAGGGCATAGATACCCGGCGGCAGTCGCAGGTGGCCGTGGCCCGCAGATATATCCGCGACATAATGACCGCGAACGAAGAGCGTGGACGGTTCGGCTGGACCTTGTGCACCTATCCCACCGAAGAACTGGCCAGGCAGGCGAAGCTGTCCGTCAAGGAATACGCGGCGCAGATCTCCAGGGCCTGCTTCCTCGGAGAGAAGGACCCGGTCAAAAAATGGGCGGAGATCTATAAGAATTCCGGGTCGATAAAAAAATGGCTCAAGGGCCTGGATATGGATACGATCCGCACCGAGTCCGCCTCCATGGATTTCGAGATAAAAGTCGGCGAGATGCGGCGTTTTTTGGGCGTGAGCGGCCACAACATCCCGAGTTTTGAAATTTTCACCTCTCCGGACTGGCGCGGCACCAACGGCATGTATTACGCCGACCTGCCGGCTTTCCGCGGCGGTAATTACATCGAAGGCATCCGCATAGAGTTCAAGAACGGCCGCGCGGTCAGGGTTTGCGCCGATAAGGGCGTGGACTATGTGAAAAAAATAATGGCCACCGACCGGGGCGCGGCCCAGTTGGGCGAGTACTCGCTCACCGATAAACGCTTTTCAAGGATAGACAAGTTCATGGCCGACACGCTCTTCGACGAAAACCACGGCGGAAAGAACGGCAACTGCCATGTGGCGATAGGCGATTCCTATTCTGACACCTACGCCGGAGATGTGTCCGGGCTCACCAAAGAAAAAAAAGAAAAACTCGGTTACAACAGTTCGGCCGTGCACTGGGACCTGGTGAACACCGAAGATAAAAAGGTCACCGCGAAGCTGAAGGACGGCCGCAGGGTGACCATTTACGAAAACGGCCGGTTCAAGTACTGAAGAAAAGCGGGGGGGAGAACTTCCTTTCTCCCCCCGTTCTTACCGTAAGGCTATGTCCACACTTCTCGCCGCGCTTAAAACCGAAAGAGGTTCGCATGTGGCCAAAGCCGTATTCCTGGCGGGGCTGTCCGCCACATTCCTTTTCTGCGGCTATGAGTTCATCCGCTCCACCGCCGAATCCATTTTTCTTGCCAATTTCAGCGCAGAAAGCAAACCCTACGCGCTGAGCTGCGTGCCGGTCATGATGCTGCTGCTCATTTATTTCTACGGCCGGCTGCTCTCGGCCGCGGGGAGCGCCCGCGCCATGGTCTGGTCCATGCTGGCAAGCGCCGCGGTCTTTATAGCGTCTTTTTTTTGCCTCAAAACGGGGAATAAATGGGCGGCGTTCTTTCTTTTTATCTTCAAAGAATCCTATGTCGTGATCATTTCCGAGCAGTACTGGTCTTTTATCAACAGCACGCTGAGGGACGAGGAGGGAAAGATCTTCAACGGTCCGGTGACCGGGCTTGGCGCGCTTGGTTCGCTGATCGGCGGCTTTCTTCTCAGCAGGTTCGTGGTGGCGTTCCACAGCGAGTCGTTCATCCTGTTCTCGGCGGCGGCTTTTTTCCCGGCTTTGATCCTGTTCTGGTTCGCGTATAAACAGGGAGGGGAGCCGGTCCCTTCCCCGGCGGAAGCGCACGGCAAAAAAGGACATCTGCACCTGAGCATCCTGAAGGAGAACAGGACGGTGCTTTATATCGCTCTTATAATTTTTACGGCGCAGGTGGTTTCAACGCTTCTGGACCTCAGGTTCACCCATCTGGCGCGTGAATTCCTGCCGGAAAAGGACCTTCGTACGGCGTTCTTCGGTTCCTTCTGGATGAAGGTGAACATTTTCTCTTTCAGCATGCAGTTCCTGCTGGCCCCGCTGCTTCTGCGGTATATAAAGACCAGGTGGATCCAGGTCGCCATCCCCCTGGTCCATGTGTGCGCCTGCGCCTATCTGCTGGCCGCCCCCGGCATTTTCTCGGCCGGCCTGGCCTACTTGTTGTTCAAAGGCCTGGACTATTCCATTTTCAGGGCTTCCAAGGAAACCCTTTATATCCCGTTCTCTTATGACACTCGTTACCGCGCCAAACAGGTGGCCGATGCTTTCTCCTACCGTTTTTCCAAAGGCGTTACTTCGGTGG
This sequence comes from Elusimicrobiales bacterium, assembly GCA_041665305.1. Taxonomy (GTDB): domain Bacteria; phylum Elusimicrobiota; class Elusimicrobia; order Elusimicrobiales; family UBA9959; genus YA12-FULL-51-18. The sequence goes on from JBAYJD010000047.1 coordinate 11,452, forward strand.
TCCTTTCCGCGGCGACCGCCGCCGGTTCCATGCCCGCCGCCGCCTATGCCGGCGCGGCCGTGCTTTTCTCCGGCATCTGGACCGCCATAGCCTTCCCCCTGACCGCAGTCCGCGATAAAGTGACCGGCAATTAAAAATTTTTACGACATATTATAATGGAGAACTTATGGGATCAAAATTGACTTTTATCGCCCTGTTGTTTTACTCCGCTTCTTTGACGGCCGCGCCGTTCAACGGCTACATAGTAAAATTCAAGAACGGTTCCGGCCCTTCATCCCAAAGAGCGGTTTCTTCTTTGACGGGTTTGGGCCGGATCACGCCTATCCCGGCCACCGGCTTCGGGAATTTCGCGCTTTTGCATTTACGGGAGGGGGTGAGCGGGGGACGATCCCTAAAGCCGGTGGATAATTCCGAGATCGAATATATTGAACCGAACTATATTTCTTCGGTCAGCGAAGATCCCGCTCAATCCGGCCGGGCCGGATCATATGAGCCTGAGGATGAGATGTTCGGGGAACAGTGGGCCTTAAATAACGGAGATACGGGGGAGGACCTGAACGCCCTGAAAGCCTGGTCGGTCGCCGCGGGTTCTTCCGAGATCAAGATCGCGGTCATCGATACCGGGGTCGATTACAACCATCCCGATCTGAAAAACCGGATCGATGTAAACCTCGCCGAGTTATACGGCAAGCCCGATCTTGATGATGACGGGAACGGTTTTGTAGATGATATTTACGGCTATAATTTTGCCGATAATAACGGGGATCCTATGGACCTGCGCGGGCATGGGACGCACTGCGCCGGCGTCATCGGAGCCGAACATAACGCCATAGGCGTGGCCGGCGTTATGGCGAAAGTAAAGATCGTCCCGATAAAATTTATTTCGGATAACGGCGAGGGCGAGAATATAAACGCCGTCAGGGCCATTGATTATGCCATTAAAAGAGGCGTAAAGATCATGTCAAATTCCTGGGGCAACGGCGGGGAATCCCAGGCTCTTAAGGACGCGATCTTTGCCGCGCAGGCCGCGGGCGTCGTTTTTGTGGCCGCGGCCGGGAACGGAGCCGGGAATAACGATATTTCGCCGGTTTTTCCGGCCAGTTATGATTTATCCAATGTGATCTCAGTCGGCGCTTTTTCCCCGTCCGGAGCGATGGATAGTTCTTCGAACTACGGCCCAAGGTCCGTGCATGTTTTTGCTCCGGGTTCTGAGATCCTCTCCACCTACCAGGGCAGGTACGGTTTTTTGTCCGGCACCTCCATGGCTGCGCCTCATGCCGCCGGAGTGGCGGGCCTGATGCTGGCAAAAGATCCCGGCTTAACTCCGGCCCAGATCAAGGCAAAATTGATCGCAAGCTCAAAAAAAACCAGGTTCCTCTCCGCCGCGTCTGTTTCCGGCGGGCATATCGACGCCTATGAGGCCCTAATAAGCGTAATCCGGTGACATACTTCTCCGGGTCAAAGCCGGGGGGGTCAGAAGTTCATCGCTGCGGAGATGCGGTGGACGGAGCCGAGCTCCCCGAATGGGGAAAAAGCGTAGTCTATCGAGTAGGAAGCGTATCTGAAACCGGTGCCGAAGGTCAGGTTCCTGAAACCGCTCAGGTCCGAGATCGCGCGCGTGTTGAAGCCGGCGCGCAGGAACAGGTCCGCGTCGGTTCCCAGTCCCGCCTTCAGCTCCGCGCCCATAGCAAGGAAGGGATAATTGTCGCGGGAGGCCACAGCGTCCGCGGTGACGGCCAGGTAATCGGAAATGCGCGCGACGCTGCCCAGCCTGAGGATCAGGGGCAGGGGGGATTCGGATTTGTCGTAGCGCAGCGTGCCCATGATGTTCTGGGCGGTCATCGCCATCTGGAACCGGTTGTCGAAAAAATACGGGAACAATAGCCCGATATCGGCGGAAACGGTGTTGTCGGAGGCGAGCAACTGGGACCTGACGAGCTTTCCCGCGGCCCCAAGGACGAAGCGCTCTTCCGGGTCCTTGTTGAAGCCGGTGATGTAAGTGGCGAAGCCCACATTGAACGACATGTCATAGGGAGTGAATTTCCCGGTCTCCGTACCGGCCTGGTCGGTTTTTTTTATCGCCCCGTAATTCATATATTTAAAGGACATCCCCCAGGCGCCGGCCTCTCCGGCGGTTTCGGCGTAAGCGAAAAAATCCACAAAAGTGTCCGCCAGATAGGGCGCGTGCATGAAGGCGACCGAACACTTTTTTATTTTCATCAGTCCGGCGGGGTTCCAGTCCATGGCCGTGGCGTCGTCCGTCATGGCCGAATAAGCCTCTCCCATGGCCACGCCGCGCGCGCCAGACGCCACTCTGAGGAACTGGGCCGTTGTGGCGCCCGCGGAATTCCTGTCAAAGCCGCCGTCGGCGCAGTAGGGCGCGGGTGGCAGAACGGCGGACAGGGTAAAAATAAGGCAAGAAGGGACCTTCCGCAGAATATTTTTAATTTTGCGCTTCGCGTCCCGCGTCCTTGGCCGGTTTCCCCGCATTTTCATAGGCTCTTTATTAAAAATTTTCGCCTCAAATATAAAATGTCGTTTTACCGCATTTTATCTTTCCAGCACCACTTTCACCATTTTGCCGGAGCCGCCGTCTTTGGTTTTCAGCAGGGCTAGATATACCCCGCTGGCCGCTTTCCGGCCGCCTGAATTCTTCCCGTCCCAGTACGCCATGCCGTTGACATCCGCCGAGAACTCTTTCACGAGCTCCCCGAGGAAGGTGTAGATCTTTATTTTCGCGTAAGGCGGCAAATTTGTGAAATGCATGACATCCGCGACGCTGGACGGGGTGTAGGGGTTGGGGTAGATCTTTACCTCGCCCAGCGACGCCGCGGGCGCTGCTTCCATCAACTGAAAGGTGGAAAGGTGCCAGGTCTGCGCGGTCACTTTATTGCCCGCCAGGTCGGACACCGACGGCAGCGGCACCCAGACGCCGTCGCCCTCGTCGTAAAGGGCCAGCACGAGTTTGGTCCGGTCGATGCCGGACGGCAGGTCGGAGAGCCTGTAGGGAAGGGTGATCGTGACGGGGTTGAGCACCAGGACGGGCGGGAAACGGGTGATCTCTATGCCTATGCCCGTGGGCCGTAAGACGGAGACCGCGGAGGCCGGCGGACTGAAGGCGGCTTTAGGTTCTATCGTTACGCGGGTGGAGCCTCCGAGAGAACCCGCCGGCAGCAGTACTGTGATCAGGCCGTAGGACGCCTGGAGGGTGACTGTGGTCTCTTTGTTGACGATGGCCCCGGCCTGGCTCGACCGCAAAGTGGTCACGGAACTGGTTTGTACGGAATCGCTGGTTATACCCGTCTGCCCTTCGGATTGGATCCGCGCCCAGTAAGTGGCGCCCAGGAGCAGGTCTTTAAACGCGCAGGCCAGGTCCCGGACCGCCGCGGCCCTGTCGCCCGTTCCGGCGCTGAAATTTTCCGAGGTGGAGATCGCCACATTATAGACCGTGTGCGAGGAATTGCCGTTGTCGGCCCAGTGAAGCGTGAAGCCGTCCGTCATAAGGTCCGAAAAGGTGTCGGCGCGGGACAGCAGGTAAGCCGTGGCGGGAAGCGTCAGGGCCTCAGGCGGGGCGAAAGGTATCGGCGGCGTGCCCACGCCGGTGCGGTTGAGCGCCGAAATGCGCAGATAATATGTCGCGTTCGAGACCAGGCCATGGAAGGTATAAGCGGCGGCCCGCGTCACCGTAGACAAGACCGGAGGGCCGAAGGCGGGGCTTGAGGAGATCTCCACTTTGTAATCGGTGTCGTCGGTCAGGTTCTCTCCGATCCCCCAGTTCAGCGTTATAGAAGAGGCTCCGAGCGATGAAAAAGCTCCGGGCACGGGATAAAAGGCCATGGTCGCCATGGCGTCGAACTTGTAGGGGCCCTCCATTATGTTCGACCGGCTGACGGCCGTCACCTCCGGGTAATAAGTCGTGTTGGGCTCCAGGCCGGAGAAAGAGGCGTAGGCGTTCAGGGTGCTGGAAGCGAACACTGTGGAATCGTAGCCGGGGCTTGAGGAGAACCGGACAAAATAAACCGTATCCGGAGGGTTTGAGTTCGCCAGCCAGTTCACGGTCAGCTGTCCGGTGGCGAAGTCGGTGAAGGCTGTCTGGATCGGGGGATTTGCCAGCGTGGAGGCGGCCGGCGTGTATACATAATTCCCGGCGCCGTCCGGATTCATCGTGCCGGCCCTGAAATAATAACTGGTGTTGGGGACCAAGTCCTGAACCGTCAGGCTGCCGGTCAGCGGGTTGCCGGTGTAGGCGGTGGAGGCCGTCGGGGCGAAATCCGGGGAAGTTGACGCTTCCAGGCGGTAGCCGGCGGCCGTGGACGAGGACGGGCTCGCCGCCAGCGGCGTCCAGGAGACGGTAGCGCTTGTGTGGAACACTCCCGTAATGGCGTGACCGGAGAGCGGCAGGGGCAGGGTATAGCGCCTTGCGGGGTCCGTCAGGGTGTAAACGGTCGCCCCGTTGTAAAGGGCTCCGACCCGGAAATAGTATGGAGTGTTCCTGTCCAGCCCGGCCACCGTCAGGCCCGGTGAGGAGCCGTCTGTGGTGGAGGAACTGAAAGCGACCGGGTCGAAATAGCTGACCCGTGAAGCTTCCAGGACATAGCCGTCGGAGGCGATAGGGGAGAAGGAAACGGCGGCGCTTGACTGCCAGATGCCGGTCATGGCGGCCGAGGCCAGCGCCCCAGCCGTGGTGGTCAGGGCCGCCGGCAGAACGGAGAGGTTCGGGGTCTTGGTCCAGTTAAGGCTGGCTATACGCAGATAATACAGGGTGTTGGACTTTAAGCCGTCGATGATCAGGGAGTTGGTGAGATTATTGTATGAGGCCGAGGAATAGATCACGCTGCCGGCGCCGAAGGCCTGTGAAGAGGCTTCCAGCAGGTAGCCTTCGCAGGAGGCGCTCTGCGGGACTGCCGGGAGCGGCGAGCCTATAGTCACCGTTATCGAGAGCTGGCCGGCTGCGACGGACAACAGGTTCGCTGAAAGCGGAACGGAAAGGGTTATGGTGGACAGCCTTGAGGAGTAATTCACGGCAAAGTCCCGGTTAACGCTTCCCACGCGGAAATAATAGGTCGTATTGGCGTCCAGGCCGGAGACGGTAAGGGTGGAGCGCAGAGGGCTCATGGTGGAGGAGGAATAAACGATGCCGCCGCTGAAATCGGTGGAAGAGGCTTCCAGCCGGTATCCAAGCGCCGTGGCCGAGGACGGACCCTCCGGCAAAGCGTCCCAGCCCAGTGTCGCCGTCCGCGTGCCGATGCCTACTCCGGTGAAACGCGGGTTCTGCGGCCGTACCGACAGGGTCGTGAAGGTTCGGGTGTCGGCCCAGTTCATCGCTCCGTACGGGTTAAGGCTTCCCACCCTGTAATAATAGGTGGTGTTCGGATCGAGGGTCGTGATCTCCACGGCGGCGACATCCGGATTGTTGGTGCTCCAGTCGGAGAACAGTACCTCCATGTTGCTGAAAGAGGAGAGCTTCAGTCTGTAGCCTTCCGAATTCAGGGCCGGGTTTATCGGGTTCGAGACCGCGTTCCAGGAGACGGTGGCGCTTGTTTCATAGATCGTGTCGCTGATCCCGTTCAGGCCCAGCGCCAGTGTGGCGGTGGAAGCGGCCGTGGAATCCGGGGTGAGCGTCCCGTTCCGGCTGACGGCGCGAACCCGGAAATAATAAGTGGTGTTTGCCGACAGGCCGCCGATGTCCACCGGCGGATAGCCGCGGACAGCGGTTAATAGCGTGTCGCTAAAAGCGCCGTTCAGCGCGTAGTCCACCTGGTAAACGGTTTCAGGATGGTTGTTGTTGGTTTCCCAGCCTATGCGGATAATGCTGCCGAGCAGGTAGGCTTGAAAGCCTTCCGGGTTGAAATATATCCCGGAAGGGGCCGCCGCGGGAGTGACGGCGGAGGCGGTTTCGTAAGCGGCGTCGGGGTCGGAGGTTCTTTTTACCTTGAAATAGTATGTCGTATTGGAGTTCAAATTCGTATAAGAGACGCTGTTGGAGGCCGTAACGGCGCTCGATACCGTGTCGGTGAAAGCGTCCGTTTCGGAAAGGACGGCGTTCCAGGGGGTTCCGGAGCCGCTCCAGCTGAAATCGGCGGTGGACGCTGAGACCCCGGCCGCGATGGGGTTTAGTCCCGCGGCGTCCGAGGAGGCGGGGACGGCGACAAGCAGGCACACCGCGGCCAGGCGTCCGGTCAGGTCCTTTATTTTGCGGCGGAGAACGGCCATATATATATTCTAATAGATAATGACGGGAATCCGATTGCCGATATGTTACAGAGTATACAATATTGAAATCCCTGCCGATTGTATTATATGATAAGCCTGAGATTCAACTAAGAGGCCAGAGGTTAAATGACTCTCTCCCGTATTATTTTTACATGCTTGTCGCTTGTCCCGGTCGGGCTTATGGCCGCGGTCCCGGGAGCGGCGGTTCCAGGTCTTCCGGCCGGCGATTCTCCCGCCCCGGCTTCCGGGATCCTTTCGGTCAGGGAGATCGGTCCGCTGCTCGCCAGGGCCTCTTCGTCCCCCGTGGTCGGGCAGGCGGGCAACTATTCCGTGGCGCTTGGCGACGGCCGTACGCTCTGGCTTCTTAACAATATCTGGACCGGAGAATTCAAGGACAAGGGCGAGGTGTCGCTCTGGGGGATCATCGAAGGCGGCATGGCCGTCCTTGAAGCCACCTCTCCCTATTCGGCCTCCGGCGCGCTCAGTTATGTCGCCGACGAGAATAAGTGGCCGCTGCCGATCTGCCCTTCGGATTTTTCAGAATACGCGCCGGTCCGGAAGTTCTGGCCCAGGGCCGGGTTCAGGGCGGGGTCCGGTTACTATGCGTATTACTCCATAATGAACAATTTCGGCCCGGGACCGTACGATTATTTCAGGGTCGGGCAGGGGCTGGCGACGGCGGAACGGCCCGGCGGCCCCTATAAACTTCTGAAGAACAGGGAGTCCTACGCCTTATGGGACGACATTGAGCCCGCCTTCGGCTCGGCGCTGCTGCCGGACCAGGACGGCTGGCTTTATATCTACGGCCGTTACGCGGTCGAGCCGGGTAAATACGCCGCGGCCCTGGCCCGCGTCCGCCCGGACCGCGCAGGCGATACGGCGGCTTATTTCTATTACGGGGCGGAGTCGTCTTCGGACGCCTGGACGACGGATCCCGGAGACGCCGTGCCCGTTATAGAGGAGATGCCGGAAGATTTTTCGGTCACCTATAATGAGTATCTCAAGGCCTACCTGGCGCTTTATCAGGAGGGGGCGACCGGCGCGGTGCGGTTCAGGACTGCCCAGTATCCCTGGGGTCCGTGGAGCGGACCCGGGACCGCGTTTTCCTGCGACAAAGAGGAATACTGTTTCGGCGCCAAGGAGCAGGCCGCTTTTTCATCCGAAGGCGGCAAAAAAATATTCTTCACGGTGGAAAAAAAGAACATGCCGTATTTTTACGAACTGGTATTCAAATAGAGGTCCGATGCAAAAGGAGCGACTCATGGCCGAATTCAACATCCTTGTGATAAATCCAGGGTCCACCTCGGACGAGGTCAGCTTTTACCGCGGCGAGAACCTGGTCTTCCATAAAGTGGTGCGCTACAGCCCCGAGGCCCTCAAACCTTACGAAAAACTGAAAGTCACCGCCCAGTACGAATTCAGGAAAGATATGGTGCTTGCCGCCATGGCGGAGAATAAGGTGAATGTTTCCGAGGTTCACGCCGTCATAGGCCGGGGCGGCCTGCTCAAGCCCATAGAAAGCGGCACTTACGGGATAAACGACAGAATGGTCAAGGACCTGGAAGAAGCTCCGCTGGGCGATCATGCCTCCAATCTCGGCGGCCTCCTTGCCAAAAGTATCGCGGATGCGTGCCGGATCCCGGCTTTTATTGCCGACCCGGTGGTGGTGGACGAGATGGAGCCTCTGGCCCGCTATTCCGGCATGCCTGAAGATCCGCGTATCTCCATTTTTCACGCCCTTAACCAGAAGCGCGTCGGACGCCACGCCGCGCGCAGCCTCGGCAAGCCGTACGACGATTGCAATCTTATAGTTATGCACGGCGGAGGAGGGGTGTCGGTGGGCGCCCACAAGCTGGGCCGCGTTGTGGATGTGAATAACGCTCTGGACGGGGACGGCCCTTTTACGCCGCAAAGAAGCGGCGGCGTTCCCTCCGGCGGGCTGGTAAAGATGTGCTTTTCCGGCAAGTATACCCTGACGGACATGAAGCTCAAGCTCAAAGGCCGGGGCGGCATGGTGGCTTATACGGGCACTTCGGATATGATCGCCATAGAAAAATATGTTCTTACCGGCGAGGTCGTGCCCGGTTCCGGCCTTGACCCCGCGCTCATTACCCGTGAAAAAGCGAAAGAGGCCGTGCTGGCCATGGCCTACCAGATGGCCAAAGAAATAGCCGCGATGACCGCCGTCCTTGAAGGCAAGGTCGACGCCGTGGTCCTGACCGGGGGCCTGGCCTATGACCAGATCATAGTGTCGGAGCTGAAGCGCAGGATAGGCTGGATAGCGCCGGTCATGATCTTCCCCGGCGGCGACGAGATGAGCGCGCTGCGGGTGGCGGCCGAGACGGCCCTGAAGCATCCTAAAAAGGTCCGCAAGTATTGAGAAAAATTTTTGCCGCACCCCGCCCTTCGGGACGGAGCGGTCCGCGGCGAAAGGAATTTCGGTTAAATTAAAAACAAGAGAGGAAGGAACTTATGAAATTCAGGAATTTCGACGAGCTGCTGAAAATAGTGAAAGGGAAGACCAACCGCATCGTGGTGCCCGGCGCCAATAACGACGAGGTGCTGGAGGCCTGCAAGATGGGCGTGGAGCATGAGATTATTTCCGGGGGCATCCTGATCGGTCCCAGGGCCCAGGTCACAGCTATGGCCGACAAAGTCGGTCTCCCGCTTCAAAAATTCGAAATAATCGATCTTGCCGATTTCGCCGAGATGTGCAACAAGGCCGTGGACCTGGTCAGGGCCGGCAAAGGCGACTTCCTGGTCAAAGGCCTGGTGGACACCAAATTCTACATGAAGGCCATCCTGCGCAAAGAGATCGCCGCGGTCGAAGAAGGGACCGTGCTCAGCCATTTTGTGCTGTTCGAGCTTTCCAACTATCACAAGCTTTTCGCGCTCACCGACGCGGCTATAATGATCAAGCCGACGCTGGAGGAAAAAGCCAAGATCGTGCGCAACGCCGTGAGCCTGATGCGTACGCTCGGAGTGGACACCCCCCGGGTCTCGGTCGTTTGCCCGGTGGAAAAGCCCAACCCCAAGATCCCCAGCACCATGGACGCCGTCGAGCTTGTGAACATGTCGAAAGACGGCAGGATAAAGAACGCCGTGATAGAAGGCCCTTACGATGTGTATATCACTTTCTCCAAAAAGCTGGCCGAAGAAAAGGGCATCAGGGGCGTAGTGCCGGGCGAGACGGATATAGCGCTGCTCCCGGACCTGGACTCCGCCAATCCCATGTACAAGGCTCTTTCTTTCTTCGGCGCCGGCATTAAGTCCGCCACGGTGCTTGCGGGTTCCAATATCCCGGTCATCCTGCCGTCCAGGACCGATTCGCCGATGACCAAGCTGCACTCGATAGCGCTGGCCTGCTTCCTTAAGGACGCCAATAAAAAGGTGGAGGGAGGGGTGAGAGTATAGGGCGCCGGAGCAAGGAACTCCGCGGCCTAACCCCGGACACTCTGTCTTAGATCCAGGAAAGGAGAATAATTTATGTGGGATTTTTTAAAAAAATTAAGAAAGACCGAGGCTAAAGAGCCCGCGGCGGCCAATAATGAGGTACCCGTGCAGAAGCCGGAACCTGCGCGCCAAGCCTCCGCCGCCCCGGCCCAGCCCGTTCAGGCCGCGGCTACCGCGGCCGGCGGGGTCCCGCCGAAGGCCGAAAAACCGCACGCTGAAAAGACCGACGAGGAGCTGGCGGAGGAGCTTAACGGGATCTCGCCTGAGATCCTGTCGCAGGCCAAGAACCCCGAGATGCGCAAGCTGGTGATAAATATTTATCGTAAAATGCTGGTGGACGGCGTGAATGTGAACAACGACAAAGAGGTTAAAAAGTGGCTTAAAAAGCACCCTGAAGCCGCCGCCGGCGGAGATGTTCAGAAAGTGGAGACGGTGAAACGGGCGGAGCCCAAGGTGGGCAGGAACGATCCCTGTAACTGCGGCAGCGGAAAAAAATACAAGAAGTGCTGCGGCGCAAAGGGTTATTGACCTACGCATAAGTAATAGAATTTCTGGAGGCTTGGATTTGAGATGGATGCGAGACGCGACGAACGAGCATACCGGCGGTCTGTGAGTTCGGAGCAACGAAGCAGCCGCTCAAAGGC
>JBAYJD010000048.1:0-21239 GCA_041665305.1 Elusimicrobiales bacterium
AGAAAGCGAAGGCCGAAAGGCTATCAACTACTCAATAAGCCGCGTAAATTATTCCGCGAAATACAGCACAGGAGCAAATATGCGAGGGCTTAAGTTAGTGCCATTCGTGACATAATACCTATTAGCTGCCCGAGATTTTAGTATTATGTCACCGGATTCTAAAATAAATGGTCGCTGTCCCTATTTAATTGTCAGGGATTTTGTGTATTTCTTGTAACGGGCGTTTATCTCGGACCTGGAGAGGCGGCCCACTCTTTTTACGCTGAAATCTTCCACACTGAACGAAGACAGCACGGTGCCGTAGGACATGGCGCGTTTTAGAACTTCCAGGTCGCGCCACTCGGACGATGCCGCCAGATAGCCCATAAAACCTCCGGCAAAAGTGTCTCCGGCGCCGGTCGGGTCCACCACTTTTTCTATGGGCTGGGCGGGCACGGCAAGGACCTCTCCTCCGTAGAACAGCATGGCCCCGCTGTCCCCCCGTTTGACGACTATCGCCTGCGGACCCATCCGGGTCAGGATCTTCGCGGCCTTGATCAGGTTATGCTCTCCTGTCAGCTGGCGGGCTTCTTCTTCGTTCACAAAAAGCAGATTCACTTTGGACAGGAGTTTCACGAGAGATTTCTTCTTAAGGGTGATCCAGTAATTCATGGTGTCGCAGGCCACAAGCCTGGGTTTTCCCATCTGGCTTAGGACATCCCGTTGCAGATCGGGATCGATATTGGCCAGGAACAGCACGCCGCAGTCCATGTGGCCGCGATTAAGTTTGGGTTTAAAATGTTCGAACACATTCAGATGCGTGGCGATGGTGGTGGCGTTCTTAAAATCCCTGTCGTAACGGCCTTCCCAGTGAAAGGTCTTGCCCGGCATTACCTGCATCCCCTCAAGGCAGATGTTGCGGCGTTTCAAAAGCCTGCGGAACGGGCCGGGAAAGTCCTCGCCCACTACGCCCACTATCCTCACCGGGGCGAACTGTGAAGCCGACATGGAAAAATGCACCGCCGAGCCGCCAAGGGCCTTATTTGTCCTGCCATGAATGGTCCGAACGGAATCCAGGGCGACAGAACCGACGACCAAGATCGTGTTTTTCATATGTTGTGATTTAAACTCCTTAGTTTGACCGCGCGGCAAGGATTATATGGTTATAATACCAAAAATAGCGGTTGCTGATAAGCGGCGGACGGAACGCGGACGCATAGGACCTGCATAGGAGCGCGCTACGGGGCAAAGTTTCCTTCATTGCCCGCCCTTATCCCAGGCGCCGGGCCGGACGCCTTTAATGTAATCGAATCTTATGCCGTAAAGGTTGGTATTGAGCTTTCTGCGGCTCCAGATCACCCGGCCGGAAATATACATGAGCCCTTCTTTAAGAAGTCTCAGCCGGCCGCGGATCAGGTCGCCTGTATTCAGGACCTGCGTGCTGGAAAAGCAGACGCCCGCCGTGGAGAAATCGACCAGGTGGCCGACGGTGCTGATAAAATTGCCGGAGCCGTCGCAAAGCTCCAGCACGGAATCATGCTTCTGCCGCGGAGCGCGGCGTTTCTCCCTGCCTGGCATTAGATCTCCTTTACCGGGAACCGCCGCTCATCGAGAGCACATTCACCAGACCGACTGTTTTAGGATTGTTCATCAGCGCGTTCAGGACATTCGGGTTCAAGAGCGCGCTGGCAAGGGCCGGGTTGGCCATGAGAACATCGGTAAGAGCCTGCGGGTCCGTCAGAAGGCCCCGCCCGCCCGGAGTGTCGAGCATGGCTCCCACCAGTTTGCTGGAACCCACGGCATCCACCAGCCGCGCGTCGTTAAGGCCGCCCTTCACGGCGGTTTTGTTCATGAATTTGGACAGGTTGGCCGGATTTTTCAGGTAGTTGGCCAAAGCCTTGGGATTACCGGTCAGGCCTTTTACCGTAGGCCTGGACATGAAACCGTCCACCACATACTGGTTATTCAGAATGGCGGCCAGCGCTTTGGGATTATTCAGGGAGCCTGCCGCGAATTTGGAAAGGGCGTCGCGGGTGCGGCCGAGCGACCATTGCTTTTTAGCCGACCGTTTATCCTGCACAGCGACGGCGGGGGCCGCCGGAGCCGGCTTGGCGGGAACGGGCTCAGATCCTGGCATTACAGCTCCTGGAATGGAAGGCGCGCCGGCTTCGCCCGGCCCGGACTCCGCGGCCTCATCCTGGTCGGCATCCCGGTCATCCGGCATCTTGGCCTCTTCGGCGGTATACTCTTCGGTTAAAGCGGAAGGTGCGCCGGTATGATGTTTGATCAGCCATCTTGTCACAAGCACGGTAGCCAGGATGCAGACGGGCAGGAGAACCCATACCGCCCAGCCGTTTTTTTGTTCTTCCAGCATAAAGTCCTTTCCGGTCCGAAATAGCGCGCCTACTCCATATTGAATGATATAACAATGGAATTTCACCGTCAAGGCCGTCGTGCCGCGCGCACTAAAAAAAGCGGCCCGCTTTTTCTGCGGGCCGATTTTTTGCCGTTTAAAAGCCTTATTGCGCCGGCGGAACGACCTGCGCCTGAACCGGGGGCCGCGCTCCACGGGCACGGCTTTGCGCGCCCATCCTGCTCATCCACACCGCGCCAAGCCCCAGAACGGTCCCGAAAGAGAGCAGCATAAAACCTACGAACGAAAGAACGCCGCCCACGAACGGAATAAGCCTGCCGAAAAAGAGCAGGCCGGCCATAATGGCGTAACCCGCGGCCGCCTTGCCGGGCAGTCCGGAAGGACCGGCCTTTTTTATTCCCTCAAAAAACCTGTCCGCAAGGACCACGCTGAAAGCGCTGAGGCCCAGCACGCTCGCCGCGGCATACAGGATAAGCGCGAACGGGACCAGCGGGATCCCCAGCAGGGAAATGACCATCATCAGCAGGCCGGGGATAAAGCAGATTATCATCAGCGCCCCCGCTCCGCAGGCTCTCCAGGGGTCCGAAGAGATCACGGCCGCGGCGTTCTCGACATTCCTGGGGAAGAAAACGACCGGCAGCAGCAGGAGCACCGCGCCCGCGGCCAGCATAAAAAAGAAAATAAGCAGGCCGAGCCCTATAAGGCCGCCTACCAACCAGGGAGCGGGGCCGCCCGCCTCGTCGCCGGTATAATGCGGCAGCATCCTTAGCATCTGCGGCAGGAGCCGGCGGACCATCCGCATATCAAAATTACGGACTTCGCCATTATGAACGGTCCTCTCGCCTTTGACCACCGTGCCGCCGACGGCCGAAATATCCCCGTTCACCTCCGCCGCGCCGGAAAGCTCCACCTTGCCGCCCACGCTGGAAACATCGCCAGTGACTTTTCCGCTTATCGCCACCGGTCCGCCGACGCTGGCGACATCACCATTTACCAGGCCGGGGATATGGACCGAACCGCCGATGGCCACCAGGTCGCCGTTGAGCTCGCCGTTGACCGTGACCGAATCGCCGCCCACGGAGACGGCGTCGCCGTCCAGCACCCCGTTGACCGTAATGGACTTATCGGTGGCGACATCCCCGCTCATGGTCCGCCCTTTCTCCACCACGATGTCGTCGTGGCGCAGATTATGCCTGTCCGCGTTCGCGCGCAGCGCGTGCGCGGCCGGGCCGAAACAAACCAGAACCGCCGCAAATAATACCAGCCTTTTTACATTCTTCATTTTTCTGTCCTCGCTCCTGTTATTTTACTTCGCGGCCTTCAATACGGAGATCCTGCCCGCTCCCGACTCGGCAGAAACCGCGAATTTTCCTTTATCCTTAAATTCATTCTTTACCGCGTTCACCGCGCTTTCCAACTTCACCTGAAGTCCGGCCTTGCGCGGAAAGGTCAGGGTTATCGAGCCCGAACCGGTCACCACACGGGCCTTGCCGGACAAAGGGACCCTGTCCCATTGCATGACGACCTTTCCCGCGCCCGTCCAAACGCTCGCGGACCCGCAAAGCCCGGTCAGGTCCACGCTCCCGGCTCCTCCGGCCACCCGTACGCTCCTGGCGCAGACATCGCCCGTGATCCCGCCCGATCCTGTTGCGGCCTTGAAATCTCCGGTCACGGAACGCACAGAGATCTCCCCTGTGCCGCTTTCCACGGCCACCGCCGCGCTCCTGCCCAGCACCCTGACGTCCCCGGAGCCGGCCACGGCGTTCAGGGCGAGCGCGGCGGGCGCCGAGACCGCAAAGCTCGCGCTGCAATTATTGTCGGGCAGGAAATAGCTTCTGCCTATCTGCTCGGCCCTGAGAATAAGTTTTTTGCCTTTTGGTTTGACCGTCAGACGGCATTTCCGCGGGTCGTTACCGGTTATTTCCACGCCGACCGCGGGATCTGAAGAAACCTCCACGCTGATGGAGCCCGCTTCGGTATAGATCTCCATGCCCGACAAGCCGGCGGCCGGAAAGGTCTTCCAGTCGTCTTCCAGGGCCTGGACGCCGGACAGCGGCGCGCAGATCATCGCCGGAATAAATAAAACGCAGTGAAACAATTTCCTCATTTTTTTCTCCCTTAACGGCTCCCGGCCTTTTGAACGGACACGCCGCCGGACCCGGACAACGCGATCATGGCCGCGCAGCAAAGCAGCGCCGCCGCGGCCGCTTCATACCAGGCCGGGAGTACGGGCGCCGCCGCGTTCAAAAGCTCCACGGCAAAAGACGCGGTTTTCGCCAGCTTTACAAGAACAAGAGCGGCATTCGCCGCCAACAGATGAAGCGCCCTGAAAAAACCGCCCGGCTGTATGAGTAAGGCCGCGAACTCCGCCAGACCGGAGTAAACCGGCCTCGCCGAAACTAAAACCAGCGCGGCAGCCCAGGCCGCAACCGTCAAACCCGCCGCCGCCGGGAGCACAGCCCAGGAACGGGGCTTAGCGGCCGCCGCGATCCCGGCCATCACCCTGTCGCTGAATCCGGCGGAAGGACTGCGGTAAGGCAGCGCCGCTATCGCTTCGGCTATAAGTTTGTCTGTTCGTCCGGCGTCCATATTTTGTTCCTCTTTAGTATTACGGCCAATCCCCCCAAACGGTTGCAGTCTTCAGTCTTTAGCCTTCAGCCTTCAGCCTTTCTTTAACCAGTTCCCGCGCGCGGAACAGCCTGGCCTTGATCGTTCCTTCCGGCGTGCCCGTTATCCGGGCTATTTCGGCCGGGCCCATGTCTTCCCGGTACTGAAGCAGCAGCGCCTCGCTGTACAAAGGCGGCAGCGAATCCAGCAAGGCTTCTATGCGGGCAGAATCTATAGCCTCGGCGACAAGCTCCTCTACGCCCCGCGCCGGGTCGGGCAGATCGGGAAAATCCTCCCCGTCCAGCGAGACCGTCCTGCCGCCGGCCCGCAGGACATCCATGCAGGCGTTATGGGCTATCCTGAACAGCCAGGATGAAAAGGGGTAGGCGAAATTATACGAAGCCAGCCCCCGGAAGGCCTTGATAAAAGCCTCCTGCGCGGCATCCTCCGCGGCCGATCGATCTTTAAGCAGGCGCAGGGCGAAACTGTAGAGCCTGTCCTGATAAAGCCCGATAATGCCGGCAAAAGCGGAATTATCCCCTCCGAGGCAGCAGCGCAGCAGTTCTGTTTCAGTTTCGCCCATTATAAGTAGTACGCGGGAACGGCTGTTTTGGTTGCATTATCGCACCCATTGACGCGCGCAAAGGTTTTTGAAAGGGCAGACGGCGCAGGAGGCCTCCTCGGAGGCCGGGGCGAAAGGCAGCCCGGGGTCCAGGATCTCTTCCACCAGGGCGGTTATGGCGGCCCGGTAGGTTCCCAAGAGGGCGGCTTTATCCGGCGTCTTCTTATATCTTTCCATGAACAACGATTCTTCGGAGATCTTCTCAGCCCCTAAAAGCATCAGGGAAGCGTCCATGTTGCCGATCTCGGAGCCTTTGTTCTCTCCCAGATAAGCCAGCAGGTAGAAGGGCAGCTGGGTCGACTTTAATGTTTTTGCCCAGTCTTCCCGCAGGCCGAGGTCGAATGTCCGCCAATTCGGCACGCGGGCGGCCGCGCCCGTCTTATAATCCAGGATATGGACGCAGGCACCCCGGACATCTACGCGGTCGGCCCGGCCCCGAAGTTTGATAACGCCGTATCTGGTGGGCAGTTCGGCCGTCAGTTTTACTTCGCAGGCCCGGATCGCGACGCCGGAAAGTTTATCGCGGTGATAGTCCAGGATCTCGGCCAGGCGCTTTTCCACCTGCCGCTTTATCAGATATTCGAACCCGGCCTCATGCCCTTTCAACCGCGCGTCAAAAACTTTTCCTGCGTCCAGAAGAACGCTCTTGTAGTCGGCCTCCGTTATCTTAAGCGGCGCTCCGATGCGGGGCCTGAAGAAATTTTCAAGGATCTCGTGGACTATGACGCCGATATCGCGCTGTTCTATGTCGTCGGAAACCCCGTCCTTCTCGCGCAGGCGCAGGGCGTACTTGTAATAAAATTGCAGGCCGCAGTTGAGGTAAGCGTCTATGGCCGATGGCGAAAACTCCCGTTTTTTAAGGGCGGCGATAAGCCCCGGGGTCTTGGCGGCCGGCTCCGGTTCGGCCTGCGCGAACTTGATGCGGAAATGGATGTCGGACTCGTCCGGTTTCCGGCCCAAGCGCTCCAGGTCCCAGATAAGTTTTTCCACGAACGGACTGCGCTCCCCGGCGGCGGAATCCTTGTAAAAAATGTGGGCTTCTTCGGCGCCGGAAACCAGGGCGGTGAAATAATAGCGCGCGAGCCGCTCCCTGGTCTTGTAGGTGGACAGGCCCAGGCTTTCGCGCAAAAAATGCGAAAGGATGGTGTCCTCTTTGCGCGAAGCGGGCAGGACGCCGGAGTTGGCGTCCAGGAAATAAACCCTGTCGAACCTGAGGCTGCGGGTCTCCAGGAAACCCAGGACCTGGAGGCCCTTGAGCGGCGTGCCGGGAAAAGGGTAATCGGCGTCCTGCATGAAGGTTTTAAAGAACTTGAAATAGCCGGCGGCCGCTACGAAGCTTTCCCCGGACAGGCGCGAATTTTTAAGTTCCAGGATGCGCTCTATGGCTTTTTCAACGAAGGGCGCCCAATAAGGGTGCAGCGGCGCGGTGCTGTTCTCCGAAATATACGAGATAAACGCAAGCAGCTTGCCCGCGAAATCTCCGATATCCCTTATCTTCTCGAACGGGACTATGAGGTTGTCGTGTATGGAGGAGATATGCGCCCCGATACCGGCGGCGTCCATCTTTTCCCCGTAATCCTTCAGCTTGGCGGCGGCCTCAGCCGCCAATACCGCGTCGTCCGCTATTTCCTTCAGCGCGATGTATTTATTGACCCTGCCGGAGAGGCGTTCCTCTATCGTCTGAAAAATTATCCTGCCCGGCTCCGCGGACCTGGCGCCGGCCGCCGCCGGCCGCGGCCCCCCGGCTCCTTCATGCCGGACCGCCGGACCGAAGTAAATGTTCTTGATATACGGGTGAAAAACGAAATTAAGATAACTCGGCGCGAAATATCCGGCTTCGCCTTTTTTGTCCAGCAGGTCGCCCAAAGCGTCCAGCAAAGCGTAAACCGGAGTTGAAACCAGCGGATAACCCATGGAAATATTATAATCTCCGGCCTGCGGCAGGACATTCTCCACCAGAGGGAACAGGCTCCCGGGGTCCGGCAGCACTATCACGGAGCGGCCGGCGTCCGCAGCCCCCCCGCGGCCGCGGAGGTTAAGGACCTCGCCGAGCTTGAAGATCTCGCCGTGCGTGTCCGAGGCTTTATAAAAATGCAGCTTCGGCGGCGGCTCGGGGCCGGCGGCCTGCGGCGGGAAGTTCCCTAAAAAAGAGAATTGTTCCTCCAGGCCCGGGCCCGGCTCAAGTATTATGCGGGCGCCGCAGGCGGAAAGATGCTTTAAGATCGCCTTCTCGGCATTGGTAAGGGCGAAAAAACCCGCGAAGATCAGGCTCCCGGAGCGCGCGCGGCCGAACTTTTCTATTCCCCGGGCCACGGCGGCGTATTTCATGGAGCGCGTCAGAAATTTTTCTTTTTCCAGTTCCGCGTAGAACGCCCCGTACAAGCGGCTGAACCGTTCCAGTTTTTTTATGAAAGGGACGCAGCGCAGGTCTTCGGGCAGCAGGGAGTCGTAACCGGACAGGTCACCGCCGGTCTTGAGCTCTATCTTAAGTTCTTCAAAGTCGCCGGCGAGCTTCAGCGCCCAGGGCAGGAAAGAATCCAGGGCCAGGTCCCCCGGCTCGCGGGCTATTACGCCGCAAAGCTCGTTTTTAAGCCGGCCGTAAAGAACCCCGGCCAGGTCCAGCGCCGAGGGCTTCGCGCCTTTTATGCCCAGCTCTTCGGCCGCCAGGTCAATAAAACCGTCCATGGAAATGATGACCGGCGCCCGCAGCGCTTTGCCGAGCTTACCGGCCAGGTACCTGCGCAAAAAATGCGCCGGCCTCTTCCCGGGAAAAACGACGAGGTCGTCCTCTGAAACTCCCGAGGCGCACAGAAGCTCCCCGGTTTTTTCCACCAGATCTTCCCGCGGCCCCAGGACTTCCGGCCGCGGATTGTTATTGAGTTCTTTTTTCATCTTTTTTACCGTGGAAGAAGGACCTTAGCTCCGTCGGGCCGTAGATCCGGCGGCATCCCGGGATGGAGCGCAGGAACTTTGAGCCGTAGCGTTTGGTCCGGATCCGCGGGTCCAGCACGACCACCGCGCCGAAATCGGTTTTATTGCGGATAAGACGGCCGAAACCCTGGCGGAATTTCACGACGGCCTTGGGCAGGGAGTATTCGTTAAAAACATTCATGCCCCTGGCCGTCATCCACTCCTGCCGGGCCTCTTCCAGGGGAGTATCCGGCGACAGGAACGGCAGCCGCGCTATCACGACGCAGGACAGCGCGGGGCCGGGCACATCTATGCCCTGCCAGAAAGTATCGGTGGCGAACAGGATGCCGTTGCCCGCGTGCCGGAACTCGGCCAGCAGGTGCTGCGGAAGTTTCTCCCCCTGCCTGAACATCGGCCTGCCGGGGAACTTGCCGGCCAGCGCCCCGTAAGCTTTCTCCAGCAGGGCCCAGCTGGTGAACAGCAGGAAGATCCCTCCTTCCACGGCGGCGGGCAGGCCCGAGCATTCTTTGATGACCGCGGCTTCATACGCTTTGCCGTCCTGCGGGTCGGGCATCCCTGGCGGCACAAAGATCACGGCCTGCTTCTCATAATCAAAAGGCGAATCCAGCAGCAGTTCGGAGGGGTTGTCCAGTCCCAGCCTGGCCTTCAGCATTTCAAACGAACCGTCCACCGCCAGCGTGGCGGAGGTTAGGATCACCGGATAGCCCTCTTCAAAAAGCTCCTTGCGCAGCGCGCCTGACACATCCACCGGGGCCCGGTGCAGGGAAACGGACGGATTCCGTTTCGAGTAGGAAACTTCGACCCAGTAGGCGTGCTCCTCGCTTTTGCATTCCAGGAAAGCGTTCAGTTGTTCGGCCAGGGTCAGACATCTTTTTAAAAGCCCCTTTATCTCAGCTTCTTCGACATCAGACCGGCTGTGGCCGATAGCCTGGGACAAAAGGACCGTAAGAGCGAGCAGCGGCCGGGCCAGGGAGTTGGGGACGATCCCGCTACGGCGCAAGCGTCTGGCTTTGACGGGCGGCTTCCCGTCCGAAGGCTCAAAGCCCAGTCCGGCCGTTATGGCTTGAAAAAGGTCGCGGGAAGCGTAATTAACTTCGCCGACAGCCTCTCCGACCTCGGCCAGCCAGTTGGCCGGAGGATTCTTCAGCCTTTTGGCCAGCCCCCTGGCCGACTTGGGATTGTAAAGATCGTCCATCAGGCGCTTAACCTGCCTGTCGGTCACCGAGAAGCCCATAAAGGCTGAGGCGACCTCCTCAAGATTATGGGCCTCGTCGAACACTACGGCGTCGAAAGCGGGTATGGGCAGCCCCGCGAAGAAAAGATGCTGGTTGACCACCAGGAGATCAGCCTGCCTGGCCAGGGCGAGGTCCCGGCGATATAGGCAGGAGTCCTTCAGGCGGCATCTTCCGCCCAGACAAAGGTCCGGATCGCGGCAGACCTCTTCCCAAACCCGCTGCGGGACCTTAAGCGGGATTTCCGAACGGCCTCCGGTCGTCCCGGCCGCGGCCCAACGGCGCAGTTCGGCGGCGCAGGCCGTTTCTTCCTCGCTGTCGAAAAGCCCGGCCTGCTGGGCGCCCGCGCGGTCCAGGCGCGACAGGCACAGGTAATTGGCCGAACCCATAAGCAGGAAATACCTGAGCGGCAGGCCGGACTCGGCCAGCATGGCCTTGACCACGGGCAGGTCGTGCTTTACCAGCTGCTCCTGCAAAGCCTTGGTATGGGTGGCGACCACCACCTTCTTCTTATTGCGGACAGCCCACAACGCGGCGGGCAGAAGATAAGAAATAGACTTCCCAACCCCGGTGCCGGCCTCCACCACCAGGTGTTTCCTTTCCACTACGGCCTTATAGACGGCCGCCGCCATCTGTTCCTGCTGGCGGCGCGGCTCGAAATTTTTTACCGCCCTGGCCACGGCGCCGTCCGCCCCGAAAAAACCGGCCAGGCCGGCGCCGCCGGAAGTTAAATTAAATTTAACAGGCTCTTTTTGCATTTTATTAAAAATTTTTACCACGCCCCGCCCTGCGGCAAGAGGGAAACAATTTTTTCCTCAAGGTTCGTTTATATACTTCCTGGTTTCCGCCGCCGCGACAGGCGCAAGCAGCAGCAGCGAGATAAGATTGGGAACGGCCATAAGACCGTTAAAAATATCCGCAAAATTCCATACCGCCGGCAGGGCGGCGACGGAACCGGCCATCACCGCCGCGATCCACAGATATCTGTACGGTTTGACCGCGCCCGCGCCCAAAAGGTACTCCGCCGCCTTTTCGCCGTAATATTCCCAGCCGATTATGGTCGAGAACACAAAAGTTAAAAGCCCGAGGCTGAGCACCGCCGGGCCGATGTACGGAATATGGGAAAACGCGCTTTTAGTAAGCGCCGCCCCTTTAAGCCCGCTTTGCCAGTCGCCTGAGCTTACCACTACAAGCCCGGTTAAAAGACATACCACCACCGTATCCCAGAAGGTTCCCGTAGAAGAAACCAGGGCCTGTCTCACGGGATTCCTGCTCTGGGCCGCCGCGGCCACGATGGGCGCCGACCCGAGGCCGGATTCGTTGGAAAAAAGCCCGCGGGCTATCCCGTAGCGCATCGCCTCCTTGACGCCCGCGCCCAGGAAACCGCCGAGGGCGGCCTGCCCCGTGAAAGCGGAGGAACAGATCAGGCTGATCGTCCCCGGCAGCTTCCCGAAATTCAGCAGCAGGATGATAAGACAGCCTAAAATATAGAACACCGCCATGAACGGCACCAGTTTCTCGCAGAATTTAGCTATCGATTTTATTCCGCCCAGGATGACGAAGGCCGTAAGCCCGGTCATGACAGCCCCGCTCAGCCAGCACGACAGGCCGAAAGCGTCGTTAAGCATCTGGGAAATGGAATTCGCCTGCACCATATTGCCTATACCGAAGGCGGCGACGGAGGTGAAGAACGCGAAAATGATCCCCAGCCATTTCGCGTTCAGGCCCCTTTCGAGCACATACATCGGGCCGCCGGAGATCTCGCCCGAGGGCGAGAGAACCCGGTATTTGACGGAAAGCAGCGCCTCAGCGTATTTGGTCGCTATGCCGAAAACTCCCGTGAGCCACATCCAAAGCACGGCGCCCGGTCCGCCGGCGGCCACGGCAGTGGCGACGCCTACGATATTCCCCGTTCCGATAGTGGCGGCCAGCGCCGTCATAAGAGCGCCGAAATGGGAGATCTCGCCTTCGCCTTCTTTTTCCCGGCTGAAAGAGAGCCTGATAGCCTTGGGCAGGTAACGCTGGATCAGCCCGAGCCTGACCGTAAGATACAGGTGGGTCCCGAATAACAGGATAATAAGCGGCAGGCCCCAGACGACCGAACCGGCTTTTTCAAGGAAGGCGTTCAATGTCCCCATATTTACCGCAGTTCTAAAGCGCTTCCCAGAGTTTAAGGAGGGCCTGTTCCTCTTCGGCGGATGATATTTTTTTAAACCGCGCGCCGGGAACGCCGTGCACGCGCGCCAGGCATTGCGGCCAGGTGGCGTGCCGTTCCGCCCTGCCGTCCACCAGGCTGAGATAAAATCCGCCCTTGCCCTTCGGCCTGTGGACCGCGGACCCGGCCCGCGGGGCGGGCTCCCGCAGCTGCCCGGCTTGCGGCTCAAGCAGCGAATAGCCGCAACCCACGGCGGGTCCTTCGTAAAGGCCTATCCGCGCCCCCCTGGAAAAAGCGACCGCTATCGCGTCGCAGCGCTCGTTTATTTCATGGCCAGCGTGGCCCTTTACCTGCCCCCAGGCCAGCCGCCCCTTGCGGGCCTGGACCAGCAGGTCGAGACGCTCCCAAAGGTCGCGGTTCACGACAGGCTGCCCCGCCGCCGTCATCCAGCCTTTGCGCTTCCAGCCGTGGATCCACCCCGTGATGCCGTTTATAAGCAGGGCGGAATCCGTATAGATCCTGACCGGCTCGGGCCTGTCACGCACGGCGCCCAGCGCCGCGATGGCGCCCAGCATCTCCATCCGGTTATTGGTGGTCGGCCGTTCCCCGCCGCCGAACTCCCGGACCAGGTTCTCCGGGAAAATAATGACGGCGGCCCAGCCGCCCGGTCCGGGATTCCCCGAGCAGGCCCCGTCGCAATAGATGAAGATGGTTTCCATCGATTTATGCCGTCCCGGCCCTACAAACCCGCCCCCGTACCGTGGAAGGAGGTTTTTCAGGGATTATCTGATCTTTCTTGAAAACAATTCTTTTACATTGGAGTCGAGAAAGGCGCTCAGGCCCTTTCCCGCAAGCGCAAGGCTCTTCATCCGGCTGATATTACCGCTGCCGGCGCTCTGGTTGGTATAGATATAAGATGAACAGTTCTTAAAACCGATGGTCACCGAGTCTTTTGCGACCGCATATGTCGCTACCGAGGAATTTCCGCTAAGATTCTTATACTTTTTCATTTGTCCTCTTTAAAAAGGCGCCAGGCGCCTTTTTAACCCGCTATGGCTGCCGCGCCGCATTATTGTATATCATAACAAATCCCGGAACTATTGCCCGCACCGATGATCCGTATTATTTACGCGGGATTCAAGAGAACCATTTTCTTCAGGTCCACATAGGCCAGAATGCCTTTGGCGGGTTTGCCGTAAACTTCTGAAATTATGGCGAGATAATTTTTCATCTGGACGGCATATTTCTCCGTATTTTCCCGTCCGGTCTTAAAATCCACCACCGTTACCAGGTCCGCATCTATTATCACGCGGTCCATCCTGAAAAGCGCCCCGGCCTTATCTATGAATTCGGCCTCGACAAGCGTAACGCGCCCCGGTTTCTCCGCGAACAGCTCCGGCGCGCCGTAACCCGGCAGCACGGCGGCGCCGCAATATTCCAGGAAAGAAACCAGCGAGGAAATTATCTTTTCTTCATCGAACTTGAACGGATATTTAGGGGCATATCTTGCGTATAGGGCCGCAAGCGCGGAACGCAAAGCGGAATGCGCCGGGTCGGACGGATCCGGTGCGCGGCTTGCGGCCCGCGGCCCGCTGTCCGGCGCGAGATGCGCCAGCAGCTCATGCGCCAGTTCGCCCTCCGCGGTCTCAAAAAAACTTGCGTAGGTGGGCTTCAGGGCGTCAAAGCGGCCCTCCCGCTTCAGGCCGGCCGCAACGATGTCCACCGGTCCCTCCGATCCGCGCGCTTCGCTCCTCCCGGACGGCGGCCGCGGCCTGGACGCGGATTCATAGGCGGAGAAAAGGTCAGAGAGCCGCGCGTCTTTGGCCGGCGTTTTGCGGAGTTTCTTCACCAGCAGGTTATAAAGCTCATGTCCGGCCCGGGTCGAAATGACATAAAGGAGGTTCAGGTCCTGGACGCCGGAATCGACTTTGCGCCTTTCATATATCGGCCTTAGCCCGGCCGAAACCTCGGCGGCGTCCTTGGTGATGTGATAAACATGGATCTCTCCGTCCTTTTCCTCGAAATACATGGGATCGGACGGCTCCTGTTCGTTAAAAAGCATGTTTATGACCACCGGAAAGCCGAGCCCCTTGGACTTATGGAAGGTCATAACTCGCACGGCGTCGATATACTCCGGCAGTTCTATGGAGAAGACCGCCGCCTTGTCCTCATCGCCGCCGGCGGCGAACTCCGTGAAAGCGCGCGGGCTGGTCACCCCCTCGGCTTCCAGTTTTATGACCGCGTCCAGGAAGCGCGCCAGGAAAGCGTGCTCGTCCCGGAAGTTCTCAAATATCCTGAAGAGATTATAAATGAGCGAAACCAGCTCATAAAGCGGCAGATATCCCACCTTGCGGAAAGGCAGGTCCAGATATGTATCCCAATATCCCTTATACTCCGAATGATTGCGGAACGCGGCGTAAAGCAGGCCGCGGGCCGGGAGTTCCGGGCCGGGAGCCCCGGAGTTGCGCGAATTAAAAATAAAATCCAGCATCTCCGGCCGTCCGAGGCCGGTCAATTTTGTAAAGATGTCGCCGGTGATAAAATCGGCGAAGGCAAGGTCATCCGACGGCGTTTCAAGGAATTTAAGATAAGCGAGGAGCTCGGCCACGATCTTGCGTTTGCGGATGTCCAGCGAACTTAAGGACGCCACGGGGATCCCCGCCCCGGTCAGCCATTCCACCACCGGCTCTATCCGCCTGTTCTTTGAGACCAGAATGGCGATCTCGTTCAAAGAGTAGCGTTTGCGGGCGTCGGAGAGCGTGCGCAGCAGCCATTCTTTCTGTTCCCCGGGCTCCTCCGGATCTTCCAGCTCCAGGATCTCGGTCTTGACGAAACCGGAGCCGAGACGGTCCGGACGGACGGACTGCTCATAGGTGGTGAGTTCGGTGAGATCCTCGCCGAGGAGCTCCGGGGAATTTTTAAGCGTTTCCTTGAAAAGTTTATTCACCCGGTCCAGGATCTCGCCGTCGGAACGGTAATTGACCGGCAGGTTTATCAGCTTCAGCACCCCGCCCACGGGCGCGAGAGAGAGGTATTCCGTTTCCCCGGAACGGCCCTCCCCGACATCCAGAAAGCTGCGCATGATCTTGTAGTCCGCGTTGCGGAACATATAGATGGCCTGCTTTATATCCCCCACCGCAAAAAGCGAGCCGGTCTTTGAAAGCGCTTCCTCCACTAGCGGCCGGAACACGGCCCACTGGAGGCGGTTGGTGTCCTGGAACTCGTCCATCAGGAAATGCGAGATGCGCTCGCCAAGTTTCAGATAAAGCTCCGGGACATTGCCGGCGTTCACATAGGCTGAAAGTTTTTTGGCTATATCGTTTATGTGTATGACATCGGTCTTGCCGCGCTTGACCCGTTCAAGTTCTTCCTTGAAACGGCCGTACATGCCGACATAGGGCTGGTAATAGGCCGCGGCGTTCAGCTCGGCTAGTTCTATGACCGCGGCGTTCAGGCTTTCGATGTCGGCTTCCCAGCCGGCGGGAAAAAATTTCTTTTTAACGCCGTTCAGGATGCCGTAGGTAAAGCTGTACGCGGCCAGAAACTCCGTGGGGCTGCCGGCCTTTATGGCGGCAAGCGAGCTGTCCTTGAAAAGCTCCGGCTTATAGCGCCCGCGCAGGGCGGCGCAGGCCCGCAGCACTTCCGCGAACTTGGCTTTCGTGAGCGCCTCATAATCTTCGCGAGGCCGCGCTATAAGGCCCTGCGTCCTTCCTTCCTGGTTCAGGAAACTATTGAAATTGTCCTTAACGCGCGCTGCGGGATTCCAGGCGTAAGAGCCGGTCTTGGGCAGCACGGCCAGGAATTTATCCACCGCCTCCGAAGGCAGGTCGCTCCGGCCGATGCGGGCGAACATGGAATAAAGAGCCGGCTCGATCAGCAGATCGTAAGACATTGTGATCCGTGGGGCGGGCGGAAGCCCGAGTTCATCCACGGAGGCGGTCAGGACGCGGGCCAGGAAACTGTCTATGGTCTGGATGTGGAAATCCGAATAGTCGGTTATGACCCTGTCCACCAGCGCGCCGGCCCGTAAGTGAAGCTCTTCGCGGCTGAGCGAAACCAGTCCGAGGGTCTCGTCCATTTTACCGCAATGCTTATCCAAAGCCAGTTCTTTAAGCCATTTAAGGATGCGGCCCTTCATCTCTTTGGCGGCGTTGTTGGTGAAGGTGACGGCCAGGAGGTTCTGGAGATCGTTGCCCGGGACCCTGTCGGACAACAGGAACTGCGCATAGCGCTGGGCGAGCGTATAAGTTTTGCCGGAACCCGCCGAAGCGCTGATAAGCAGCGCGTGCGGGAACTTAAGCTCCGTATCTTTTTCCAGGATCGGACTGGAAGTCATAACTATTCCTTTAAACCGACATCGGCAGAAAACACCGAAAAGTCAATAGATATTACCGAACGGGAATAATAACACTATAGCTAGAAATTTAACACTATAATATTCCCGTGCGGGAATAAAATATTATAAGACACCATTTAGCCTTCAAACGGCCAATACTTGTGTAGGTGCCGTATCAGGGCCTATGGCCTTCAAACGGCCAAACTCCCTCTTACCGCAACGAAACCGCGCTAAATAACGGGGCATGGTAAAAATTTTTGCAGCAAAAATTTTTAATCAATGTTGTCCATCGCCTCTTCCGGGCTTTTGCCGGAGAGAACGGCTAGGAAGACGGGGCCGTAGCGCGCGAGCTTCCTGTCGCCCACGCCTTTCATTCCCCTCAGGTCCTCAAGGACCGCGGGCCTGGCAGCGGACATTTCCAAAAGAACGCTGTCGTGGAAAATCACATAGGGCGGAACGCCCGCTTTGGCCGCCAGCAGACGGCGCAGTAGGCGGAGCCGCTCGAAAATATTTTCATCGGCCGGCAGGCCGCAGGCCGTGTCCTTTTTCAGGGCCTTGGCTCTTTTTTTGCCTTTCAGCCCGGACGGAACCGGCAGGCCGAGGCGCACGGAGCCTAGGCCGTTGCACAAACCTTTGCCCGCCTCCGTTATGCGCAGCAGGGGATAGTCCCCGTCTTCAGTCACTTCAAGAAAATCCTGCACGATCAACTGGTCTATCCAGGAGCGCACGGCGGCCTCGCCCGGCTCTTTCAGCAGGCCGAACACCTGCAATTTGTCATGGCCGTTGGCGGTCATGCGGTCGTTGACGCGGCCGAGCAGAAGGTTCACGACATAACCGGCGCCGTAGCGCCCTTCGGCGCGCCAGGCGGCGCTTAGAACTTTTTTCGCCGTCAGCAGCGCTTCCGGGTCCGGCAGCCCCCTGGTCTCCCCCAGGCAGACATCGCAGCAGTTGCAGCCCCCGCCCGCGCCGTCCGCCGGGCCCGCGGCCGGGTACGGGGCGCCGAAATGTTCGGTCAGCAGCCGGTGGCGGCACAGCGGAGAGACGGCGTAGCGGCCTATCTCCCGCAACTGGCGCTCTATGGCGCGCTCCCTCTCGGGGGAAAGGTTCTCATCCAGATGCGACAATCTCCTGTGCAGGGCCAGGTCGGAAGCCGCGAACAGCATCACGCATTCCGCCGGCAGGCCGTCGCGGCCCGCGCGCCCGGATTCCTGCTGGTAATGCTCCACGGAGCGCGGCGTATTGGCGTGGACCACATAGCGGACATTGGAGCGGTCTATGCCCATGCCGAAAGCTATGGTGGCCGCCACAACATCCAGGCGTTCGTTCACAAAATCATCCTGGGTGCAGCGTCTTTCCTCGGCCGGCAGGCCGGCGTGATAAGGGGCGCAGGAAAGCCCGGCTTCCTTAAGCCCCGCCGCGAGGCGTTCCACATCCTTGCGCGTCTGGGCGTACACGATGCCGCCGGAACCGGCGTGGCGGCGCGCGACTTCCAGGACCTGCTTAAGCTGGTCGCGGCGCGGGAAAGAGCGGTAAATAAGATTAGGCCTGTCGGGGTGGCCTATAAGCAGCGACGGCGCGCGGAGGGCCAGCTGCGCGGCGATGTCCTCCTGCACGGCGGGGGTGGCCGTGGCGGTAAGCGCCATGCGCGCGGCTTTGGGGAACCTGTCCATCACTTCGGCCAGACGGCGGTACTCGGGCCGGAATTCATGGCCCCAATGCGAAACGCAATGGGCCTCGTCCACGGCTATCAGGACAAGGCGCGCGGAAACAGCCGCGAAAAGATCGCCCGCCAGGAGCCGTTCCGGACTTACATAAAGAAGGTCGGTGGCGCCGGAGGAGACCCGGTAATAGGCGTCCCCCCGGTCTCCGGATTTAAGGTTCGAATGCAGCGCGTCGGCCATCACGCCAGCTTCGCGCGCGGCGGCGACCTGGTCGTCCATCAAAGCGATCAGGGGCGAGACCACCAGGACCAGGCCTTTACCCATCGCCGCGGGAAGCTGGTAACAGATGCTTTTCCCACCCCCCGTAGGCAGGACCACCAGGCAGTCGCGGCCTGACAAAGCCGACTCAACGGCCTCTTTCTGCAGCGGCCTGAACGCATCATAACCCCAGCACCGTTTCAGCACGGCCTCCGGCGTCATAGACAGCGGTATATTAGCGATCGAAGCCATAGTTATTCCGGTGACACAAAACTTAATTCGTTACTCCGCCTCTTTGGGCGCGGACGGTTCTTCGGCCCCGTCCCCCTCTTCCGCCGGGACCTCGGCGGCGAGCAGGCCGTGATGAGCCGAGGGGAGCTCCTGCACATTCTTCAGTTTGCGCTCTATGGTGCGGGTTTTCCTTTCGGCTTCTTCTATGCTGTTGGCCGCGGTTTGAAGCTGTTTATGGGTCTTGGCCAGCACGGCGCCGAAATTCCCGAACTCGTTCTTGACCGCGCCGAGAAGCGACCAGACCTCGCTGGTGCGTTTTTCTATGGCCAGGGTGCGGAACCCCATCTGAAGGCTGTTCAGGATGGCGGCCAGCGTGGTGGGACCGGTGACCATCACGCGGTATTCGCGCTGCAGCAATTCGAAAAGGCCGGGACGGGTGATAACTTCCGCGTACAGGCCCTCGGTGGGCAGGAACATGATGCCGAAATCCGTGGTGGCCGGCGGGTTCAGATATTTATCCCGTATATCTTTGGCCTGTTTCTTTACGCGGTCCGTCAGGGCGTCCAGCGCGGCTTTGGCCGCGGCCGTATCGCCTTTTTCGCGCGCGTCCAGCAGGCGCTCATAATCTTCCTTGGGGAATTTGGAATCTATGGGCAGCACCACTTCGCCGGAACCGTCGCGGCCGGGCATCCGCACGGCGAATTCCACATTCTCCCGCGAGCCTTCCTTGGTGGCGACATTCTTTGAATACTGGTCGGCGGTCAGGATGTCCTGAAGGATGTTCTCAAGCCGTATCTCGCCCAGCGTGCCGCGGGTCTTGACATTGACCAGCACTTTTTTAAGGTCCCCCACGCTCATGGCCAGGCTTTGCATCTCGCCCAGGCCCTTGTGCACCGCTTCAAGCCTGTCGCTGACGATCTTAAAAGATTCGCCCAGGCGTTTTTCAAGCGTGGACTGGAGCTTCTCGTCCACGGTCTCGCGCATTTTTTCGAGCTTCTTTGAATTTTCCTCCTGGAGGTATTTAAGCTGTTCCTCCAGGGTCTGGCGGATATTCGTCAGGCGCTGGTCGTTCATTTTGGTGAGGCTCTCAAGCTGGCGCGAAAAAGAGTCAAGCTGCTCTTTCTGGGAAGTGGACATCCTGGCCACATTATTGGAAATCTCCTCGCGCAGCTGCCTGGAACTGTCGGCGGCCTCGCCCCGGTTCTTTGAGAGCTCTTCGCGCACGGACCGTTCCAGTTTTTCCTGGCCGTCCGTCATGTCTTTGAGCCGGGCCTCTTCGGCCGCGCCGCCCCTGGCGCCCCGCGTAAGCGAAAAAATGAGCAGCCCCAGCACCGCTGTAAGAAGCATTAATATCGCCATGATCATAGGTCTTTTCCTTTTTAATACGCGGCGGACTTTACCGAAAAATCTTCCAGTTTGCCGAACGAGTAGCCTTTGTCGCGCAGCGCCGGGACGGCCTCTTTCAGGGCCTCCACTTCATGCCAGCCGGGATGGTTGAAATGCATGATCACCACCGCGCCGTGCCTGGCCCCACTGATGATATTACGCGCCATGACTTTGGCCGGGCTGTGCATGGCGTCGCCGGACAGGATATCGTAACTGACCACTTCCATGCCCAGGTGCTGGGCCACCTGGGCGCTGGCTTCATCGGTGTACGCCGTGGCCGAACGGAAAAAAACGGGCCTCAGCCCGGTTATTTCCATTATTTTCCTGGCGTTAAGCTCCATCTCGTCTATCACATCTCCGATATTATGCGTGGGGATGACCCCGTACATAGTTTCGCCGGTGATGGAACAGGTGCGGTGCAGCAGGCCGTGGTTCTCTATTTCAAATAAAGGGTCTTTGGCCAGCTCTTTGAAAGTATCCATGTTCTTATCTATCCACAGGCCCGTTACGAACAGCGTGGCGGGGATCTTTTCCTGACGCAGATACTCTATCAGCCTGGCGTTATAACCGCTGTGCCTGCCCCCGCAGGCGTCGAATGTGAGCGCTATCACCTTCTGCCTGGTATCGAGGTCTTTTTTGACGCCATTGACGAATTCGCCGAACTTCCCGGGGACGGGGTTCTTAAATTGTTCCAGGATGCGGTTCTTGAGCGCCAGGTAATCAGGCGTGTACAAGGATCTGAGGGCATTAGCGGGATCGGCCGCGCCCTTTGACCTGGCGAAAGCGGGCGAGACCGCGCGGACGGCAGCCAGGACGATCAGCGTGACCGCAAGAAAGCAAACGCCCTTGTGCCTGTAAAATTCGATCGGTAACTTCATCCTTTAACCTGAAAACTTCAGTTGAAGTTTTCCGCCCGCATAGCGGCCGCCCTTCGGGAGGCATAGTCACGCATAAACCGCATAACGGTTTTGCGCGACCCCGCCTCGGCGTTTTCGCTACGCGGAAAACCGCCTGCGGCCTTGCGGCCCGGACGCGAGGCAAATCTATGCCTCGCTCTAAAGCCGGGCCTCACCTCGTCGGGCCTAACGCGCATTGCGCTTGGCCCGACGCCCGCTTTGCGGGGAATTCCGCAGAATAATACCGTTCCCTAATTCCGCCAATGAAAATCATATTGAACTGCGGAATTCAGGTTAACCTTTGTCCTTCCGTAAATTCCTTAAGTTGAGCGGCGCAAAGACGCAGGCAGAACACGGTAAAGGTATATTGTAGAAAATTAGTGCCCTCCAATGCTGTGCCGATGATTACCTGATCACGGCGACTTTTCCTTTTTTCATTATCCCGCTATAACCGGCTTTCCGGGCGCGCAGGACATAGAGATACACCCCGCTCGCCGCATTTCTCACATCCCAGACATGTTTATAAGCGAACTTAGCACCCGTCGCATCTACCGCGCCCATGTCGGCGTCA
>JBAYJD010000049.1:0-20221 GCA_041665305.1 Elusimicrobiales bacterium
AAGCGAAAATGAGCGGGATGTATGAATTACGCGCCGCAACCGGGGGTGGGGAGTTTTACGCCGCCGCTGATGTGGGGATTCTTTAACCGCAGAGATCTGGGGAACTTACCGGCGCTCCCCTCAGGTGATGCTGCCGGGACTTACTTTAGCGTTTTTGATCACCTTATTTTAGGTCAGAAAGAGAATTTTAAATTCGGTGACAGGAACCGGCGTCCGCCGCTGGATAATGTTAACTGCCTTCTTTCCTTTATTTACACCTTGCTAATGTGTGATGTCCGTTCGGCGCTAGATTCTGTCGGCCTGGATTCCTGCGTTGGGATGCTTCATCGTGACCGGCCTGGGCGTCCAAGCCTGGCTCTGGACATGATGGAAGAATGGCGCTCCGTCATTGCGGATAGGCTGGTGTTTTCGCTTATCAACCGTGAACAATTGTCTGGAAAGGATTTTAAGAAAGCCGAAACCGGCGCTATTCTCCTATCCGACGAGGGACGCAAGACCGTGCTTACGGCTTACCAAAAGCGTAAGCAGGAGGAGATTACGCACCCATATTTACAGGAAACCGTGCAGACTGGGCTTTTGTTTTATATACAGGCGTTGCTGCTAACGCGGTATTTGCGGGGAGATATTGACGGCTATCCTGCGTTTTTATGGAAATGAGCGTTATATGATGATACTGGTTAGTTATGATGTAGCCGCCGTCGGAACAACTGCGGGGGCACGCCGTTTAAGGCGTATTGCAAAAGTCTGTAAAAATTACGGGCAAAGAGTTCAATATTCTGTTTTTGAGTGCGAGGTTGACCCTGCCCTGTGGGTTAAATTAAAAAACCAGCTCATAAAGGAAATTGACCAGGAAAAAGACAGTCTCAGGTTTTACTATTTGGGCTCCAACTGGGAACGTCGCATTGAGCATGTGGGTGCAAAAAAGTCATTGGATTTAGATGAGCCTCTGATAATATGAGGTGCGAACCTCTAGCGGCGATAATTCCCATATAGGGTTCGCGCTAATGTAACTATATTATTTGTTAAGGAGGCGCTGTGTCGTAATTGCTCTTTGACAATTCAATATGGTTCGCGAAATTGGCAAAAAAATACCTTATGTTGTAAAGTTAATTAAGTAGTACTGTCGCCCCTCGTGCAGGGGCGGGGATTGAAACTTAATGCTCCTTATCTTTATCGCGGGGATCTATTGTCGCCCCTCGTGCAGGGGCGGGGATTGAAACCGAGATATGGAAAAAGCATGGCCGCTCCTATGGAAGTCGCCCCTCGTGCAGGGGCGGGGATTGAAACGTTTTTGACGGCCCGCGGCTGATCAGGGGCTTGAGTCGCCCCTCGTGCAGGGGCGGGGATTGAAACATCGGTCAATACATTGGCCGCATCCTGCGCGTCTGTCGCCCCTCGTGCAGGGGCGGGGATTGAAACAGCTCTAAGTTGGTGTCCATTCTCAACGGGTTCGGTCGCCCCTCGTGCAGGGGCGGGGATTGAAACACCCCTGGCGGCCGGCGGTGCAGGCAACGGAGAAAGTCGCCCCTCGTGCAGGGGCGGGGATTGAAACATCAGAGTAGCGTCGTCATAATCTCTGACCTCAGGTCGCCCCTCGTGCAGGGGCGGGGATTGAAACCGGATCACATCAAAGCAACTGATAAAGAAAAGGCGTCGCCCCTCGTGCAGGGGCGGGGATTGAAACACGGAATACGCGGCAAGGGAGATTTAGACGAAGCGTCGCCCCTCGTGCAGGGGCGGGGATTGAAACCATAACAGTAGACGGCGGGTATTACGGGGATGGGGTCGCCCCTCGTGCAGGGGCGGGGATTGAAACACCCCACCATTTAACCGCAGATTCGATCTCCTGGGTCGCCCCTCGTGCAGGGGCGGGGATTGAAACAAACATGTCTATGAGCGGTTCCAACACGCCTATGCGTCGCCCCTCGTGCAGGGGCGGGGATTGGAACTTCCACCGCATGGGCAAGGTGGAGCGTATGGGCACCGGCATCAAACGCATGAAAGACCTTATGCGCGAAGCGGGACTGAAGGAACCGGAATTTACCTCTGATACTTTCTTTCACGCTGTGTTTTACAGGAATCCGGAATATTCTCTTAAACGCGCCAGAGAATTAGGTAATGAGAAAACTGTGGAGAAAACTAGGGAGAAAACTAGGGAGAAAATATTGGCTCTTATTGCGGAACACCCACACATTACCACTAATGAACTGGCAAAAGAATTAAGTATAACTTCTAAAGGTGTGGAATGGAATTTAAAACAATTAAGGGCCTCCGGTCTTGTCCGCCGTGTCGGCCCCGATAAGGGCGGACAATGGGAAGTGTCCGGCGGGAAATTGTAACCGCAAGCTTCAATGTTTTGGTGCAAGAGGGCGCGATTCGGTTGGCTGGGTGGCTGGGATCCGGAGAAATTCAACTCGAAAGATGTCATTTTTGAGAATCCTACGAAGCGATTCCTGGACAGTGTTAAGGAAGACTGTTGAGTCTTGTCCGGCGCATTCTGCCGAGCCGTCCGGTCGTATGGCGGTAAATATTCTTGCCGCTTTTTATGATAAATGGTAATATTATTTACCACTTAGGAGGTGGCATGATAGAAACGCTGAAAGAAATCATACTCGATTTTCAGGAATCCGAACTTGATACCGGTACTCAGCGGCGGCTGAATATTATGCCGGTCAAAGGCAAAGCCTCCGTGTGCATAGGCGTGCGCCGTTGCGGTAAATCCACATATATATTCCAGCTTATCCGGAAATTATTGGATAAGGGTGTCAGCCGCCAGAACATCCTTTACCTGAATTTTTTTGACGACAGGCTGCACCCGTTGCAGCATTCCGGTCTCGGCGTTGTAACCGAGGCGTATTACTCGCTGTATCCGGAAAAAAAGAACGCCGAGATCGTGTATTGCTTTTTCGACGAAATACAGGCCATAACGGGCTGGGAAGGATTCATAGACCGGATAATGCGGACCGAACGCTGCGTGGTTTACATAACCGGCTCTTCCGCGCAACTGCTTTCCAAAGAAATCTCCACGCAGATGCGGGGGCGCGCGCTATCCTGGGAAATGTTCCCGTTTTCATTCAGCGAGTTCCTTGGGGGCAAAGGCCTGGATCCCGCCGGACCGGGATCCGCCAAAAAACGATTGCTGTTGCAGAAAGCGTTTAATGATTTCTGGGAATGCGGTGGTTTCCCGGAGGTTATCGGGCTTGAAAAGCATTTGCGGCGGGGAATACATCAGGAATACTTCAACGCTATACTGTTCAGGGATATGGTGGAGCGGCATGATATCCCGCATCCGAAGGCCGTTTCCGAACTGGCTCATTGGCTTGTGGATAATGCGGGCTCCATGTACACTATCAATAAGCTGACCGGTTATTTAAAATCCCTGGGATATAAAGTTCCTAAAACTTCCGTAGCGGAGTACCTGGCATGGTTTGAAGACGCATATTTCCTTTTTACCGTCCGTCTTTTTGACGCTTCGCTGCGACGATCCAACGCCAACCCGAAAAAAATATACTGCATAGACCATTCTTTTGTGCGCTCTGTATCATCAGGCGTACTGTTGAATGCGGGACATTTGCTGGAAAACCTGGTGTTTACGGCGCTCCGCAGGGGGGGCGGCGATGTTTTCTACTACCGCACCGGCAGCGGAAAAGAGGTTGATTTCATTAAGGTCGGTCCGGATAGACAGCGCTTGCTTATACAGGTTTGCGACTCCTTGGCCGACACCCACGCCAAACACCGCGAGATCGCGGCGCTTGAAGAGGCCATGGCTGAATTAAAGCTCAGGACGGCCGTCATCGTGACGCGGAGCGAGGACGGGGAGTTGAAGTCGTCTGCCGGTATGATAAAAATACTGCCGGCATGGCGCTTCCTGCTGCAGGCGGAGATCGCATAAGCACTCTAATTGTTATCGTGATCTTGGTGGGGCCCTTTGAAAAATCATTCCCCGGAGGTATGCTCTGTATGGAATCTGTGACCTCGTGAGGAGATATGAAAAAATCGCCTGGTGCCCGGATGGCAGTTTCAGCCGCGTTAACGCTTTTTTTTTACCTGCGCTCTTTATGCGGGTACTTGCAAAAAGCCGGATACGCGCCTTTTGACAACGGATATGCGAAAATATGCGGATTTTAGGAGCTTGCCCGGAGTAGGGCCTTATTTGTAAAAATTTTTGTAGCAAAAATTTTTACCGCGTAAATCCCGGCGGGTTTAGCCCAGTCGGAATTTATATACCGAGGAGCGTTTTCCACCAGGGTTTGGTTCCCTTGACTTCGGGGAGAGGTTCGAAGACGGGCGTTTCCAGCTGGCCCCTGTAAACCGGCATGGCAACGCGGAAGGTGGCGCCGCGCCCCTGGTCGCTTTCCAGCGAGATCTTGCCGCTTTGCATCACGGTCATGGCTTTGGTGATGGACAGCCCCAGGCCCGTGCCGCCCACTTTTTCTCCGGCGGCGACCTGGACGAATTTTTCGAAGATCTTGGCCTGGTCCTCTTTCTTTATGCCGCAGCCGTTGTCCTTCACCGAGAAAAAAACAAAGCCGGACTGCGCGTCGTGCCCGTCGTCCACGCTGATCTCGATCGCTCCGCCCTGCGGAGTGAATTTGATGGCGTTGGAGATAAGATTGATGAGTACCTGCACGGTGCGCCTCTTGTCGGCGTAGACGCACGAGACGCCGGGCTGCGTCTTGACCGTGAGGGAGATGTTTTTGGTGTTGGCCCAGGCTTTCATGGCGTCGGACGCTTCCCTTGCGATCTCCTCCGATTGTGCGTTCTCCTGGTGGAACACCAGCTTGCCCGACTGGAGCTTGGAGAAATCCAGGATGTCGGTGATTATGGAGTTCAGGCGTTCGGAATTCCTGATGGCGGTGTTGAGCATGCCCTTCCCCGAATCGTCAGGCTTGCTGTCCCTCGCCAGGATCTCAAGGGCCGCTTTTATGGAGGTCAGGGGGGAGCGCAGCTCATGGGTCATGTTGGCTATAAAATCCTGCTGGAGCTTTTCCATTTCCCGGAATTTGGTCTTGTCCGTGGGAATGGAGACGGAACCCACGATCTTGCCTTCTTCGTTCTGGATGAGGGCCGTGGATTTTTTTATCGCCGCGCTGAGGTCGGATTTTCCTTTCTGGTCCACATCGCTCGCGAGATCCCTGGTCCCGTCGCTTCTGATCTCCCTGGACAGGGAGACGACCTGCTCCATCTGCGCCACATCCAGGATCTTCCGGCCGGACAGGTCGGTCAGCCCCATGCCCGAGATGGCCTCGGCCTGGGGGTTCATCATTAAGATCCTGCCGTCCTTGTCGACTACCACCACGCCTTCCGCGATATTGGACATGACCGCTTCGGTGCGCGCTATATCGTTCTCCACTTTCTTCTTTTCCTGGCGCACGACGGTGAGGGCTCTGTTGACCTGGGTTTCCAGTTCGGCGCGGAACTTCTTCATCACTATCTCCATGATGCGTTTCTGCTCCGCGGCGTCCCGGGTGGTTTTTGCCACTATGGTGCCTATAGCGGCTTCGAAATTCTGAGGCTCCAGCGTTTCATCCAGCTTCTCCGCGGTTTCCCCGCCTCCGCCTCCGTTCCCGGCTTCCCCGCCGGCTCCGGTCCCGGTCCCCGCGCCGTCTGGCGCGGCCGACTTCTGTTCCGGGGCGCCGGCCGCCTGGTCTTCGGTCTTGTTTTCTTTTGTGTAGACGGCCTGGCTGAGGATTATTTTATCGATATTGTTCCGTTTCAGATATTCGGCGCCGTTGCCTTTGAAAGACTGCATCTGGCACAGCAGGCGGATATCCTCCTGGGAAACGCCGGTTAAAAAAGTGATGCTCTGCGCCTGGAAGCGCTGGAAGATGTTCTTGAGCGAATTGGGGAGTTTATCGGCGGTTAAAAGCGGGAAGGTGTTGACGATCAGGTTGTTGTTGTCGAGGGTCAGGATGAACTCATTGTTGGGGGAGGCTTCTATGATCCTGGTGAGCAGGGTATGGGCCTCCTCCAAAACCTGTCTGACCTGGGGATGGTCCGGTTTATACAGGTTCACCTGCACCAGGCCGCGCGTAAACGCTTTGAGGAAATTGAACCAGGCCGCTTTGATGTCTTTATCGTCTGTCATGTCTCGTACGGACCCTTTAACTAAGGCTCCGCCCCCCTGTGATTTCCCGACGCGGACCGCGCCGAAGGCTCAGGAATGAACCTCGTTCCATTTATATCCCTGTCCCGGCACGGGTTCCACGCAGTCGCCATAGGCCCCGAGCTTTTCCCTGAGCCGGTGTATGGTGACCTTTATGGTGTCTTTGGTGGCCACAGATTCCAATCCCCATACTTCTTCGGCGATATACCCGTAAGTTAAGATCCGTCCGCTTTTTTTTAAAAACATCACCAGGAGGGCGTATTCCTTGGGGTTAAGCTCGATCGGTTTCTTTTTCAGCGATACATCCCCGGTATCCAGATTGACGGACAGATCTCCGGAGGTGATCGCGCGGTCGGTATGCCCCTGATGCTGGCACCGCCGCAAAAGAGCTTCCACCCTGGCCATGAATTCTTTGCCGGGCAACGGTTTTACTATATAATCGTCCGCTCCCGTTTTAAGTCCCTCTACCTTATGGGCCTCGTCCGCCATCCCGGTCAGCATGATCACCGGCAGGTCGACCGTTAAAGGATTTTCTTTAAGCAGTTTGCAGAACTGCATCCCGGTGATCCCCGGCAGGCTGAGATCGGAGATCACCAGTTCGACTTTATGGGTCTTGAGCCATTCAAGAGCGGCATTGGCTTCGTAAAAATGCGCCGTTTCGTAGCCATTGTCCGACAAAAGCGTCACGACCGCGTGAGCGGCCATCGCATCATCTTCAACCACAAGAACTTTAGGTTTAGTCGTGCTCATAAATTCATTCCCTCTATTATTTTATTATACATTTTTAGTTGAATTGTTGTCGTTATTGCTAATTCCGCGGCGCTCAATAACAGTTGCTCATGCATGGGGTATATTAATATAATTGCTTTTATGGAGTGGCTCATACAATTCCCGGTGCTTATTTTTTCCATCATTTTCCATGAATTCGCGCATGGCGCGGCCGCTTACAGGAAGGGTGATGATACCGCTTACCTCTCCGGCAGGCTGACATTGAACCCGCTGCCCCACCTCGACCT
This sequence comes from Elusimicrobiales bacterium, assembly GCA_041665305.1. Classification (GTDB taxonomy): domain Bacteria; phylum Elusimicrobiota; class Elusimicrobia; order Elusimicrobiales; family UBA9959; genus YA12-FULL-51-18. The sequence goes on from JBAYJD010000049.1 coordinate 7,123, forward strand.
GATCGGTTCCCTTCTGATCCCGGCCATATGCGTTATGTCCCATCTGCCGGCCATCGGCTGGGCCAAGCCCGTGCCGATCAACCCTTTGCGCATGCCGCGGCCCAGGCGCGATATGGCTATAGTGGCCATGAGCGGCCCTGTTTCCAATCTCATTCTGGCCGTCATCTCGCTTTTCGTATACAAGGTGTTCGCCCTGGGCTTCCTTGGCGGGGACCTGACGCTGACGCTTTTAAAGGCCTGCAGCTGGGGGATCATTATAAATCTGCTCCTGGCCACCTTCAATCTTATTCCGATCTATCCGCTGGACGGCAGCCAGATAGCCCTGGGCTTCCTGCCGGACAAGTGGCTGGAGGTATACGAGAAACACCTCCCCTACGGCATGTATATCGTGCTGGGGCTGGTGGTGACCGGCGCGGTACAATGGGTGATAAGGCCGCTGCTGGGTATCAGCCTTTTTTTTCTGGACAAACTCGGCATCGTGATCGTGATTTAGCCCGGAAAATTCAGGTGAGTGTAGCGGGAGGGCCGAGGTCTGAAGGTTTCGAGATCTATGATGGAATTTTTTCCCCTTCAGCCTTAAGCCTTTAGTTTTAAGCCTTACCAAGGACCTATGGAGAACAGAAAGATCGTGGTTTCCGGTATGCGCCCCACGGGCCGCCTGCATCTGGGCAATTACTGGGGCGCGTTAAAGAACTGGGTGGACCTGCAGGACAAATACCTGTGCTATTTCTTTGTCGCCGACTGGCACGCCCTTACCACCGGCCATGAGAAATCCGACAGCATACCGGCTAACACCCGGCTGATGGTCCAGGACTGGCTTGCGGCGGGGCTCGATCCCGCCAGATGCGTTATCTTCCGCCAGTCCGACATCAAGGCGCACGCCGAACTTTACCTCCTGCTGGGCATGATAACGCCGGTCAGCTGGCTTTTGCGCAATCCCACGTTCAAGGAACAGCTGCTGGAACTGCACAAACAGAAATACAAGGGCCAGGAGGACAAGATGAAGTCCGCCGAGGGCGCCAGTAAAAAGCTGCTGGAGGCCCATGCCGGCGAAGGAGAGGACCTGGCCGTCCATTCCGAGCTTTCCACCTACGGCTTCCTGGGCTATCCCATCCTCCAGGCCGCGGACATCCTGCTTTATAAGGCCGATTTCGTGCCCATAGGCAAAGACCAGCTGCCGCACCTGGAGCTGACCCGCGAGATAGCCCGCCGCTTCGACCACGCTTTCGGTTCTCCCGTTTTTAAAGAGCCCGGCGCGCTTTTGACCGCCACTCCCGCGGTGCCGGGGATAGACGGGCGCAAGATGTCCAAGTCCTACGGCAACAGCATAGAGCTGGCCGAGGAGCCGAAAAGTCTTGAGGCCAAGATTAAAAAAATGTACACCGACCCCCTTAAGATCAGGGTGGACGATAAGGGGCATCCCGAGGGCTGCGTGGTCTGCGCCTTTCACCGCATCTACAACCCCGGTTGGGAAAAGCGGGAGCTGGAGTGCCGCACCGGGGCGGCCGGCTGCGGCGCCTGCAAGAAACAGCTTTTCGAGCTCATGAACAAAGCCATGGAAGATTTTCGCGTCCGGCGCCGGGCCTGTGAGAGCGACCCGGGCATAGTGGACAGGATCCTTGAAGCCGGCGGCCCCAGGGCGGGCGCCGCGGCCGGGGCCGTCATGGCCGAGGCCAATAAAATAGTGGGGATGATATGAACGCTTTGGATGTGCACCTGGATATTTTTGAAGGCCCGATAGACCTGCTGATGTACCTTATCCGGAAGAACAACCTGGACATCTACGATATTCCCATCGCGCAGATCACGAAGGAATATCTGGGCTACCTGGAGGTTATGAAGAGTCTGAACCTGGAAGTGGCGGGCGAGTTCCTGGTGATGGCCTCCACGCTGATGCAGATCAAGGCCAGGATGCTGCTGCCGTCCAAGGCCGAGCCGGGAGAGGAAGGCGGCGGCCCCGATCCGCGCGGCAAACTGGTCACCATGCTGGAGGATTACCAGCGTTACAAGCACGCCTCCAAAACGCTTGAGACCCGCTTTGCCGGGTTCAAGGATGTGTTCTACCGCGGCTCCCCCGTTTTTTCCAACGACGAGAAGTTCCTGGAATTGGAATTTTTTACTTTGCTTGAGGCCGTAAAACGCGCCTTTGAGCGCGTGGACGACTCCAAGGAAGTGCAGGCTGAGACTTTCCCCATAGAGTCCAGGGTGGAAAAAGTCCTCAATATGCTCAGGGCCAGGGAGTGGATCCTTCTTGACGATGTGTTCGTGTCCGAGACAAAACGGCTGGGGATCATAGTTTGTTTTATGGCCCTGCTGGAGCTGATCAAGCAGAGAAAAATACTGGCCGTGCAGGATTCGGCCTACGAAGAAGTGCGTATTTACCGCGCGCCCGAGCCGGGAGAGCTTCCCCTCGGAGAGCTGCCGGAAACGATTTAGGGTGCGGGGTCCGGGGCGGAGCCGCGCGTGCGGCTCCCCGTTTTCGAACCGGGTACCTGCGCCCCTACCCTTACAGTATGAGGTGCATATGGAAGATACGGAACTTAGGAAAGCGCTTGAAACCCTTTTTTTTATAACGGACCATCCCTTGCCTCCGGAGCGCGTCGCGCAGCTTTGCGAGGTGAAGGACCTTGAGCGCGTCAAGGGCGCCATCGCGGCGTTGAAAGAGCACCTGGACGGGAACGGCAGCGCTTTGCAGCTCATGCAGATAGCCGGGGGCTGGCAGATGGCCACCAGGCCCGAGAACGGCTTGTGGGTCAGGAAGCTTTATCACAACAAGATGACGGTACGGTTATCGCAGGCCGCCATTGAAACGCTCTGCATTATAGCCTACCGCCAGCCCATGACAAGGGCCGAGATAGAAAGCGTGCGCGGCGTCGAGGTGATCGGCCCGCTGGACACGCTGAGCGAACGAAAGCTGATCACCGTCGTCGGCCGGCGCGAGACCGTCGGCCGGCCGATACTTTACGGCACTACCGGCGAGTTCCTGCGGCAGTTCGGCCTTAACTCGCTGGATGACCTGCCCAAACTTGAGAATATCCCCGTGGAGGACGCGCCCAAACAGCTGGTGCCCCAACCCGAGCCCGCCCAGCCCGTATTGTTCGAGGAGGCGCAGCCTGCCGCGTCCCCGGAAGGGAGTCCGGCGCCGGAGGCCGTTTTGGAAACCTCCGGACCCGTCCCCGCTGAAGAGCGGCAGGAGGGGGTCCCCGACCGATCTTACGACGGCCCCGCCGTGGAACCGGTTGCGGAAGGCTCGCCCGCGGAGGAAATTCCCGCAGCCCCGCTTTCTGCGCCTTCCTTCGCTTCCGGGGCCGCGGAAGGACAAGACTCCGCGCAGCCGCCGTTGAACGAAGCGGCTCCGGCCGGCGGTCCCTCCGCTGAAATAGATCCCGAAGACGAATCCGCGGAGGGGGAACGGTTCGCCGGAACCGCCGAGATCCTGTACACAGCTCCGGACCAGGCGGCGGGCTCCGAAGAGCCCGGCGATAAAAAATAAAATGCCGTAAGACGACATTTTATCGTACCGAATTATGCCTGAAATACGAAAAGACCCCGTTTTCGGCCGTTGGGTTATAATCGCTTCCGAACGGGGCCTGCGCCCCAACGAGTTCCGGGGCGGACCCGGGCCGGAGAATCCGTATAATTGTCCTTTCTGTCCCGGTCATGAGAGCGAGACGCCGCCTTCCATTTATACCCTGTATGCGGACGGCGCTGAGAACGCGAAGGCTCAAAAGCAAAAGGAGCCGGATTGGCGTTTGCGCGTGGTCCTGAACAAATATCCGGCTCTGGTCGCCCGGGGCCGCGTCGGGAGCGTGGCCGACGGCATGTATGACCGCATGGACGGCATAGGCTCCCATGAGGTGGTCATCGAAACGCCCTGCCACGACCGGCAGCTGGAAGACATGTCCGTTTCCGGGATCGCCGATATTTTTAAAACATTCGTTCTTCGCGTCAACGAAATCAAGAAGGACCCGGGCATAAAATATGTGATGATCTTTAAAAATTTCGGGCGCAATGCCGGCGCCAGCCTGGCCCACCCCCATTCCCAGCTTATCGCCATGCCCATGGCGCCGATCCGCGTGGTGCAGGAGATAGACGGGGCCGAGGCTTACCGCGAAGAGAACGGGGACTGCGTGTTCTGCGATATCCTCAGGCAGGAAACGGTGTACAAAAAACGCGTTGTCGGCGAAAACGCCGGTTTTCTAGCCATCACGCCTTACGCCAGCCGCTTTTCTTTTGAGACCTGGATCCTGCCGAAAAAACATGAGAGCCACTTCGAGAATATGCCCCCGGAACTGGCCGTCGATCTGGCCGCGATAGTGAAAAGCACCATAGGCAAGCTTCATGTCACGATGGAAGACCTTTCCTATAACCTTATAGTTCACACGATGCCGGTGCAGGACCCTGCGGTGGAACATTACCATTGGCACATCGAGCTCATGCCGAAGCTGAGCCTGGTGGCCGGCTTTGAGTGGGGCACCGGTTTTTATATAAACACCGTCTCACCGGAAGACGCCGCCTGGATGCTGAACAGCGCAAAAAAGTATAAATTGTAGAAGATCGGAGGACCGGGGGCTCGGCCCGGGACGGTCCTCCAAAATGGAGAAATTATGAAAATTCTTGTTGCCGCCAGCGAAGCTTTTCCGTTCTGCAAGACGGGAGGTCTTGGCGATGTGGTCGGGTCCCTGGCGCAGGTGTTCTCACGGGGGGAGGGCAATGAAGTGGTCCTTTTTATTCCCCGTTACAGGAATATAGGCGGAGGCGCTTTTTCACTGAAGGCTGTGGGCGGCAGTTTTCTTATCCCGGTCGGCAACCGCGTGGAGACCGCTACGATGTCGTTCGTGCAGTGGGGGAAGGTCGCCGTGTATTTTATAGAGAATTCCAAGTATTTCGACCGTCCCGGCATTTACCGCTCCAATTTCGGGGATTACGAGGATAACGACGAAAGGTTCATCTTCTTCTCCCGTGCCGTGCTCGAAGGCGCGAAATTTATCGGTTTTAAACCGGATGTGATCCACAGCCACGACTGGCAGACCGGCCTGGTCAGCGCCTATCTGAAGACCCTTTACCGCATAGATTCCTTTTTTTCCAAGACCGCAAGCGTGTTTACCATCAACAACATCGCCTATCAGGGGATGTTCCCCAGGGAAACGCTGCTGAAGGCGGGCTTCTCCTGGCCTGATTTTACGCCGGACAAGCTGGAGTTCTACGGCGGTTTGAACTACATGAAGGCCGGCATTATGCTGTCCGACCTGGTCACCACGGTCAGTCCCACTTACGCCAGCGAGATCCAGTTCAGGCCGGAATTCGGCAAAGGTCTCGAAGGCGCCCTGCGGTACAGGACCTCGGACCTGTTCGGCATCCTTAACGGCATAGATGAGGAGATATGGGACCCCGCCACCGACACCTTTATTGAAAGGGGCTACGATGTGAAAAGTTTCCTGCGCGGCAAGGGCGCCTGCAAGAAAGCCCTTCAGCATGAATGCGGACTGGAAGAATCCAAGGACAGGATGCTGGCGGGCGTGGTCTCGCGGCTGGACCATCAGAAGGGCCTGGATATCTTATCGCGGCTGCTCCCCGAGTTCGCGGATAAGATACAGTTCGTCCTCCTGGGCGTAGGGGACCCGGCCCTCACAGGAACATTCGCGAATTTGGCCAAAGAGCATCCCAAGCAGATCTTTTTCAGGCCGGGTTTCGACGAAGGGTTCGCGCATAAGATCTATGCGGCCTCCGATATTTTTCTGATGCCGTCGCGTTTCGAGCCGTGCGGCTTGTCGCAGATGATAGCCATGCGCTACGGTTCCCTGCCGGTGGTCACCCGTACCGGAGGGTTGAAGGACACCGTTAACTATACCGGCGAGCCCAAAGATTCCAACGGGTTCGCCATGGATAACGCCGGGGACGAGCAGCTCAAGTCCATACTCGGGCACGCGGTTTCGCTGTTCGGCTGGCGGGAGAACTGGAACACGATGGTCAGGAACGCCATGAAAGGCGACTACTCCTGGACCAGGTCCTCGCAGGACTATCTGCGTCTTTTTAACATCGCCTACCAAAAAAAGCAGCTTTGACCGTCGCGACATAGGTCAAAAGGGCATATTTCAGCAGCCTTTTGCCTGCGCAATTATAGGTCCGACGGCTCTTATCCGGTCGTATTATTTAAAGGTACACTTAATGAGCGCGGAATATTCGCGCGGCCCGCTGATGTTTAGATCAGAGGGTAAATAGTAAGGAGATGAAAGGAGATAACATGAAAAGAATTATTGTGACGACGGTGGCGATGCTTTGTCTAGCCGGTGGAGCGTATGCCGAGACCGCGGTACAGCAGCTTCTAACAGTGGCCGTGACGGAAACGATCATTGAGTCGCCTGCGGCTGCGCCGGATCAGGTGAAACAACCTATCGTTCCGCAACAGCCGCCCTGCTTCCTGGAAGCGCTTGGCGTGGCTCAGAAGGCGATCGATAAAGAGGCTCAGACTGTGGGTTTGGAACCTAAGGGCATTATTCTTGTGGAGACCATGAAATTCCAGTTCGCCGGCCCGTCTTCATTGGAATTTTCGTTCAACGGCGTTATCGGCAGAGGCCAATATAATGTGGCGTTGACAATGAACCCCACCTGCGATCTGAAGGGTCCGGTCAAAGTCATAAACCTCGCGAAATGACCTGCTGACGAGAGTAACTTTAAACACCGCCGTTCGCGCGAACGGCGGTGTTTTTGATTTTGTCGGGCATGGGGCGCCGAGTAGGCCGGCGGATTGTTTATTTACCGCCGTGGAATTCCCCCGGTGGTTCTTAAAACCGGAGAGGCTTTTAAAGCTCTCCGGTTTTATATTTCTTTTTAAACCATTCCTGAAGGTCGTCGAACAGCGTGTAGGTGACCGGCGTCATTAAAAGCGTGATCAAAAGCGACAGCGACTGTCCGCCTATGATGACCCAGGCCATCGCGCGCCTGGAGCCCGAACCCGCGCCGGTGCCGAGCGCCGTCGGGATCATGCTGGCCACCAGAGTCAGCGTGGTCATCAGGATGGGGCGCAGCCTGGTGCGATTGGCTTCTATGGACGCCGTATGGCGCGTCATGCCTTTGGCGCGCAGGGTGTTGGTGTAGTCGACCTGCAGGATGGAGTTCTTCTTCACTATGCCGAACAGCATGAAGATGCCCATTATGCTGAACAGCGTCATGTTCTGGCCCGTTACGAACAGCGAGATGACGGCGAACGGCAGCGTCAGCGGCAGGGCTATGATAATCGAGATCGGGTAAACGAAACTTTCGAACTGGCTGGCCAGCACGATATAGATGAAGATGAAAGACATCAGGAACGCCATGACGAACCCCATAAGCATCCTGCCCAGCTCTTTGGACCTGCCGGTGGCCCCGGCGGCGTATTCAGCCGGGACATGCAGCGCCTTGAAGGCGTTGTCGGCCTCTTTCAGCATGGTCCCAAGCGGCATCCCGGTGGTGTTCGCCTCTACGGTGATCTTGCGCTGGCGGTTGAGGCGCTCTATCTGGGTGGGCCCGAAGCCCTCCACCACGCGGGCGACATTGTCGAGGCGCACCGTTTTCCCGCCCAGAGCCGGGACGACCATGGCTTCTATAACATCTTTCCTGTCGCGGAAATTTTTGTCGGCGCGCACCCGCACCTGGTAGAGGTCGTCGGCGTCCTTGAATTTGGTTATATCCTCTTCCCCGCCCACCAGCGTGCGCAGGGAAAAAGCGATATCCTCGATCTTTACGCCCAGGTCATGCGCCCGGTCGCGGTCTATTTCCACGCGGTATTCCGGCCTGGCGTACGAGAAGCTCAGGTCCACATCCACCACTCCTTTAAGGGACCTCATGTGGTCGGCTATCGCTTTGGCGTAGATCTGCAATTTGTCCAGTTCGGGACCGGTTACCACGAACTGGAATTCTTTTTCGCCGCCGCCTCCGAAGCCTCCCACGGGCGCGACCGAGGTGCGCAGGCTGGTGTACTTGGAGACCATGGCCCGCGAAGTCGCCATGATCTCTTTGAGGGGGGGGCGCTTGGACAGGTCCACCAGCTGCGCCATGATATAACCCTCGTTCACGGAGGGGGCGCCGGAGTGGGAGCCGGTGCCGGTGCCTATGGAAGAAAGGGTGGTGGTCACATAGGGGATGGTCTTGGTTTCAGCCTCGATCTGCGTGAAGATCTGCTTCATGACCTCCAGGCTGGTCCCTTCGGGGGCTTTGATGTTTATCTGGTACTGGCCGGTGTCGTCGGCGGGCAGGAAGTCCTTGCCTATGAACAGGAAGAGCGGGATCATGGACAGCATGATCCCTATGGAACCGAGGACCATGAACTTGCGGTGCGTCAGCGCCCATTCAAGCAGGACTATGTAGCGTTTCGCCAGGAGCTCGTTTATATGGTCGGTGAATTTCTGCAGTTTCGTTTTTTCGCTGTTCTTGACTTTAAGGAACAGGGAACAAAGCATCGGCGTAAGCGTCAGGGCCACGAAGGTGCTGACGGCCACCGCGAAGGCTATGGTGAGGCCGTAGCTTTTTACGAACCTGCCTATGATGCCCCCCATGTAGGCCAGGGGCAGGAAGATCACGATGAGGGACAGCGACATGGCCAGCACCGCGAAAGCGATCTCGGCCGAGCCCTCCAGCGCCGCTTTGACCGGCGAGATCCTGTGCTCCTCCATGTGCCGGTAAATGTTCTCCAGCATGACTATGGCGTCGTCTATGACGATGCCCACCGCTATCGTAAGGCCCAGCAGCGTCATGTTGTTGAGCGTAAAACCGGCGTAATCCATGAACATGAAAGTGGCGATGAGCGACGCGGGAATGGCCATGGCGGAGATGACGGTCGAGCGGAAGTCCCCTATGAACAACAGCACCATGAGGCCCGCCAGCAGAGCCCCCAGCACCAGATGCTCCTTGACCGTATCGACAGACCCTTTTATGAACTCGGACTGGTCGCCGACTATCCTGGTCTCCACGCCCTGCGGTATTATGGACCGTATGCCGTCCAGTTTTTCCCGGATCTTCCTTACGACCTCTACGGTATTGGTGCCCGACTGCTTTTTAACCACCAGGGTTACGGCGGGCTTTCCGTTCAGATAGGAGGCGGTGGTCATGTACTGGCCGGTGTCTTCCACCCGGGCGATATCCGAAATGCGTATGGGAGTGCCGTTGACGCTTGTTATAACTATGGAATTGAATTCCTTTACATCCTTGATGCGGCCGAGCGTGCGCAGTACGAATTCTTTGTCCGCCTGCTCCACCTTGCCGCCGGGGATCTCTATGTTTTGCTGGGTGATGGCGTCTTTAAGCTGTTTGGTGGAAATATTCAGCGAGGCCATCTTAAGCGGGTTGACCACTATATGGATCTCCCGTTCCCGGCCTCCGATCACATCCACGGAGCCTACGCCGTCCACCGTCTCGATGTTTTCCTTTATTTTTTTCTTCGCGAAGCGGGTCAGTTCCACAAGGTCCCTGTCTCCGGAGACCACGATATTGACCACGGCGACGGCGCCTATATCAAATTTGCCGACCACGGGCTGGTCCGTGCCCTGGGGCAGCTGGGCCAGAACGGAATTGACCTTGTCGCGCACATCCTGCGCCGCGACATCGCCGTTCTTTTCAAGCACGAACTTTATCATTATGACGGACAGTCCTTCGTAGCTGGTGGACGCCAGGTCTTCTATGCCGGAGATGGTGTTTACGGCCTCTTCTATGGGTTTGGTCACGGAGGATTCTATCTCCTCCGGACCCGCGCCGCGCAGCGAAGTCTGTATTACCACGAAAGGGAATTCCACATTGGGGAACAGGTCCACCCCGAGGCGGAAGTAGGAGAACGCTCCCATCACCACCAGGGCCGTTATCATCATGGTGGTAAGTATGGGGCGTTTGACCGCAAGTTCTGTGATTTTCATAAAGCCTTGTAAAAATTTTCGCCGCGAAAGTTTTTAGCATAAAATGTCGTCTTACGACATTTTATCTTACGGCATTTTATTCTGCACTTTTATCTTACTCCCGTCCTTCAGGCCGTAGAGACCGAAGGTTATCAGTTCTTCCCCGGCTTTAAGTCCTCCGGAGAGCTCTATATAGTCGCCGTTGCTGATCCCGGTCTTCACTTCCCGGCGCGCGGCCGTTCCGTCGGCCGGAACAAAAATATACGACCTGCCGTTTTCGGCGAGGACCGCGGCGGAGGGCACGGCCACCGCTCCCTGTTTGGCGCCCACCACCAGGCGGATCTCGGAAAACATCCCGGGTTTCAGGCGGTTATCCGAGTTGTCGGCCAGCAGTTCTATTACGGCGCTTCTTGTGCGGGTGTCCACCACGGGGCTAATGCGGTAGACCCTGGCGCGGAACAGCTTGTCGGGGAAGGCGTCTACCTTGATGTAGGCCTGCTGGTTCATAAAAACCTTGCCCATGTACCGTTCCGGCACATCGAGTACCACGCGCACCCGGCCCTGGCTGACCACCAGGGCGATCGGGGTCTGGGGCGTGACATTGGCGCCGGAATCCTGGTAAACGCGGCCTATCACGCCGTTCAGGGTCGAAGGGACCGGCGCCGGTTCATAGACCACGCCGGGCTCGTCCCGTTCTATCAGCGCCACGGTCTGGTCTTTCTTTACCGCGTCGCCTTCCGTCACCAGGTTCCTTAAAAGTTTGCCGGAAACCCTGGGGTAAAGCATGGCTTCGTCCATGGCCTTCACGGACCCCACCAGTATGAGGTAATCCTCTATATCCTTCACCTGGGCGCGGTCCGTCTTGACCAGGAACCTGTCTTTTTCAAGCGCATTGAAGGCTTCCAGGTCCTTGTTCTTGCAGCCCGCCGCTATGAGCGCGGCCGCCAGAACGGCGAATAACGAACAATGGAACTCGGATAATTTTTTTATTTTCATAAATTCACGGTCTCGCATTTCTTCGGACTTTTGCGTATTCTCCGGGAGCGGACGCTTTTCTACTCGCCTATCGTCCACTTAAGCTCCGCGTCGTCCGAACAAGTGTCGTGCAGGGCCTGGATGTAAAGAGTTTGCGATTTGTTTAGGGCCAGCGAGGTGTCGTTGAGCTCCAGCTGGCTGGCAAGTCCGTTCCTGAAACGGATCTCGGTGGCGGTCAGCGTTTTTCTGGCGGTTTCCACCGAGGCGGTTTGGGACTCAAGCCTCATCGAGGCCTCTTTCAAGCCGAGCCAGGCTTTCTTTACCTCTATCTTTATCCTGCGCTCCAGTTCTTTCAGGTTGGTTTCGGCGATCTCCGCCTGAAAACGGGCCTGCCTGACCCTGGAAGAGGCGCTGCCGCCGGAAAAGATCGGAAGTGAAAGCCTTAAGCCCGCCGTCGTGCTCCAGCTTTGGCCGGACTTGCCCGGAAAACCGGAATCCGACTGGCCCTGGAACTGTCTGGAGGCGAAAGCGCTGACATATGGGTAATGCCCTGCCTGTTCGATCTTTATCATTTCCCTGTAGAGGTCGCGCTGGAGTCTGGCGTCCCGGTATTCCGGCCTGTTCAAAAGCGCGGTTTTATAAAGTTCGTCTATCCCGCCGAGGCCGTTCTTGGCGCAGGCAAGGCTGTCGGTGAGCGTTATGTTCGTTTCGGGATCCAGGCCGAGCAGGGTTTTAAGCTCTATAAGGCCTTCCTCGTACAGGTTCCAGGCCTGGGTGAGGGCCGGTTCGGTGTTCGACACCTCCACCTTCTGCCGTAGCACCATAAGGTCGCTGGCCATGCCCTGCTTATACTGGGCCTCTATCGTGCCCAGATGCTGCACGGCCAGGTTCAGGGATTCGCGCTGTATGGCCGCCAGGGAGCTTGAAAGCAATACCGCGTAGTACATTTGTTTTACGGATTTGGAGATTTCGTTCCGGGCCGTTTTCAGCCGTTCATCGGAATCGTCCGCGTACAGCCGGGCCATTCTGATGCCTGTGTAAACTTTGCCGCCGGCCCAGAGAACCTGGTCAAGGTCCAGGGAGCCGGCATAAGCGTTCTTAAGGCCGGCCGTTATTTTTGTCCCGCCGAAAAAAAAGGCCGGGGATTCTATGTTGCGGGTGTATTGGCCGGAGGCGCTCAGCTGAGGGAAGACGGTCCCCCAATACTCCTTCACCTTTTCCTTATAGATGTTCCTGGTTTCTTCCGCCGTTACCACCGTCGCGTTGTTTTTCAGGGCGGTTTCGACCGCGTCGTTCAGGCTGAGTTCCCGCCCTCGGGGTTCGCGGCCGGCCTGGCCGGGAAGTCCGGCCGCTCCGGCCCGCGCTACGCACGCCGGCGCGGCGCAGAGGAGCATGATCATGGCCGCGGTTTTAAGCCCGCGCGACCCGGCGCAGATTATCCTGGCGAAGCGCGCGGGTATGCCGGCGTCCAGCGCCGCCGCGCCGCTTTCCTTGGCCTCTATTAAAAAATAGGTAAGGGAGGCGCTTACAAGGTGCAGGATGTCGGCGGCGGCCTCTTCCGCCACCTCTCCTTTACCGGCGGCGGAGGAAATGATCCGCTTGAGTTTTTTGCGATGCTCTTTTTTTATTTCAAGCGCCATGCCGCTTAGCGCGCCTTCGGACGGCGAGGCGATTATTTTAAGCGCGCATTTCGGCATGTCGGGGTGTTTCTTTATAAAACTCAGGTGGCTGCCCAGGATCAGCGCTATCTTTTTTTCAAGCGTGCTGGCCTCGTCCAGAACCAGCGGATCCAGTTCGCGAAAGTGTTTGGAGCCTTCCTGGAAGGCTGCCCGGATCAGGGTTTCCTTGTCCTTGAAATAGTAATAAAGCACGGGCTTGGTTATGTTCAGGTGGGAGGCTATTTCGCGCATGGAGACCGCGTCCGGGCCTTTTTCGGACATCATTCTTACGGCGGTTCCGAGGATCTTAAGCCTGGTCTTGTCGCCCTTGGCTGTTTTTTCTTTTTGTCCCTTCATATAAAACCTACCTACCGGTAGATAGATTATAACAGCAGGCCCGGCCGGCTGTCAAGTCAAAAGCGGCCCGGCCGCTTTTGAGCGCGGCTGGTGAAGTTCCTGGGCCATTTGCAGGGCTGTCCCAGGAAAATCCGGATAATTCTCACATTAGGTGGCGCAGAAGAGTCCATTCTCCCGCTAAATTTCATGCAAAGTGAGCAGAAAAACTTGTAATTCCGTAAAAGGGACATGTTTTTCACAGTAACC
>JBAYJD010000050.1:0-19844 GCA_041665305.1 Elusimicrobiales bacterium
CTGCGCCAGCGATTCCTCTCCGGAAACGTAAAGAACTTTGGAGTCTTTCAGCGCGCCCGAGGCCATGGCCTTGGACACTTCCATCATGATAGTGGATTTGCCTATGCCGGGCGGACCGGCCAGCAGCAGCACCTGCCCTTCTATGATCCCGCCGCCCAGCGCGCGGTCGAATTCTTCTATGCCCGTGGACATGTAACGGGGTTCGAGGTTCCCGGAATCGGAAAGGCGGACCGGCTCGGAGGTGAACTCGGTGAGCGCCCTGGACCTGGACGCCGTTCTGGAAAGCGTCTCCTCCGCTTCCTCCACGAAGGTGTTCCAGCGGCCGCAGGACGGGCACTGCCCTATCCATTTGGAGGAGGCCTGTCCGCACTCCTGGCAGCGGTAAATTGTCTTCAGTTTCATAAATACTATTTGCTTTTCCCGCCGCCGCCGAAGGACGCGAAACCCAGGAGGTAGGCGATATCCTTATCCTCGAACATGACATGGGCGGTATAATTCACCCGCTTGGCCTCCGCCAGGTCGTTTACCCGCAAACCCGCGGACACATACTTGTTCAGGATAAATTCCATTCCCGCGTCGTAGCGCGGCTTGTCGAAGGAGCGGCCTTTGATCACGCGCCGGCGGGAAAGATCGGAGGCCTCAAAAAGAAAACGGAGCCTGTCCCAGGCCGGGGCGCGGTAGAAAGGCCTGTATTTCACTCCGGCGCCGCCGGAGCCGCGCAAGGCTCCCGCGTACAGGTCGAAGCCGTTAAGCTCCCAGCCTATCAGGGCGTCCACGGTGTTGAGCGTTTCGTAGTCCACGCCGCGGGACCGGTCCTTCAGGTTTATGATATTGGCCCCGCCGAGGTAATAATAGCGGCCGTCCCTCGGATAGATCCTGACGCCTATATCGTTCTTGGAATCGCGGGCGAGCGGCTCGTATTTGGTCTGCACATTCCAGTAGGTCCTGAAGTTGTTGAACCGGCCCAGAACATCCTTGACCGAGGCGCTGGCGGACTTGAGGTTGTCCATGGCGGCGGTCACATCTTCCTTCATTTTTTTATCCGACACCAGCGCTCCGGCCACGCCTTCGCCGCTCTCCACCTTGGCCAGCAGGGAATCCGTCCTGGCCAGGATGCTGTCCAGTTTGGCGGTTATGCCGTCCAGGCGCTCGGCGGCCTTTTCGGCGTGAGGCTGGGTGGCGGAAATAAATTCGTTAAGGTTGGAGGTGACTTCCTTGAGGTTGGAAAGGACCCCGTTAAGGTTTTTCGCCAGGCTGCCGTTGCCCCTGAGCTCGGAGACCAGGCCCTGGATATCCTCCACGGCCTTGGCCATCGCCCGGTCTATGGGCAGGATATTCGAACCCTTTACCATCTCGCCGGCTTCTATCACCCCCGAGGAGGCGTCGCCCTGGTCTATCTGCAGGTACTTGGAGCCTATGAGGCTGGTGGAACCGACGAGGAACTTTGAATTCTTATAGATCTTCACGCCTTCCAGCACGGCGATCCGGACGCGCACCAGGTCGTTCTTGAGATAGATCTTTTTGATCTTGCCCACTTCCACGCCGGCCAGTTTGACCACGGATTTATCCGGCAGGCCGGCCACATCCTGGAATTCCACGGTGACGGGATAATAGGTCTGGAAAGAATAATCGCCCAGCAGGAAGATAGCCGTGCCGAACAGGGCCAGGCCCGCCAGAACAAATATCCCTACCTTTGTCTCGTCGTTCATCATATATTTACTTTGATATTATAATAAATAAACGCCTTCGGGCCTCTTCCAAATGTGCGGCGCCGTTACTCCGCCTTGCGCCCGTTTTTGCCGTCTGGACCGCGGCGGTGCGCCGGCGCCCCGGAGCAAAGCGCGTCTTCCGTGAATTTTTTTACCGTCGGGTCGGAAGAGTTCCGCAGTTCCTCCGGGGTGCCGGAGACGGAGAAATTGCCTTTGTCCAGCATGGCGATCCTGGTAGAGATGGTAAAGGCCAGCCTGATGTCGTGCGTCACTATTATCGAGGTGATCTTCAGCTTGGCCGCCATGTCGCTGATAAGTTCCATGATCATGTCGGAAGTTATGGGGTCCAGCCCAGTGGTGGGCTCGTCATAGAAGATGTATTTGGGTTCGGCGGCTATGGCGCGGGCCAGCGCGGCCCTTTTTTTCATTCCGCCGGAGAGCTCCGCGGGTTTGAGATCTTCCGCTTTCTCAAGCCCGACCAGGGCCAGCTTTTCCCTGGCTATGCGCGGGTATTCCCTCCTGGGGATCTCGGTCAGGTATTTCAAGCCGAAAGTGACGTTTTCCATCACGGTAAGCGAATCGAAAAGCGCCCCGCCCTGGAACAGATAGCCGAAATTCTTGCGCAGTTTAGCCAGCTCGAACTCGTCCTCTATATGCACGATGTTCTGGCCGTCCACCAGGATATCGCCGGAGTCCGGCTTGATCAGCCTGACGATGCATTTCAAAAGCGTGCTCTTGCCGCAGCCGGAAGGGCCGATGACGCTGAAAGTTTCGCCGTCGTTGATCACCATGTCGGCGTTATCCAGCACAGGCTTGCCCGAAAAACTTTTGCAGATCTTTTTAATTTCGATCATAGCGGTATATGGGACGATAAAATGTCGTTTTACGACATTTTATTAGATTATCCCCACGGCTACCAGCATGGCGCTTATAAAATAATCCAGGACCATCACCAGCACCATGCTCAGGACCACGGCCTCAGTGGTCGCCTTTCCCACGCCCTCGGCCCCGGCTTCGCAGGTCAGTCCCTTGTAGCAGGAGACCGTGGCGATCATGCCGGCGAACGCGAAAGTTTTAAGGAACCCGTGCATAAAATTCTTTATCTGCATGAAGGTGAAGATGTCGTTCCAGTAAACCGAGTTGGGAACATGGAATTTTATGGTGCTGACCAGGAAACCTCCGAAAATACCGGTAAAATCGGCAAAGATGGTCAAAAGCGGGATGGTAAGGATAAAGGCCGCGTAACGGGGGATCAGGAGGTAGCGGGCCGGGTTGGTGCCTAAAGTGTAGAGCGCGTCTATCTGCTCGGTGACTTTCATGGTGCCGATCTCGGCCGTTACGGCGGCGCCCACCCTGCCGGCTATGACTATGGAGGTTAAAACCGGGGCCAGTTCCTTTACCAGGGAGAAAGCCACCATCGTGCCGATATAAAGCGGTTCGTTGAATAAATTTTTGGAGGTGTAGCCCATCTGGAGCGCCAGCACCATGCCCGTGAAAAAGCTGGTAAGGATCGTAACGGCCAGCGAATCCACGCCGATGCGCACGGACTGGCGTACGATCTCGCGGACCTCCGGCCTGGCTTTGAACAGCCAGACCACCATGGACTTTATCATAAGCGCTACCGCGCCCAGATTCTCGGCCAGAGCTGTCGCGCGCCTGCCCGCGCCTTCTAAGAAATAGTGCTTCATGCTTTAAGTGCTTTGAACTTCGCGCCTTCTTAAAATTTCCGCAGCGTACATTTTACCTTATTGAGCCTCGCATAAATAATGTCCTAGTTGGAGGCTTGGATTTGAGATGGATGCGAGGCGCGACGAGCGAGCATGCCCGTAGGCCTGTGAGCGAGAAGCAACGAAGCAGCCGCTCAAAGGCAAGCCTCCCTTTTCCTTCGGAAAAGGGCCGGGCGATTTTGGGCTGCAACTGCGTCACGCGTCGCTTACATAGCCCAGCTATGCCGCGCTCCGCGTTCCTTGTTTCGCTCCAAAATCGGCCCGGCCAGCTGGGACATTATTTATGTGAGGCTCAATAACTCCGGCACGGGGCTGAACAAAACCCCGTGCCGGGTACGATAAAATGCCGTATTACGGCATTTTATACGTAAACTCGCGGCACACGGGCGGTGATAAGCGTCACGATCTCGTACGGGATCGTGCCCGCCAGGCCGGCAAGTTCCCGCGCGCTCACTTCGGCGCCGCCCTGGCGTCCCAGCAGCACGGCCTCCGAGCCCACCCCGGCGTCCGTGACGCCGGTAACATCAAGCATGGTCATATCCATGGTAACATTGCCTATCACTGAACATCTGCGGCCGGAAACGAGCACGGCCGCGGCGTTCGAGAACCGGCGGAGATAGCCGTCCCCGTAGCCGACCGGAATGGTGGCTACTTTCATGGGCCGCGGCGCCCTGAACGATTTGCCGTAGCTGATATAGGCGCCTTCGGCCACATCCTTTATAAAAACGATCCGGGTCTTCCAGGAAAGCGCCGGGGTGAATCCGTCCATAAGGCCGTAGGCGGCCAGTCCGGCGCGGACCATGTCCAGGCGGCTGTCCGGGTAATTCACCAGCGCGGCCGAATTGGCCGCGTGCCGGATAATGTTTTTTACGCCGTACCCGGCCAGTTCGGCCGAAGTTTCCGCGAAGTACCCCAGCTGCCGGGCGGTAAATTCCGGGTCGGAATCGGCGCAGGCAAGATGGGTGTAGAGGCCGGCGGCCGCCGCGCATCCCGACCCCGACAATTCTTCGAAGATCTTTATGACCGCGGGTTTGCGCGCCCCGATCCTGCCCATGCCGGTTTCAAGTTTGATGTGGCAGACGGCCTGTTTGCCCAGCCTGCGCGAAGCTTCCGACACCTGGCGGGCGGCGTCCAGGCTGGAGATGGTCACCATCAGGTCCCGGCTTATGGCCTCGACGAAACTTTCAAAAGGGTACAGGCTTCCCAGCACCAAGATGGGCGAAGCGATCCCGTCGTCGCGCAGCGCCAGCCCTTCCTCCACGGAGGAGACGCCGAAGCCCCAGGCCAGCGCCGAGCGTTCGGCAAAACCGGCGGCGCCGGACGCGCCGTGGCCGTAGGCGCCGGCCTTTACCACGAACATCACCTTCGTGCGCGGGCCTGCGAGGCCGCGGATCTTGAGGAGATTTTGTTTGAGCGCCGCGGTGTTTATTTCTGCCCAGGTGGGACGCAGAAAATAGTGATTGGACATACGGTCAGGGCTCAGGGCAAAAGGGCGGGACGAAGGGAGTTTTTTATTTCCGCGCCTTCTCTCTTGCCCGTACGCATAACTCCCATACCCTATAAGATCGCTTCTTCCGCTATCGTCTCGCTGCCGGGCATCTGCGGGTTTTCGAACCTGGTCAGCTCGGGCCTGAAATACAGGTCCACTTCTCCCACGGGACCGTTCCTTTGCTTGGCTATGATTATGGAGGCTTTGTTCTTGAGGGTAGGGTCTTCCCTGTTGTAATACTCCGGCCGGTGGATCAGGGCCACCACATCCGCGTCCTGTTCGAGCGAGCCGGACTCGCGCAGATCGGAAAGCTGGGGGCGGTTGCCCTCGCGGCCCTTGTCCTCGCTGCGGCGGTTCAGCTGGGAGAGCGCGAGCACGGGCACCTTAAGCGATCTGGCGAGGTCCTTTAAAAGGCGCGAGATCTCGGAAACTTCCTGCTGACGGCTTTCGAGCCTGCCCGTGCCGCGGATCAGCTGGAGATAGTCTATGATGATCATGCCCAGCGTTTTGTTCTGCGCTTTGAGCTGGCTTTGCAGTTTGCGGGTGCGGGCGCGGATATCCAGGATGTTAAGGCCGGGCGTATCGTCGATCCAGAGCGGGGCCGAGGCCAGCTTGCCGGAAAACCTGGTAAGGTCGGTCCACACTTCCCTGGGGAAATAGCCCCTGCGGACTTTGCCCAGGTCCGCGCCGGCCGCGGAACAGAGCATGCGCTGGAAGATGGCGTGCTTGTCCATTTCCAGCGAAAAGATGGCCACGGGGACCTGCGGCTTGGTGGTGTCGTCGACGGCCGCGTGATACGCCATGTTCAGGGCCATGGCGGTCTTGCCCTGGCTGGGCCGGGCCGCCAGGATGATCAGGTCCGACTTCTGGAAGCCGGCGGTCATATCGTCAAAACGATGGAAGCCGCTCGGCACGCCCGTCACATTGCTTTTTTCGCCGTGCGCTTTTTCAAGCCGCTCCAGGACCTCGTGGGCCAGATCGTGCGCCGAGGAAAAACCGTGGTCGGTATTGGTCTCCGCGACCTCTATGATCTGTTCCTGCGCGTAGTCCAGGATGTTCTCCACCTCTTCGGAGTTTTGAAAGGACTTTTCTATGACGGAGGTGGAAACGCGGATAAGCTCGCGCAGCAGGGCTTTTTCCTTGACCAGCTGGGCGTAGGCCTGGGTGTGGGCCGCGGTGGAAACCTTCTCCATCAGGTCGGAAAGATATTTCTGGCCGCCCAGTTCCTCAAGTTTACCGTTCTTTTTAAGTTCGTCGGAGAGCGTGACGATGTCCACCGGCTGGTTGCGGTTATAGAGGCCGGTGATGGCTTCGTAGATCCTGCGGTGGATCTCGCTGTAGAAATGTTTGGGCTGGATTACTTCGGTAACGGAACTGATGACCTCTTTCTCAATGAGCATGGCCCCCAAAACGGCCATTTCAGCCTCAATGGAATGCGGCGGGACCTTTGTGTAGCTCATAGGTTTTTAGGTGAGACGGCCGACCCCGGCCGTTTGCCATAAGCCTTATAAGGACCCTGTGCGGCAAACGGCCGAGAGCTCGTTATGCCTTGGTCTGTGCGGTAACGGTGATCTTGACTTTGGCCGTGATCTCCGGCTTCAGGACCACCTCGACTTCGAAAACGCCCACGGTCTTGATCGAAGCCGGCAGTTTGATCATATCTTTGTGGATCTCTATGTCCGCGGCGGCCAGGTTCTTTATGATGTCGCTCTTGGCGACCGAGCCGAACATGGCGCCTTCTTCGGAGACGGGCCTTGAGAACGAAAGTGTGATGCCGGAGATCTTTTTGGCCAGTTCCTGGAAACCGGCGTTCTCAGTCGTCACCCTCTTGGCCCTGTTTTCTTCGGAGTTCTTCCAGGCTTTCATGGCGCCCGGGGTGGCGGCTTCCACCAGGCCGCGGGGCATTAGGAAATTGCGGCCGTAACCGTCGCGCACGGTCTTGATCTCGCCGGTTTTACCGAGGTTCAGTATGTCTTTTTTAAGTATCACTTTCATAAAAGGCGCTCCCGTTGATCGGCCGTATATCGGCCGGAGATGAAAAACCGAGGTTCCGAAACGGCGGATAGGCCAAAACATCCGGGCCTTTTCCGCGGAACCTTATGCCGGATCAGCCGGAATAAGGCATGATGGCGAGGTTCCTGTTGACCTTGACCGCTTTTGCGATCTGGCGCTGATGCCTGGCGCAGGCGCCGGTGATCCTTCTGGAAAGGATCTTCCCGCCGTCGGCG
Organism: Elusimicrobiales bacterium; assembly: GCA_041665305.1. Lineage (GTDB taxonomy): Bacteria > Elusimicrobiota > Elusimicrobia > Elusimicrobiales > UBA9959 > YA12-FULL-51-18. The sequence continues at coordinate 7,154 of JBAYJD010000050.1, forward strand.
CAGAAGCTTTTGACGATCTGGACCTGCTTGTAGTCCACCTGCGCTATCTTTTCGGCGCAGAGCCGGCAAACCTTCCTTCTGGGCGCGAAATGTTTCCGGGGCCCGTAGGGCCGCCGCGCGCCGTCTTCCCTGGCCGGCCGCGGGGCCGCCGAAGGGTCGGAGCTGTTAAATTCTTTCCTGGGTTCGTTGATCATAATTCCTCTCAAGTTAGCTGCTTGCGTTGTTTCGGCCGAAGGCCGGGGCTTTCGGGCGCCGCTTTTGCTTCGTCACGCCTCGCGGTCCGGCATCCGTTTAAAACGGAACTTCGTCTATCCCTCCGGCCGGCTCGGCGGTCTTGTCGGCGGCCGCTTCGGCGGCTTCCGGAGTTTCGGAGCTTTCTCCGGCCGCGGCCACGGCCAGGAACTGCACTCTTCTGGCCACAACGCGCATCGCTTTGCGCTTCTGGCCCGTTTTGTCGGTGTACTCCGAGTTGAAAAGCCGTCCTTCAACATGGACCGGAGTGCCTTTTTTAGCGCGCTCTTTGCACTTTTCGCCCGTGGGCCCCCAGACGGTGACCGGCACATAGGTCGTATCGTCCTTCCATTCCCCGGTGGAGGCGTCTTTGTAGCGCCGGTTCACGGCGACATCAAAACTGCAAACCCCCAGACCTTTCTGGGTGAACCTCATGTCCGGATCACGGGTAAGCCGTCCGGCGATCATGACAAGATTCTGTTCGGGAATCCTGATATTCATAGCGTTGCGTCGCAGGTAACAGCGGACCGCGGCCGGCGATCCGAACACAAGCTTCTTACCTGCGGCTTGAAACTTGCGGCTTAAGGCGCCGTCGCGCCGTCAGGCCTTCTTGACGGCAGGTTCAAGAACCGTCTTGAGCATCATGGCTCTCAGGATAGATTCCTGCAGCTTAAGATTGTGGTTGATATTCTTCACGGAACCGGGGGCGGCCTTAACTTTCATATACACATAAAAACCGTCTCTGTTCTTGCCCACCGGGTGGGAGAATTTTTTTCTGCCGAGCCTGTCCTCATTGAGGACCTCGGCTTTTTCATCCGTGAGGATCTTTTTGGCCTTTTCCACTATCTCGATCGCTTCAGCGTCGGAAACCTGAGGATTTATAATAAGCATCAACTCATATGTGGTCATAGTAGGATAAGGATAGCAAATTCCGGCCGTTTTTTCAACAATTTTCCCCAGAAAATTCCTTATGCCGGACAAGCCGCCTAGCGAATAACCGCGAACATGCCGCCTTTTCTAAGTTTCCGACCGTCTTTTGCCGTTTCCGCAGCGTAATAATACATGCCGGCGTTTTTATGTCCTTCCCAGGCGTATTCGTAAACATAAACAAGTGTCCCGTCTTTCTCCACTATCTTCGGCATACCGGTCATAGTATACTCATGCACTACCATCCCTGACACGGTGAAGATCTTTATCTTCACGCTATCGGCGATGCCGGTCTCCACATGAAAAACAGGAGCCTGTGCGACTTTAACGGGGTTGGGATAAACATAAACCTCGCCAAGCCTGAACACGGGATCGGCCGCGGGCTGCATGGTCTTTATAGTGTCGACGGCATTAAAACCACGCCCATCGGTCAATGTCCCGGAGACTGTAATGGTCGAAACCACATTCACCGGCAGGACGGCTATGACCGCTTCACGATCAAATTTTACGGAGATGTGCCCGCACAATGAACAGTCTCCTCCATTGTGCCTGGAAGGTCCATCGTAACATTCTTTGCCGCTTTCATTGCCTCCATCATGTTTCCGGCATTTCCCGCTATCCTTATTGCCATAGCCCTGCCCTTCTTCACCGTCGTCCTGTGATTTGAGCGCATATATCTGATCGGACAGTTCCTGCCCGTTTACGGCGCTTATCCTAATGCCGCGGCTATTAATACAATTCTCACCTTCCACCTTAAGATCGGCTGTTATGTATCTTCCTTTACTGCCCAGGTTCAGGATATCAGGTTCCAGATCAAGTCGCACCGCATTAAGATCAGGCGCCGAAGTTGAACCGCTCACCGTAAAACTTACGGATCTTAATCCCGCCATATTTTCGGCATTATCAACGGCGGTGTAAGAGATCGTATGCGTGCCTGCGGAAAGCGAAAATGGCGTCCGATATACGGTTGCGGTATTTGTCGAAAACTGCAAGTCCAGTGTATACAGGATATCTTTAAGTCCCGTTCCGGAATCTTCAGCCGTTATCGTTATGGTGTCGGTGTTCAATATATAAGCGGTCGCGCCGTCTTCCAGCCGGGCTCCATTAATAAACAATTCCGCGGTCGGAGGGGTAACATCCACAAACACAAGAGTGGCCGTGCTTTCCGTTGAAAAATAATTAACATCACCGTTAAACTTCGCCTTAAGATGATATATCGAAGATACGGGTCGAGCCAGCGGGAACCGGAACGACGCCGTCCCGCTGGACAGAATCGCCTGGCCTAGCGGCTCCCAGGTTTCGCCATTTTGGTATTCAAGATATATAGGTTTGGGGGCTATATCCTGATGCAAGATCCGGACACCTTTGCTGTTCGTCATAGCCACGGAGATAACGGGGGTGGTGGAATATGTAACGGTCGAAAAATCCGCGATATAGGTTTCCGCTTTTAAAACCTGAAGGGTTACGGTCCGTGTGGAAGAAGCGTAATAATAACCGTCCCCGGGAAAAGCAGCTGTAAGCTGATAATTTCCAGGCGGAATATCCACCTGGGGATAAACGGAAGCCTCGCCGGCTCCGCCTGTCACAGCGGTAAAACTGGAATCCGCTATATAAAAATTAACCGTTTTCCCTAGTAAAGTCCGGCCTGAACCGGTAACTACCGCCGAAATCATTGCGTAAGACGAATAAACCGCGACAGTCGAACCGGTATAAGCCGTCAATGCAGGTTCAGGCACCGCGGAAATGATCGAATTCGTGCGCGTTTCCTCAAGCGCCGTGGGGAAATAGACCGTGGCAAAGTTTTTAACCACTGTACCTTGAGGGACATCCGGCTTGAGCCGGAGCTCCACGGTAAATTTGCCGCCTTTGCGGGAATCGAATGTCCCCGCGAGGACCGTCAGTTTATGGGATTGCGGGTCGTAACTGTATGGCAGAGTTACAGGCGTTTCGGTGTTTGCGGCCCAATCAACCAGATAAAAATCTTTTACAACGATATTCGAATCGTCCAGGCTCCCATCGAAGATGTCGGTGATGTAAACATCAAAGGCCGTGCCTGCGCCCTCATTCTCGAACATGACGGTATAAGTCATTATTTGGCCCGGTGTGACATAGCCTTCCGGCCCAAGCATGGCATTTGGGTCATGGGGGAAATTGGCCACTGTCAACAACTGAGTCGGAGGCAACTCCGGGGGCGTCGGCGGTTTAGGCTGAGGATAGGAAAATAGGCATCGTAAATCTCTTGCACGACCATCTTTAGTAAGCGGCGGTAATCCAATCCACCCTTTCCAACAAGCAGAACCTATTTTTGAGGGGCAGTTATCCCAGAATTCCACATGCAGATGTGGCCTAACAGGCATCCCTTTATAATATCCACTACTATCAGATTTAGCCAGGATTGTTGTGCGATCAACAATATCGCCGCTGTTAACATAAATTTTATCACAATCCAAATGTGCATAAAATGTAAACACATTTGAAGCGTTTCTGATTGCTACCCAACAACCAAAGGTGTCGCTTATTTTACTATCACCAATCTCACCTGTAACCTCTGTCTTCCCTACCCAAACAACAGTTCCATCCCCGACTGGGTAGACGGGGGTGTTGTTCGGAGTGATAAAATCAGTTCCTCCATGTGGATTGATCCGACCTTGTGTGCTGCCAAAGTCTTCGGCCATTCCTTCGGATACGGGATATCTGTAGTGATCAGGCATTGGTGGGCCCAATTTATCACAATTGGCTTCAGCAAAGGGGATTTTTGGTCCCACAGCAAAAGCCCCTTGATACCAAATTGATAAGACAACTCCTGTCAATATTATTTTCCTCATGATTACAGCCATCAAAAACTTTTATATAGTTTCACAGTTGTATCGTATCCGAACAAAACATGCCCGCCACTTTCTGTGAGTGAATAGTAATTGAATGAACTAAAGGGCTTGACTGTCACAGGCAACCGCCAAATTATTGTCCCATTTTTACCGCAAAGGACAAGATTCTTTTCTCCTCCCAAATACAAATATTGCGCATCTTTCGTCAAATAAAGCAGTTTTTCATGGCCTGCAAGATCATCCGGTAAACATTGGCATGTTGAAACAAGCTCGCCGGTTTCAATATCGTGTACAGTCATGGAACCTTCGCCTTGTTCGGAGTGGATGCTTGCGACATGATTCTTAGTCATGAAAAAAACAGGACTGGTTGTGATACTTAAAAGTTTTTTCTTAGAAATAAGATCATAGATCTCCCCGCTGTTATTACTCCTTACAATGGCATGATCATTATTAATACCCTCAAAAAGACCATTTGCAATTTCCCACACAATGCGACCGCTTTTACTTTCGATTATTTGGTTGTTTAAGTAAATATACGCGCTATCATCCGAAATACCGACAGATTCCCCCCGTAAGAAATCTCCTCCCGTTTTCCCGGCAAACTGCAAGTGCCCCATAATGTCCAGTATGTAATAATTAACAGGTCGCGTGTCGCTCTCATCCACTGGCCAAGATCTAATTAACACATATTCATCTCCGCCAAGATAATGATCTCCCTCTTTAGCTGTTTGCCACGACAATTTGCCGTTATGATCCAAAAGTATTGTTCTATATGGTTCATATTCTTCTGTTCTACCGAATCCCCTAAAATCGTTCCAGGTATTCAGAACACGCAGATCACCGATGAGATACTTTCCGGCGGCGCTGAACTTCACATTTAATATCGCGGTATCAGCCTTATCCGATCTGAATTCATAGGCGCGCTTGGGCAGTTTGCCTCCGTAGCGGTAAGCCCACAGTTTCTCGCCTTTCGTATTGTATAGCGTCAAATACCCTGTTTCGTCGGCTATGGCTATTCTGGAGCCATCTTTGCTTATGGCGGAGGAAGTCAGGGGTTTAGCCGATTTCTTCTCCCAGAGAAGCTGCGGGAAAACCGGGGCTTTCGTGCCCGCGCCTGGATCGGTTTGAACTTGCATTGCGGTGGAAATAGAAACAGCCGAGCCCGGTTCCCCGGCCGCGCTGGAACCGATGAGGACACAGATCAAAGCGGAACAAATAAATATTTTTTTACACATTACGGCGCCCCTTCTAAACTTATTTTTCAGAAACGATAAGGCTGCGGCGGCAAAAATTTTTAATAAACCGGATGCACCTCTATCCTTTCTCCCGACCCGTCAGCGGGCATGTCCGCATCTTCTATGACATCATCATCCATAGGACCTTCATCATCGTACCCAGGTAAAAAATCCAGGGCATCCTGCGTGGGCAGGACATAAACATTCCCTTTCATCATCTCTCCATCCGTCATCACTCCAACCCGGGCTTTTAATTCATAACTTAAATTTATTTTCCGCCCGGGCGTTATCTGCGGGAAATCCCATCTTATGCAGGGGATCGGATCATATTTGTCATCCGTCCAATATACCGAACTGTACAAGGTATAAGTGCTTGAGGCCGACACAAACTCCATATGAGGCGATGGGACCACAACCACGGACATGTTTTCAAATGTTTTGGTTCCCTGGTTGTCCACCTCGATCCCAAAAGAATATGTCCCTCCCGGACTTACCCCGTATGGATGGAGCGTTTTAACTTTAAGCGCTAAAAGCGCGTTATCAAGTTTCTCCGTATTCAATATATATTTCGGGGGCGTTGCATCGGAATTGAAGACGCCTTGAATTATCGCGTATAAAGGAGAATCCAGGATGCCGCTTACGGTTATTATTCCGCCCTGAAGACGCCTGGCGTAAGCCCAGCCGGGCGCCTCGCCTTTGTCGGTACTGTACGACGCGAGCGAATAGCCTTCCCCATTATATGGACTTGAGGGTTCGTCAATTGTAAGGCCTGTAAATATCGCGTTGAACGGACCGGCGTAACTGCCGGTCATATTCCCCTGAACCGCGGTTTGAGCCAGGTCAAATCGTACGGATGGGTAATCCTGTCCTGAGACATGTACGCCGACCCCCGACACAAAGATCTTTACAAGCGTATTCTCACCTATACGGTTACAATTTATCAGTCCGCCGACCCTATTGTAAATGCCGCTGCCCGGGGCGTTCTCCATAAAATCCAGCTCAACAGAACCATAAATATCACCCGTGGCCATGCCTCTTATGGACATTGCCCCGCCTTGCCGGGAAACCGAACCTTCAAAACCGCCTTGATATGACTTCCCGCCAAGAATCGCGCTTAACTCTCCCCTGGCAAAACCTTTGCCCGCATATGCGCCGGAATTTATTTTGACAATAACCATCCGCGGGATGCCGACGGAACCGTTAAAAGTCCCCGAAGCTGTCAGGTTATTAAACGACATGGTCTCTTCGCTTATATTCGCGATTAAATGCCGGGTACTGCCAATGGTTTGAGCGGGAGCGGTTATGGATTCTCCGGGACCGAACTTACCGCTGGCAATTATGGTCCCGTTATCGACAATTGAACCGTTCTCGCCATAGAATCCCCGCGCGCTGCCTCCGCCAAGAGCTGTTATATTGCCTGCAAAGATCTTTTGTCCATAATAAATCGCGACCCTTCCTCCCCCTCCGCCTCCACCGCCGTTAGTACTGACGATATAGTTCGCATCTGCTTTGATCGCTCCGGACCCCAGCAATCTGCCGGAAGCGATATTTATTCCGCCGCCGGAACCGCCGCCGCCATAAAATTCAGAGTTGCCATTTGCGCTTACAACGCCGTCCAGGGTAAGATCTCCGGACACTGAAAGTTTTATAAATCCGCCGCCGGAACCGCCTGGATACGACGAACCGTTAACAGCATACCCGCCGCCGCTGCCAGGATCCATGGGATTTATAAGCGAACCATATGGCGGCAGATCCGATCCGCCGCCTTGCCCGCCATAACTGCCGCCGCCGCCGGACTTTGTATCTTTGCCTTTACCAGGTCCGTTTCCAGCCGGATACCCCTTGCCGTCAGCAAGCACCATACCCCCCGCGGCTATTGTCATTAAATCCCTGACTATCAGATCTATTTTGTGTTGTTCCGGAGCTATGACCCCGCCGTTGCTTACCGTTACCCGTCCTATTGTAAGGGTATCATCCACGGTAACTGTAGCCCCTGCGATTTCTAAAGCGGACTCCAAAACCATTCCTGTTGAGAAACTCACCATTGCGCCGGATTTGACGATAATTTTTGAGATTTCAGCGGCGCTGTAATTTATCCCTGCGATATCCGCATACCCCAATACCCCGGATACCCCGCCATTATCGAAAGTTAAAACGCTGTTTATCAAAACGCTCCCAGAACCGCCGGGATGATCCTCGGCACTTATACCACCATAAGCCGTAACAGCGCCGGTAAACGCATTGCCGGGCGCAAGGATCGCTACCCTTCCCCCTCCGCCACCGCCGTTATAACTAAGGCCGCGGCCGCCGTCGGCTTTAATCACACCGGAACCGGTCAAACCGGCTGCGGTGACATTAATACTGCCTCCGGAACCGCCTCCGCCGGAAAAATTAGGGCTGTCCGCACCGATTGCGCTTACAACACCGTCGATGGTCAACCCGCCGGAAACGGCAAGTCTTACCGCACCGCCGCCGGCGCCGCCGGGAGATGGCGGATCTATCGTTTGATATCCGCCTGCGCTTCCAAGATCGACAGGGTTTACAAACGAACCGTAGCCCGGCCCCGTGGAACCGCCGCCTATGCCGCCATAACTTCCGCCCCCGGCGTGGGGAGCGTCCAGACCTTTGCCTGGGCCGCTGCCGGCCGGATACCCCTTTCCATCGGCCTGTATTATGCCACCGGGGTGGACTGTCATAGTTCCATTAACTTTCAAAGCCACTTGGTGCTCTTTCGGTGACATAACTCCACCATTGTTTAATAGCAATGTCCCGACCGTAATTTTATTCACGGTAACGGTGGCTGCGGTTATCTCCATGCCGCCGTCCAACACCACCGTATCTGCGAGATCAACAATAGCTCCCGAGCGAATGATAAATTTTGAAATTCCGGGGTTGCTGTGACCGGCTTCGTACACTTCCGTATTACCCGCAAGCCCATTGTTGTCAACGGTGAGCACGCCATTAATAAACACTGTTCCCGGGCCGCCGGAACGGGCATCCACGCTGACGCCCCCATAGGCGGTAACAACGCCGGTAAACGCATTATCGGACGCGGAGATCGCAACTCTTCCGCCCCCACCGCCGCCGTTATAGTTAGAACGACCGCCGTCGGCTTTAATCGCTCCGGAACCGGTCAAACCGGCTGCGGTGATATTGATACTGCCTCCGGAACCGCCACCGCCGGCAAAATTAGGGCTGTCCTCACCGACCGCGCTTACAACACCGTCGATGGTTAACCCGCCGGAAACGGCAAATCTTACCACACCGCCGCCGGCGCCTCCGGGCAATGTGGAGATATTTATTTCATATCCGCCGCCGCTGCCCGGATCTATGGGGTCCACAAACGAACCGTAGACCGGTCCGGTGGAACCCCCGCCTATACCGCCGTAACTGCCGCCTCCGGGGTGATAGGCGTCCACACCTTTGCCTGGTCCGCTGCCGGCAGGATACCCCCTGCCATCCGCAATTATTCTCCCTGTCGCGCTCACGGTCATGGAAGATGCGGCGAGCGTCAATATACCGGTAGCGCCGCCGCTGCTGTATGCGGCCACGAAAAGCGTACCATCTATACGGATGGATCCGCTATAAGAATGCGCACCGTCAAGAATATAGGTGTCACCGTCGGGGACTATAAGATCGATCGGATTGTCTGTTACTGCGGCGTTTAAAAAAGACGGATAAATAAAAAAATAACAAACAAAAGCGGCTGCGGTTAAAAACCTCACATACGGGTTTAATCGTACGCTCATGATAATGCCCTCATCTGCATCAACCGGCTCAACTGAAATAATTCACAAATTCGGAAATTTAAAACGCCCCTGGGTTATAGTACCAAACTTATTAGGTCATTGCCATTTCTTGTTCAAAAATATTCAAAACACATTCTTACCGGGCTTTTCGGCAGACCACGATCTGCCTGGGGCTGTCCGCGGAGAAAGGGGCGAGGTCGAAATCCCCGTATTTCCTGAGCGCTTTAAAGCCGTTGTAATGGAGGAGGGCGTCCAGCTCCTGCGGGAAAAAACAGCGCAGATTGAGGGCCCTGGAGGCGAACCTCTTCCTGCCCCTGGTGTAATGCCAGGTGATGCGCGAGATCTGCGCGGCCCTGTCGTAGGAATATTGTTCTTCCACCAGGATGTCCTCCCCTCCGCGCGGGTCTTTATAGCACGACACGGGCAGTAATTCCTCGGTGTCCCGGACCAGGCAGCCCGGATGCGGGTTAAAAACATCCAGGATAAAGCGTCCGTCCGGGGCGAGATGGGCGCGGACGGAAGCGAAGAACCGTTCCAGGCCGGCCCTGTCCGCAAAGTGCTGCATCGAATTAAAGGGTATGAAGATCAGTTTAAACTTCCTTTTCAGCCGGAAGAGTCTGGCGTCGGCGCGGACCAGAACCGCCTTCAAACCTTCCGCGGCGGCTTTTTCCCTTGCGAGCGCCAGCATGGGCGCCGAAATATCCAGGCCGGTGATGTCCACGCCGGCCCGGGCGAGCGCAAGGGTCAGCCTTCCGGTGCCGCAGGCCAGTTCCAGCACGGGGCCGCGGGCCCGCTTAGCCGCGGCAAGGTAAAAAGGGAGGTCGCTCTGCGACTGTTTATCTTCGGCGTCGTACAGGACGGCGTCGCCGTAGATCTCCGATCCGTCCGGGATTTTATATTCTTTCATACTATCCGGAATTTTGCGCCGAGATGTTTTCTTCAGCTTTCAGTATTCAGCCTTTCTCCCCTTCTTCGCCTCCCGCTCATAACGCCGCACCGCTTCTAGCCTTTCCAGATCGCCTATGTCGTTCCAGAACGGGGAGGTGTCCTTAAAACCTTTTATTTTTTCTCCGGCGGCGGCCAGGCGCAGGTATACCCCGGCTATTGAGAACACGCCGGTCTCGGAGATCTTTGAAAGCAGCTCTTTTGAGATCACCTGGATGCCGCTGAAGGCGAGAGGTTTCAGGCCGGCCGAGACTTTTTCCGTTTCACGGCCCCGCAGGTCCATGGCGGAGTTAAAAACAAATCTCCTTTTTGAAGGCCTTTCCCTTACCGCCAGCGTGGCCAGCGCGCCCGAGGCCAGGTGCGCGGCGTAAAGGGCGGTCAGGTCCAGTTCGGAATAAACATCCGAGTTATAAGCGAAAAAGGGCGGGCCGTCGTCCAAAAAAGACGCCGCCTTTTTCAGCCCGCCGCCCGTTTCAAGCGGGAAATCCTCTTCGCGCGAAAGCCGTACTTCAAGGCCGAAATTGTTCCTGGCACGCAGGAAGTCCGCTATTTGTTCGTGGAAATGGTGGGTGTTCACCACAAGGCCCGTAACGCCGGCGGCTTTAAGCCGCCTGATGACCAGCTCAAGCAAGGGGGTCCCGTCTATCTCCACAAGGGCTTTGGGCAGGTTGTCGGTTATCGGGCGCAGGCGGGTCCCGATTCCCGCCGCGAAGATCATAGCTTTCATGGCTTCATCTGCCTGTCCAGGCGTAGGGAAGGGAGCGGGGTCATATATGCGGCGGTTGCAGCTCGCGGTGCTGCAACTCGACCTTGAGCTTATACTTTTCGGCAAGATGCGTCCTAAGCCGTTCGGCGCAATAGACCGAGCGGTGGCGGCCGCCTGTGCAGCCGAAGGAGACCAGCAGATCGGTGAAGTTCCTGGACTGATAATTCTCGACCGCCGGGTCCAAGAGGCGGAACACCCCTTCCAGGAACTCTTCCACCCGCGGCTCCCCGGCGAGATAATCCCGCACTTCGGGGTCGCGGCCGGTAAGCGGCGCGAACTTCGCCTCGCGGCCGGGATTGGGAAGGAAGCGGCAGTCGAAAATAAAGCCCCCTCCGTGCCCGCTTTCGTCGGCCGGCAGGCCTTTGCGGTAGGAAAAACTTGAAATCCGCACCGTCAGGCCCAGCCTGGCGGCGCCGAACTGCCGCAGCTGGGAAGACGCCGCCATGCTTTTGAAGATCCGGGTCAGTTCCGGCAGCTTCACCGGCAGCTCGGCCCGCCTTAGCAGCCACTCGATATTTTTTATGGCGTAGGGCACGCTCTGGAGAAAATGCGTTTTGCCCTCGTAAAAGCCGCGCAGGCCGTAGGCGCCGAGCGCCTGCATTATCCTTATATACACGAACGCGTAGAAGTGCCGCATGAAAGCGGCCTTATCCACCTTGCCCAAGGATTGGGCGGTCTTAAGGTAATAAGCAAGCAGCTCAAGGCGCGTCTCGGGCGGGATGTCGGCCTTGGCGTCGTATAGCAGCGAGGCCACATCGTATTGCAGGGAGCCTTTGCGGCCTCCCTGGTAATCGATGAAATAGGGCTCCCCGTCCCTCAGCATGACATTCCTCGACTGGAAGTCGCGGTAGATGAAATAAGAATTATCGGCCGAGAGGAGGAACGTGGTCAGGACGCTGAAATCGTTTTCAAGTTTATCCTCGTTGAACGGGACCTTCGAGAGCCGCAGGAAATAATATTTGAAATAGTTCAGGTCCCAGGTGATGGACTGGCGGTCGAAGCTGCCGCGCGGGTAGCAGTATTTGTACTCAAGCGTCCGTCCGGCCTGCATCTGGAAGCGGGGCAGCCAGTCCAGGGTTTTTTTATACGCGGCCACCACGGAGGCGGGGAGATCGGGGCCGGTGCGCTCCTTGAGCATGAACTGAAACAGCGTCATATCCCCGAGGTCCTCTTCCAGATACAGGTTTTTTGCGGGTTCGGCGGCGTAGATCTCCGGCACCGGCAGGCCTTCCTTTCTGAAGTGCTTTGAAAACTCGATGAAAGCGGCGTTTTCCAGCCTGTCGGGACCCGCGGCGCCTATTACCGAGCGGCCCGCGCCGGCAAGGCGGAACAGGCGCCGTGTGGAACCGTCCCCCTTAAGCGGCGCGATGGTCCCGGGGAGGGAACCGAATGTTTTTTTAAAAAGGGCTCTTAGGCCGTCTTCCGGACCCGCGGCCGTTTCCGGCGCCTGAAGTTCAGCTTTTTTATCCGTCATTGTCACATTATAACAATAAAACTCCGGCGATAAGCCGGAGTTTTATCATTCCCGAAAGCCCGTGCAACATTAGGAGCCTGTCGCGCTCAGGTCCGTTTAGGAAATATCAGGTGATGTGGACGATAGCGTTCCCGGCGGCAGCCCTGTCCCAGGAAAATCCGGATAATTCTCGCATTAGGTGGCACAGAAGAGCCTATTCTCCCGCTAAATTTCATGTAACGCGAGCGGAAAAACTTGTAACTCCGTAAAAGGGCCATGTTTTTCACAGTAACCGATTTGTGGGACAGCATATTAAAGATGTTTAAAATGGCGGCGACCACCGGGCGGGATAATAATGCCGTACCTTCATTAAGGGCGGGATCACATTAAACATTAAAATACGGTAGGCAAGATTTGCAGCTTAGATTCCCGTTTGCATGAAGGGCGGCGGGGTGTAATTGGCGGGGTGACAGCTATGGGTGGATCGGGCCGAGGGGTGCGAAGCACAATTCAATGAACAGGCAACCGGCGCGAAGTCGCCGGGCCGGCCGCAGGCCCGA
>JBAYJD010000051.1:0-19371 GCA_041665305.1 Elusimicrobiales bacterium
ACTGGATAGACGGTGTTTTCCTGGACATTATTGTCTTTGCAGGGCGGCCGGCGCACGGGTGGGCTTAATAAGTGGGGAATCCGGACCGCCGAAAACTGGGGAGTCTTAGACCGCCGCCTTCAATTAAGACATGCAAAAGAGAATTATTTTTGAATATCATATTTTACCACGCCGATAAATAATCTTTGAATTTAGAAAACTACACCCCCGATCTCTTAAACTCCTGACTTCATCCTTTACCCCCATGATCACGGCGGTCCGCCACGAACACATCGCACCCTTAAGCCATTTAGGGTCTTAATGCTGTGATAAATCATACCAGCCGAGTTGAAATCCACATACAACGCGCCGGTAGAAAAACTAACACGCACTGTTGAGGACCAATAACCGGAAACTGTGTTGGGGAAAGCATTACCGTCTATGTAAGGGGCGGCGGAGGCGCCGTAATTGACTATACTATGCAACTCCTTAAGATTCGGCAGTCTCCAATCCGAATAACCCGCATACACGGAATTTTCACAACTTGTCAGGGCAGTGGTCCAATTGGCAGTACCGCCGTTATTACTTCCCGTGCTAACCCACATCAAACCTGTCAGATCGTCCACGGTCACAGATGATCCCGCCACCGGCACATACATCGTATACCTCAGCCTGGCGGCGCTCGACGCATACTCCGCATCCTGACCGGGGAACCCGGTCACGGGGCAAGCCGACTGCACTGTTGCGTTATAGCAAACCGCCTGCCCTGTGTCGGGAAAGCCGCAGTTCGCGAAGCTGTGCGTGGAAACATCAGCCGCCGACTCCGGAACGGCGGCGCAGATCGACAGAAAGACAATGAGTATATATTTCTTTAAAAGCCCCATATACGCGACCCCCCAAATAAAATGTCGTAAAACGACATTTTATCCGGATAAAAGTATACCAATAGTACGCTTTTTTTGCAAATACCGTTGGAGCGTGGCGCTCCAACGGTAAAGGTTATAGAATTTCAGGATGAAAACCGAAGGCTACCGCGCCAATATCGGCAGAAAAGTGCGGCAGGAACGCTTGAACCTGGGCTGGTCGCAGGAAGAACTGGCTGAAAAGATAGAGGTTCATCCGTCCTTTGTCGGGCAGATAGAGCGCGGGCTTAAAACGGCGAGTTTCGACACTTTGGACAAACTCGCGGCGGTATTCGGCGTTAAAACCACGGATTTTCTGGAACCCCTCGCAAAAGCGGCGGCGCCGGCCAAACCCATAGGCTATGAACGCAAGATCTCAGAGCTTGTAAAAGGCCTCTCCCTGCGGGAACAGACCGAGATTTACAAAACTATCCGCTATCTCCTCCGCCGCAAACGAACCCTCGGCAAAAGGTAGCCGCTGCCGCTACCTTTTACCCCGCATTCTGCTAACAGCTAAATGCAAATTACTGTGATTTTTCGGGATCTATTCCTTTAGACGCAGGCTGAGCCTCTCTTGTGGAGAAGGCAACAAACCAATTGTCTTCGGTAATATCATTTATCGTTAAGCGCCAGACATACCTTCGCCCCGGCTCAAGCGGAATAGGCGTAATATTAAATGCAAGCGGCACATCCATGGGAGAACCGGCGATCAAACCAGGGGGCCGCCCGACTTCAAAACATGCTTTTAAAACCAGCGGAGAATCCCCAACAGCTGTGGGAACCAAAACCGGACGGCAATCAGAATCCAACAACTCTAATCTTAGATCATGCTTCCGATTTGTTTCAGTCCAGGGAACTTCAATTTTTATCGCAATTGCAGACGGGCCTGGTTTGGGCCCAATTATAGACCATCCCCCGCCCATAATATAGAGTTTACCTTTCACGGCTTGCGCAAAATCAGCAAGCATCATGGTCACCTTCATTTTGTTGGCGCCGAACTTTTCCTTGCCGGCTTCCGGTTTATGTTTTTTAGTTCTCATAATATTATCCTTTAGCATATCGCATTATATTGCCCCTGAACCACCGACACATTGGCATAAGACGGCTCTTCCGCAAAAGTGATCACGGCCGGAGTTGAAAAATCCAACTCTGGGGGGGTTACGAGTGCCTCTTCTGATGCAGAATCGAAAGAAGTCCTGACAATTTCTTCGATTTTCTGCGCGATAGAATACTCGTGTTCTTTAGGGGCAAGCACCGGGATCAACTTCATCCCCAAAACCTCCGCAATGCGCGCGATTCGCGAAAAAGAAGCCGACATGATCCCTCCAGCCTTTAAGTCACGCGAAACATTACTTTTACTGGTATGTGTCGCCCTCGCCAAGTCCGCATATGACCAACCCTTGTGCTCCATAGTCAAAAGGATCTGGGCCTCTAGTTTAAATACATCGTAGGCTGTATAGTGGTATTTCCTATATTCAGGATCATCCATTTTCCGCTCTAACAAACTCCTGGTTTTATTGTCGTGCATAATATGTCCCCTCTTTGTTCCTTTGCAAGTAGTCCGCTTTGCATTTAATGGCATATTTCAGACGCTGTAAACCGATTTTAGTCATTTTTTGGGAATTTTTATGATACGCATTGGTCACGATAATGACGGGTCCTGCCGGAGTAAAGGTAAAAAAGCGCTCACTGTGTGGTTTAAATGCGTATATTTTATTGTCATCATCCTCGATCCTATACATAGCCGTCGGCAACATCTGCCCATAGGGACGGTCACAGAAATGCCTGATCATAAAATCCAGCCGAGCCTGGACACTGCCTATTAATCCGAGATAGTACTCGTACGCAGGCATGCGGCCGTCAATAGTGTAATACCACTCCGCTTGAAAATGTTGACCTTTGTATATTAAATACTCATCAGGAATTGTATATCGATACACAAATCCCCCCCCACCTCGCTAATAGGTTATCATATATGATAACACTTGTCAAGTGCTTATTTTTAATTATTTTTAATTGCTTATTTTAATATGGGCTTGCATTTGCCATTAAACACCTATTCAATCTTCATCTCACAGGCATAGTATTTGCGGGAAGGCTCTTTTAAAGCCCATAGGATCCTGGCGGCTTTGCGCTTTCCTATACCGTAAACTGCGGCGATCTCGGCCTCCGGGGCTTCGGCAAGGGCGCGCACGCCCTGGAATTTTGCCATTAATTTTAAAGCCAGTTTAAAACCGACGCCGGGAATTTCGGCCACCAGTCTGATCCGCGCCTCTTTAATTGAAGAAACGGCCTTCGCCCGGTGCCGGTGAAACAGCCTTGGCGCGGAAAAAAATCGTTTATGCCTGGACTCTTTTTCTCCGAGCTCGGCCAGCAGGGCGGCGGTCCCCTCCGGATCTTTGGTAAACACGACCGGCATATTCCATGACACCAGCACGGAAAGAAATGCCGTCCGCAGCGATTTAGGCCGGATCTGAGAAAAATACCATTTCTCGCCTTCTATCACCAGCAGAACCGCTTGCGCGGCGTACTTCATCCTTTTTAACTGGTCGAACAGCCGCCCCGAGTAAAGCGACTGCGCGAAATCGGCGGCGGTTTTCCTCTCCACAAGCACCCGCCCGCACACCAGGTAATCCCCGGTTTCCAAAGGCGTGTTTATCACCTCCGCGCCCAATCCCGCCAATAGCCCAGGCACGCCTGAGACCCTCTCCGAGGAATCCGCGCGGATCGCCACCCCGGGCGGGCAAAGCCGGGCGGCTTTGGAGGCTTCAAACTCCGCCCCGAACAAAGAATCCTGCACGCCATCCATGCAAAAAGTCTACCACCCCGCCCCGACAGCGTCCTGTCGTCCGAAATTACAAAGAATTCTTTAATACCCACAATCTAAAAAACGGATCGGAAAAGGCATACCCGCCGCTTTCCTTTTCCAATATTCCTTTTTTGATCAGGAGATTAAGGGCCACTTGCACGGTCGGAGCCGGACCAAGTTTATTCCGTTCTATCACCTCATGGGAATACAGTTTCTCACCCGACTTCCGAGAAACCACCTGCAGGATCTTTCTCTGTTTAAGCGGGATATTCTCAAGCATTCCAATATAAAGGGGCGCCTGCGTATCGGCTATATGCGAGGCGGTCTCCGCCACAAGTTTTTCCGAAAGACCCGAGCCCTCACGGCATTTATTCCACAGAAAACTACAAAGATACTGCACATAATACGGAATTGAATCGGCCGCTGAAAGAATCCTTTGAAAGGCGGTCTCCTCAACCGTCACACCTATAACCGCAAATCGCTCCGTGATGAAGGCCTTTAGATCTTTCTCCGGTATTTTACCCAGGAATAACACGCGCCCCAACTTATAGAACGCCCTGTCCTTGTCATTTACCATATCCGATATAAGATGCTGCTTCGAACCGGAAAAGATATATGAAACATTATGATGCCTCTGAAAAACCGACCGCATTAATTTCTCAAGCGGCTCTCCGCCGAGCGCGGACACCTCCTGAAATTCGTCAAACGCTATTACAAGCCGCTTGCCGCGTCTTTTGGCTATCTTTTCAGCGGCGTCAAACAACTCCGCGAGCGCCGCCGCCTGTTCGTTTTGGGATTTACCGATATCAAGCGCGGCGGAAAGCCGGCCATCCTGCTCCACCGTGATCTTAGGCCTCAAAAGCGGGACTATTTCCCGCGCCAACCTGGCCACCGTTTCCAGTTTGGTCTCGGATTTAAGCAATACTTCCTCCGCAAAAAGCGCCGCCAATTGCTCCAGTGAAGCCGCGCGGTAAAGATCTATATAGGCCGTCATAAATCCTTTATTCTTAAGACGCTCCAACATATTTATTATAAGGGATGTTTTTCCAAACCTGCGTGGAGAGATAAGAAATATCCGTTCGCCGGATTCCAGGCCGCGCGTAATATCAGCCAGTTCGTCTTTCCTTCCCACAAACGCTTTCCCCACAGCTATCTCACCATAAATAAACGGATTATTCATAACGCCCTCCTATTATGTGTTAATACATAATGTATTTATACATAATTATATGCAAAATTTCCACTCAAGCTGCGGTTCTCCGGCGAGTTCAACTGGCGACGGGACCTTTGGCGGCCTGGATACGCGCATGAATCAAGTATTATGTCACCGGAATAATATACCGGACCATAAAACACCTGCTCCGCCAGAACCGCCGGCTTGGGGAATAAAAAAGGCCGCCGACTTTTTTGCGTACGATCCTCCATGTTAGGAAACAAACCTTTTGGAAAGTCCTGTCTGGGCCTTTCGGTCCTTACGCAGCGCAATCAAATCTTGTAGGATGTATCTGTGGAAGACAAAATCCAATCAGATCCGGCCACGAAAGGCGATATAGCGGAACTGAACACTAAGGTTTCAGAACTGGACATCAAAGTCTCAGCACTGGATACCAAAGTTTCAGAACTGGACATCAAAGTCTCGGCATTGGATACCAAAGTTTCGGAACTGGACATCAAAGTCTCGGCATTGGATACTAAAGTTTCAGAACTGGACATCAAAGTCTCGGCACTGGATACCAAAGTTTCAGAACTGGACATCAAAGTCTCGGCACTGGATTCCAAGGTTTCAGAACTTACGGAAACGGTTACCCGTATAGCTATTGACGGCGCAAAAACCCAGGCCGCTGTTCACAGGATCCAAGACGACATGGCGACGAAAGTGTCCACTAAGGATGACATCAACCGCGTGATGAGCGCCATAGATGCCTTTGCCGCGGAAGCCTTATCCTACCGCAATCGAGATATAGTACGCGGCGATACGGTTATGACTCACGAAGAAAAACTAAAAGATCATGAGAACCGCCTGGTTCTTCTTGAAACCGCCAAATAATAAAATATTTTAACGAAAAAGGCGGCCTCCGACTTTTTCCCCGTCAAAACAGCGTCAACCCGTTATTTTGAGATGTATTGAAGACCTTCTTTGGCGCTGTCCAGGCCCGGGAGGCCCCAGATGTCGAGGGAACCGACATCCTTGAAAAATTCTTTTTTGCCGGCGGTCCCCACGCTCCGCCATTGCGGGCCCACCGTCTTGACCTGCCTGAGAGAGCTGCGGAGCAGCGCTTCGCGCAGATTTTCATCCAGATTCCTCTTAAAGTCGTCCACCAGGGGGGACAGGGAAAGCCTGAGGTGTTTCTTGTATTCCGGCTTTTCACCGCCGGCCGTCATGGCCGTGCCGCCGCCCGCGGCAAACGAACCGCCGACTTTTTCTTTGGCGATAAAAACGCGCCAGGGGTTAGCGGCGAAGCCGTAATATCTGACCCTGGTATTTTCAGTTATATCCCAGTTCCTTAACGCCGCGATACCGTCGGAAAGGGTTTTAAGCCCGGGCTTAAGATGGGCGAGGTCCGAAAAATCCCAGCGAATGGAATAGTCCAGGCCGACGCGGGCGTCGCGGCTGTCCCTGGTGAGGTTAAGCATCAGCGGACTTTCCTCCTTTGCCGGCTGAACGGACATAGTTGAAAATTTCACTTCGGTCTGGGCATGGACCCGGGACGCAAAGGAAAAAAACAAGGCCAAAGGCAGGGAACGGATAAAATATTTTCGCAGCCCCGGTGTTTTTTGCCTCATCCTTCAGCCTTTTAAAATCCTTCTTTGGTATACCGCTCCAGCAGCTCTTTAGCCAGCCCGCCCCGCGGATTTAAACGCACGGCTTCATCCAGGGCGGCCTTGAACTCTTTTTCAAGTCCGGCCTTATTCTTCGGTCCGCCCCGTCGGCCGGTCCGGCCGGGAAAAGCGCCGGGCGGGCCTTTTTCTATGGCGTTGACGGCCAAAATGACCGCGGCCCTGACGGCGTAAGTGTCGGAGAGAAATTTATCCCTGGCCATGAACGGCATCCATGCCGGGCTTTTAAGGACCGCCTTGATCACGGCCCCGGACCCGGAGTAGGCCCTGTCGAGGAGCTGTTTGCCTGCCTTCACGCCGCCGGCCGCCAAAGCCATGCCTGCGCCCTCCTGAAAATCGACCTCCGCCAGCTGCTTGGCGGCGTCTATAAAACCCGGATAATTCTGCATCGCGCTCTGGTAAAACGCGCGGGCGCCGGAATAATCTTTTTTTACAAGGGCGTTGTTGCCGCGCACCGTCAGGCCGACCGCCTTAAAGAACGCCGGCTCCAGGTCCAGCTTGGATACCGTCGCATAAACGCGCTCGGCTTCGACCCTGCTCCCGGCCAGGTCGGCCAGCGCCACTTCGGCGGCGGAAAGAAGCGGCTGCGGCGCTTTACGCCGCAGACCCGGGTCGGCGGAATCCATATTAGCGAGAAGCGCCTGCAACTCTTCAGCGCGGCGGCGCACGCGCGCGTATTCGCGGGCTTTTTCTATGAGGAGGTCGGGATCTTTATTCAGGCTGAGATACCCCTCCTCTTCCACCCACGGAACTATGGAAGCGTAGCATAAGGCCAGGCCAAGGGAAGCCTCATAAGGACGGCGATTTTCCGCGGATGAAGCGAGGCGGCCCTCCAGGTTCGAGGCAAGTCCGTTCAGGGAATAGAGGTCGCCGCGCGCCGACAAGGCCGTTATGAGCGCGGCATAGGCCTGCCAATTGGCCGGAGACGCGCGGAGCACCCGCTTAAGTATGGTTATTTCCAGGTCGGGACCTTTGGAAAAGCCGATTTTGCCGGCTCTGGCGGTCAATTGTTCCAGGACCTCCAGCGCGCGGAGAGAGGAAGGGGCGTATTCTAGGCTGCGGGCCAGGTCGGAGTATGCTTTCTCCATCTCCGGCTGGGAAAGGTTTTGGGCGGCAAGCGTCTTGCGCGTTTTGGAAAGATAATAGCCGGAGGCTTTGTCCTTCACCACTGCGCACCCGGAGAAGATCACGGCCGCGGCCAGGACCGCGGCCAGTTTTAATATTTTCATAACCGCCCTTCCGACCGGACCTTTGCGCAAGCGGTTTCTGCAACCTTACAACAACAATACCGCAGAAAATCCTTACTACGCCCGATCATCTGATGTTTCCAGGGACAGCGTGCCGCGGAACCTGCCGCCGCGGTTATTTGCTCCAGTCGAGAATGATCTTGCCGGAGTTGCCCGAGGACATGATCTCGAACCCTTCTTTGAACCGCGCCACTGGAAACCTGTGGGTGATGATGGGCTTGATATTCAGTCCGCTGGTGAGCATGGAGCACATCTTATACCAGGTCTCGAACATCTCGCGGCCGTAGATGCCTTTCAGGAACAGCGCCTTGAAGATCACCTGGTTCCAGGGGATGGTGGTATTGGGGGGCAGGATGCCCAGCAGGGCGATCTTCGCGCCCATCTTTACGGCGGGGATCATGTCGTTGAAGGCCTGGGCGTTGCCCGACATTTCAAGCCCGACATCGAAGCCTTCGGTCATCTTTAGGCGGTGCATGACCTCGCTGAGTTTTTCCTTGCGCGCGTCCACCACGGAGGTTATGCCTAGTTTGCGGGCCAACTCCATGCGGTATTCGTTCACATCGGTTATCACCACATGGCGCGCGCCCACATGCCGGGCGATGGCGGCGGCCATGATGCCTATGGGACCGGCGCCGGTTATCAGCACATCCTCGCCTATCAGGTCGAAAGAAAGAGCGGTATGCACCGCGTTGCCTAGCGGGTCCAGAATGGAAGCCTCGTCGTCGCTTACGCCTTCTGGGATCGGAAAAACATTTTCCGCCGGAAGGGCCAGGTATTCGGCGAAGCAGCCGGGGAGGTTCACTCCTATGCCCCTGGTGTTGATGCAAAGGTGCCTGTGGCCGGCGCGGCAGTTGCGGCAATGCCCGCAGACTATGTGGCCTTCTCCTGAAACGCGCTCGCCCGCGGAAAGGCCCTGCACGCTTTTGCCGAGTTCGACTATCTCCCCCACAAATTCATGTCCCACATGCATGGGCACCGGGATGGTCTTCTGGGCCCAGTCGTCCCACTGGTAGATGTGGATATCGGTGCCGCAGATGGCGGTCTGCTTGATCCGGATCAGGACTTCGTCGTCCTTGATCGCGGGTTTCGGAACCTCTTCGAGCCAAAGGCCTTTTTCCGGGTGTTTTTTAACAAGCGCTTTCATAAGAACGCCTCCTTTAAATCCGCCGTTTTTTACATTATACTACATCGAATAAAGTGTTGCGGCACGGCCGCCGCCGTCAAAAACAGCTTGTGTGCGAAACCGGTAAATTATTACCATCTTTATCTGCCGCCGCCGCTTGAACCTGTGCGCTGAGCTACGGAGAACTGTCATGAAACTGCGTAAACTTTTAAATTCCGCGCTGGTTATCTCGGTTCTTTACATGGCCGCGCCTGTTTGCCGCGCCGGTGAAGCCGTCATGAGGAACATTGAAGGCTTCAGCAAGGAAGCGAACGCGCAGCTCGGCGCTTTTTTAGCCGCGACACGGAATGAAAAGGGAAGAAAAGTAGCCGTTTTCGACGGGGACGGCACGGTGATCGGGCAGGTTCCCCATTATCTCGCGGATGAATGCCTTTACGGCTACGCCAAAAAACATCCGGAAAGGAAACCGGAACTGATCGATGAAATGCGCGGGCAATCCAATGTTTCCCTGCCCTATGTGCAGAACCGGGTCCGGTATTTCGCTGGAGAAAGCGCTCAGTTCCTGCGCGGCCTGGGCAAAGAATGCTTTGCCGCCGCTTACTCCAAAAAAATATTCCAGCCTATGCGCCGCCTTATCGACCTGCTGAAGGAGAACGGTTTTGAGATCTGGGTGGTAAGCGCGTCTCCCGAGGCCATGTATCAGCAGTTTTTAAGCGAGGCTTTCAAGATCCCCGTCACCAACATCATAGGCGTAAGATCGGTCATCCGCCAGGGAATAATTACGGATGAAATAATACCGCCGGTCCCGCAGGATAAAGGGAAAAAAGAGGCGGTCGAAACATTCATACAGGAAACGCCTTTGCTGGCGGCGGGCAACAGCCGGGGCGACAGGGAAATGATAGAATTCAGCCGCGGGCTGCGCATCATGGTGAATCCCGACGAGCACATCGAGGCGGGCGAAAAAGAGAGCGTCGCCGATTACGCCAAAAGGAACGACTGGCTTACCGTGCGGATGAACGACATCCCGGAGAAGGATTTCCCGGCCGTTTCCTCCAACGATTACGGCATAAGATTGAACAAAGCCTGGGCATGGTAAAAATTTCCGCGGGGGGAATTTTTACCGGATCATAACCAGCATCATCTTGAATTTTTTAACCGCTTTCAGGGCGTGAGGCCGGTTGGCGGGCATTATTATGAGCTCTCCGGCTTTCACTTTGCGGGGCTTGCCTGAAATTGTGATCTCGGCCTCGCCATCCAGAATCTCGACCAGCGCGTCGAAAGGGGCGGTATGTTCGCTCAACCCCTGCCCTTTGTCGAAGGAAAAAATGGTGACGCTGCTTGTCTTTTTTTCTATTATGGTGCGGCTGACGACCGCGTCTTTATCGTAGGCCGCCAGGTCCTTCGCCTTCATAGCTTTGCCCGGCAGCCCGCCCTTCTGTTCTTTTTTCATATCATTTCCTTATCCGTTTTCCATCTGCCATTCCCGCGGCCGGCAGCCATCTTGCCGCAGGGTACTCCGTCCTTTAGGACGGAGTATGGTAAAAATTTCGGCCGCAAAAATTTTTAATTCAGGGTTTGCCTGAACCTGTTATAGGCCAGCCCCGCCGCGAAAAAAGCCATAAGGACCAGCGCGCCGAGGTTGGTCCAGAAAACATGGACATCCCCGCCTTTCAGCATGATGTTCCGCAGCAGGCGCACGAAATACATAAGCGGGTCCATATAGGCGGCGGCTATGACCGCTTTGGGCATATTTTCCACCGGGTACATCACGCCGCTCATTAAAATGGCCGGAAAAAGGAACATGAACCCGCCCAGCATGGCCTGCTGCTGGTTCTTTGAGACCGTGGAAATAAAAGTGCCGATACTGACGGTGTTGACCACAAAAGCGAGCGACGCGAGCGCGAGCTGCCAGAGCGGCCCGCGCACCGGCACGCCGAAAATAAGGTAGCCGGCCAGCACCACCAGCGCCGCGTCGGCCAGGCCCAGGATGAGATAGGGGATGGTTTTGCCCAGCAGCACTTCGGTGTTGGAAAGCGGGGCTGAGACTATGGTTTCGAAAGTGCCCATTTCCCGTTCCCGGGTGAGCGACATGGCCGTGAGTATTATGGTGATAAGACAGACCAGCATCCCCATAACGCCCGGCACCAGGAACACAGAGGATTCCATAGCGGGGTTGTAGAGCACCCGGACATCAAATTTCAGCGCCGGCAAAACCCGCGCGCCGTATTCCCGCTCCGAGGCGTCCGCCACGATGCTTTTAGCGTACGCCTCCACCGCCCTGGCTTTAGTGGCGTTGGAAGCGTCCACCAGCAGCTGCATTTTTCCATTACCCCGTTCGGCGGAGCGCACAAGCCCCTCGGCCGGGGAGATCAGCGCCGCGTCCGCCCTGCCCGAGGCGATAAGTTCAAACGGGTCCTCTCCGGGCGCGTGAGCCGCACGGGTGAACCAGCCGGAAGCGTAAAAACCCTCCGTAACGCGCCCGAACATGGCGTCGCCGGGCCGTGAAAAAACCGCGAGCTTGATGTTCTTTATCTCGGTGGAAAGAGCCAGGCCGAACACCGTCATCTGTATTACGGGCGCGCCGAAGAGCAGCGCGCGCATCCGGACATCGCGCAGCGTCTGCGTAAGTTCCTTCCGGATAAATGCCTTCAGTGTAGGATTCATAAGGTTTATCAAATGCCGTAGAACGATCTTCTATCGCCTATTCCAGGTCCGTTTTGAAATTTTTTATGGCCAGGGCGAGCATTACCGCGCTTAAAAATCCCAGCGCCAGAAAAGGCACGGCCAGTTCCCCGAGATCCGCCCCTTTCAGCGTTATTCCCCGCGCCGCCGCCATGAACCATCTCGGCGGCAGCAGCATGGTAAGATATTGAAAAAATCCCGGCATACTCTCCACGGGGAAAATAAAGCCCGACAGCAGCATGGAGGGCAGGAGGCCGCTGATCATGGAAAACTGCATGGCCACCTGCTGCTGGCGCGTCAGCACGGAGATCAGCAGCCCCTGGGAAAGCGCGGCCGTTACAAAAAGCAGGCAGGCGGCCAGATAAAGCAGGTGGCTGCCCGCAAAAGGCACGCCGAAAACCAGCCTGGAGACCAGATAAACAAAGCACACCCCCGCCAGCACCAGCGCCCCGTAAGGGGCCAGCTTGCCGGCGATTATCTCAAGCGGCCGCACGGGGGTGGAAAGCAAAAGTTCCATCGAGCCGTTCTCCCATTCCCGGGCCACGGTCAGGGCCGTGAGCAGAATGGCCAGCAGGCCTATTATTATCGCGGCCAGACCCGGCACTATGAACCAGCGGCTGTTCAGCTCGGGATTATAAAGCAGGCGGGTCTCGACCGAGACGCGATCTGCTCCGCTTGACAATAGCTTCGCAGGATCACGATCTGCTTCACTTAATAATAGCTCCACGGGATCAGGATCTGCTGCGCTTAATGACAGCTTAGAGGGCTCAGGATCCGCTCCGCTTGACGACTGATTCCCGTGGGCGCGCCCGGCCAGCCGCAGTTGGGCGGCGCGCTGGATCCCGGGCAGATAGCCTATGATCGCCGCCGCTTTGGAATTATCGCTGCCGTCCAGCACGAACTGCGCCTCCGCAAAACCGCCGCCTTTTATTTTTTTTGAAAAATCCGGAGCTATGAAAAGCGCCGCGGAGACCCTGTTGGAATCCAGCATCTCCACCGGTCCGACGGGACCAGGCTCCACGAGGCGGAAATAACCCGAAGCCGTGAAGATTTCTTTGAGACGCCTCGCGGCGGGCCCGTTGTCCCGGTCCGAAACGGCAAGTTTTATATCCCTGACCTCAAAATCCATGGCATAGCCGAAAAAAGCGACCAGCATCACAGGCAGGCCCAGGGCCAGCGCCAGCGTGAACGGATCGCGCAGGATATGCATGACTTCCTTGCGCGCTACGGCATAAACCCTGTGAAGATCAAAGTTCATCTTTCCGTTCCTTCCACCAGCCTGATAAAAACATCTTCCAATGAGGGTTTTATGAACACGGCCGAGGCAAAGGGCGGCAGCGCGGACAGCGCGGCCTCCAGGGAGGCCCTGTCCGAGAAAGCCGCGTGCCAGCGCATACCGTGCGGGGACAGCTCCAGCAGCCCGGCCGCTTTTTCCAGCCCTGAAAGGAAGGCGCGCGCTTCTACTCCTTTAAAATCCAGTTCGGCCATCGGGCCGGGGAAGGCGGCGCGCTTTAATTCTTCCGGCGAGTCCAGCGCTATCAGGCGGCCCGCGCTCATCAGGGCTATGCGGCCGCACTGCTCGGCCTCATCCATGTAATGGGTAGTCACCAGCACGGTCTTGCCAAGGCCGGTTATTCTGCGTATCAGCGCCCAGAACCTGGCGCGGGACTCCGGCGATACGCCGGAGGTGGGCTCGTCGAGGAAAACTATCTCGGGGTCATGCAGCATGGCTACGGCCAGCGCCAGTTCCTGCTTCAGGCCGCCGGGCAGCGACGAAACTTTGGAGGAAAGCGGTTTGTTAAAGGCCGTGAGCTCAAAAAGTTCTTTACGCCGTTTTTTTGCGTAGGCCGGCTCAAGTTTGCGCAGCCCGGCCGCGAAATCCAGGTTCTCTCCCACCGTCAGGTCGTTGTAAAGCGTGAACTTCTGGGACATATAACCCACGATCCTTTTTATGCCCTTCCCGCCGTCGCCGAAATCCAGCCCGCCCACCAGCGCCGAACCGGAAGTCGGCAGCAGCAGGCCGCAAAGCATGCGGATGGTGGTGGTTTTTCCCGCCCCGTTGGCCCCGAGAAAGCCGAAGATCTCCCCGCGGTTCACCGAGAACGAAATATCGTCCACGGCGGTAAAATCGCCGAATTTTATCGAGAGGCCTTTCACCTCCAGGGCCGCGAAAGCGTTCATCGCCCCCCTCCCTGTTTTATAAAGAACTCCTCAAAATTCCGGACGCCGGCGTTCTTCAGCACCGCCCTCGGCTCGCCGGAAACCAGAAGCCTTCCCGAATCCAGCAGGTGCACCCGGGCGCAGCGCTCGGCTTCGTCCATGTAAGCGGTGGAAACTATTATCAGGACCTTTTCGGCCGCAAGGCCGTAAAGCAGCTCCCAGAATTCCCTGCGGCTTATCGGGTCGACGCCGTTGGTGGGTTCGTCGAGCAGGAGCGCCGAGGGTGACTGGAGCAGGGCGCACATAAGGCCCAGCTTCTTGTACATGCCGCCTGAAAGCCGGCCTGCGCGGCGCTCCCTGAACTTTTCCAGCCTGGTTATAGCGAGCAGTTCCGCCGAGCGCAGGGCATAGACCGCGGGGTCAAGGCGGTAAAGGTCCCTGAAAAATTCCAGATGTTCGTTTATGGAAAGGTCGGGGTAGAGGCTGGCCTGCTGCGGCATATAAGCAAGGCTCGGACGCAATTCGCCGAAAGGGACCTGGAGGCCGTCTTTGTAATAACCGACGCCCCCGGCCGAAGGCCTGAGCAGCCCGGCCAGCAGGCGCATCGTGGTGGTCTTGCCTGCCCCGTCGGAGCCTATGAGCCCGTGCAGCAGTCCGGCCGAAAAGTCAAAGGAAACGCCGTCCAGCGCGGTTGTCCCGCCGAAAGATTTCTCCAGGTTATCGGTCCGTATTGAAAAATTCCGCATACATAATTTATTCCGGGAGCTTCACTTCCACGGTCATTCCGGGTTTGAGAATTTCATCGGGGTTCGGAAAACCGACCT
Organism: Elusimicrobiales bacterium; assembly: GCA_041665305.1. Taxonomy (GTDB): domain Bacteria; phylum Elusimicrobiota; class Elusimicrobia; order Elusimicrobiales; family UBA9959; genus YA12-FULL-51-18. The sequence goes on from JBAYJD010000051.1 coordinate 14,565, forward strand.
TGACGGCGAAGACCAGACGGGTGCGTTCTTTGCGCGTCTGAACATTCTTGGGCGTGAATTCGGCCTCCGGATAGATCACCGAGATGCGGCCCGGGAATTCCTTGTCTCCGGCCTCCGGCAAAAAGCCTTTGACTTCCATGCCAGTGCGCAGCTTGGCCAGCAAATCGTGCGGCACATAGATATAAGCCCAGACCTCGGAGAGGTCCGCCACCGTGGCCAGCCTGGCGCCGGGGGCCACAAGTTCCCCCTTTTCCCTGTAGGCGTAAAGCAGCCGCCCCGACACCGGCGAGATTACGGAACACCATCGGACCTTCAACGCGGAGTCGTCGCGTTTGTATTTAAGGCGGTCGTAAGTTTCCCTGGAAACCGAGCCGCCGTTATACAGTTCCTCGGCCCGGTTAAAATCCTCCCGGGCTATGCCGGCGGCAAGCCTAAGATCATCGCAGTCTATGGAGGTTATCACGGACCCTTTTTTAACCGCTTCCCCCTCCCTGGCGCCGTAGGACTCTATCACTCCGGAGATCCGGGAGGAGAGGTCGGTTTCGGTGGCCTCAATGGTCCCGCTGTAACGGAAATCCCGGTCGTTCCTCACTTTCAGGAATATTAGAGATCCAAGAACCGCCAGGATAACCAATGGTATTATTTTCTTTTTCATGATCTTTCTCCGGTCAGGCTGTCCAGCAGGGCCAGTTTTAAAAGTATTTCCGCTTTCGTTTCGGCGGCCGCGGTCCTGGCCTGCAATTCCTTGAAATTGGCGCTTTCAACTTCCAGCCAGGTGCCGGAGCCGAACTTATACGCCTCATAGGCCAGCTTCGCGGCCTCAGCGGCGGAAGCCAGCGCCTCAAGATTTATCGACTCTTCTGCCAGGAGCGCCTTATAGGCGTCCGAAGTCTTCTTAAAGTCCCTTTCAGCGGCCAGCGCCGCCTCGTCCCTTTTTTCCAGGGCGGACGCCGCGTTGAGAGCGCTCTCTTTTTCCTTCTCAGAGAAGAGCCCGCTCTCGAACAGCGGCAGGCTCAGGGAAAGCGAGGCTGAATTCTGGACGAAAGAATACAGGTTGGGCCCGTTAGGATAATCCAGGGAACTGCGCGCCCCGAGGATGAGGCGCGGGGATCTTTCGGCCTTATGCGCCCCGGCCTGCGCTCGATACGCCCGCTCCGCTTCGTTAAAGGCTTTCACCGCCGGCGGTTCCGGTTCGAACCCAAAATGCGCCGCGTGCCCCAGGCGCGCCAGGATGGCTTCATAGGGCTCCGCGTTTACCATTATCGAAGCGGGTTCGGCCCCGCCGTAATCCAGGCCGGACATGCGGGAATCCATAGGCATTCCGGCGTCGCCCGGCAGCTCAAGCCCGGCGGCAAAGCTGAAGTCGCGCAGCGCGCCTGAAAGGCCGGCCCTGGCTCTCAGCAGGTCCCTTTTGCGGGCCAGCGTCTCCTGTCCGGCGCGGAGCACATCCAGACGGCTGCGGGCGCCCGCCCTGGCCCCGAGCGAAATATCTTTAAACTGGCTCAGCGAAAGCCGGAGGGCCTCGCCTACAATGTAGACCCGTTCAAGCGCCAGCTGCAGCTGAAAATATGCGGTGCGGGCTCTAAGGATAACCTGGCGCCTGGAGTTCTCGGCTTCCGCCTGGCGGGCGGCGGCCGTCCTGACAGCGGCCAGGCGGCCGGAACTCAGCACCCCGCCGTCGAAAAGCGTCCATGCAGCCGTCGGGCCGATGGAATAGTTCCAGTTGTCGCCCAGCGGCCTGGCGCCGCCCAGGGCTGCCGGCATCGTTATCTCCGGCACCACCTCGTTGTAGCGCAGGCCGCCCTCCAGGCTCAGGCGCGGATAAAGCAGGCTGCCGGAAGCCGCCGCGGCCGCGCGGGCCGCCTCCGCCGAGAACTTCGCGCTTTTATACTGATTGGAAGCCGCCAGGGCGCTTTCTTCGGCGGACTTAAGCGTGACGCTGAATTCGCCCGCGCGGACCGCGCCCGAAAACGCCAGCAGGAACAACATAGATCTCATAGGCCTATTCCCCTTACGGCTATTTCAGCCCTGCCAGTGATCCCGGCGTCCGAGAACATTTCTTCGCGCAGGTCCGCCAGGCTCCGGTCCAGAAGTTTTTTAACCCCGTTCCTTTCCAGAACGCCGCCCATCAGCACAGGGAAGATCATAACCGACACCAGGGCGGAAATAACGAACGGAACGGAACGGTCTTTGACGGCGCTTTGCGGGCGGCATTCTTCCGCCAATGCCGCGATCTCTCTTATATGTTCCGTGAAATTACCGCTTATAAAAACGAACGCCTCCTCATTCCCGTACGCCAGATCGGCGAAAAGCATCGGCGCGGCTTTGCGCACGCCCCGCGCGAATCGACCCACTTCCACAAGCGCGTTCTTAAGCCGGGCGCGCGGAGAACCGCCCACGGAAACCCCCGCCTTGAAATTTAGCATAAATTCGGCATAGATTTCCTTAAGAATAGCCTTTAAAAATTCGTCCTTTGAACCGAAATAGTAATGGAACATGCCGGTATTCACCCCGGCAAGACGGCAGGCCCCGCGCACGCTAAGGCCCGTTATGCCCCCTTCCTGCAGCAGTTTTCTGCCAGCGGATTTAAGTTTAAGGTCCGTCCCCGAAGGCGGTCTGGCCATACTCCCTCCATTGTTATACGCTTGCATAATTATACATCCGTATAATAGTTCTGTCAATCCCCCCCAGCAATCCTAAAGGCTCCTGCTGCCTTTTATATCTAAAAGGTAGACGCTACCTTTTGCAGGTAGTAAAAAATGTTTATTTGATAAGGGTTTTTGCAAATCTGCCGGTAAAAGGCAGGTGCTACCTTTATGCACAATAAACGACGGCAGGATCGCGAACCGACGATCCTGCCGTCACCTTTTGCCTGGATTTGATTAAAAAAATTCGCGGCGAAAATTTTTACCTTATTTTTCAACCATCAGAGTGTACCCTTTAAGCTCCTTCGTATCACCTCCGGCAGGCAATTCCAGGGAATATTTCATAATCAGACATGGTTTCAACGAATACATGTCTTTTTTTATCTGGACTTTAGCCACAGCTTCAGAATATTGGAAATGCCGCAATTCCACGACGCCGGAGCCTGTAGCAGGTTTATTCACATATTCCCTTGAAGAACCCGACTCGGTCTCGTAATATTCCGCGCCGGGGCTATCCGGGCGAAGCATCACTGTCACCTCGACCGAATCAACATAGGCACCGCCGGATATTTGTTTTCTTATCTGCAATCTGCCAGGCTGACCGGCCAAGTCAAGATCGTAGCTTACGACCAAACTGCCTGCGCCTAAACTGAGGGTATCCGGACTATACCCCGTGGTATTTACCAGCCCAGGCCACGAAACATCCGAGCCGTTCTCGAACATCTCCTCTAACGCTTCAGCCCCCGGAGCTTTCACGACAGCTGCTGCAGCAGTGTCCGGCGAGCCGGCATTGCCGGCTAGAGCCCAGGTCCCACCGGTTAAGGATAGCATCGCAGCCATCAGTATCATTGTTTTCATTGTTTCGTCTCCTATAAGTTTTCTCAATCTCTACCGCCGGCGGGCCGCCCATCTTCGTCAGCCTCCGATATTTCTTGCGACTGTTAGAGTTTAAAGCAAACTTCAGGTCCAGCCAAGGGCCCAAAGGAAACATTGAACGGTCTTTATACCTATCATTTACCTGGGCACAAGGACTCTGATCACCTGGGCCTTCGGGCTCAGGACTTGCCGTGGTAATTAAGGTATATTGTTCATTATGGGAACAATGGAATTCGCACTTATGAGCGCGGGGGCGCTGTTCGCTATTATCAATCCTCTGGCGGCTATCCCCACTTTTTTCGCGATGACCCCCTCCAACACCGAGGCCGAACGGCTTAGAATGGCTCGCACGGCCTCCATCACCGCGACCGGAGTGCTTATCCTGTTCGCTCTCACGGGCAACAGGCTTTTCGGCATTTTCGGCATAACGATAGCGGCTTTTCAGATGGCCGGGGGCCTTGTCCTGCTGCTGGTTTCGCTGGACAGCCTGCGCGCCAAGCGGTCGGAAGTGCAGGAAACCGAGGAAGAAAAACAGGAAGGCATCCAGAAGGACGACATTTCCATAACGCCGCTGGCGATACCTATGCTCTCCGGCCCAGGCGCTATAACCACGGCCGTCCTGCTCCAGTCCAAGACCAAGACCGTTCTCCAGGACGCCACGCTTTACCTGCTGTTCATATTGATGGGTTTCGTCTGCTATTTTTCTTTCCGCTTCTGCATTAAAAAAGCTAAAAAGATCAACCCTATAGCCATGAACATAACCACCAGGCTAATGGGATTGATCCTCGCCGCCACCGCGATGCAGTTCATGCTTGACGGCGTCAAAAAAACTTTTTTTGCCGCCACTTTTCCGTAAAAATGAAATGTTGTAAAGCCTCGGCTTGACAAGGGGTTGACACCCAAATCCTCGGATAAACCGAGGATTTGGGAATAGCGGCATCTTTTCCACAATCTTTTCACAAACCACTTTAAATTTGTCGGCTTGAAGGCGCACAAAATGTACATTTTGCGTGTGGGAAGCTGTTTTCGTGAAAGTTACCCATACCATCCACAGGGAGGGTTGTGCCGCAGCGAACCAAAGCAGGATCTAACCGCAGGATAGCGCCGGATTCAGAACTGCCCAGCGCGCTTATTCAAAAACGTCAAAAAAAGGATACGTTTCGCCCAGCTTGATTACAACACGGCGTGCATGCCGGGCCACTACCGCCGCCTGACATATCAACCGAAAGCGCAGATTTTTTATCCCAAAACTTTTCCATCCGCCCGGCAACGCCCTGTTTTTCAAG
>JBAYJD010000052.1:0-19361 GCA_041665305.1 Elusimicrobiales bacterium
AGAACCGCGGGCAAGAAAGCGAAGGCCGAAAGGCTATCAACTACTCAATAAGCCGCGTAAATTATTCCGCGAAATACAGCACAGGAGCAAATATGCGAGGGCTTAAGTTAGTGCCATTCTATTGTGTCACCGGATTTATATTGTGCCGGATAGGCGGCCGCTGAAAATGTGGCGGAGCAGGAAGGCGTTGAACCGGCGCCCGATGATCTTTTTACCGAACCAGAGCCAGTCTTCATAACGCCGGCAAAGCAACGCAAGAGCCTGATGGCCTTCGGAATGTTTCAGGCTCAGCTGTTCCATGATGTCGTTTGAATTTTTAAGATGGTTGCCGCTGTATTGGCAGTGGGCCGCCATAAAAGCGTCCAAAGCCCTAAGCATCCCGTATGAAGCGAGGTGCTTGCGCACCGCCTGCTTATCCCCCGGCTCTCCGCGCAATTCCCCCTTCATGATAAGGCACGGGACATCCAGATCCGGTTCCAGCCCGATCTCAAAATCTCCGCGAGTTCCGTCCGGTTTCAAGGAATAATGGAACCTGTGCGCGACGGCGTCACCCTTACGGACGAACACGATCAAGGCCGCCGGGAGATCATGCGCCAGCAAATGCCTGAAGATCACATGCCCGCTCAGGAAAGCGGGCAGGACTTCCCTGTCCATTTCGTCGCGTTTCAGGAAATGCGCGGCCAACTCCCCCAATGAAGCCAGCTCCGGCACCTCGGGCAGCAGTCCTAAAATAAATTTGCAGGAATCTTCGGCGGCCTTGCGTTGGAAACGCTTGACCGAGATCTCGAATTGCCGTCTTGACAGGCCTTCGGGCAAAGTTTCCGGCGTCACCCGTATACAACTGATAGCCCGCTCATCGTCTATGGCTGAAAATTGCTTTAAAAAATAAGTCGCCAGAAGAAAGGCCATGTCCTTGTCATAAACGAGCTCGGCGTCAAGGTCCTTAAGCAGCATACGGACGCCTCCCGCGCAATTTTGCGCCGGCAAGCCGAGCTCGATATGGGACAAGATGACGGACTGGACCCTTTTCAACGCGGACAAAGCGTCTTCAATGGATCGTTTATTATGGCGATAATAAAGAAGCAAAACGCGATAGGCGCGGATCTGGCAGGCGGTTTCGCCTATATGCGCGTCAAACTGCTCCAGCCGGCCGTCCAGGAAAGCCTCGACGGCGGCTATGGAATAGTGGACAAAGCAAAGATAGATCCTAAGAAAAGAAACTATCTGTTTGCGGGTCTTTACGGGAGTGGAATGAGATATCCCCGCCAGATCCAGCATGGTTTCCGTCATACCACCCCCGGCGGCACGGCCGGCATCGCACGGTATAAAATCCATGGGCCGCGAGGGATTCGAACCCCCATCCTCCAGTATGTGATACTGGTGCTCTACCACAGAGCTATCGGCCCGCATTAACTTACGGAACGGCAAAACCGTAAATCGCGGTTATAGTTTAATATCAGTTCGGTATTATGTCAAGGCCATTAGGCCCAAACAGGAAACTCGAAAGACCCAGGCAGGAAAATCAAATTGCGGTTTTTGCGGCCGCCTTATTGATCCATCAGGACGACTTCCCGCAAGCCTTTAACGGGCTTTTTGCCGCTGAGACCCTCCACCCAGGCGTTATAACGGGTCTGCACCGGTTTTCCGGTCCCAAGGCCTTCGGGAGCCAGCGTCCTGCGGACAAAGGCCGCGTCTACGGGAAAAGCCGTTATGAGCTCGGCGCGGCCGGCGGCGGAATCGTAGACGGAATAGATGAGCAGATGGGAATTACCTCCGGCGGAAATCTTGCCGAAAGGGACCAGGTCGGTGCGCAGAACCACTTTCCTGTTATGCGGCAAGACCGCAGTTTCCACGAGCCTTGAGCGCGGGATGCGGGCGGAAGCGTATTTTTTTAAAATGCCGGGGCAGACCGCTTCGGCTAGAAGCGCCGACGCGGCGGCGTCGTCCTTCAAGGCTATGCCGCCGGCCAGACAGGTTACATTGCTTAAAAGGGTGCCTTCGGCCGGGTCCGGACCGATAAGCCCGCGCGGCAGGCCGAGACCCGACCCTATATCATCGCCGACCCAGCGCGCCCGCTTAAACCCGAATTTGGTTCCAAGCAGGCTGAAAAGATAGCCGTAAGTGTGTTCCATTCCGGCATGGGCGAGACGGCCCTCCGGCCTGGCCGTTCCCAACCCGTCGGCCAGGAAAACAAGGATCACGGGATTCACGATAACTCCGTTCGCCATTTCGTCGAAATTAACGCTCCTCCCCCAGAGCCGCGCGAGCGCCGGATCGGAACGGTCCGCCGCCAGCTGTTTCAGGATGCCGGGGGCGTAAGCGGCGAATACAGGTCCGACCGCCTCCCCCGCGGCGGCCTTCTCTCCCATCAGGCGGGCCGCTCCCGCCCAGGGACAATCAAGCGCCGTTTCAGCCACTACGGACCCGGCGGAAATTTTTGCCGGACATTCGAAGGCGCAAAGCGGCGCCCGCAGGAGACAGCACAAAAGTACCGGGAAAAATATTTTTTTCATAATGTATAAATTTTTGCGGCAAAAAATTATAATAAAAACCGGCGGCCCGTTAACGGACCGCCGGTCGTATACCGATCTAAAAAGGCTTATTTGCCTTTCTTTTCGGCCGGCTTAGCGGCTTCAGCGGGGGCGGCAACCGGCGCGGCTACGGCGGCGGGGGCGGCTTCAACCGCGGTTCCAGCCACCTGCTCGGCGGCGGGCATCTCAGTCTGGGCGGCTTCCTGTTTCTTGCAGGCGACCGCGAACACCAGCGCCACTAACGGCAGCGCGAATAATACTTTTTTCATCTTGTTTGTTCTCCTTGTACAATTAACTAAATCGCATACGCGTTCAAAGCGTAGGTACAGGATACAATATTTCACACGGGCACTTCAAATTACTTCCACGGTTTTTTCACGGCAGGCGCTTCGCCAAATACCATAGGAACTCGATATTGCCTTTTGAGCCTTTTACGGGGGACTCCATCAGGCCGGCTTCCTCTACGGCTTTAAAATTTTCTCCGATAAAAGCCCGGAGCGCCTCCACGGTCAGCAGCCGGGCCTCGTCCGACCGCACTATGCCCTTTTTAAGGTCGCGCGGCTGAAGCTCGAACTGCGGTTTAATAAGGGCTATGATCCGCGCGCCCGGCGCGGTGGAATTAAAAACCGGCCCAAGGATAAGTTTAAGCGAAATAAAGGAAACATCTATCGCGGCAAGCTCCGGCAATTCGGGTAACTGCCCCGGCTTTAAATACCGGGCATTGGTCCGCGGCACAAAAACCACTTTGGGATGATTTTTAATTTTTTCATGGAGCTGCCCTTCACCCACATCCACCGCGTAGACCTTTCCGGCGCCTTCCTGCAAAAAACAGTCGGTAAACCCTCCGGTAGCCGCGCCCACATCCAGGCAGATCTTGTCCTTAACGTCTATTTTAAAGTTGTCTATGGCGCCTTTAAGCTTGAAGCCGCCCCGTGAAACATAGGGGCAGTCCGGCCGCGCTATCGCGATCACATCCGTTTCTTCTACCGCCTTGCCGGCTTTATCGGCGGGCAAGCCGTTGACGGTCACCAGCCCCGCCATGATGCAGGCCTGAGCTTTAACGCGCGACTCGAACAGTTTCCGCTCCACGCAGGCGACATCCAGCCGTGTTTTCATAATGCCCTATTATTTCTCACAAAACTTATACGCGTCGTAGAGAACTTAAAGTTTATTTGCGATCACGAAGATGTCACCGGGGTGTTGGAACCGCGCTTGAGGACATGCTCCTATGCGTTCCAACTCCATTTTCGTCACAATCCGGCTTTTGCGAGAACAATTTCTAATTTGATGTTGCCTTGGACATTTCTTCAATAATTTTTTCAGCAAGAGACTTGAAATCCGAGGAGGCGTCCTTAACAGCTTGGGCGTGGCTCCCGATCGCCCCATCCGCCGGAGTCAGCGAAAAAACCGGCTTCCGAGATTCCTGAGCCATTGGGAACAGGCTACGATAGTGTTTAAGCGTGGCAAGACAATGTGGATCATCCACTGGTTTAGACGCCGATGAAGAATCATTTAGAACGCTCTCATGATAAATAGCCGGCATCCGATTCACCCATTTATCATAGGCTTTAACCGGACGGCTAAGACGAACACCATGTTGCTGCACCACATAGCCAAGCGGATACATAAATCCCTTAGGCAGGTCGAACTCCGGCCTCTTCCAATTATCCACGCGTTTTGTCCAAAGATTTCTCCATGAACGAAGGGTCGGGCCAAGATTACGCAACCCTTGTAGAGAAAACAAATCCGCACCTAGTGGAATCACTACAAAATCTGAGGCTATGAGGGCGGAGCGGTTAATCGCGCCAAGATTTGGGCCCACATCCACCAAAATAATATCAGCCTTAACCTGCCGCGCCGCCATCTGAGCCACCTGCCAGAACGCGGTCAGAATACGGAAGGGCCGGTAAAGATTATTATCTCCCATACTTTCCGGCCACATATTTGACAATGTTTCTTCAAAACCCGCCAGGGCAACATCGCCCGGCACAAGGTGTAGATTCCTAGACATCTTTTTGAGTATGGGATTTACTAAATCTCCAGCCCGGGTAAGGGGCTCAATAGATTTAAAGATGGTGCCTGGACCCGATTCCTGTTCCCATAAAGCATCAATTTCATCTTCATCCAGGAAGGCCGCCGTCAAGTTTGCCTGGGCATCCAGATCAACTGCGACCACTTTTCGGCCTAATTCTGCAAACATCCAGGACAAATGATAAACCAGTGATGTCTTTCCAACGCCACCTTTGTTATTAAAAAAAGTTAAAATAGGAACACTCATTGCCGCCTCCTAACAGTTGCCAATATAATCGTAGGCTCTACTTTAAATTCCAGTGGGGGATTCCCATTTTTAGCCAATTCAGCGCGCGCTGTTTGAATGCCAACACCAAACCGCTGGACAAATCCCATTACCTTCATTGCTTCGGCCACATTGGGATTTCTATAGTCAGTAACACCGGGCTGCCCAAAGTTGGCGGCGGTTACAGAACCATACGGCCCTCCAGAGTTAACAATCTCAATCCGGTCATTAAACCAACTTACTCTAACGGGAGTATTCGTGTTCTCGTAAGTTCGATGCATAATAGCGTTACGGATCAGTTGCTGAAGAGCGACCCTGGGATACGGGGCGGTCCTCTTCTCCAGATCCTCTGATGAGATATCCACCTGCATTCTATTGTGAGCCTCTATTTTTTCATCAAGCCGCCGAATTATTTGAGCCATTGAACCATCAATAACCGCTTCATCAACAATAGGATCAGAGTAAGTTGTTCCATTTATCCTCAGGAACTGCGCATAGTGGCCCGGAAGCCAGTCGCGCGGAGAAATTCCAAGAACCAGCATGCCAAGTATGGTAGGTATGGGATTGCTGACAGCAGCAATCATCCGACATGCTGAAAGCCGTTGTTCATAACTGCGATTATTGGCGGCAATAATATCGGCCGCGAATGCGTTTGGCAGGTACTCTTGTTCAAAGACAACGCGGCTTAATGCCGAAAGATCGCTTGACGGTAACGGTTGTACATCAAAAGGTATGTCACGATATCTTCGCTTCTCACTGAGAATCCGTTCATCCTGGGCAGTGGCAACGCCTCGCCTTGGGCCGAATCGGACGCATATTCGCCCCTTATATTTTACCGGAGGCGCATCAGACGGAAGGACAATCACGACCGCCGTTTCTGCGCCTTTGAGGATACGCTTTTCGACCAAGATGGACGGCGGAGGCAAGATGTTACCATCAGTCTTAATATCCGCCAGGGTGCGAAGCAATGGGTCAGTGATTGCCAGTCCGGAAGGCGTGCCATCGTCCTTAACTCCTACGAATAATATGCCCGGCTTACGGTGATCAGGCAGGTCATTAGCAAACGCACACACAGCCTGACGGCCGGTGTCCGGAGCATCGCCTTTCCATGACTCTTTACGCTCTATGCGGTCGGATTCGATGTCGTTAAGAAAAATCGTCAATTCGTCATCAGAATAATTCATATTTATTCCCATTTTACAGTTCAACCTATTGTGCCGGCGCTAACAGTTCTTTACATTTGGCCTGACGGGCAAATATTGCTCTCGACATAAAGAAATTTACGATCCGCCACACTAGATTTACAATCACACTCAAAGTCATATGTCTGGTAAATATCTATAGGCCGTAATAACGGCAATTTTATCATTCTGTATATCTTACAAAATTGCTATTAACCTTTCGGAAAAGTAGCAGGGGAACAATGACAGACAACCGCAACAGCTTAATACCGCACTAAAAACAGCTGTTTTCGGATTTATTTACCGGATTTATGGATCAAGGCGCAGCTTCCACACCGGCAGCGGAAATTTGGATTGGAATTTGTCTCAGCCGCCCCTGACGATGTCTCTGCCCGGGACAGCGTTGTTTCGTATCAGCCGTCTTCTTCATCCTCGAATTTTTCAAGCTTCAGCTTGCCTTCGGCGTCCTTTTTTAAAACCTCTATCTTGCGTTTTATCTCTTCGAGTTTCTCGGAAAGCTCTTTCGAGATCCCCACGCCCTCCTCAAAGAGGGACAGGGATTCTTCTATGGGCGTGCTTTCATCCTCAAGCCTGCCGACTATCTCCTCAAGTTTGCCCAGTTTTTCCTCGAAACCGGCGGTCTTTTCTTTTTTTACCATAAAGTTTCCTGTCGCCCTCCGTCGTCTTTTTTGTCTTTGTCCGCGGCCCGCTGTTCGCGGTCCGCGGCCTGCGGCCGGCTGCGGCCGCCGTCGCCCATGCCCGTGGCGCTTATGACCGCGGCTTCGGCCCCGCCCTCGGCGAACTGCAGGGAGAGCCGGTCTCCGGCGCGCAGCCCTGCGGCTTTTTTTACGGCTTTGCCTTCGGCGTTTTTAATTATAGCGTAGCCTTTTTTAAGAGGGAACAGGGGGCTGAGCGCCTTAAGCTTGCCGCTCTGTAAATTAAGTTTCTCTTCACAACGGCGTAATTTGTCCGTTGAGCCGTAGAAGAGCTCTTCCATCGCCCGGTCCAGGCGCTGCACGGGTCTTTCCAGCAGGTACAAGGGGTTCACGAGCGCCCGGCTTGAGGCCAGCCGCCGGAACTTGCCGGAAAGGTTCTCGTAGTAGATCCGCAGCGACTGCAACAGGCGTTTTTCCAGCCCCGCGATATTGGCGGCAAGCTCCACCTTGCTTTTCACCACCAGCTCCGCGGCCGCGGAAGGCGTAGCGGCGCGCAGGTCGGCCACAAAGTCGGCTATGGTAAAATCGGTCTCATGCCCCACGCAGGAAATGACCGGGATCCTGGAGCCGGCTATGGCCCGGGCCGTGAGCTCTTCGTTGAACGCCCACAGATCTTCCATGGACCCGCCGCCGCGCCCCACCAGCATCACATCTATGTCCGGGATCTCGTTGAGGTCCTTTATGGCCTGGGCTATTTCTTCTTTTGAACCCGCGCCCTGCACCTTTACAGGAACTATGATTATGTGCAGATTGGCGTAACGGCGCTTAAGCACGGAAAGGATATCCCTTATAGCCGCCCCCGTGGGCGAGGTCACCACCGCGATTTTCTGCGGCAGGGCCGGGATGGGACGCTTTCGCGCGGCGTCGAACAGACCTTCCTCCTGGAGCTTCTTCTTCAGCCGCTCGAAGGCAAGCTGCAGCGGACCCCGGCCGGCGGGCTGGATCTCTTTTGCCATCAGCTGATACTTGCTCTGCTTGTCGTATGTGGTTATATTGCCGCGCACGCGCACCAGAAGGCCGTTTTCAAGGTCGAACTTTAGCGCCGCGGAGAAACCGCGGAACATCACTCCGGAGATATTGGAAACGGCGTCCTTAAGGTCGAAATAGGTATGGCCCAGCGACGAGATCTTAAGCCCGGAGATCTCCCCCTCCACCCAAAGCTCGCGGAAGGAGGTTTCCAGCAGATATTTTATCCCCTGGCTCAGTTCTCCTACGGTATAGATTTTGGGTTCCATGTGGATCGATATACCGGCCGCCGGCGTCCCGACGCCCGCCTTGTTTTACGGGAAAAGGTCCGGGGCCGCTCTATTTCGCCCCGCTCCTGAGGCGTTCCAGCCGTTTGCCGATCTCGGCTTCGAAGCCCTGCTCCCCGGGTTTGTAAAATCTTACGGGCTCCGGCATATATTCCTGTTTTACATAATGGCCGGGAAAATCATGCGGATACTTATAACCCTTGCCGTGGCCGAGGGCTTCGCCGTCCTTGGAAGCGTCCCGCAAGTGCATGGGAACCGGCCTTTCAGGACCATGGGCGACCTCGGCCATGGCTTTATTTATAGCCATGTATGAGGCGTTGGATTTGGGCGAAACCGCCACATATATGGCGGCCTGCGCCAGCGGAATGCGGCTTTCCGGCATCCCCAATACCTCCGCCGCTCTGAAGGCGCTCTCGGCCACCAGCAAAGCCGTGGGGTTGGCGTTGCCCACATCCTCGGAGGCGCAAATAAGGATCCGGCGCGCCAGGAACCTGGGATCCTCTCCCGCTTCGAGCATCCTGGCCAGCCAGTAAACGGCGGCGTCGGGATCGGAACCGCGCATGGATTTTATAAAAGCCGAAATATGGTCGTAATGCTCGTCGGAACTTTTGTCGTAGCGCAGGCTGCGCCGCTGTATGGATTCCCCGGCGGTCTCCAGACCGATGACGCGCGAACCCTTCGCGTCCGGCAAAGTGGTGACGGCCGCCAGTTCAAGGGCGTTTAAAAGCCGTCTGGCGTCGCCCATGGAGTTGGAAACCAGGTAGGCGGCCGCCTCCGCGCTCAGTTCCACGCCGAGACCCTTCAGCCCCCTTTCTTCGGTCAGGGCCCGGGCCAGGATCTTGCGCAGGTGGCTTTCTTCCAGGGTTTTGAATTCCACCACTATGGACCGCGAAAGCAGCGCCCCGTTTATGTAGAAAAAAGGGTTTTCGGTCGTCATGCCGATAAGTATGACCTCGCCTTTTTCCACCGAAGGCAGCAGCACATCCTGCTGGGTGCGGTTGAAATGGTGGATCTCGTCCAGAATAAGCAGGACCCGAGACCGCGCGGCAAAGCCCCCCGAAAGGCCTTTTGAAAATTCCAGTATTTTTTTAAGTTCGGCCACGCCGGCCGTCACGGCGTTCAGTTCGAAGGTGCGCGCTTTGGTCCTGGAAGAGATATAGCGGGCCAGCGCGGTCTTGCCGGCGCCGGATGGGCCGTAGAAAACCGCGGACTGAAGGCTGTCGGCCTCGATGGCGCGGCGCAGGAGTTTGCCGGGACCCAGGATATGCTCCTGCCCCGCGAATTCGTCCAGTTCCAGAGGGGCCAGCCGCGCCGCCAGCGGAACGGCCGCTTCGCGCGCCTCCTCGGGTTTTTCTTCAAAAAGAGATCCGGACATAATTAAACCTTCCCCGGGCCCGCCGCTAAAACCCGGTCCATCAGAACAGAGGCTTCTCCAGAGCGCCTTCGAGCTTTGCCACCAGGTCTTCGATCCTGCGAGAATCGGCGCCGGAATTGTTCTCGGACTTCTGCTTCAGGTTGTAGAGCTCGGTGGCGAATTCCAGCGCCGCCATGACGGCCAGTTTGGAGGTGTCGGCGGTATTGGTCTTTTCCTCTATCTCGGACATTTTCTTCTCGACCTGGTCGGCTATGTTGGCTATCTCAAGCTCGGTAAGGCCGTCCACGGAGACGGCGAGGGAACGGCCCTTTATCTTTATGACGACCTCGTTATTCTGCATCAGGGTCCTCCGGGAAAAGAGCGTCCTGGCTGGTTATGGCCCTGTCTATCCTGGCGGAGACGCGGGAAAGTTTTTTTTTGATCCTGCTCTTGAATTCCGCCAGCTCCCGCGACCCCGGCGAATTCTTCATGAGCTTCACGCGGTCGGCGGCCAGCGCGCCCACCTGCTGTTTCAGGACGGAGTTCTCTTCCTCAAGTTTTTTTATCAGGAGGACGGAGGCGTCCACCAGTTCTTCCAGCTTTTTTATCTTGGTATGCACGGTATTTAGATTATATAAAATGTCCCCCGCAAAATTTTCAGTCCACCCCGGCGGCTTTCAGCGCGCCGGCGATCCGGGGGTTGGCCATGAACCAGCGCCAGACGGAACCGGAGCGGAGGTTCTCCGCGCTGAGCAGCGTGATGCCGGCGTCTATGCCTATCACATCGGGATCGAACCAGCCGGTGGAAGGATTGAAAGCGTCGGCAAAACCGTAGGTCTTGTAAAGCCGGTCCCCATAGATCCTCTTCATAGCTTTAAGCGCCGGAAGGGAGAGCTCCGGAGTGAACATAAGGGACCCGCCCGCGGCGCAGGGAACCACTGTGCCGTCTATATCGGCGGTGGCGGGCGGGCCGCCCCAGACCATATAACCGGAAGGTCCGTCGGAGGCGGTTATCCCCCAAAGCTCCTCGGTGTAACCTGGGAACCGGGACGCCAGGTCCAGGCACATCCGCCGGTTGGCCCTGGTGGCCTGCGCGGAATTCTCGAACCAGTCCGTCCCGTTATCTTTTTTACCCCTGAGATCCAACCAGGCCTGGGGATATTGATGGATGAAAAGCGGTTCGGCGCCGCTTATATAGCTGAAAGGCCCGTATTTCACGACAGGGCGTTTCCACGCGCGCCAGGAAGAGGCGGGGAAAGGAAAAGAAGGCGAACCTATCCCCAGCACGTACAGGATCATGGCTTCCGAATGCGTGTCCCATCTATGGGGGATGAACGCCTTCCAGCCGTGGGAAGGGATATTCTCATCGCCGGCCAGCATCCACTTAAAATCCACGCGCCGGTAGATCTTCTCGGCCAGGGCCGTGATTTTGGGATCGGAAGAGAAACATTGCTTGGCCGTCAGCACGCCGGCCAGCAGCAGCGCGGTATCGATGGAGGAAACTTCGCTGTCCCAGACCCGGGCGCCGGTCCCCGCGTCCATCCAATGATAGAACCAGCCGCGCACATTGTCGGCTCGGTCGGCGAAAAATTCCAGCGTCACGGCGGCGCGGCGCGCTGCGTCTTCGGGACCTATCCAGCCGCGCGCCGCCCCTATGCACAGCGCCGAAAGGCCGAACCCCGTGGCGGCGATGCTGGCGACGGCGGCGCGGCCAGGAACCGCGGCGGAACCGTCCGCGCGCGCCCGGTCCAGGACGAGGCCCGTCCCCGGGTCGGCGTTATCCGTAAAAAAGCGGAAAGTGCGGCGGGACAGATCTTCCAGGAACGCGTCGTCGCTCTCTCCGGCGGCCGCGGTTGAAATCACGGCCGCGCCATGGTTCGGCGGCTCCAAGGCCGCGCAGGGGACCGCCAGGGCGGAAACAATTGAAAAAAACGCCGTGAAAGATCGTTTCATTTTGCGGCTACGGTAAGCGCGGCTTCGAGGCCGCCTTCGGAAGAGGTGGAGACATAGATCCTGAACAGCCCCGGCTCCACGGCGAACCCCCCGGAATAATAATAGCCCAGTTCGGCCGGCCCCAGCTCGAATGTCAACCGTTTCTTTTCCCCGGGCGCGAGCGTCACGCGCTGAAAGCCCTTCAACTCGCGCACGGGCCGAGTTTCGGAACCGGCGAGGTCGCGGATATAAAGCTGTACGACCTCGTCGCCCGTCCTAGAAGACAGATTTAAGACCTCCACGCCGACCTTAACCGCTCCGTCCGGAGCTATCGTGGACGGCGTCAACGCAAGGCCTGAAAGCGCAAAAGAGCTGTAACTCAGGCCATAACCGAAAGGATACAGCGGCTCCACAGGAGAGTCGAGATACTTGGAACTGTATTTATTCGCGGCGTTGGGCGGGCGGCCGGTATTGCGGTGGTTATAATAGATCGGCACCTGTCCGACCGTGCGGGGGAAGGTCACAGGCAGTTTACCCCCGGGGTTGGCCAGCCCGAAAAGGGTCCGGGCCACGGCCCGTCCGCCCGCGACCCCCGGGTACCAGGCCTCCAGAACAGCGGGGATATTGGCGTCAAGCCGGCCCAATTCCAGCGGCCGGCCGTTAAAGAGCACGGCCACGACCGGCTTACCGGTCTTTTTAAGCCGTTCAAGCAGCTCCAGCTGCCTGCCGGGCAGCGAAAGGAACGCGCGGGAGGCCGCCTCGCCGCTCATATCCGCGGATTCTCCGACAGCCACTATAACTACATCCGCGTCCGAGGCGGCGGCGGCCGCTTTCTCAAATTCCTCGTCGGTCCCGCCGTTCACGGGGCAGCCGGAGGAATAAACCACTATGGTGCCCGTGGAGACCGTTTCCCTGACGCCTTCAAGCAGCGAAACCGCGTCCTCAGGCTTGCCGTCGCCGGCCCAACTGCCCAGCATCTCCGCCCTGCCGGCGGCGAGGGCGCCTATCACCGCCACTTTTTTTACGGCGGGGTCCAGCGGCAGCAGGCCGCCTTCGTTCTTAAGAAGGACCAGGGATTTAAGCGCCGCTTCCTCCGCCAGTTCCAGGGCCGGCGGGGTTTTGAAAGCCGACGCCTCCAGCTTCGGATCGATATACGGGTGTTCAAAAATTCCCGCCCTGAATTTGGCTTCCAGCACGCGGAGTGCCGCCGCATCCAGGGTTTTCATGGAGAGCTTCCCGCCCGACAGCGCGGCCGGAAGTTCATCCCGGTAAAGCGTGCTCACCATTTCCATGTCCACTCCCGCGCGCAGCGCCTTCAACGCGGCGTCTTCCGGCCCCTCGGCGAGACCGTGGAGAATAAGCTCTTTTACCGAAGTATAATCGCTTACCACAAAGCCGCCGAACTTCCACTCTTTCCGCAAAACCCCCCCGATAGCGGACTCATTGGCGCTGGAAGGAACGCCGTTAAGATCGTTGAACGCGCTCATCACCGTGGCGACGCCCGCCTCGCAAGCCGCTTTAAAAGGCGGATAATAGATATTGCGCAGCGAGGTTTGGGAAAGATCCGCGCTGTTATAATCCCTGCCGCCTTCCGCGGCCCCGTAGCCGACCCAATGCTTGGCGCAGGCCATCACTTTGCCGGGCGCCCCGAAATCCGCGCCCTGAAAGCCGCGCACTCTGGCGGCGGCCATAGCCGCTCCGAGGTAAGGATCCTCCCCGGCTCCCTCCGCTATGCGTCCCCAGCGCGGATCGCGGGCTATATCCAGCATCGGAGCGAAAGTCCATTTAAGCCCCGCTGCGTAGGCTTCCGCGGCGGCCGCGGCCGCGCACCTCTCCGCCAGTTCCGGGGCCCACTGGGCCGCTTCGCCGAGCGGGATGGGGAAAATGGTCCTGAAACCGTGGATCACATCGAACGCGAAAAGAAGCGGAATGCCGAGGCGCGAGTTCTCAACAGCTTCCTTCTGAAACTTATTGACATTCGCGGCGAAACGCACATTCAGCGTGGAGCCCAGGCCGCCTTCGCGGGCCAGTTTAAGATGTTCTTCGCGGTAGCCGCCCTCGGAAGGACCGTCCAGCTGCTGGAGCTGGCCCAGTTTCTCCCGGACGGTCATTCTCGCCAGCAGGTCGGCTGCCCGCTTGGCCGGCGGGACCTTGGGATCCTTATAAAGCGGTCCGCGCGACGGACCGCCGGAAACGGGCGCGGACAAAACCGCGCCCAGACACGCGAATAAGATCAGGAACTTTTTCATAATAACCGCCTTTTATAATTTCCGCAGCGCATACGGACTACACGGCCGCCGGCCGAAATTCCTTATGCCGGACGCTCGCATACCGGCGGCGCGTCAGCAGGAACAGCCACATCGCGCCGTTGGAAAAACTCAGGGTCAGGGGATAAAGCCAGGTGGACGGGTTATATTGCTCTATCGCGGCCAGCGATAACACCGCGCCAAGGCAGGAAAACAGATAACTGGCAGCCATTTCCTCCCGGGGCTTGCGCCAGGATTTACGAACTGTGGGGTAATACCCGGCCGTGTCGATGCAGCAGACTATGACCACCGACCAGAAAGGCGTGCGGGTAACGACCCAGAGGGGGATCGCTGAAAGCGCGGCCGCGAAAGTTATCCAGTCGCCGCGCGTAATATTTTTTTCGCCGGTGAAAAAACCAAGCAGGACCACCAGGAAACATGTCGCCGAACCGAACCCGCGCGCCCATGAGCCCGCGCCGGCGCCCTCCGCGACTAGCGCCGCGAAACCGATGCCGGAAATGGTCCCCCAAATGAACCAGGAAAAAACATGCGGATGCGTTTTGCCGCGGAAAATGGCGGTAAAATATCCCGTACGGGAACACGCCATCGCGCCGACGGACAGCATACCGAGCATGGGCTTATAATTCGTAAAAGGCATAACCGGAATTTTTCGGCGGCAAAGATCTTCCGCGGTCAGCTTCTGATCTTGGCGCCGAAGTTGAGGGAAAGCTTCAGCAGGATCGCGGAGATGTGCGCATTGATCTCGGCGTCCGTCAGGGTATGTTCCATTGAGGAGAAGGTTAACCGGATAGTAAGGCTCTTCAGATTTTCGCCTATGCTCTTGCCCTTATAAACATCGATAAGCTTCACGTCCGCCAGGTCCGGGGCCTTGGCGATCCCCTTTTCAATGTCGGCCCACTCAAATTTATCCTCCATCACCACCGCCAGGTCCCGCCAGGTGTTGGGGAACGCCGACACCGGACGCACCTGGACGCTCCGCGCCCAGAACTCCGGCTTGTAGGCCGCGACCAGGGCCTTAAGCGGCAGTTCGAAATAACAGATCTGGTTGTCCTTGAAATCGCCGTTCCGGGCCGTCATCGGATTGATCAGCCCCATAAAACCGGCCCTGGAACCGCCCAGCTTCATTTCAAGGACAGCGCCCGGATGGAAGTAGGGCGGCGGCGCCGCGGGTTTCTCGAACCTGAAGCCGCCGTAACCCGAGAACACTGCGCTCATGACGCCCTTAAGATGGTAGAAATCGGCGGAAGCGCTCCCCCCGCGCCAGAACTCCGCAGCCGGGAAAGCGCCGTACATAAGTCCGGCGCACATCGTCTCTTCGCAATGGCCTTTTTCCGTCTTCCTGAAGATATTGCCCGTCTCAAAGATCGAAACCGAAGTCCTGCCGTGGTTCAAATTATACTTCAGCGACTTGAGCGCGCCGGCCACCATGGCCGTGCGCAGGAACTGGTAATCGGCGGAGAGGGGGTTTTTGAGCGGCACCGCCTCCTCCTCGTTCAGAAGACAATTACGGAAATCCTTCAGCGAGATAAAATCGTAGTTATAAACCTCGGAAAACCCAAGGCCGGCCAGCCGATCCTTCAGTTCGGCCGTCACCTCGTAGCCGGGCGACGGGACCGCGCGCATCATCGGCATCCCGGACTTGGCCGGGATCACATCGTAGCCTACGAAGCGGGCCGCTTCCTCGGCTATATCCCACACGCTTTCAATATCCCGGCGATAGCTGGGGACCGAAAACCGCCAGAGAACGGTTTCCGCCAGGTCCGGCTGTATGGCCCTGAGGCAGGCGAACATGTCCTTCCCGGAGATCTCCGCGCCCAGGATGGCATTGACCCGTTCGGGACGGACTTCCACCACCCTGGGCTGATATTTTACGGGATAATTGTCCGTGACCTGCGTCACCTTCGCGCCGGGAACGGCCTCAAGGATTATCTGCGCCATGCGCCGCGCGGCGTACAGAGTCAGCTCCGGATCGGTGCCGCGCTCGAAACGATAGGAAGACTCGGTCCTGACGCCGGACTTTCGCGAAGACAGCCTGACGGCCGAAGGATTGAAAGAGGCGGATTCGATCAAAACGGCGGTCGTGTCCTGGGAAACGGCCGACGGCAGGCCGCCTATAACACCGGCGAGGGCGGCGGGCCGCTCCCTGTCCGCGATGACCAGCATGTCCGGATCCAGTTTCAACTCCTGGCCGTCCAGGGACCGAAGGGTTTCCCCCGGCGCGGCGCGCCGCGCCGCTATTTCCGGCCCCGCGAGGCGCGCCAGGTCGAAACAGTGGGCGGGCTGTCCCAGCTCGTACATCACATAATTGGAAACATCTATCAGGATATTGTTCTTGGGGTTGGAGCCCATGGCGCGCAGGCGTCCGGCCAGCCACTCCGGCGTTTTAGCCGCGGCGACATTCTCCATCACGATGCCGGTGTACCGCGGGCACAGTTTCGGATCCTCGATCGTTACGGGAACGGCCGAACCTCCGGCGGCGAATTCCGGAACGGACGGTTTTTTAAAAGGGAGGTTATAGAAGGCGCAGAGCTCGCGGGCCAGGGCATAATGAGAGAGGCAATAAGCCAGGTTCGGCGTTATCTCGACTTCAAGGACGCAGTCGGGCCTGGCGAACAACGAAGCGGCGTCCACGCCGAGCGGCGTATTTTCGGGCAGGACAAGGATGCCGGAATCGTCATAGCCCTCAAGGCCCAGTTCCCCGGCCGAACAGATCATGCCTTCCGACTCGACGCCGCGGATCTTCGCTTTCTTCAGAGTGCCTTCGGCCAGGACGGCGCCGACTCTGGCGAAAAGTATTTTCTGCCCCACGGCGATATTTTTGGCGCCGCAGACGACCCTGGTGACGGCGGCGCCGTCCGAGACTTCGCAAAGCGAAAGCTTGTCCGCGTTCGGATGCTTCCCAATGGTCAGGATCCGCCCCGCGACCACGCCGGAAAAAGCGGCGCCGGTTTTCTTGACTTCCTCGATATTGAAACCCAGGCGGGTCAGCTTGACGATAAGCTCTTCTACGCCCAGCGGCGCGCCGATAAAATCCATCAGCCAGGAATATTGTATTTTCATCAGATCTGTTTCAGGATGCGAAGATCGTTCTCGTACAGCATGCGCATGTCGCGGATGCCGTAAAGCAGCATCGCGAACCGTTCTATGCCGGCGCCGAAGGCGAATCCGCTCCAGGTTTCCGGGTCGTAGCCGCAGGCTCTTATGACATTGGGATGGATGACGCCTGCGCCCAGCAGTTCTATCCAGCCCGTTCCCTTGCAAACCGGGCATTTACCCCCGGAACTCTTGCAGAACGCGCAGGAAACCGCGACCTGGGCGCCGGGCTCTACGAACGGGAAAAAAGAGGGAGAAAAAGAAATTTTGGCCTGCGAGCCGAAGAGGTCTTTCATAAAAGCCTCCAGCGTCCACTTCAGGTCCGCCATGGTCACCCTCTTATCCACATAGAAGCCCTCTATCTGGTGGAAGGCGAAGGAATGGCTGGCGTCCACGGCCTCGGAGCGGAACACGCGGCCGGCGGACACCACCCGCAGCGGGGGTTCCTGGCTCTTCATGGTCCGGATCTGCACCGGAGAGGTGTGGGTCCTCAACAGCAGGTCCTTGCCGCGCGCGTCTTTCAGGTCCACATAAAAGGTGTCCTGCATGTCGCGCGCGGGATGGTCGGGCGCGAAGTTCAGGGCCTCGAAATTAAAATAATCCTCCTCTATCAGCGGCCCTTCGGCTATGGAAAAGCCCAGCTTCTGAAAGCCGTCATACATCTTGTTGAGCGTGACCGTAAGAGGATGCAGGCTGCCCCTGGGAAAGGGATAGCCGGCCAAAGTGAGATCGAATTGGGATCTGTTGAGGTCCGCGGCCCCTGAGCCGGTCTCGGTCTTACGGGCGTCCAAAGCGCCGGTAAGCTCCGCCTTCAGGGCGTTGCCCAGGGCGCCGAGAACTTTCCGCTCTTCCAGCGGAAAATCCTTGAGGTCCCTCAGAAGCAGGGTCAGTTCGCCTTTCCTGCCCAGATACCGCGTTTCAAACTCAGCGAGGCCGGAAACGCCGGTTTTTCCAAGCGAGGAAAGGAAACCGTCCCGGATAAGGGCTAGTTTCGCTTTCCAGTCGTCCTGGTTCATAAGATTTTCAGCTGCGGAATTCCCCGCGAAGCGGGCGGAGGACCGGGCGCTATGCGCGCCGGGCCCGGGAGGCGTATGCCTCCCGAGGGACGCCCGTCGTGCGGGCGGAAAATTTCAACTGAAATTTTCAGGCTAAAGAAGCCTTGGCGAGCTCTACGAGCCGCGTAAAAGAACCGGGGTCCTTTATCGCTATTTCGGAAAGCATTTTCCTGTTGAGCCGGATGTCCGCTTTTTTAAGGCCGTTTATGAAGGTGCTGTAAGTCATGCCTTCTTCGCGGGTCGCGGCGTTGAGCCGGACGATCCAAAGCTGGCGGATATCGCCTTTTTTATCTTTGCGGTGGGTATAAGCGGAGGTCAGGGCTTTTTTGACCTGCTGGGTCGCCATCCGCAGACGATTCTTTTTATCGCCGTAATAGCCTTTGGCGAGCTTAAATATTTTTTTCTTCCTTTTGTTTCTTGCTACGCTGTATTTTATTCTCATGATAGTTCCCGTTCGCAAACCTTTAAGAATTAGGTTTTAAAACCCGCGGCTTAAACTTTTATTCGTAGGGCAGATAACTTTTAAGCAGCTTGCCCTCGACGCTTGTCGGTTCCTCGACTTTGGCGGTCCGCAGCTGACGGCCTCTTTTAGCGGACATGCCGGTCAATAGATGGCGAAGACCCGCTTTTCTGTGCAGCCACTTGCCGCTCTTGGATTTACGGAATCTTTTCTTCGCACCGCTGTGACTTTTCATTTTAGGCATAATAGTTCTCTCACAACACGCAGATTGTTTAAGCTGTAGGCTGCAAGCCGCAGCCGCTTCCCGTCCGCCAGCCTAACTGTCCGCGGTCCACCCGACCGGGCAGTTTGGATATTATATTAAATAAAACGACGCTAGGCAAAAAAACCCGTCTTTTGCGCGGCCTCCGCCTTCCTGCGGAGACGGACCCGGGCCGCCGGATTTCTCCCCCGCGGCTTATTTGGCCGGATCGCCGGGCTTCGGGGCGGCCGGCACGGGAGCCTTCGCCGCGGCTTTGGCTGCGGCCGGAGCTACGGGGGTAAGCATGATGCTCATCCTGTTGCCCATCATCTGAGTGCGTCCTTCGACCGTACCGACCGTAAGAAGAGTGTTCTTGACCTGCATGAGGATGGCTTCGCCCAGGTTCCTGTGCTGGTTCTCCCGGCCGTGGAACACCACGGTCACACGCACCTTATTCTGCTCTTTGAGGAATTCTTCTATGTGCTTTATTTTGGTCTCAAGATCGTGCTTGGCTATCCTTGGATTGAACCGGATCTCCTTCAGGACGCCGGCCTTCTGTTTCTTGCGGTTCTCCCTCGCCTGTTTGTCCAGTTCGTACAGGTACTTGGAAAAATCCATTATTTTACAGACAGGCGGGTTGGCCATGGGAGCTATCTCGACAAGGTCCATGCCCGCGGACCTCGCCATATTCTGCGCTTCCAGGATCGGCTTCACGCCTATCATGGTGCCGTCCGTAGCTATCAGCCTGACCTGCGCCACATTTATATACCTGTTTATCCTTACCCTTTTATTATCGTGGTACAATTATTTACTCCTCCTCTGTCGCACCCCGCGCTTAACTCATGCGCGGGGCGGAATGACCGCCGGACCTCTTAAGGAAGTCGGTCCGGTGCTCCACAAGGGGGGCTCTGCCCCCCGTTTCATCGTCGCTTGCTCCCTGCGCTTCGCTTGGTCGCTGCGCTGAACCCCTCGAAGCGGAAAT
>JBAYJD010000053.1:0-19142 GCA_041665305.1 Elusimicrobiales bacterium
GCCGGGAGCAAGCGACGATGAAACGGGGGGCAGAGCCCCCCTTGTGGAGCACCGGGCGCCACCTTACCAAAGCCCGGCGTTAATCGCCCAAATCGCTTTGCGGTGCGATTTGGGTGCGACAGAGGGAGGTCTTATGGCAAGCGGATTTATAAAACGGCACAAAAGAAAGTCCCTGCTCGCCGCGCTTGTGCTGCTGCTCAAGGGCCGCGCTAAATATGTGATCATAACGCTGGTTGTTGTAGCCGCATCTCTGCCGTTCGTGATCTCCAAGGAGGTGGTTAACAGGATGCTCGAGGTGCGGGTAGTGGCCTCGGTGCTCAGGGCTATGGGTATGGACGGTTTCCTTTCCACCATAAATCCCGGATACTCCGGCGAGTTTTTAAAAACGGTCATGGATAAAGCCGTGGCGGACAGCGCGCGCAGTTCCTATTGGAGCAGGTTTATGGGCGCGGTGAATCCGGCCATTCCGTGCGGGGCCGGGTGCGGGGACAATTCCTCCATGGCGATGATAAGAGGAGGCGCCGAGCTTTACAGGAGCAGGGCCGGCAGAGGCCCCGACGGCAAACAGCGGGGCGGACCGGGAGAAGTGACGGGCGTAGTTAGCGCCGAAGAACAGGCCCGCGGCGAAGGTCCCGATGCGGTCGATCTGGAAGGAATGCTTGGCGCAGGCCCCGAGGGCAAAGCCGACGGTCCGGGCGGCCCCGGCGGCGGGACAGGATTTTACGGCGATGTGATGGGGCTCAATTTGGCGGAACGGTATTCCGGCGGTCCGTCCGGCGGCTCCGGTCCGTATGTGAACAGGAGCCTTCTCTCCCGGCCCGGAGGCGTGGTGGACCGCAGGCCGGGGGGGTACTATAACCCGATCGGCCAGCCGGGCAACAGGATCCCGGTGCCAGGCCGGGCAAAGAAAGTTCCGGCCAAACTGATGGGCCGCGCTTCCGGGTTTTCCTGGCGGAATGTCGGTTACACGTCCAAACGGTCCACTGTAAATAAAACCGTAGGCAGCAAAAGACCCATGTTCCAGCTTGCCGAGACTTTCTCCGTCGGCAACTCGGCTTTTAAATCCTTGAGCGCCGCTTATGAGTACCAGGCCGCCTATGTCGGCGCCACCTATGACGGCAACGACATAAACCACAGTATCATACAGCCCGACGGGGATCCCCCTCCCATCCCTCCCACCGGCTTTATAGACGACCTCCACAATGCGATAGCCGGACAGCAGCTGGCCAAGGAGTGCGCGAAGGCCCAGTCCGTCCATGGTACGAAGATGGCCGATGACGCGGATGAAATGGATAGATTGTCGCAGGACGCCAATCCGCCTAAGTGTTACGAGAACATCATGCCCTGGAACATGCGCGTGTCGCAGCAGGGACAGTTATGCCAGGACTTTAACCTTCATCAGACCGAACTTGCGCGCGCGTGCCAGACCACCAATACGCCGATGGATTGCAGCATCTATTATAAAGACACCAAAAGCGGCGGCATGGTTATAAGCAAATGTAAAAAGCCGAGCGGGATCATGATGATCTTCATGATGCTGCTGCTGATCGTTCTCCTGGTCATCGCCATACTCGCGGTGATCCTCGGGCCGCTGATAGCGTTCATCGCGTCTCTTTTCGCCTATATCGCGATCTCTTCCACCATCTCTTCCATTAAGGGCAAGATAGCGGCCGCCGAGGCGCTGTACAGGGATAAAATGGTGTCGATCCAGGACGCCAAGAAGAAGTTCGAAAGATGACTTATAGGTGCTATTGGGCCTATAGGCTGGTGGGTCGATTGACACTTGGAACGGCCTGTCATATTAGGTAAAGTATAGGGCGCGTTTAAGAGCACGGATGGCTCAGGAATTCCGGAGCCTTTAACGGAACATTTGGAGGCGGTTATGGATCAATATAACGAGGATAAAAAACGGGACGAAGGAAATCCGGTCATAGGCAAACCCGGAGCCTCCTTTAGAAAAAGCTCCGTTTTCGGCAAAACCTCCTCTTTCCCCAAAACCTCCGGCGGGATCATGCAGCGGCTTAAGAATCTTTCCAAAAAGGATATCGCTTTTGTCCTGGCCGGCATAGCCGTGCTTATCATGGTGCCCGTGGCCGAGTATCTGATGTCCAAACCCGGCGGGGCCGGCCAGCTTACCCCTGGCTTCGGACAGCGCTCGGAAGGGAGCGGTTCGGTGTATGAGCCGGGCATTAATTCCTTAAGCCAGGGTTCCCCCGACGGTTCCGGAGAGGTCATCACTCCGTTAAGTTCCAGGGATCCCGCCTCCCTGATAATAGGCGCCCAGCAGCCCCAGCCCCTGACCCCGCCTCCGGCAAGCCTGCCGCCTAAAACGGATTTCCGGGATGCTATGAAAGAATCTGCCCGCGCCGCCATGTCCGCGGCGTCAAGATCGGCCGGCGCGCCGACCGTTATTCCCAAGATGCAGAGCGCGCTCAGGGGTATGGGCTCGTTTTTCAGCGGCGGCGAGGGCACCAGGACGACCGCTTCTTTAAGCGGCAATAAGATCCTTGCGGACGCCAGGAACGCGTCCGGCAAGGCCGCTTCTCGCTCCATGGTGGGACCGGTGGCGACGGCCGGCTACAAGGGCGTGGCCTCGAATGTGCCGAACAGCTCCAGCCGGGACGCTTATGAAAAATTGCGCGGCCAGGCCGGCAAGGCGGCCGGAAACTTTAACGGGGAGAGCGCCATTCGCTCCCTGGACAAAGCGGCGGCGGACTCCCTGGACCTCGGCAGGGGCGCGGGCGGCGCGGGCGGAGGCTCGGAAGGCGAAAAATACAAGTCCCCCTCGGGTTCAAGCATTCACAACTCCCATAACAACAGCGGGGAGTCCCTGGAACAGATGGCCGCCAAAATGCGCATGCAGAAGGCCCTCGACTGGGAATTTTTTAAAAAGTATGAGATCCCCAAGCAGATCATTAATGCCGCGCTCAGCGGTTTTACCGGCGTGCTTACCGATTTTGTTAAGGGCACCATGGAAGACCTGCTGGGCCTGACCCCGGCGTCTAAGAAATGCTGGGTGCCGATGGTTTGCCCGGATAGTTTATGCCGTGAATATATAGATGAGGCCAGAGCGCATGGGGCGACAGGCGAGGCGATCAAGAAATATGTGTGCGAAATAGGCAGCGCTGTCCCTGTGACAACTAAGGTCGGCAAGGAATCCTCCTCCTCCACGAAGGAAATATGTATGTGCGGAACCGGCGCCGATCCGACTTACGGCGGCGGTTCCGGCGGCACCGTCGTGCCTGTTTCTTCTTCCACCGTTTCCGGCGTCCGCGCGAATACCGGCTATCTTTCGGATTATGACGCGATACTGCTGCAGATGGTGCTGGACACGGACGAAGCGGGCCGCGTTCCCGACAAAGCCGAGGAGAACGCCAGGAAGGTGGCCGGCGGTTTCAAGGAACTCGGCCGCAATGTGAACGGCCCGGTCAAGAATGTCCTGGCTAACTCCCGCAAGGAGGCCGGGACCGAATTAGCCGGCTGGTCGGACAAAATAAACGCGGCGCAGGCCAAGTTCGACGGCGTCAAACCCGGATACGACAAGTTCGTTTCGCAGATAGCCGTGCTGGAACAGGACCTTGCTGTCGGCAAAGTCCGCATGCGGCGGTCGAAGACCGCCAAAGGCGCCGAAGGCGTGCTTACAACCGAAATGAAAACGAGTATGCTTGCGTCGATAAAGACCTGGAACAATTTTGGGGTCGGGCATTATGTGAACGCTTCCGGCGAGCTTGAAAGACAACACAGGTTATACCGCGAGTATTCCTCGCAGCTTCCGCTTGTGGACAAGGGGCTCGAATCCATACTCGCCGTGCAGGCCTCCGTGGACAAGACGGCCGCGTCCATAGACTCCGACGGCGGCTCCGGCATAGAAAAGCTTAAAAAAATGACAGGCAGGACCGATGATGATTTCCAGCAGAATTCGGAGACGGAAACTGCCGATGCGCCGAACTCTGATTCCGGGAATGCCTTGGGCGTGGATGCAAGGGACGCGGTCGGGGAAGCGAACGCCGCGCCGCTTAAAACTACCGCCGAACAGCTGCGCGGCCTGGACTGGAATATACTTTGGGAACGGGAGCATTCATTCAATGATTACACGGCAGTTCGCGAAGAAACTTCCGCCTGGAAAGAATGGGAAGGCGCGGTAAAAGACGGCAAACCTGGAAAAGAAGCCGTCCCCGACAGTTTCCTGTCCAATGAAATGCGCAGTAACGAAATAACGGCCGCGGTAAAGGCGATGCTGCCCGGTCTTCAGGGAGTGGAGGAGGACCTCAATTTTACGAAGACCGCGATGCTGGAGGCCAAGACCGCGCTGATGAATTCAGGCGCGAGCGGGTCCTATTTCGATTCTGCGGATGCCGAGGCTCCGGCGCAGGCCGTGCAGCAGGCCGAGCCGAAGCCCAAGGCTAAACCTAAAACCAAACCTAAACCGAAGCCTGTGACACATGCCAAGCCCAAGTCCGTACTATGTCCTCCCGGCTCGACTCCGGCCGCGATCCTTAACAGTCTTCAGGGGACCTTGAATGTCAGGAATAAGGCCATAAGCGACGCCAGGCTGATGCTTGACCAGGCTGACATCAACGACAAGGATCAAAGGCGGGCGTACCTTGACGACCTGATAAAACAATGCGCGGCATGGCGCGAGAGCGTGGATATAAAGTACAGAAAATCCCTGGATCAGTGCTTTAAATAGTTCCTGTTCGCGATTAAAAATTTTCGCCGCAAAAATCTTTACCGTACCCCGCCCGAAAGGGCGGGGCTGCCTTGCGGTATTTGATACGGCCCCCACGCAAGTAACTTAAAAATATCCGTCCGCCTCCGAAGTAAACCGGGGACCGACTGAAGCTTTCGCGCCCAATAATTCGTATAATATCTATAGAAGGCCTAAATTTCAGGAATCCTTAGGAGGATATTTAAAATGCCCAAGCTAAAAAGATCCGATTACCTTAAAGATACGGTGAAACATTTTGAGATCACGAAGCATAATGTGGTTCCCATGGTGGACGCCATGGACGACATGGCCTTCTCGGCCAGGGACCTGGCCCGCGCCGCCCGGATCTACAACATGATGCTTTCGGACAAGGGCTGCTCCGTCATTCTTACCATGGCCGGTTCGCTTTTCTCGGCCGGTCTTAAAAAAGTGGTGGTGGATATGGTCCGCAACAACATGGTGGACGCCATCGTCTCCACCGGCGCGGTCATAGTGGACCAGGACTTTTTCGAAGGCCTGGGCTTCAAACACTATAAAGGCACGCCCTACGGCGTGGACGACAATGTCCTGCGCGACCTGCATATAGACCGCATTTACGACACCTTTATCGACGAGGATGAGCTGCGCATCTGCGACGAAACCACCAAAAAGATCGCCGACTCGCTGGACCCCAGGCCGTATTCTTCGCGCGAATTCATAGAAGAAATGGGCCGCTATCTCTCCAAGCACGGCAAGAATAAGGATTCGGTGGTGCTCGCGGCTTACGAGAAGCGCGTCCCGATCTTCGTGCCGGCTTTTTCCGACTGTTCCGCCGGCTTCGGCATGGTGGAGCACCAGTGGAACAACCCCGACAGGCACATGTCCATGGACTCGGTCAAGGATTTCCTGGAACTGACCAAGCTGAAGATGGAGGCCAGGGATACGGGCATTTTCATGATAGGCGGCGGCGTGCCCAAGAATTTCACGCAGGATACCGTGGTGGCGGCCGACATCCTCGGGGAAGAATGCCCCATGCACAAATACGCAGTGCAGGTGACCGTAGCCGATGTGCGCGACGGCGCGCTGTCTTCTTCGACGCTGAAGGAAGCCAGCTCCTGGGGCAAGGTCGAGACCACCCATGAGCAAATGGTGTTCTCCGAAGCCACTCTGGCCATGCCTCTCATCGCCGGCTACGGCTACCATAAAGGCGCCTGGAAGAACCGGAAGGCGAAATGTTATTCCGACTTCCTGAACAAGGAACTGGCGAAAATATAGCGGCAATCTAAACACGGAGGGGAAAGATGAAAAAAATAATTGCGGTCGTAACGATACTCGCGGCCCTGGGCCTCAATGCGGCGGCGTATTTTGACGGGGGGGCTTCCGTGACCACGGGACCGGACGGTTACCGCGGAACGAAACTCGACCTGGTGATCGGTTCCGGTAATCTCGCGTTCGAGCCTTCGATGGTCTCCTACACCTCCGACGCCCTGGATAAAACTTACCGCACCTACGCTTTGCGCGGCGCCCTTGAGGCGGAAAAGTGCACCGTGGCCGGTTTTGCCGGAAGCACGCCCAAGGTTAATAATTATTCCAACAAATTCGCCGGCGGGGATATAACCTTTTCGCTGACTCCGGGTGAGGGCGGACATTCCCGTCTCGCCGGTCCCGGTTCGCGCGGGGGCGCGCGCGGAGGCCAGGGCGTAACCCGCATCGATGTCGGCGCGGGCGTAAAGTACACGGCGCATACGCAGACCGTCGGGACGACCGATAAGGACACCGCCCAGACGGAAGGCTCTCTTTTTGCCGGAGCGAAAATACTGATGGTGAATCTTGCCGCCTCCTATACCGGTTACAAGTACGGAGAGGAAAAAGCGACGCCGCAGGTTTTTGTGCCGGGTCATAACTTCGTGCTCAGCGCCTTTCCCAAATCCAGCGTCAATGTGAAACTGGACCTGCCCGGTTATCCCATGGTCACGCCGTTCGTCTCCTACACCGGCGCCAAGTATAAGAACGGCGTGGACGACAGTTCCGCTTACCTGGTCGGCGCTTACATAGACCTCAGCATGGTGACGGCCAATGTCGGGTATCAGATCTTCGACGACGGTTCGGCCAAGGACAGCTTCCTTTCGGTCGGCGCCGGGATCAAATTCTGACGGCGGCGCGCGTTGCGCCGCCCGGCCTTTTATGTACGAAAACCTCGCCACCAAGTACCGCCCCAGGAACCTCGAAGAGGTTATGGGGCAGGAGACTATCAAGACCACGCTGGCCAACTCGGTGAAGCTCGGCCGCCTGGCGCACGCCTATGTTTTTTACGGGCCGCGGGGCTGCGGCAAGACCACTATCGCCCGGATCCTAGCCAAGACCCTCAACTGCGCCGCTCCCAGGGACGGAAAACCCTGCGATAAATGCGCCTCCTGCGTGGAGATAGCGGAGAGCAAATCCCTGGATGTCATCGAGATAGACGCCGCCAGCCACACGGATGTGGACAATGTGCGCAGCGTCATCATCGAGAATGTGGGCCTGGCCCCTTCCCGGGACAAGTACAAGATCTATATCCTGGACGAAGTGCACATGCTGTCCAAGCAGTCCTTTAACGCGCTTCTGAAAACCATAGAGGAACCGCCGGCGCATGTAGTGTTCGTAATGGCCACCACCGAGCAGACCAAGGTGCCGGTCACCATCCTTTCCCGTTCGCAGTGTTTTCGCTTCCGCCCCATTCCCGAGGACCTTATAGTCGGGCGGCTGCGGGAAGTCGTCGCCGGCGAAAAACTTAAAGTTTCGGACGCGGCGCTGGCCGTTATCGCGGGCTCGGCGGGCGGCGCCATGCGCGACGCCCTTACCTTGCTTGACAGGGCGGCTTCGTTCGGCAAGGGGGCGGTGGAGCTTGAAGTCCTTAACGAGCTCCTGGGCCACGCGAGCCCCGATCTGATCCAGGAGCTGGCGCTTGCCCTGGTAAAAAGGGACGCGGCTGCGCTTTATGCCGGTTTTGAAAAAATATCCCGCGAAGGTTACGACCCCATAACCATACTGCGGGACCTGCGTAATTCCTTGTCCGAGACTTTTTTGAACCTCCAGGGGTTTTCCAGGACCGCTACTCCGCTTTCGGCGGCGTTGGGTAAAGATTGTCCTCCTATGTCGCTGGCGCGGCTTTCCAGGAAGTTGAATACCGTCATCGATGAAGTTAAATTCTCCGACTCCCCGGCCCTCGCCTCGGAGATAGCGCTGTTTACATTGGTGGAAACTCCGCAGGACCTGGACTCGCTTGTTAAAAGGCTTGAAAGCCTTGAAGGCCGGCCCGCCTCAGGCGTCCCGGTCCCGGCAGAGCCCCTGCCCGTGCCGGAATCCGGTTCTGTGCAAAAAAAAAATGAAAAACCGGCGGCCATAGCCGCCCGTCCAGGCGGTTCGGCGCTCACTTCCCCCGTTCCGCCCGCGTCCCCCGGCCTTCAGCCACCGCCGCCGGTTCCCTACGGTCTGCCGTCTCCCGCGTTATGGAAGCGCCTTCTGGGCGCCATTTCCGTCAAAAAACCGCTCCTTTACAATACGCTGCTTTCGGTCAGAGTGGTTTTTGAAAGCGAAAATGTCTGGAAACTGTCTTCCGCCGTTAAATTTGAAGCCGGTATCATAGAAAAGGCCCGCAAAGAGCTTGAGGAGACCCTTGAGCGCGTGGCCGGCCGCAAGATAGGTCTGACGGTGGAGCATAACGCGGCCGCGGCAGCCGCCCAGCTCCGGACAGAAGCTGAGGGGCAGGCCCTTGGATCAGCAGGGATCACGGGAGAGGACTGCGCCGAAGCGGCCGTCGGTCCCGCGCCCGGTGAGATCGCGGCTTCCCCGGGCCCGGACTCCGCCGGACCGGCCGGAGATGAACCTGAGTTCAAGCATCTTAACAAGGTTTTTCACGGCCGCATAACCCGGATCCAAAAGATCAAATGAAAGCTTTAGAAAAAATAACAACTCTGTTCCGGCGGTTTCCGGGCGTGGGGCCCAAACAGGCGGAACGGTTCGCCCTTTTCGTGATAAAAGCTCCGGATGCCCGGATAGAGGAACTGGTGGAGGCGCTCCGGGCCGTCAAACGGTCCGTGGGCTACTGCCGCGAGTGTTCCAATTACGCCGAAGAGGAATTGTGCCCGGTCTGCTCGGACCATGCCCGGGACCATTCCGTTATCTGCGTCGTGTCTCATCCACAGGATGTGGCGGCCATAGAAAAGACCGGCACTTTTACCGGCGTTTATCATGTCCTGCACGGAGTTATTTCTCCGATGGACGGGATAAACTCCGAAGGTCTCAGGCTCAAAGAATTGCTTGAACGGGTGCGCAAGGCGGATGGCGCCGTGACCGAACTGATCATCGCCACCAATCCGGACACCGAGGGCGAGACCACCGCGGCCTATCTCACCCGGGCGTTAAAGGATTATGTGCCGCGCATAACGCGCATAGCTTACGGCGTGCCGCTGGGCGGCGATATAGATTACATGGATGAAGTGACCCTCGGCTACGCCCTTAAGGGCCGGACGAAAGTATAAAGAAAGAGATTTCTCCCTCAACTTCCGCACGGTGCGGAGCCAAACCCCGTGCCGGGTATGATAGAATGTCGTAAAACGACATTCTATGCGTTTCTCCTATTACAAAAGGCCGCTTTTCCTGCTGCTCATGTGCTGGGTGGCCGGCATACTGGCGTTCCATGCCTGCAACCCTCCCCGCCCTCCGGCGTTTTTGGAAAAAACGCCGGTCCGCGCCGTCCGGCTGGAAGGCCGCGTAGCCGACTACCCGGTTTACAGCAGGGGTTTTTGGCGTTTTACGCTGGACTCCTATTCCCCGCTTCCCGGCCATAGCGGCGGAACCGAGCGCTATATGGCGTACCTCCGCGATCTTGGCGGAGCTTCCTACGGCGATAGAGCGGCATTTACCGCAAGCCTGGCCAGGCCGTTCAATTATGCCGTTCCTGGCAATCTCGACTGGCGGGCTTATCTCGCCGGACACGGGATCATGGCCGAAGCCAGGGGCGGCAGGCTGGAGATAATACAAAAAGCTCCGTTCCTTATCAGGAGCGCGGCTTTATTCCGGTCAAGAGCACTTGCGGTCTTTGAGACGAATTTTACCGCGGAGCGCGCCGCCGTTCTCGGCGGAATAGTGCTGGGCGAAAAAAAAGGCGCTTCCGGGGAGCTTAAAGCGGCGTTCCAGGACTCCGGCTCCATGCATCTCCTGGTGGCTTCCGGTTCCAATGTCGGTTTCGTCACCTTTGTGGTTTATTTCCTTTGTTCCAGGCTCAAGATGAGGAAGCGGTATTCCGGCCTGCTGGCCCTGTTATGCGCCGGTTTTTATGTGCTGGCGGCCGGCCTTGAGGCGCCGCTGGTCCGGGCGTATGTTATGTTCCTTGCCGCGCTGGCCGGCTATCTTC
Source organism: Elusimicrobiales bacterium (assembly GCA_041665305.1). Classification (GTDB taxonomy): domain Bacteria; phylum Elusimicrobiota; class Elusimicrobia; order Elusimicrobiales; family UBA9959; genus YA12-FULL-51-18. The sequence continues at coordinate 10,083 of JBAYJD010000053.1, forward strand.
TCGACAGGGATTCCGGAATTTTTCAGGGTCTCATCATCGCGTGCCTGGCCATACTGCTGGAGGAGCCTTCCGCCCTTTTCGACGCCGGTTTCCAGATGTCTTTTATAGCCGCCTACGGCATTACGGTCGGCATGGCGCTCTGGGATGGTTTGATGAAATTTAAAGGTCCGCCGCGCGCCCTTTGCCGCGTGCTGCTGGTGAGCTTTTTCGCCCAGGCCGGGCTCTATCCCCTCATGGCTCTTTATTTCCATAAGATCTCCCTTATCTCCATAATTTCCAATGTGCTGCTGGTGCCGGCGTCCGGAGTTCTCATGGGGCTGGGCTTCGTGACGCTGCTGTCCTCCTGGTCCGGCATTATGTTCCCCCTGGTGAAAACTCTGGCCGGTTTCGGCGTGGGCGCATTCATACGGCTGGTCAGGGCGTTCGCCGCTTTCAGGTATTCTTCGGTCCTGGTAAGCCCGCCTTCAGCGTTCACCATGACGGCTTTTTTTGTGTTCGTGTTCGTCCTGCTGCATGCTCCCTTGTTCGGTTTCAGGAGCCGCCGCCTGTATCTTCTGGGCGGTATTGGGCTCCTGGCTATCCTGGCGGGCGGTTTCCTGCCGCCGGGGAGCCTCGTGTCCGTCTTTTCGGATTCCGATACGCATTCAGTGATGGTCCGGCACGGGAAAGACGGACTGTTCCTGTTTAATCCCGGAATTAGCGGAAGCAAGCTGGCCAATTCGGTCCTGTATTACGGGCGCCGTGAGGTTGAATGCGTCTTTGTTTCTTCGCCGGCCCGGCGCGACTGGGGCGGACTTGCTGAACTTGGGAAGCTGATAAAAATTAAACAAGCCGCGCTCCCCTACGGCGCGTTGCCGGCCGAGCTTAAAAAAACGGCGGCACAACTGGCGCAAGCCGGCACGCTGGTGGAGCGGGTCTGGCCAGGGGACAGTGTACTTATTAGGGAACTTGAGGTCCGTCCGGGCTGGGGCTCGGGGCCCGGCATGTCCCGCGGGACGGCCGGATATACCGGGCGTGACCAGGGAGAAGGGCTTGATTGGTTCCTGAAGGCGCCGGATCTTGAGGTCCGGGTGGTCGGCGGCGGTTCCATAGCGGCTATAAAGCGCGGTTCCGGCGCGGAAGTGGTTTTAAAGAATCCGCCCGGTGAAGCGGCGGAACTGGAGTTGTGAGGCTATAAGTCCCCTGAATTCGGAAATTTACGGGACAGCAGCGTCGACGGAGGGGTATTGTTGTTGTAAGATCGCAGAAACCATAAAAGTTTATGGTACGGCCGTGCGGCGTCAAGAGCAGGAACCTATCCCCATACCTTGTTTGTTTTGGTATCATATCCCTTATGAAACGCATTAAAAGCGTGGTGCTGTTCTATAATTCCAAGAGAAAGAAAGCCCTGTCGTTCGTAAGTTCTCTGGAACGGCGCCTTAAGACCCGCGGAGTCAGGATCTTCAAGGTGTGCGTCAACGAGGGGATATGTGAGTTCGGGAAGGCCGATGTCGGCATCACGGTGGGCGGGGACGGCACGGTCCTGTACGCGGCCAGGCACGTGATCAAGCGCGGCATCCCCGTCCTCGGCATCAACGCCGGAGGACTGGGTTTTTTGAGCGGCGTGGAACGCTCCGATTTTGAAAAACGCCTTGATCTTTTTCTTAACGGCGGTTTTAAAAGGATAAAACGCCAGTTGCTGTCCGTGGAGGTCTTCCGCCGCGGGAAAAAGATGCTGGGCCCCTATCCCGCGCTGAACGATTGTGTGATTCGCAGCATGGAGCCCCGCGCCTTCACCCTTCGCGCGTGTTTCGGCAGGCAATTTCTGAGCGAATATTTCGGGGACGGACTTATAATCTCGACCCCTACCGGTTCTACGGCTTACAATCTGGCGGCTCTGGGCCCGATCGTCCTGCCGGAACTGGAAGTTTTTCTCCTTTCTCCGGTCTGTCCGCACTCTTTGACCCACCGCCCCATAGTGCTGTCTTCCCTGGAGGATATAACGATAACCGTGGGAGGCCGTCCCGGCCGGAATCACAATGTTTCCCTCTCCCTGGACGGACAGGAAAATTCCGTGCTGCGGACCGCGGACAGGATCATTATCCGTAAATATCCCAGGAATTTTGAGATGCTGGCGCCGCATGATTTTTCTTACTTCGACATCCTGCGCAGGAAGCTGAGGTGGGGGAAACGGTAGTACGATAGAGCGGGGGGCGGCCGCCGCGCATGTTTATGCTGAAAAAACTTGAAATAAAGGATTTTGCCATCATTGACCGGCTTAGCCTGGAGTTCGGGCCCGGCCTTAATATTTTCACCGGAGAGACGGGCGCCGGCAAATCCATTATAGTGGAAGCCATAGGTTTTCTGCTCGGGGAACGCGCCAGTTCGGAATTGGTCCGGACCGGCTCGGACCTGGCGGAAGTGACGGGCGTTTTCAGTTCCTCCGCGCTGCCGAAAAAAATGCGGGCCGCCTGCGGCCTCAAAGGACCGGAATTTTCGGTGCGCAGGCAGCTGGATCCGGGCGGAAAAACAAAAGGTTTTTTTGAAGGCCGGGCTGTGACGGCGGCCTTCCTGTCCGGGCTCGGAGACGCGCTCGTGGACTTTCACGGCCAGAACGAGCACCAGAGCCTGATGAGACCGGAAGTGCAGCTGGAACTCCTGGACCGTTACGGCCGGCTTGAAAAAGAAGCCGCGGCCTACGGCGAAGTTTTTGAGAAGCGCCGTTCCCTGCTGGAGCGGGTCAACGCGGTTTCGCTTTCCGAGGACGAACGGGCCCGTCTTCTCGAACTTTACAGGTTCCAGTTCAAGGAAATAGAGGCGGCCGGATTGAAAGAGGGCGAGGACGGCGAGCTCGCCGCCCTGTATCCGCGTCTTAAGAACGCCCAGAAACTTTTCACGCTTTCCAATCAGGCCTATGAACGGCTCTCCGAAGGGGAGGCCCCCGCGCTGGCCGGGCTTGAGAAAGCCTTTAAGGAACTGGAAACGCTCGCCGAACTGGACGCCGCGGCGGCGCCCATGAAGGACAGCCTCGCCCAGGCCCTCATAGTTTTAAAGGACCTTGAGGACGGCCTTTCCCGGTATTCAAAAAGCCTCGATACGGATCCGGCCGGGCTGGAGGCCGTGCTGTCCCGCATGGACAAGCTCTCCGTCCTTAAAAAGAAATACGGCCCGGAGCTCTCCGATGTCATAGAGAAGGCGTCCGGGCTCAGGGAAAAAATAAGCGGGCTTGAGAATTCTTCGTTCGACAGAAAAGAACTGGAGGCCGAGCTGCAAAAGACCGAAGAGCTCCTTTCCAGGCACGGTTCCGTTCTGCATTCCAGGCGCGCTTCCGCGGCCAAAAAGTTATCGGCCGCCGTGCTTTCCGAGATCTCCGGCCTGGGCTTCAAGGAAGTCAGGTTTTTCGCGGCGGTCGAGACGGAAGAAGGCCGCTTCACGGCTTCCGGCTCCGACGCGGTGGAATTCATGTTCTCGGCCAACCCCGGCTACCCTTTGAAGCCGTTGAAACTGACGGCTTCCGGAGGCGAGATGTCCCGCGTCATGCTGGGACTCAAGACGGTGCTGGCGGGCACGGATAATATCCCGGTGCTGGTTTTCGACGAGGTCGACACCGGGGTGGGGAGCACCGTCGCGCGCCTGCTGGGGGAAAAAATAGCCGCTTTGGCGGCCTCCAAGCAGCTCTTTTGCATTACGCATATGCCGCAGATAGCCGCTTTTGCGGGAACCCATTATTTTGTGGAAAAAACGGTCGCCGACGGAGTATCGGCGATAAAAGTGTCGAAGCTTTCCCCCGAAGACCGCGTTCTGGAGATCGCCCGGATGCTGGGCGGTAAAACCAGGTCTTCCGACCTCGGCCTGAAACACGCCCGCGAGCTGATCAGGGAATCGCGCGCATAGATACGAATAAATGGTCGCTGTCCCTATTTATCAGTAGACGAAAATTTTGGCTAAGATAAGGAACGGCAGCCAATATATGTACCTGCAAACGGTCAGCACACTGCCGCAGATCTTCGATATCACGCTTTTCCCCGCGCCTTTTTCCCTTGCTCCATCTTGGTAATACTCGCGGCCGCCGGTTGCCAAAGCCGGAACTGCTTTAATCGCCGGGGCGCAAGCCGGACTGAACTTTACGGCCTCGGTTTTTGACGGGGCAAGGTCCATGGGGATCGCGGTGGTATTCCCTTTGATCAGTGTTCCCCCGTCCATTGTTTTTGAGGCCAGCGCCGAAGCTTCGGCAAGATTTCTGCTGCCGGCGGCCGACTGCGCGTTATTTACGGCCGATTCCAGCATGGAATCCGCGGACGCAACGCAGGGCGTTAAAAATACGACCGCCGCCAGATAAACGATATGTTTTTTCATAGTTCATTTCCCCTATCAGGCAAAAGCGCCCGTACTTACAGTATAGGTCCGGACGCGCGTGATCCCAAGTGTCTTTTGGGAATTCCCCCGGCGGCAAAAAGCCCTTCTAAACCTGGGCCTTTCGGTCCAGGCCAAGCGGTTCCCATTAAAATCGAGGCGGGAAATTGTTATAATTTGATGATGGAAAACCAAAAGCTTAAAACCAATTTTGTGCGCGAGATCATAGACGGGGACCTGGCTGCGGGAAGATTCGAAAAGCGGGTGCACACCCGCTTTCCCCCGGAACCCAACGGCTACCTGCATATAGGACACGCCACCTCCATCTGCCTGAATTCCGGCATAGCCCGCGACTACGGGGGGAAATTCAATCTCCGCTTCGACGACACCAACCCCGCCAAAGAGGAACAGGAATATGTGGACTCCATCATAGAGGATGTGAAATGGCTGGGCGGTGATTTCGAAGGGCGGCCTCTCTACGCCTCGGATTATTTTCAGCAGATGCACGCTTGGGCGGTGGAACTCATAAAAAAAGGCAAAGCCTATGTCTGCGACCTGTCCGCGGACGAGGTCAGCCGTTATCGCGGAGCGCCTTCGGAACCCGGCAAGGACAGCCCCTACAGGAACCGCACCGTGGAAGAGAACCTGGACCTGTTCGCGCGGATGACGAAGGGGGAATTCCCCGACGGGGCCCGTACGCTCCGGGCCAGGATAGACATGGCGCATCCCAACCTGAATATGCGGGACCCGGTGATGTACCGCATCCTCCACGCCGAGCATCACCGCCAGGGAAAAGCCTGGTGCGTCTACCCTATGTACGACTGGGCGCACGGGCTGGAAGACTCCATAGAGAGGATCACCCATTCCATCTGCACCCTTGAGTTCGAGGACCACCGTCCGCTCTACGACTGGTTCCTGGACCAGTTGGGAATATATCATCCGCGCCAGATCGAGTTCGCCAGGCGGACGCTCGGCAATACGGTTACCAGCAAGCGCAAATTGCTGGAGCTGGTCAAGAACGGACATGTGAACGGCTGGGACGATCCGCGCATGCCGACCATCTCCGGCATACGCCGCAGGGGGTATACCCCGTCCTCCATCCGTGCCTTCTGCGAGGAGATAGGCATAACCAAGGTCAACGGCATAACCGACATCTGGGTGCTTGAGAACGCCATACGCAACGAATTGAACGGGGCCGCGCCGCGCGCGATGGCCGTCCTGAGGCCGCTTAAGGTGGTCCTGTCGAATTATCCGGACGGCCTGGTAGAGGATATGGACGCCGTGAACAACCCGGAGGACCCTTCCGCCGGGACGCGCAAGGTCCCCTTCAGCCGCGAACTTTACATCGAGCGGGACGATTTTATGGAAACGCCGCCGAAAAAGTTCTTCCGCCTGACGCCTGGCCAGGAAGTGCGGCTGCGCTACGCCTATATAATCAAATGCGAGAAGGCTGTGAAGGACGCCGCGGGAAATGTTACGGAGGTCCATTGCACCTATGATCCGGCCACACGGGGCGGGGACGCTCCCGACGGACGCAGGATAAAGGGCACGATCCACTGGGTTTCGGCGCGGCACGCTTTCCCCGCGCCGGTGAGGCTCTACGACGCGCTTTTCACCAAACGCGATCCGGAAGATATAGAAGAGGGCCATGATTACAAGGAAAATCTGAACCCCGCTTCGCTGGAGGCCCTGAACGCTTACTGTGAGCCGGGCCTGAAGAACGCGGCGCCGGGTTCGCGGTTCCAGTTCGAGCGGCTCGGTTATTTTTACGCCGATCCGAAGGATTCCGTCCCGGGCGCGCCGGTGTTCAACCGCACCGTCACCCTGCGGGATACCTGGGGTAAGATAGAAAAAAAACAGGCATAAAAAGGCTCATAAAAAGGCTCATGCTGCCTTTTGGTATGAAAAGGCTCCTGCTGCCTTTTTAAAGGATGGGGTTTATGGTCAGGGTACGATTTGCTCCTTCTCCTACGGGACATTTGCATATAGGCGGCGCGCGCACGGCGCTGTTCAATTACCTTTTTGCGAAGAGGCATAAAGGCGTTTTTATACTGCGCATAGAGGATACCGACGAACTGCGTTCGACCGGCGAATCCGTAAGATCTATTTTTGAAAGCATGAAATGGCTGGGGCTGGAGTGGGACGAGGGGGCTATGCCGGATAACGCCGGCAAAGGTCATTTCGGCCCGTATGTGCAGAGCGAACGGGAGGCCGCCGGGATCTATAAGAGATACGCCGAAGAATTGCTTAAAGACGGCAAGGCTTACAGATGTTACTGCACCCCGGAGGAGCTTGAGGAACGGCGCGCGGCCGCTTTGCTTGAAAAACGACAGCAGAAATACGACGGCCGATGCCGCGTACTGACGGACGCGCAAAGGCGGGATTTTGAGGCCCGGGGCCGCAAACCGGTCGTCCGCTTTCGTATGCCGGACGCGGGCGCTACCTGCTGGGAAGATCTTATCCATAAGTCAGTGAAGTTCGAGAATAATCTGCTGTACGATTTTGTGATGATCAAGGCCTCCGGCTACCCCACCTATAACTTCGCCTGCGTAATAGACGACCACCTGATGGAGATCTCCCATATCATCAGGGGCGACGATCATGTTTCGAACACCCCGCTTCAGCTGCACCTTTACGAAGCGTTGGGCTGGAAGGCCCCGGAACTGGCTCATTTGTCCATGATCCTGGGGTCGGACGGCACGCGGCTGTCCAAGCGGCACGGCGCCACCAGCGTCGGGGAATATCGCGCCCAGGGTTATCTGCCGGGGACCATGCGCAATTATCTGGCCCTGCTCGGCTGGTCGAATCCGGAGAGCCAGCAGATCTTCGAAGAGGGGGAGCTTGAGTCGAAGTTCGATCTGGCCGGCTGCCAGAAAAGTCCGGCCATCTTCGACCCGGCCAAATTGGACTGGATGAACGGAGAATATATCCGCCGTCAATCCAAAGAAAAACTGCTTGAGCTGGCCCTGCCTTTCATCAAGGGCGCGGGTCTGGCGGTGGAGCATGCCCCCGTTCCGCTCATCGACCTGGTGGCGCTTGAACAGGAAAAATACAAATTGCTGCGCGATATCCCGGCGCGGATAGAATTTTTTTTCAACGCCGTCATCTACGAGCCGGCGGCCGTGGAAAAAACCTTTAGGACCTCCGAGGCAAAAAAGATACTTGAGGGGATAAAGGCCGTCTACGCTGCCCTGGACCTATTTAAGGAAACGGAGATCGAAGCGGCCACGCGCTCTTTTGCCAAGGCCAACGCTTTCAAGGCAGGCCAGGTTTTCCACCCGGTGCGGGTGGCGGTTTCCGGCCGCACGGACGGTCCGACCCTGTTCAGGATGATCGAATACCTGGGCCGGGAAGAGGTTCTCAGGCGGCTGACCCACGCGGCGACATTGGCTGAAGGCTGAAGGCTGTACTACTGCCCGCCTGGTGTTCCTCTGTAACAATTTAGCCACATCTTTGTATAAAATCCTCCACACCCTGTTTGTAAGATATCCATAACGACTCGGGTGAGTTGTTATGGTTTCCTATGAAATACTGGTTCTACTCGGAAGGCAACATTCTGGGCCCCTATGCCCCGGCTGAGCTTTTGTCTCTGCCGGCTTTTGGCCAGGGAAGCCTTGTATGTCCGGAGACCTCCACGGGGGATAACCCGGGCGACTGGAAGGCGGCGGAAGCGGTCCCCGAGATCTCCTCGGCGCTGAGCGTCGGAGTGGGAAGCGTGATCTCGTCCGAGTCGGGCGGGGTTTCCGGCATGTACGAGCTTGAGACCGGACTGTCCGGGGCCGTAGGCGCTTCTTATTACGAGGCTAAAAACGAACAGCCTTATGGTAACGAACAGCCTTATGGTAACGAACAGCCTTATGGATATGAGAATCTTTTAAACACGATAGATAATATCCTGGGTGCGTGCAAAGATTCCCCGGCGCCGTCGGCCGCCGCGCCCTCATTGGATTATGAACTGATGGACCGTTTTGACATCCGGCTTTCCAAGATACAGGAGGAACTGGAGGCCGCCCGCTGGGAAAAAAACCTGCTCCTTGAGAAGATCCGCGCCAAGGAAGCCGAGGAGAGTAAGAACAGGGAGCGGATAACGGAACTTGAGGAGAAACTGAAAGGAGCGCTTGATCGGACCATGCTCCGGGAGAAAGACGTTCCCCAGGCCCGGCCTCCGGCGGAACCGGACGCAAAGACCGAGGCCCTTAAAAAAACGGACGAGCCGGAGGAAAAAGATCTTGTGGACGATTCCCGCGCTCCGTCCGTGTCCGAGGAGCCGCCGGCCGTAAAAAGCAGGATCTTTAAGAGCATCCGGCCCGGTCAGAATATTACATTCGAGACGGCTTCCTCAGCGGAGAAGGAGGATTTTGACGGCCGCGAGATTACAAGCCGCAAGTTCAGGAGCCTGGGCCGCAGTCCGCTCCACGCAAATTCGGCTCCAGTGGAACCCGAAGAGGTTTTGCCGCCCCTGCCGCAGCAGGCTTCCGGCATTGTATACGATTTCACCATAATGTCCGGGACGGCCTCCGGAAGCGAGAAAATTAAATTTCAAATAGAATCAAAAGACGAGTCTGAGCCTCAGGTCCAGCCCCGGAACGCGCAGCCGTTCCAGCCGGTCCAGGCGCCTTCTCAGAATGCCTGGGCTCCGCAGTCTGAACCTCCGGTCCAGCCCCGGAACGCGCAGCCGTTCCAGCCGGTCCAGGCGCCTTCTCAGAATGCCTGGGCTCCGCAGTCTGA
>JBAYJD010000054.1:0-18910 GCA_041665305.1 Elusimicrobiales bacterium
AACCGCGGGCAAGAAAGCGAAGGCCGAAAGGCTATCAACTACTCAATAAGCCGCGTAAATTATTCCGCGAAATACAGCACAGGAGCAAATATGCGAGGGCTTAAGTTAGTGCCATTCGTGACACAATACCTATTAGATCGAATTAAGTATTATGTCACCGGATTCCGGATTAAATCTCGTTGTGGCGGATCTCGTGGGTCTCCAGGTAATCTAGCGCGTTCCTGGCGGCGGCCTGCTGCGCTTCTTTCTTGTTCTTCCCCGCCCCCATCCCCAAAACCTTTCGGCCTATCAGGACCCTGACGGTGAACACTTTGTCGTGCTCGGGGCCTTCGGTGCGCATGATCTCGTATTCCGGGGGTTTTTTGTGGCGCTTCTGTATCGCTTCCTGCAGGACGCTTTTGAAATCCTGCTCCTCCATGCCGCCCAGGTCCAGGCTGCGGAGCCTGAGCCTCACGAAGGCCGCGGCCGGTTCCAGTCCGCCGTCAAGGTAGATGGCCCCGAGCAGGGCCTCGAAGCAGTTGGAGAGGATGCTGCCGCGTTTCTTGCCGCCGGTCTGGTGTTCCCCCACGCCCAGGAACACATGTTCGCCGAGGTTCAGGTCTTTGGCCCAGCAGGCGAGGTTGGTGCGCGAAACCAGTACCGACTTGACCTTGGACAGGTAGCCTTCGTCCTGCCCGGGGTGCTCCTTGAAAAGGTAATAGGATACGATCAGGCCGAGAACGCTGTCGCCCAGAAATTCCAGCCTTTCGTTGTGAAGGGCCTGGCCCCGCTCGGTCGAGAACGACTTGTGGGTAAGGGCTTCTTTGAGCAGTTCCCTGTTCTTGAAAGTGTATCCTATTACCGCTTCGATGGATTCCATGCGATTTTCGCGGGGCTAAAAGACAAAGGCCGAAGGATGAAGGAAAATACCGGAAGCGTTTTTCCCACCCTAAGCCTTTATCACTTATTTTTTCGGGAAAATTTTACCTGATTTTCCCGAAAAGTTCAGTCCTTCTTGGACAGCTTGTCCTTGATGTAGGTGACGGCCTCTCCGACGGTCTTTATCTTTTCGGCGTCTTCATCGGGGATCTCGACATCAAATTCCTCTTCAAGAGCCATTACCAGTTCCACGGTGTCCAGGGAATCGGCTCCCAGGTCCTGCACGAACTGCGACTGAGGGGTGACCTCTGCGGCGTCCACAGCCAGTTGCGTCACGATGATCTTTTTCACTCTTTCTTCCAGGTTTTCAGCTACTGCCATTGGGGGTTCCTCCCGATTATATTTTCAAAAACCAACCGCTGCATTACATATAGATGCCGCCGTTTACGGCGAGGACCTGCCCCGTTATATACGGGGAATCCTCGCCGGCCAGGAACAGCACGGCTTTGGCGACATCGGCGCCCGAGCCCAAGCGCTCGAGCGGGATCATCTCAAGGAGTCGGGCTTTGGCGTCTTCCTTGAGACCATCGGTCATTGCGGTGCGGATGTAGCCCGGGGCCACGGCGTTGACCAGCACCTGGCGGGAAGCGAACTCCCGCGCCATGGATTTGGTCAGGCCGATGAGGCCGGCCTTGGAGGCCGAATAATTGGCCTGACCGGCGTTCCCGGACTGTCCCACTACCGAGGCGATATTGATGATGCGTCCGCTTCGCTGGCGCAGCATGCTTTTGGAAGCGGCCTTCGCCATCAGGAACGCGCCTTTAAGGTTCACATCGAGCACCGCCTGAAAATCTTCTTCCTTCATCCTGAGCACCAGGTTGTCCCTGGCTATGCCCGCGTTGTTGACCAGGATGTCCAGTTTTTCGAAAGCTTTGAGGGTCTCGGCTACGAGGCGTTCGCAGTCCTGGTATTTCGTCACATCCGCCGCCAGGGCTAGCGTTCGGGCTCCGGTCTCCGCGGCCAGGGTTTCGGCCGCCGCCCTGACGCCGTCGGCGTTCACATCGGCCATGACCACGGCCGCGCCTTCGGCCGCGAAGGCATAGGCTATATCATAGCCTATGCCGCGCTGGGCGCCGGTGACGAGCGCCGTCCTGCCTTCAAATCTTTTTGTCATTCGCCTCCGCGATCTGGTCCTTCACCTGTTCCATGTGCTTCTTGATCTTGTCCACCATGCCGGAGCCGGCCAGGTCGCCGGCGGCGTTGATCGCGTTGAAAATAGCTTTGGGACTGGTCTTGCCGTGGCAGATGAGCACCACGCCGTTGACGCCCAGCAGCGGGGCTCCGCCGTATTCGTCGGGGTTCATCTGCTTGCGCAGGTCCGTGAAGATCCTTTTCATCAGCAGCGCGCCGATCTTATAGGTGAACTTGCGCTGGATCTGCTCTTTGATCATTTTAAAAATGGTCTTGGCCAGGCCTTCGGAAAGTTTCAGCGCGACATTTCCGGTGAAGCCGTCGGTGACTACGACATCGGTCCTGCCGGCCGGCAGATCGCCGCCTTCCACGGGGCCTTTGAAATTTATTCCCACGCTTTTCATCAAAGGGATGGTCTCAAGGACCAGGGAGTTGCCTTTGGTCTCTTCCTCCCCTATGGATAAAAGTCCCACGGAGGGGTTTTCCGTTCCGAAGCGGGCGCGCATGAAAATAGAGCCCATGATGGCGAATTGCACCAGGTGCCAGGGTTTGGAATCCATGTTCGCGCCGGCGTCCAGCAGAAGGGAGGAGCCCCTGAGCGTGGGGAACGGCGAGGCTATGGCGGGACGGATGATGCCGGGAATGCGTTTCAATTTCAACAGGGAGGCTACCATCACGGCGCCGGAGTTGCCGGCCGAGATGAAGGCGTCGGCCTTGCCGTCCTTTACCAGTTCCGCGCCCACCATCAGGCTGGAATCGGGTTTGGAGCGGCATTCCTCCACCGGTTCTTTGCCCATCTCCACCAGCTGCGGCGCGTGGACTATCCTGAGCCTGGCGGAAGGTTCGGCCCCGAGGCGGCGCAGTTCCTCCCGGATCTCTGGGTCCCGCCCGACAAGTATGATCTCGTGCGGCAGCCGGGCGACGGCCGACAGCGCCCCTTCGAGATTGGGCTTCAGTCCGAAATCCCCGCCGTGAGCGTCAAGAGCGATTTTCATATTTTGAATTTACCGCTTTTCAGAACTACGCCGTAAAACAGGCCGCCGACGCCGGGTTATTTGGGGTTCTGTTCGTCCGTTTTTTTCTCTTTCCTGACTACTTCGATCTTGCCGTTGTAGGCGCCGCAGGCCGCGCACACGCGGTGCGGCAGGCGCATCGCGCCGCAGGAGGGACACGAAGAGAGGGATTTGGTTTCCAGTTTCCAGTTAGCCGCCCGTCTGGAATCTCTTCTCGCCGGGGTATGTTTTCTTTTGGGATTAGGCATTGTAATGGCTCCTATCGTCGTTTCTTTTTGTTCAGATCTTTCAGCGCCCTGAAAGGGCTTTCCTTTCCGCCGGTCCCGGACCCGGGGCCGCATTCCGGAACGCAGGCGCAGATCTTATGGTTCCTGTTTCCCCCGCAGACCTGGCAAAGCCCTTTACAGTCGGCCGCGCAAAGCGGTTTTAAGGGCGTCATGACCGCGACCGATTCCGTCAGCGGGCCGCATACGTCTATAGATTCTACCGAATCTTCGTATACTTCGTCAAAGGTCTCGGAGAACGGGGCGGTGAAAAGTTCGCCGCAGCGGGCGCATTGCAGGTCCAGGTCGGCCTTCACCAGGCCTTCCAGCAGAAGCGAACCGTCCCCGACGGAGAAGACCAGTTCCATGGAGGCTTTTTTTACGCAGGCCGGCGCGTCGAGGACCGCCGCAAAAAGCCCGGCGTCCAGCGCTCTTTTAACCGCAAGCCCGCCCTTTTCGCGGATGGCCGCGGCGTTGAAAACAAGTCCGTAGTCTTTTTCCATGAGTTTTATAAGATATCAATTATCGGCGTTTTAATCAATTTCTTTTATGACATAGGAGGGCTTGCGGTTGGACCGGTAATAGGTGCGCACAAGTATTTCGGCCATAAGCCCCATGAAGGCGAACTGGACCGCCACGAGCGCGAAGAAGATCGCCACAAGGAAGAGCGGCTGGTCCTTCACGAATACATGTCCGAAAAATTTCTTATAGAGCGTGAACCCGGCCATAAGCGCCGAGGCGCTTAAAAGTCCGAGGCTCAGCCCTCCGAACAGATAGAGCGGCTTTGACAGGAAATCCCCCATGAACTTTACCGTGAGGAGGTCCAGCGAGACCTTGAAGATGCGGCCCAGGCCGTATTTGGAGGCCCCCTGCGCGCGGGCGCGGTGGTTTACCGGAAGTTCCGTTATGCGCGCGCCCATGTAGCCGAGCAGCGCCGGCAGAAAACGGTGCATCTCGCCGTAAAGTTCCACGGCTCTCAGGTGCGGGGCTTTATAGATCTTGAGCGTGCAGCCGTAGTCGTGCAGGTCCACTCCGGTGACTTTCGAGATGATGAAGTTGGCTATTTTGGAAGGCAGGACCCTTGAGAAAAAAGCGTCTTTGCGGTCCCTGCGCCAGCCGCTCACCACATCGAAGCCTTCCGAAGCGCTCTTCAGGAGTCCGGCGATGTCGGCGGGGTCGTTCTGGAGGTCGGCGTCCATGGTGACGATGTATTCTCCCGAGGAGGCCTGTATGCCGGCGCTCAGGGCCGCCGTCTGTCCGAAATTGCGCGCGAAGCTGATAAGCCGGGCTCCCGGCAGGTCTTTGACGACCGAGCGGAGCTCCGGTCCCGAGCCGTCCGTGGAGCCGTCGTCGACCCAGACGCTTTCCCAGGAAAGGCCGGAGGCCTTGAAGGCCGCGGAGAGCTCCCCCGCCAGGTTTTTCAGGTTGTCTTTTTCGTTATAAACGGGTATCACCACCGAGATCTTCGGGATCATAGAAGCGGCGCCTTTTTCTTTTTTAGGAGTTCCATATAAAGGGCTTCCTGCCGGCGGACCATGTAATCTATGTCGAATTCGGAAAGGTCCGCGCCCGCGGCTTTCGCGGCCATCTCCGCGCGCAGCGCCGGATGTTCTATCAGTTCCTTAAGGCGCATGCAGAAGGCGTCCACATCCCCCTGCTCCACCACGAATCCGTTGGCGCCGTCGTAGAGCAGGTCGGTGACCCCGTCCGTTTTGTAGCAGACGGAGGGCAGGCCCGTTTTGACGGCTTCCACCAGGCTGCGCGGCAGGCCTTCCCAGAGGGAGGTGAGCGCGAAAATATCGGCGGCTGCGAGGATCTCCGCCGAGTCTTCCCGCCAGCCGGGAAAAAGGAGCCGTTGTTCAAGCCCCGCCTTTTTTGCGCGCCCGCGGGCGGCCTCCAGCCCCTCCCCTCCGCCCACCAGCATAAAAACGGCGTCTTTATGCGCGCCCGCCAGGCGCATCGCCGCGGTGATGAAGTCGGCGGGGTTCTTCTGCGGTTTAAAGTTGCCGAGGCTGACGATGAGCACGGCCTCCTGCGGAACTCCCAGCTCGCGGCGTTTGGCCGCGCGGTCCGCGCGCGACGGATAATTCCCCAGCGGGATGCCGCTCCGTATGAGCGAGCACTTGTCCGTGCCGCAGAGGTCGTAGTCCCGCGCGTAGTCCAGGTTGGCGCTTGAGACGAAGACCAGCGAGTCCGTGAACAGGGCGCAGAATCGTTCGAGCAGGACAAAAAAGCGCCTGGCCGGGGCGGCCTGCCGCTCGTGGAACCCGAACCCGTGGAAAGTGTGGATTATCACCGGCGTTCCGGCCAGCAGCGCGGCCAGGCGGCCGAGTATCCCGGCCTTTGAAGAATGCGTATGCACGATGACGGGCCGCTCATCCCGGATGATGCCGAGCAGTTCAAAAAGGGCCCGGAGGTCGCGCAGCGGGTTTATGGGGCGCGCCAGGTGCGGCACGGTGAGGAGCGAGCCCGGCGGAACTTTGTCCTCCAGCATGCCGCCGGGGCCGGCGGCCAGCCTGGTTTCAAAAATATTTTTATCGAGATGTGAAACTGTGTGGAGCGTATTGCCCTGGGCGCCGCCGAATTCGAGCTTGGTTATTATATGAAGTACCTTTATCATGGCATCGATCAGGTCCAGGCAGACGCTACCTGCCGGGGAGTTTCATGGTCTTATAATAAGGAAAGTAATGTTTCAGGATCTCCGGATATCTGGAACCGAGGTTCTTGGCCATCCCGTGTCCGCCCAGCACGCAATAGCCGCGTCCGTCGCCGGTGCCGATGCCCCGGAGCAGGAAGTATTTGGGATATTTCCCGTAAAAGACCGGACGCATGGTGAAAAGCGGAGAGCGCAGCGTTCCGCCGGAGAGCGTCCGGGAGACGGCGTCGAAACCTTCCAGTACGGTGCTGCCGGCCGTGCCCTCTATGCGCAGCGTTTCCACATTGCCGCGCGGGCTGCGCTTCAGGACCGCCATCGATCTGATGTAGCCGATCTTCGCGCGCCGGTTGACGCGGTTCTCTATCCACTTCGGCTCAAGCATCAGGGTCCAGGCCACATCGGAAGCCGTGGTCTTGTCCTCGGGCAGGCACAGGAGGTCGTCGGACGGGGCCTTGAGCGTAAGGTAATAGAGGTTAAAAGGCGTCATCCGTCCCGGCGCCCGACCGGTGTCGCTGACTCCGTCCGCCGTAAAGCCGCCGCAGGCGGTATGGAAAGCGCCCTCCATGGGCGCGCCGTCCCTTGAGAGCACTTCTTCGCGGGTAAGTTCGGCGGCCGCGACCGCCGATTCGTTCTCGGTCTGCAGGCCCGGGAAGGCCAGACAGTGCGGCGAATCGCAGAGATCGTAGTCCCGGTCGGCGTGGGGCTTTGCGCTTTTAAGACGGACAAGTTTCGACCGGACCACCACGGCCAGGGCTTTCAGCTCTTCCATCAGCCTGGAGCCTTTGGCCAGGGCGGTGACGATCGAAGGGACGGGTTCTTCGAGCGGTACGGTGTTGACCAGCCTGACCCCGTTCTCCTTTATGATCACATTAAGTTCGCCCCCCACTTCCCGGTCGCCGCGGTTCACGCCCCTCTGGGGGACCGGTTCGGGGTTCTTGATAAGCATCACCCCGCCGGCTGTTTTGGGGACCAGGCGGAAGGAGTTTCGCGTGGAATGCGCCACGGAGCCCATGTTGTCGCGCAGTTCGCAGATCTTGTTGAGGGGATTGTATCTGACATTCCACTGCATGAGGGCCTTGCCGCTTTCCACGGGTCCAAGGCGGGAATCTATGATGGAAAACGCCGTGTTGGCTATGAAGTTGAACTCGGTCAGCGGGGCCGGTTCGCCGTTCGCGTCCGAAAAAAGACCCACGCGGATGGGATTTTTGTCGGCGTAGTTCAGCGGCTTGTTATGCGCGGGCCAGGACATGCGGTTCCAGTAGAGGAGGTTGTCCAGTTTGCCGGCGACGGATCTGGCGAGTTTCGCGGTCTTTTCGGCGGAGAACTTGTCGTCCGGGTCCAGTTCGGAAAGGGTGTAATAGGTCTGCCAGGCGGGGACGGTTAAACCTGATTGATCGTAAAGCCTGGCGAGGTCTATTTCAGCCTGGATGTTGCGGGGATCGTATGTCAGGGTTTCCTTAAGGAAGGTTATGGCGTTCTGGGGTTTTTTCAGGAGCTCATACTGCGCGCTTATCACCTCCGCCACGGGCGACAGAAGGTAGGGATACTTTTGGTAAACGGTCTGCAGGCTGGTCGCCGCGTCGGAGGGGCCGCCCAACTGCGCTTCCGCCTGCGCCAGTCCGAACCTGGCCTGATTCACCAGGTCGGCTTCCCCGGTAAGGGTGACGGCTTTTTCAAAGGAGGAGCGGGCTTCGACCGGGTTTTCCAGGCTAAGATAGTCCCAGCCTTTTTCAAAAGCGAGGAAGGGATCTTCCGGTGCGAGCGCCTCGCCTTTGGAGAGGTAGGCGAGAGCTTCCTGGTTCTTGCCCAACTCCGCCAGGATGACGGACAGTTCCTTTATAGCGGCGAGGGTCAGGACGGTATCGGAAGAACGGAAGATCACGTATTTGAGCGAGCCGGCGGCGTCTTCCGGCCTGCCGTCGTGCCAGGCGGCGAAGGCCTCCCCGAAAGGTTTTAAAAGATTTTCCTCCGCGTGGACGACGGCCGCCGGGCCGGGGACGGTGGTGAGCAGGAGCGCCGCGAGCGTCAGTTTTATCATCCGGCCTTAAATCTAGCAATTCTTAAAGCGCCAGTAAAGAGTAAAGCACGGTTAAAATTTTTTCCGCCGAAAAATTTTCACCACACTCCGCCCTGAAGGGCGGGGTTGTCTTGCGGTAAATTAGGGAGATAAAATGTCGTCTCACGGCATTTTATTTTTGAATTCCGGCGAATATTTATGTAGAATTAGTATCCTGGGCCGTTAGCTCAATGGTGGAGCAGGCGCCTCTTAAGCGCAAGGCTACTGGTTCGAGTCCAGTACGGCCCAAACAATTCAGCATCCGAAAAATTCAGTTAAGCCGGATTTTTCGGGCCCGGGCGCATAAAGCGGCCTGAGGCGCCGGTCTTAGGACGGGCGGCTTTCGGGCCAGAGTAATGGGTAGCCGGTAGCGGGTAATCAGGGTTATCCTCGTTACTTACTCATTACTCGTTTTTTTTGCTCCGGCAGGGTTGTTCTTTACAGGAAGGATCCGGTCGAGATGGCGGAACTGGTAGACGCGCATGGCTTAGGACCATGTGGGGTCACTCCCATCGGGGTTCGAGTCCCCGTCTCGACATTACAGGCCTGGGAATAACATGCCGCAAGCGGCATTTCAGCTTTGCGGTAAAAATTTTAAGAAATCCGGTCATGGCATCTATTGGAGGATCAATGAACTTAACTCTCAGTTTCGGCGACAAGATAAAAAAGATAAAGCAGGAAGGCTGCGTCCATGTTTTCGGCGTTAATGTGGAGTCCGACAATCTCAAAGAGGCTACCGCAGCGGCCCTTGTTCGTTTGCAGGCCGTCGTTACCATCCCGGGGTTTCGGACCGGCAAGGTCCCGCTGGCCATGATCAAGGCGCAGTTCCCCTCCATGGTCAAGGATGAGGTCCTCGATCTCACGGCCAAGGCCGCCATGCCGGAGATCCTCAAGGCCGACAAGGTGATGCCCGTGGTCACTCCCATAATGCGCAATGTCGCCTACGAACCGGACAAAAAGCTCTATTTCGAAGTCCAGCTTGAGTGCAATCCCCAGGTGGACCCTAAAGGCTACGAAAAGATCGCGGCCGTCCGCAGGGCCAAAAAGGTAACGGACGAGGATGTGTCCAAATATATCGGGCAAGTGCGCGATTATAACGCCTATCTCAAACCTGTGGAGGACGGCAAGCCCGTTGAAAAGACCCATTTTGTCATCGTCAACTACGAGTCCTACGAGAACGGCGTCAAGATCGCGGGAGCGGACGTCAACGGAGAGATAGTAGACATGTCCAGCCCCCAGACCATCGCCGGCCTGGCCGAGAACATCGTCGGCGCCAGGAAAGGCGAGACCCGCGAATTCGGGTCCTCTTTCGGCGATAAGAAGATGAGCTTTAAGGCGACCGTGGCGGAGATAAAGGAGAAGGTAGTCCCCGCGATAGACGAAAATTTCCTGAAGGAAGCCGGCGTGAAAACGGAGGAAGAGCTGCGCGCCAATGTGCGCAAACTGCTGGAGCGCAACGAGACCGAGAAAACGGAAAAAGACCTTCTCACCCAGATCGAAGACTCGCTTATAAAGAGCAATCCCATGCAGCTGCCTCCGACCCTGGTCCGCGAAGAGGCCCATGAGCTTTTTGAGATCCTTAAAAAAAAGGTTTCCTCGGACGAGGAAGTGCATGAGGAGGCTTTTATGGCCCGGCTGAAACCCGTGGCCGAGCGCAACCTGAGCCTCACCTACCTTCTGCATAACATCGCCAGGAAGGAATCCATCACGGCCACGGAAACCGAACTTAACGCCGAACTGGAGAAGGTCACGGCGCGGCTCAACACCGAGGAGGAAAAAAAGAAGGCGCGGGAACTGTTCGAGAACCGCAAGGATTATATCATGTCCTCTATCGTCGAGAACAAGACCATGGATTTCGTCAAATCCAAGGCCGTGATCAGGGAAGAGAGCAAATAAAGGGCCGGGGGTCCGGGCTCGGCGTCCAGCCGCTGTTCCCGACCCTTCCCCCTCGCCCCGACTTTCAGCAGGAGGAACTCTTATGATAATACCCACAATCATTGAAAAATGGAACCAGGGAGCAATGGTCGGCTATGACATTTATTCGCGGCTCCTGAAGGACAGGATAATATTCATCGGCGACCCCGAAGGCGCCGTTTCCACCGCCTCGGCCAATACCGTCATCGCGCAGCTTTTGTACCTTGACGCCGAGGATAACGACAGGGACATCAATCTCTACATCAATTCCCCCGGCGGCATGGTCACCGCAGGCCTGGCGGTCTACGACACGATGCAGTTCATCAAGGCTCCCATTTCCACCATCTGTATGGGTATGGCCATGAGTTTCGGCGCCGTCCTGCTGGCGGCCGGTTCCAAGGGAAAACGTTACGCGCTGCCCAACGCCCGTATCATGATCCACCAGCCGCTCATCTGGGGCGGCGGGATAGCGGGCCAGGCCACCGATATCGAGATAGAAAGCAAGGAAATGCAGGAAAACAAGACCCGCCTGATAGAGATCCTCGCCAAGCACTGCGAAAAAACCCCGGAGAGGCTCCGGGCGGATATGGAAAGGAATTATTACATGTCCGCGGAACAGGCCAAGGCATACGGCCTGATCGACGGCGTGCTTGATTTCAAGAAGAAGTAAAACCGCCGCGGGCGGCCGGGCCGCGGGCAGGAAACATGTATTCCCGGAGGCCAGGCGGCTTACGCAGCCCTGCTTAGCTGTTTTTAAAATGGAGTGTTAAAATGGATGTTCCCGCGACCCCTTCCGTGAGCTACCCCACGACGCTGCCCACTATAGCGATCCGCGATGTGGTGCTTTTTCCCCACATGGCCCTGCCTTTGTCGGTCGACAGGCCCAAATCCGTCGCGGCCGTAGATAACGCGCTGCTGGCGGGCAAGTTCATCCTGGCGCTCACCCAGAGAAAACCCGCCATCAACGACCCTTCTCCAGGCGAGCTTTACGCCTACGGCGTGGTGGCCTCGGTTCCCCAATCCCTGAAGATGCCCGACGGCTCCATGAGGGTTTTTCTTGAAGGCATCAAGCGCGCCAGGGTGCTGAAGCTGGAACTGGACAAAGAAAGAGCCTGCCTGATGGCCGAAGTGGAATATATCGACGAGACGGTGGAGAAAACGCCCGAGATCATAGCGCTGATGCGCCATGCCGTGGAGGTTTTTGAGGAATATGTGAAGCTCGGCACCCGCATTACGCTGGATTCGGTGGCCCTGCTCGCCCAGCTGGAGGATCCGGCAAAACTGGCGGACACCATCGCCGCCAATTCCATCTTCAACATCCCCGACCGGCAGGATGTGCTTGAGACCGGCGATCCCAGGGAGCGCTTGGAGAAGATCATCAGGCTGCTGGCCAAGGAAATAGAGATCCTGGACATAGAACAGAAGATCCACAGCCGGGTCAAAGGCCAGATCGAAAAATCGCAGAAAGAGTATTATCTGAACGAGCAGATGAAGGCCATTCAGAAGGAACTCCACCAGAAAGACGATTTTTCCAAAGAGCTGGACGAACTGAAGAAAAAGATCAAGGCCGTCAAGATGCCCAAGGAGGCCGAAGCGGCCGCCGAGAAAGAGCTGGCGCGGCTCGCCAAGATGACGCCTTTTTCCCCGGAGACCACGGTGTCCCGCACTTATCTGGACTGGCTGATCAGCCTGCCCTGGACCGTCGAGACGGAGGACGCCATAGACCTGGGACAGGCCCGCAAGGTCCTGGAAGAGGATCATTACGGTCTCAAGAAGCCCAAAGAGCGCGTGATAGAATATCTGGCGGTCTGCAAGCTGACCGAGAAGCTTAAAGGCCCGATCCTTTGCTTTGTCGGCCCTCCGGGCGTGGGCAAAACTTCCATCGCCCGTTCCATAGCCAGGGCCATGGGCCGCAACTTCGTGCGGATGTCGCTGGGCGGCGTGCGCGACGAGGCGGAGATCCGGGGACACAGGCGCACCTATGTGGCGTCCATGCCCGGCCGGATCATCCAGAGCATTAAAAAAGCCAAAAGCAACAACCCCGTCTTCCTCATGGACGAGATAGACAAGATGGGCTCCGACTGGCGCGGCGACCCCTCGGCGGCGCTGCTGGAGGTCCTCGACCCCGAGCAGAACACCGAATTCGTCGACCATTTCCTGGATGTGCCCTTCGATATCTCCAAGGTCATGTTCGTAGCCACGGCCAATACTTTGTGGGGCATTCCGGTCAGCCTCCGGGACAGGATGGAGATCATAGACTTCAACGGTTACACCCACAACGAGAAGATCGAGATAGCCAAAAAATTCCTGATCCCCAAGAAGCTCCGGGAGCACGGCCTTAAGGAAAATTCCGTAAAGATAGACGACGCCGCCATAGACGCCGCCATCCGCGGTTATACGCGCGAGGCGGGCGTCAGGAACCTTGCCCGCGAGCTCGCCGCGCTTTGCCGCAGGGCGGCGGCGCTGGTGGTTGAAAAAGGCCTTAAAGAGGTCAGGGTGACCGCGGACAATCTTCAGGATTATCTCGGCATCCCGAAATTCATGCGCGAAGAGAACGCCGCCAACGGCGTGGGTCTGGCTACGGGCCTGGCGTGGACCGAGAACGGCGGAGAAGTGCTGGCCGTGGAGGTGGTGGCCATGCCCGGCAAGGGAAACCTGATCCTGACCGGCAAACTGGGCGATGTTATGAAGGAGTCGGCGCAGGCGGCGTTCTCCTATATCAAGTCCAGGGAACTGGCCCCCTCTTCCTACATCCAGTCCCATAATTTCCATATCCATATCCCCGAAGGCGCCATTCCCAAGGACGGCCCTTCGGCCGGCATAACGCTGGCGTCGGCGCTGGCTAGCCGTTTGACCGGGAGGCCTGTCAGGAAGGGGCTGTCCATGACCGGAGAAGTGACGCTGACCGGCCGGGTGCTGGCTATCGGCGGACTTAAAGAAAAGGTCATCGCTTCTTTCAGGGAAGACCTCAATACCGTGCTGTTCCCGAAGGTCAACCTGAAGGAACTGGAAGAGATCCCTGTCGAGATAAAGGATAAAATGCGCCTGCTGCCCGTGGCCTCCATGGACGAGGTGCTGGAATTGGCGCTGGAAAAGTCCCCCGCAGCGGCCCGCGGGAAGAAAAAAAAGGGCATTCCGGCGAAACGATAAAAGCCTCGGGACGACATTATATAGGGGAGTGCAAATGGGGTTACGCATAGTTCTCGGCGCCGTGCTTCTGGCCGCCGCTTTTCAGGCCGCTCCCCCGCTTGCGGCCTACGAAGGGTCCCTGACCACCCAGGAAGTGGACGGCGCCCTGGAGAACACCAAGCTCAACGAGATCTTTGAACAATATCTGGCCACGGTGCAGATGTACGACCCGGAGCGCGCCACCCGCCTGGGCCTCCACGATGCCGACGACACGCTTACCCAGCGCAGTCAGGAGCGCGTAAAAAAGGAATTGACGGCGTTTGAAAACCTGCGCGCCAAGCTTCAAGACATAACGACAGCCTCGCTCTCTCCGGTCCTCCGGACGGACTACGCTTTGCTGGACCATATGCTGGAAGTGGACATCTATGAAATGGAAAAACTCGATGTTCTCAGGCACAGGCCGCAATATTACCTGGAACCTCTTTTTTCCGTTTACCAGCTTCTTTCCAAGGAATCCGGCGAATATAACACGCGCGCGGCCTGCGCCCTTTCGCGCCTCAGGCAGTATCCGCAGATCCTTGAACAAGCCGAGCGCAATCTTTCCCATCCTCCGAAGATCTGGACCGAGCAGGCGCTGACGCAGATCTCCGGCGCCCTTAACGGCATTCCGGACTTTATCCCTTTGTTCCGGGGCTATACCCGCTACGATCCCGTCCTGAAGACCCAGGTGGACGAGGCCATGGACAGGGTCAAAACCGCCCTGATCCGTTACCGCGGTTTCCTCACAAGCGACATCCTTCCCAATTCCGACGGTGAATTTATCGCGGGCGAATATTCGTACGGTTTTTATCTTGAGCGCTGGCACAATCTGGACCTCACTCCGGGTTCGGCGCTGAGTTACGCCAGGAAAAGCTGTAAGGCCGCGCTCAGGGACCTGGAGAAAGAAGCGTCGGGGCTGGACGCGCAGCTGGCGAAGGAAAAGGGCTGGAAAGGCGTCCTGGACAAGCTTCCGCGCGAACATCCGCCGCTGAACGATGTGCTTAAAACTTTTCAGGAAGAGATGGACCGGTCTTACCAGCATTTTGACGAATATCAGGTCGTAGAGTTCCCCAGGCAGCGCCTGGGCATCAAAAAAATGCCCTCCTTCATGACCGCGGCGCTCCCCTTGGCCTATTATTCAGGGCCGTACGCTCTGGACGACGCCAGGGTCTCGGAATTGTATGTTTCCCTCCCCTCCGAAAAGGCCTCCGCCGCCGCGCAGGAAACGATCCTGGCTTCCGGCTTCAACTATCCGCAGATAGAACTGCTGACCGCTTTTGCCATTATGCCCGGCATGCACCTGCGCAGTTACGCCGCCGCCGCCAACCCCTCCCGGATACGCAGGGTCTCCAACCAGCCCATGGTCGTCAACGGCTGGGCCTGCTACGCCGAGCTCCTGGCCGAAGAGATGGGCTACTATTCCTCATACTGGTCCAAGTTCCTCCGGGTCTATGTGCGCGCGCTCCGTTCCGGAAGGGCTTTCGTGGACGCCGGCCTCCACACCGGAAAAATACCGTACGGCGACGCCGTGAAATTTTTTGAGGATAATTTCTACATGCCGGAAGGCCGGGCCCGCGCCGAAGTGCTCCGGATCTCGCTGGCTCCCACGGAAAGCCTGAGTTTTATCATAGGCATGGACCGCATCCTGGCCATGCGCAGATACTACGAACGCACCGAAGAAAAGTATTTCGATCTCAGGAAGTTCCACTCTTCGTTCCTGCGGCAGGGAAAGATACCCCTGCCGGACATAGAGGCGGAACTGAAAAGATTGAAGAAAGACGAGCGGAAGGCGGCGAAATGACGGCGGACCCGAAGGAAAAGGTCGTTTCATTCTCAGGCGTGGACAAGATTTACCGCCGGCCCGGGCTGTTCAGGAAAGTCTCCGTCCCCGCGCTTGGCGGGCTAAGCCTGGACCTGGAACGCGGCGAGATAGCGGGGCTGCTGGGCCTTAACGGCGCCGGCAAGACCACCATTATGAAGCTGATGACGGGACTTCTGTTCCCGGACGCCGGTACGATCTCCGTTTTCGGCCTCCCTCCCTCCGATGTCGCCTCGAAGTCGCGCATAGGTTTCCTGCCCGAGCTTCCTTATTTCTACCCTTATGACACCGCGGGTTCGGCGCTGGCCTATTACGCGGGGCTTTCCGGGCTTAGTGGGCCGGCGATCCGCGCCCGCGTCGCCGTCGTCATGGAAAAAGTCGGCCTTAAACCGCACGCCGCCAAAAAAGTCGCCGAATTTTCAAAAGGCATGATGCAGCGTCTGGGCCTGGCCCAGGCGATAGTCCACGACCCGGAGCTGCTGATCCTGGACGAGCCCGTAAGCGGGCTTGATCCGCTGGCCATCCATGAGATCAGGGACCTCATTTCGCGGCTTAACGGGGAAGGCAAGACCGTCTTTCTCTCCTCCCACAGCATCTCGGAGCTTGAAAAGGTTACCGACCGGGTCTTCATCCTGGTCCTGGGGCGCCTGGCAAGGGTCGTCGCGCGGGCGGAATGGGAGAATACCAGGGGAGGGCTGGAAGAGATCTTCGTGCAGACGGTTAAACTATGAATACTTCCAAGCCGGTAAATATGAATTATCTGTCCACAACCTGGAGCATAGCCCGGTATTCTCTCCTGGAAAATTACAAGAACCGCTTTTTCGGCCTTTTTATCATCTTCGCCGGCGTCCTCATTTATGCCTCGCTGCTCGCGGGCGTGATGGCCGTGGACGAAGAAGCGCGCGTGCTCGCCGATCTCGGCCTTGCGCTTATGGAACTGATCTCGCTGGCCTACGCGCTCCTGGCTGCGGCCGACGCCATAACGCGCGAGATCAGGACCAAGACCATCTATCTGGTCTTCTCCAGGCCCGTTCCCCGTCCGGCCTACCTGGCCGGCAAGGCCGCCGGTCTGTACGCGGCTTCGGCCCTCATGCTGGGCGTGATGGCGCTTATCCACCTGAGCCTGCTCTATTCCAGGGGATTCGCGGCGCCGCCGTTCTATGCCAAGGCGGTTTTTTTTATCTGGTGCAAACTGCTTATCATCACCTCGGCGGGTCTGTTCATTTCGCTTTTCGCCACCTCCACCGTTTCCGCCGTCGCAATCATGGGCATCCTCTGGACCCTGGGCCATTTTACTTCCGAGGCGCAATTCCTGATCTCCAGGTCTTCCGGCGCGTCGGGATTGGCGCTTAAGGCCGTCGCATACGCCATTCCCGACCTTCAGCTCTTTAACGCGCGCGATCTCGCCGCGTCGGCAGCCGCCCCCCCCGCCGCCGGTTTCCTCGCCGTTTATCTGTTGCTTTGGCTGACGGTCCCGTATTTGTTCTCGCTTTTATTGTTCCGCAAAAAAGAGTTCTGACAAAAATGAAGACGACTTCGTATCTCGTGCTCCCGTTAGCGGCGGCCCTTGCCATGGCCGGGCCCTGGGCTTTCTTAACTTACCCGCCGCCTTTCCCTCCCGCTGACAGGATCAGGGAGGTGGGACAAAGCGCCGTAGAGGATTCCCTGGCGCTGGCCCTGGGGCTCAGGCGGCTGGCGGCGGACCTGTGGTATATCAGGCTGCTGCAATATTACGGCACCCCTGAGGTGGAGCGCCCGCCGGACGAAACGGGCCGCCATGAACTGGAAGCCGGTTTCGGCGGCGGCAGATACCGCGAGTTTCTGCCCATGGCCCGACACCTGCTGGCGTTGGATCCGTACTTCACCAGCGCGGGCCTTTATGCCGCTGGCTCGCTGGCGTTCAATATGTCCAGGCCTGATGAGGCGCTCAGCCTTTTGAACGAAGCTCTGATCTACCGCCCGAAGGAATGGAAGTATGTCAAGCTGCTGGCTGCCATAGGGTACAGCAAAGCCCATGATCCCTCGAAAGTGTCCGAACTCCTGATGTCCCTGATAATGGAGCCCGACTGCCCAGTTATGATCCGCCAGCAGGCCGCCTTCCTTAATAAAAAGGCGGGCAATTACCGCGTCGCGTACCGGATCTACAAGACCATCCTGAAGACGACCAAGGACCCGTTCTACATAGACAACGCCAGGAAAGAAATGGCGAAACTTGAGAAGCTGAACGCGGACCTGAACTGATAAATAAAATATTGTAAAATAGCGTTTTATTACGGTAAGAATTTTTTGCGGTGAAAATCCTTAATGAATATCTTGAATATCGTGGATTCCAGGAAATGGGACATAACGGCCTACCAGGCGCTGCATACGGCCGTCCAGTTCCGCAAGCTGGGACACAATGTCGTTCTAATGTGCCCCGGCGACTGCAACCTCCATTATGAAGCCGTGAAAAACGATGTTCCCGTCAATCCGCTGACTTTCCTCGCCAAACTGGGTTTCATGGAAGGGGCGCCTTATGACATGGTGCATTTTTACGACCCGGACTCCGCCAATACGCTGCTCCTTAAAAAGATAGCGGCCACCTCCAAGATCTTTATAAGCCAGATACGGCTCGGAGGCCGCAAAACGCTTCTTCGTCTCAAGGAGTTCGAACCCTATGTCTCCCGTTTCATCTCCTCGTGTCCGTCGGCGAAAGAGAATCTTTGCTGCGCCGGTATCGCTCCCGAAAAGATCTTTATCGTGCCCCCGGGTATTAATATAGGCCGCTGGGAAAGCGCCATGCTTATAAAGCCCGTCATGTTCCTTAAAAGGCCCTACAAGGTCGGGACCATAAGCATGGATGAAACTTTAAAGGAGCAGGGTTTTTTTTTCAGGACGGCGAAAGAAGTGCTGAAAGTTCTGCCGGACACTAATTTTATGGTGGTGGGATTGAAGGACGAACGCATCAGGGGCATGGCCCGTGACCTGGGGATAAGCCATAAGGTGGATGTGCTCTGGGAGCGCACGGATATCCCGGAAGTCATGGCCATGCTTCATATCTTCGTTAAAACTTCCGACCATCCCGGTCTTTCCATGTCGCTTATAGAAGCCCAGGCCTCCGGCGTGGCCTGCGTCGTTCCGCGGGTGCGCGGCATGAGCGATTATATAGAGCATGAGCGCAACGGGCTGCTGGTGCAGCCGGGCAGCGCCGACTCCTTCGCCAGGGCGATAATCTATCTTATAGAGAACCCGCTTGCCTGCAACGCATTCTCCAGGATGGCGTACGACCAGGTGAGTTTTAATATGTCGCTGCCGGTCGTGACCAATCTGCTGTGCCGTCTGTATGAAGACGCGGCGGCCGAGGGCAGGAGCGAACGCGGAGGTTAAACGGAAACCGAAAACTTTTTATACCGCACTTGTGGATTATCTGTAAACTTTTAAGGAAACGGCGGGTTGCAAGTTCGGGGTCCTGCCAGCTATGGGGCCCATCGGGCCTGCGGCCGGCCCGGCGACTTCGCGCCGGTTCCTCCTCGGCCCGATCCACCCATAGCTGTCACCCCGCCAATTATACCCCGCCGCCCTTCATGCAAACTGCAATATAAGCTGCAAATTTTGCCTATCGTAGTTTAATATTTAATGTGATCCCGCCCTTAATGAAGGTACGGCATTATTATCCCGCCCGGTGGTTTCTGCAACCAGACACAGATATTGCCACGCTAAAGAAGACATAACGCACAACATTTCAACTTTCAAGCAGCTTTTTCAAATGCTCAATGCGTTTTTTTACATCATCAGACAGTGTTGGATATGCCCATATCTCCCATTGTGTGGTCAGATACGGGACATTATCGTCTTTTAAGACATGTATCACACTAGTGCCCTGTAAAAGAAGTTGTTAATAGTTGTTGATATTATGGTAGTATCTTCCTAAAAGGAGATAAACCATGAGCCAAAAAAGTTACAAAGTGCGGTTGAACAAGAAAGAGCGGAAAC
>JBAYJD010000055.1:0-18226 GCA_041665305.1 Elusimicrobiales bacterium
CTATGCTATCGCTTGAGACGGCGTAATCCGTTGCGGCGGCATTTATAATTCGGTCAAGGAGAAAATAAAAATGAACAAAGTATTATCGATAGTGGTAACCTCAATGCTGGCGATGGGCGCGGCGTCGGCCTACGCGGATGAGACATGCACGGACAGCGCCGTAAAGGCGATTGAAGCGGCTGGTGAAAATCTTCACTCTAACCAGTATGAGCCGACGGCCACCACCGCAAAAAGCATTATCGCGATAGCCGACAGCTGCGAGTCCTCCGCCGTGCGGGTGGCGGCGGCCAAGAAACTCGCAAAGGCGCTCTCCTCTGGGACGGAACCCACTTCGACCGTGGCTGTGGAAATGAAAAGACTATGCGGCTCCGACGCCGGCTGCGCGGTAGAGGCTATCGAGTCCCTGAAGAACGGCATACACTCCAACCAGACCGAGCCGACTATAACGGCGGCGCATGCTATAGTTGAAATAGTAAAGCGGGCACCCACTCAAACCGTGAAACAGAAAGCGATCGAAGCTCTTAGCATGGGTTTAGGCTCTGGGACCTCCCCGGGCAGCGAGATCAGCGAAGCCATAGCCGAAGTGGGCAAATGCGAATAAAATGCCGCCATGCGGCATTTTATTACACCCGGCACGGGGTTTTTGCTCAGGCCCGTGCCGGAGTCGGGAGAGGGGGCTTTTTCTCCTTCGGCCCGCTTTTTACCGCAAGATAATGTGTGCTACTTGTCATCCGCCGCGGCCAGCAGGAACAGATGATCGGAGAGCCGGTTCAGATAAACCGCGGCGGCGGTGGAGTTTATTTCCCATAGGGCGGCTTCGCAGAGCCGCGCTTTCGCCCGGCACAGGTGCAGGAGCGCCTCGGTTTCGGTCCGGCCCGGCAGTATAAATTCCCGGAGCGGCTTCGCACCGGCGGCAAGAAGTTCCATGCCGGCTTCGAGACGGCGGGTTTCTTTCTTAAGCTCCGTTTTAAAATCAAGGCCGGCCGCGTGGGCGGCGGCCTTTAAAAGCGTTCGCTGTGTTTTCAAAAGTTCCACGGCTTCTTTTTTGCCCGCCAGTTTAACCTTCGCCAGGCCGAGCAGCGCTCCCAGTTCGTCCAGCAGGCCAAGCGCCCTTATTCTGTGATCGGTCTTTTTAACCCTTTTTCCGGACGGCAGCCCGGTCAGGCCGTCATCGCCGCTTCCCAGCTCCGGTTTAAAATTTTCAGGCATTGAGAAGATTTTACAAACTTCGTGCTATAATTTATACAGAATAAAATATCGTTTTAACGACATTTTACCGTACCCGACAAGGGGGTTTGTCCCTCTCCGTGTCGGAGTTGAGGGAGAAATTTATGAAAGATCAGGTGCAAAAAGTTATTGAAAAAATTAAGCCCATGCTGGCGGCTGACGGCGGATCCGTCGAACTGGCCGGGGTCGACGAAAAGACCGGCATCGTGACGGTAAGGCTTACCGGCGCCTGCGGCTGCTGTCCCCATGCGACCATGACGCTTAAAACCGTGGTTGAACGCATGATCAAGGAAGAGGTGCCGCAAGTGAAACAAGTGGTGGTCGGCTGACGGCGCAGCCGCAATTTCCGCGCTATGGATGGCCCGTCCGTTCTGGGCATGGTAAAAATTTTTGCCTCAAAAATTTTTAATTAACCTTCATTCCCATTCCAGCCGGTCCGACGGCACGATGCCGCCCCGCGAACTGGCGGACGCCGTTTCCAGGGCCGGGATCGGCTATTTTTCGCTCACCGACCACGACATCTGCGACGGCTGGGAGGAGCTGGAGCCCCGCCTGAAAGAGCTGCGGATCCGGTACCTTTACGGCATAGAACTTAGCACCAGCCTCCACGACAACCTGCATATCCTCGGCTACGGCCTGAACCTGAAGGACCCGGTGTTCCTGGCCAGGCTGGAGGCCTTCCGCGCCCGGCGCCTGGAACGGATCAAAAAAATAATCGGTTTGCTGAAGGCTCAGGGGCTTGAAATTTCTTTCGAAGAGCTTAACACCGCGGCCGGCCGCTCCTACGGCCGGCCGCACATAGCGGATCTGATGCAAAGCAAGGGTTTCGTCAGGACGCGCCAGAAAGCCTTTGAAAAATATATCGCCTACGGCAAGCCCGCTTATTCCCCGCCCCTCGGCCCGAATATCGAGGAAGCCATAAAGACCGTCAAGGACGCCGGCGGCATAGCGGTGCTGGCGCACCCCGGGGTCGTCTACAAGATCCTTGAGCTGGCCAAATGGAAAGAGATGGGGCTGGACGGCATAGAGGCTTTTTACCCGGCGCACACGCAGGTCCTTACCCGTGAGTTCCTTGAGCTGGCTAAAACCCACGGGCTGCTGGTCACGGCCGGGACCGATTATCACGGCCCGGGTTCCGGCCGGGGCGAACTGTACGGCTTTGAGTTTTACGAAGAATTTTTCGGTCCGCTTAAGGAAATGTTCCTGGGAGGTTCCTGATGAAGATCATAGCGCATCGCGGCGCTTCAGGCTACGCGCCGGAGAACACGCTTTCCGCTTTTGAACTGGCCCTGAAAATGGGCTCCAAGGCCTTCGAATTCGATCTCCACCTGACCAGGGACGGCAAACTGGTCGTCCACCACGACTACGACCTTAAACGCACCGCCGGAAATCCCGCGAAGATAGCCGCCCTGAATTACGCCGCGCTGAAAAAAATAAATGTAGGCAACCAATTCGGCTTTCCCGTGGAGCGCGTTCCGCTGCTGGCGGAGGTCGTAGACCTCATCGGCCCCAAAGCCGAATGGATAAATTTCGAGCTTAAGAACGATAAGAATGTTTATCCGGGACTGGAAGCGGAGCTGCTGGAATTTATCCGCGCGCGTCCGGTGCTGCGGGAGAAGGCTTTGTTCTCAAGCTTTGATTACGGGACCCTGAAACGGCTGCGGGCTCTGGATAAGGGGATAAAACTGGGCTATCTGGGCGCGCATCTCAGGAGCCTGCTGCTCCTGCCCGCCATCCTCCGCGCCAAAGCGGTGGGGGCGGTGAATTTCCATCTCCCCCTGCGGCTCGCTTTCAGGCTTAATGTCGCCCTGATCCGCAAGGCGGGGCTCAAGGTCTGCGTCTATACCGTAAACAAAAAAACCGACGCCCTGCGCCTGCAGAAAATGGGTGTCGACGGGATCTTTTCAAATTATCCCGATATTTTGCAATGTCCAAAGACTGTTACGAAATAGTCCTTGATCATAACTGCGATCTGGCCTGCCGGTTCTGCTCGCAGGCCGGTTTCGATCCCGCGGCAAGAACGGGCCTGAAAGAGGCGGTCCGCCGGATCTGCGCAGCCAAAAAAGAAGGCTATAAACGGCTCGGTTTCTCCGGCGGAGAGGCCCTGCTGCGTCCGGACCTGTTCCTGCTTACGGCCGCCGCCCGCAAAGCGGGTTTCAAGATCGTAAGGCTGCAAACCAACGGCATCAGGCTTTCCGATCCGGCCCTCTGCCGGGGCCTGGCGCAAACCGGGCTGACCGTTTGCAAATTCACCTTTCTGGGCGACACCGCCGCTATACATGACAGCCTGACCGGCACTGCGGGCTCTTTTAAAAAAAGCCTGCGCGGCCTCGGCCATATGCTGGCCCTGGAGCTCGCCGTCGGAGTCAACCTGCTGGCGACAAAGCGGAATTACAAACGGCTTGCACGGATCATGCGGTTCTTTATGGACCGTGGGGTGTCCGATTTTACGCTTATTTATCCGCTCTATGTCGGCAATATGCGCAAAAATTTCCGGACGCTGGGCGTCCCCATGCCGGAAGCCTCAAAACACATGGTCGAAGCCCTGGACCTGGGCCGGGCCGCCGGGCTCGGGCGGGGCGTAAAGGCCCTCAATATGCCTCCCTGCCTTCTTCCCGGACATGAGACCGAAGCGTCGGAACTTTACAAATTCAACACGGTGGTAGCCTCGCCGCCGGGCCCCGACCGGGACCTGGATTCCGACATCTCCAAGGCCAAAGAGCGCGGCAAGGTCTGCGCCGCCTGCCTGTTCAAAAGCCGCTGCCCGGGCGTGGACCATAATTATCTGGAGCTTTTCGGCTGGAAAGGATTCAGGCCGGTGAAAGAACCGCCTAAAACAAACGCCCCCGTCCCGGAGCCGGGCTATTTAAGCGGCCCTGAGAAATGCTTTCTTGAAGTTCTTAAAACCGGGAACGGTGCGCCCACCGCAAAAGTGCTCGCCCTCGCCGCCGACCTTCCGCTTTGCCATAACTGCCGGGACGGCTCCAGCGTGCTGGCCGCGGGAGAGGCGTTGATAAAAAAAGGCCGGGTCAAAAGAACTTTCAGGAACGGAAAGTATTTATGGTCGCTTGCATAAGAACCGTCGCGGACAAGCTGGAAAAGGCCGGACTAAGGGTTTTGATAAATGCCGAAGACAACATCGTTGAGCTGTCGCTCCGGAGAACGGCGGACCCGCTAAAAGCCCGCAGAGTCCTGTACGGCGCGCTGAACGGATTGGAACCTTTTTTTACGGTTTATCTCAAAGGCGTCCCTTTTTGTTTTATGCCCGACGCCTGGGACCATGCGCTTTACCGCGCAAGGGCCGGAGCGGTTTACGCGCGCGTTGCGGCCTGCGCGGCCTGCCGTCTTAACGCCTTCTGCCCGGGCCTGGAAAAGAACGGCGTTTTTTACACGGACCTGCGCGGTGAACTTTCCCCCGTGCTGGCCGCGCCGGATGAACTGGTCATAGAACTGACCAAAAAGTGCAATCTGAACTGCCGCGTCTGCTCCTCCGCGCGGCGCGGCGAGGAGCTGTCTTTCAGGGAACTTTGCGGCGTATTGCGCCAGGCAAAAAAGACGGGGGTAAGGAATATCCGTTTTACCGGCGGCGAACCGTTTTTAAGCAAAGAGCTGCTCCCCGCGCTTAAAGAGGCCAAAGAGCTGGGGTTTTACACTCTGGTGAACACCAACGCCGCGGCGGGCGGACAACGACTTCTGAAACAAGCCGCGTCCCTGATCGACAATCTCCTTGTTTCCATGCAGGGCCGCGATGAAAGAACGGAGAGCGAAGCCACCCGCACTCCGGGGCTCTTTCATAAAAAACTCGACAATATCCGTTCGTTAAAAGCGGGAGGCATAAAGGTCCTGCGGCTGGGCACCGTCATTTCCAGCGATCTTTTGGAGAATTTTTCCGCCTATTACAAGCTGGCCGGCAGGATCAAGGCCCGCATCTGGGAACTTTACAGGCCCATGACGGCCGGCGGCGCCGCCGGCAAGGAGGGGTTCCGCCCGGGACCCGAAGACCTTAAACGGCTGTCCAGGAGCCTCGCTTCGCTTAAAGCCGCTTCGCCGCGCGTTCTTATAGCCAACCCCGTCCCCTTGTGTCTGGTCCCCGCCGCTGAAAGAAAAAATTTTCTCGGGGCCGCTTTCGACGACGGACATACCCGGCTGGTTTACGACCCGCGCGGTTTTTTCAAGCCGAGCTATTACATAGACACGGAACTGGGCGCCTCCCTTAAGAAAGCCTGGGGCTCCCGATTCCTTAAAACCCTGGGCGGGTTCGATTACCTGCCCGGCCGCTGCGGGACCTGCCGCGACCTGCTTAAATGCCTGGGCGGCAGCCGCGCCCAGGCCGCCGCCTCCGGCGCGGGCTGTTTCGCGCCGGATCCGTGGATGCCCAGGCAGAAACCGCCCGCCGACCGCGCTTAAGGTCTCCGGGGTCCCGCGGCGAAAAGGATATTTTATATGGCGTTTAAAAAACCGGCGGAGATCACCGCGCCGCCGCAGATCTACTGGGCTAAGCTCGGCGGGGAGTACCTGCTCACCAACGACGCGGGAGAGCACGCGCGCCTGGCCCCGGCGCAGTTCCGGACCTTTTTAAGAACAGGCGCGCCGCCCCCGGAAAGTTCCGCGTTAAGCGCGCTCCGGGATACAGGTTTTATCAGGAGCAGGCTGGATTTTGACGATCAGACGGCCAAGCGGCGGCTCTCCAACGCATATCTGGACCGCGGGCCGGGGCTCCACATCCTGGTGCTAACGCTCCGCTGCAACCATAAATGCCTGTACTGCCAGGCGGGCGCGGCCGGCGCCGCGGCGTCCGGAACCGACATGAGACTCCGCTCCCTGCGTAAAAGCCTGGATTTCGCCCTCAGCGCGCCCGGCGGCGGGCTCACGATAGAATTCCAGGGCGGCGAACCGCTTTTAAATTGGGCCGCGCTCCAAGAAGCGGTCCTTTACGGCGAAAGGAAAGCCCGCGCGGCGGCAAAAGAAATACGGTTCTCACTTGTATCCAACCTCAGCCTTATGACCGAAGAGAAAGCGGCCTTTCTTATCGCTCACAACATCGCGGTCTGCGCCTCGCTGGACGGGCCCGCCGGACTGCATAATAAGAACCGCGTATTTGCAGGAGGGGATTCGCACGCCCTGACGGTTAAATGGCTGAAATATTTCCAGGAAAAATACGGCAAAAATCCGGACTGCGGGCCCGCCGCCCTCCTGACGGTCTCGCGCCATTCCCTCGGCCGGGAAAGGGAGATCGTGGACGAATATGCCCGGCTGGGACTTTCCTCCATTTTCATCAGGCCGCTGACGCCTATCGGCTTCGCGCGCCCGCTCTGGGACAGGCTGGGCTATACCGCAGCGGAATTTACGGATTTTTACCGGAAAAGCCTGGCGCGGATAATCGCGGTAAATAAAAAAGGGATCCTGTTGAAGGAGAAAACCGCGTACCTGCTGCTGAAAAAGGTCCTTGGATTCAAGGACAACAAATATGTCGATCTGCGTTCCCCCTGCGGCGCCGGACTCGGCCAACTGGCCTACAATTTTAACGGCGACATCTACACCTGCGACGAGGCCCGGATGCTGGCCAGGGAGGGCGACGAGCTTTTCAGGATCGGCGGCGTTTTTAAGGACGATTACGCCCGCGTTATTTCTTCCGCCACCGTTAAAGCCTGCGCGGCCGCTTCCTGCCTGGAATCGCAGCCCTCCTGCGCGCGCTGCGTCTGGAAACCTTATTGCGGCGTCTGTCCCGTTTACAACTACCGGACGCAGGAAAGTTTGTGGGGTTATCTGCCGGCCAATGAGCGCTGCCGGATCTTAAAAGGCGTTTTTGAGACCGTTTTCCACCTGCTTAAAAACAAAAAAAATGAAACGATCTTCCGGGCCTGGCTCGAAAAACCGTAAAAAACGCCGCGGGATACGGGATCCGCGGCGTTTCTTTAATTCATACCTGAGAGTTTACGGCCGGCCGCCCATAATGAGCGCCAGGATGGCTTTTACCGTGTGCAGGCGGTTCTCGGCCTGGTCGAAGACCACGCTTTGCGGCCCGTCTATCACGGCGTCTTCCACTTCGGCGCCGCGGTCGGCGGGAAGCGGATGCATGTAAACGGCGTCCTTATGGGCCAGCTTCATGCGTTTTTCGGTGCAAACCCAGTCTTTATACTTTGCCAGGATCTTCATGCCGGCGTCTTTTTTATCGGCCTCGGGGACATTGATGTCCTTCAGGTGCTGGTGGCAGCCCCACGACTTGGGATAAACGATATGTGCGCCCTTAAAGGCCTCATCCATGTTATGGGTTACCTTGAACTTGGCGCCGGTATCCTTGGCGAACCGCTGCGCGTCTTCCATGGTCCTTGGGATCAGGTTGAATTCCTTGGGGTAGGCCAGCGTCACATCGACCCCGAACCGCGGCAGCAGCGTGATAAGGCCCTGGGGCACCGAAAGCGGCCTGGCGTAGGCCGGGGCATAGGTCCAGGAGACCACGCACTTCATGCCTTTAAGATTCTGCCCGAATTTTTCCTGCATGGTCATAAGATCGGCGATGGACTGGCAGGGATGGTCGACATCGCACTGAAGGCTGGTCACCGGGATCTCCGCCTCTTTGGCGACCTGGCGGATATAGTTATTGCCGATGCCGTAGAAGCAGTTGCGGATGGCGATGCCGTGGCCGTAGCGGGAAAGCACCTTGCCGGTATCCTTGGGGGTTTCGCCGTGGGAGATCTGCATCTTGTCGGGGGTCAGGTCGTGGGCGTGGCCGCCCAGCTGGGTCATGGCCGCCTCGGTCGAATTGCGGGTGCGGGTGGACTGCTCGAAGAACATCATGAACAGGGTCTTATCCTGAAGGATCCTGTGGGCTTCTCCCAGGGAAAATTTTATTTTAAGGTACTTGGCGACTTCGAGCACGGTTTCAAGTTCTTCCCTGCTCCAGTCGACGGTTTCTATCCAGTCCTTGCCTCTCAACATTGATTTCATAGACGGTTGCGCCTCCTAAGATTAAACGGCTCCAAGCGTTTATTTTACCACTTTTAACAAAAGGCGGGCGTTCTTTTGCCCGCAAGGCGGCCCCGCCCTAAAGGGCGGGGGATATAAAAATTTTTAATAAATCACGCTCCCTTGGACTTGAGCGCTTTTCTGGACGGCTTTTGAATAACCTGGCCGGTTTTTTTGATCTCTCTTCTGTATTCCTTACCGGTCACCGCCCAGTCGACCGTCTCCACGCGGAACGGGAAACCGGCCCCGGAGAAAGCCGCGGAAAGTTTTTCCAGACGGGTCGGGGTGAGCGGCTGGGGCGGCATGACAGCCAGATCCAGGTAGGAGAATTTCTTGGCCGTTCCATTCGCCCGTGAACCATAGCACAACACTTCGCATTCCGGCACATTGCCCGCCAGGATCCGTTTTATTTTTTTAAGATGCTCGGGTCTCAGGTCTATCATAATTATCTTCCTTGCTGTTTTTTCAGCGAACGACGCCGATCTTTTAAACAAGCCCGGCCGCTCTCCGCCGGCCGCCGCTTTACAGATACTGGGTTATGGCCGCGTAGAACACGGCCGCCTTGACCAGATGGTCCACCGGCATATTCTCGTTGACCGTGTGGGCGTAGACCTCATCCGACGGCCCGAAACCGATGGTCGGGATCTTAAGCCGGCCCGCGGTAGCCACGCCGTTGGTGGAGAACACCCACTTGTCCACCACCGGCTTTTTGCCGAGCGCCACGATACCGGCCTTCACGCCGGCCTGCACCAGTTTATGGTTTTCCGGCAGCACCCAGGTAGGGAAATATTTTTCCTGTCCGACTTTCAGCCCCGTCCAGGCCCTGGCGTCGTAATAAAGCACTTCCACTTTCGCCCCGGCCTTTTTAACCGCCGGCAGGCGCTTTATTTCTTCCACCGAGGATCTGAGCGTCTCGCCCAGGGTCAGACGCCTGTCCAGATAGATGGTGCATTCGTCCGGCACGGCGTTAAGGGACGGCGTCTTGCAATCCACGGAAGTGACCGCCACGGTGCCCTTGCCCAGGAACTTGTCTTTCTTAAGCTTTTTGTTCAGGTCGGTGATCTCCCGGATGACGGAGGCCATCTTCACCACGGCGTTATCCCCG
Source organism: Elusimicrobiales bacterium (assembly GCA_041665305.1). Classification (GTDB taxonomy): domain Bacteria; phylum Elusimicrobiota; class Elusimicrobia; order Elusimicrobiales; family UBA9959; genus YA12-FULL-51-18. The sequence goes on from JBAYJD010000055.1 coordinate 9,299, forward strand.
CGCTCGGGCGCGGAAGCGTGGCAGGAGCGGCCCTTCGTGACCACTTTTATTTCCATGCGCCCGCGGTGTCCGCGATAAACGGCCAGGTTGGTCGGTTCGGTCAGGACTACAAAATCCGGTTTGATCTTTTCCTTGTTGATAAGATGCAGGAGAGGCAGGCCGTCGCAATCTTCCTCCATCACGGAGCCCACGGCCATATAGGTATAGTCTCCCGCCAGGTCCAGCTCCTTTATCAGCTTGCCGGCGTACACCATAGAAACCATGGACAATTTCTGATCGGTGGCGCCGCGCCCGTAAATCGTATCGTTCTTAAACACACCGGCGAAAGGATCTATTTTCCAGGCGGTCTTATCGCCGATGCCGACGGTGTCGAGATGGGCGTCTATCATGATCTTTTTTTTGCCATGGCCGATAAAGCCGATGATATTGCCCATGGCGTCGATCTTGATCCTGTCGAAACCGGTCTTGATCATCTCTTTCTGAATGCGTTCGACCAGCGCCCCTTCCTGCATGGAAAAGCTGGGGATGCGGATAAGGTCCCTGGCGAAAGCTATCATGTCTTTTCTGTGTTTTAAAACCGCGGTATTAAGTTCGGTAAGGGCCATTGTTCCTCCGTGAGCTGTTCCTTACATTGTATTTAATGGCGGCCGCCTTGTAAAACTTTAAGCGGGACGGCTCTCCCGCCGTTTTGCCGGGCATCCCGCGATTAGAGTATACCGGAAATAGCGAAGCGCCTACAGGGTCTTATGACCTTCATAATACCGGCATTAAGTGCGGACAGGCTAGGACTTAAGGGCATCCGCAGCGACGGCTGCGGATGCCTTCAAGGAAACGGCAGGACTGCAAGTTCGCGGGCGCCGGGGACATGGAGCTACCGGGCGATCATGGAACCGGGCCGCAGGCGAAAAACGCCCGACCCGCTCCTTAAATAATTCCGCCTGTGAAACAGGCGGAATTATTTAAGGAAAGAGAAATATTGTTCGAGCGCTTCGGCGAAGGCGTCTATGTCGCTTTTGGAGGTATGAAGAAAAAACGAGATCCGGACCGTCTCTCTTATCCCGCTCATCAGCGAAGCCAGGTCCGCGCAATGACGGCCGGTGCGGACGGCGAAAAACCGGTCTTTAAAATAACTGTTCAAAAAAATATTGAGGTCCGCCGGCGCGAAAGCGTTCTTTACGGGCACGAAGGAAAGCATGGCGCCGCGCTCAAGGTCCGCCGCTTCGCCGAGTATCCTGATCCTCCTGAAACCGGAAAGCGCGGAAAAGGCGCGGCGAAGGAGCATACGCATGTGGGCGCGCACCGCTTCGGGCCCCGCGGCCTTTATAACCTTGAAAGCCTCCGCCAGGCCTATGGCGCCGGCGTAATTCTGGATCCCGGCCTCAAAACGCTGATAATCGTCAAGGTACCCGGCTTTAAAGCCGCGGCCGGAACGAGCCACGCTTTTAACCATGCCGCCGCCGGTTTTGAAGGGCTTAAGCCCGGCCAGCGTTCCTTTTTTAACCCAAAGAACGCCTGTACCGAAGGGAGCCCCCAGCTTGTGGCCGGAGAAGGCCAGGGCGTCCGCGCCCGATTCCGCGGCCCGCACGGCGTGGGTGGGAGCGTACTGAGCGTCGTCGAAGAATACGGCGGCGCCGGCCGAGCGCGCCATGGCGGCAAGCCTGCCGAAGTCCGTAACGCCGCCGAAAAAATTGGAAGCGCGGGCGGCGCACACCAGCGCCGTCCGCCTGCCGAGCATCCGGCCGAAAGCCGCCAGATCGGGTTTCAGGCCTTTAAGCGGAATGATCCGGAGTTTTATTTTCCCGGTTTTTGAAAGTTCATGAAAGGGAAGAAAGACGCTGTTATGCTCCAGCGGGGAAAGGATAACCTCGTTCCTGGCCGGAGTAAAAGGGAAGGCTCCGGCGAACATATTCGCGGCTTCGGTCGTGCCGCTGGTAAAGATTATCTCCCCGGGTCCGGCCGCCCCCGTGAACTCCGCGGCGGCGGCCCTGGCGGCGGAGCATTTTTCTTCGACGGCGCGGGCCAGGGCGTGCGACGAACGGCTGCCGCCGCAGCCGCCCAGGTCCAGCAAAAAGGCCTTCTGCGCCTCCGCGGCCGGCCGCAACTTAAGCGCGGTACACGCGCTGTCCAGATAGATCATTTTCCGCCCGCCGAATTTGCGGCCGAGCGCAGGGAATTCCCCGGCAAGCGGCAAGACCGGATTTGTTTTCATATTTTAAATAGAATATTGCAAAACAATATTTTATTTCCCGCCCCGCGCTTTCGCGGCCGCCTTAAGGCCCGCCGGCGGCGAAAATGCGGGATGGACGGCGATATAATCCTTTCTGGGACCGGGGCATAATTCAAAGAACCCGCAGCCTTTACACCCGGACACTTTTTTCTTTTCCGTCAGGTGCGGCCCTTTCATGCCGGCCGACATCTTCGCCAGATCCACGCTCCGGCCATGATGCCTGCCCAGAAAGCAGGGCGGGATATGGTCCACTTCGCATTTAAGCCCCTTCCCGGCGCAAAGATCCAGGGCTTTCAGCAGATACGGCGCCGCCGCGCGATATTCCGGGATGAAGCGGGAGCCTTCGGCCCGGCCTATTCCTTTGATAAAGCTGAACTGCAGCCGGACCCGGCCCTTAAAAGTAGCGGCCGCAAAAGAGGCGAACGACGCGGTTTCCTTATAATTAAGGGAGGAGACGACATGGGTCAGCCGAAGCTTTGCGCCTAGCGCCAGAAGATCTTTTACCGCTTTGGTCCGCGCGGCAAAAGCGCCTGCTAATCCCGTGGTCTTAAGGTCCAGAACGGCATTATGTGCGGGGAAATTAAAATTCAAATAGCCGTTTGCGGTGTCCAGCGCCTTCACCAGCGATCCAAGCGACTCAGGCGGGAGAGCGGCAAGCATAACGCCGTTGGTCTGTAGTTCCACCACCCGGCCGGTCCTGGCGCAGAACGCTATGACTTTAACGAGGTCGCCCAGGTCCGCCAGCAGGGGCTCGCCGCCGGAGATCTGGACCAAGCCGGGTTCCATCGCCGCTATCTCTTTAAGCCAGGACCGTAGGCCCGTCCCGCTTTCAGCCTTCGCTTCGGCGGGATAGGAGCAGAACGCGCATTTCTGATTGCACCGTCTGAATAAATGGATCAAAGACACAGCCGCCCCCCCAGGCGGATTTTATCCGTTCTTTCAACTGAAACCAGGTTAAAGATTCTCGGTGAAGAATTGCGTGACTTTGTTCTTATAGATCTCGCCGCCGACTTCGGCGCATTTGCCGTGCGAAGCCCCGGTTATCACCCACATTTGTTTTTTCTCGGACTTGCACATGCCGTAGAGGGTTTCCGCGTCCTGGAGCGGCACGATATCGTCCTGATCCCCGTTAATGAACATCACCGGAGCTTTGACCTTGTCGATATTATGCGCGGGGCTGAACGGTTCGGGGTCGGCGCCCAGTTTCATTTTGACGAAAGCCAGCGTCAGCGGCACCATAGGAAAATAGGGGACTTTGGTGCGCAGCCAGCTCCAGTTGGCGATCACCCGCCGATAGGAGAGGAAGGTGTTTTCGGCCATGAGGCATTTCAGTTCCGGGTATTTTGCGGCCGCGAAAATGGCCACCGACCCGCCCATGGAAGAGCCGAACACCCCCGCCTGCGCCATCGCGTGCGGGCGATGCGTTTTCAGGAAGTCGTAGGCTGCGTCGAAATCGCGAGTCTCAAGATAGCCGACGCTGGACAGCGCGCCGCCGCTTTCGCCGGAGGCCCGGAAATCGAAATAAAAAAGGTTGAAACCCCTCTCCGCCAAAAAATGGGTGTCGCGCAGCAGATCTCCCCGGTTCACGCCCCAGCCGTGGCAGAGGATGATGGTCTTCTCCGTTTCCCCGCCCGCAGCCGGAATGAACCAGCCTTTAAGCGCCAGCCCATCGGCCGTGGTAAAACTTATGGTTTCGTAAGCCAGGCTGTACTGGTCGGGATGCTGGGTCACGGGCGTGCGCCGCTTCGGAGGCTGGATGATGGAATAACTTTTAAAGTAGGCGATAACGACCGCGCCCGCGGCGAGACCGAGCACCGAGAACAGCAGCCAGTTGAATAATTCGATGGGGTTCATATATATCCTTTATATACCGGATTTAAGGCCCAATAGATCGAAATAATCGTAGAGCCCCGGCTTCCGGTCTTTAAGCCAGAGGGCGGCGCGCACGGCGCCCTCGGCGAAGACCTCCCTGGAGTGGGCGCGGTGCGTGAGTTCCACCCGTTCGCAGGGACCGGCATAGAGGACGGTATGCTCGCCCACTATATCCCCGGCGCGCACGCTTACGACCGGGACCTCTCCCGGGTGGACTTCCTTTATAACCGCCTGGTATTTAAGGGCGGTGCCGGAGGGCGAGTCTTTTTTTGATCTGTGGTGGGTTTCGCTTATGCGCACATCAAAATCCGGAAGTTTGGCCGCCATCAGACGGGCCACGGCTATGGTCAGATTTACGGCGGGGCTCATGTTGGGCGACAGAAAGATAGGCGCGGAACCTGAAAACTCCTTTAACCGCGCCAACTGCCCGGCGTCAAAACCGGTTGTACCTATGACCAGCGGTTTTTTAGATCCGGCGCACAGCCCGGCGTGCACTACGCCGGCCTCAGGGGTGGTGAAATCTATCACTACCGCGGCGGCGCCTACGGAGGCCTCCAGGACGCGCCTGGGGTCCGCGCCCACCGGCGATTTCAGGTCCAAAGCGCCGGAAAGGACGCAATGCGGATTTTCCCGAACCTTTTCCACTATCTTAACGCCCATCCTGCCCGCTGCGCCAAGCACCAGGACGGCGGTTTTTGAAACGCTCATGTGTACAATTATATTTATTTACCCGTGCCCATACAAACCCGCGGAACCCGGGCCAGCCGGCCGCGGCCGGGAAGGATGAGGGACAGTCCCCGGTTTTCAGCGGGGAACCTTATGTTTTCCGCTCCCAGTTTTCCCCATGCCGATCCGCTCCGCCCAGTTCAGGATGGCGCCTATCATGCCGGGCCGCTCTTCCGCGGTCAGCATGTTCACGCCGTGCCCCCCGGCGCCGGCGCGAAAAACCGCGCTGATGCCGGCGACGCCGGCCCTGGCCGTCAGATAACCGGAACTACGCCAGGAATAATCGTCGTTCCGGGAAGCGGCGATGAACACCGGGACCCACGGCCAGGCCCGAAAAGATTCTTCGGCGCCGACGCCGGCGTAAACAAGTCCGGGGGAAAGCAGGATGACGCCGGCCGGTCTCAACCCTTCCGCGACGGCCTTGAGCGAAAGGTTCGCGCCTATGCTGGCGCCGCAAAGCAGCAATTTCCCGGCCGGGACGCCCTTCTCCTTCAAAAAATCGGCGGACGCTCTTAGATCGCCGGACAGGGAGCTCCAGGCGGCAGCGTCGAAGGTCCTGTAATCCGCCGGAGCCCCGCCGCATTCCCGGCTTCCGCCATGTCCCCTGAAATCCAGCGACAGATACCCGTAACCCTTTTTTTTCAGTTCGGTCTCCAGGACCCGCCACTCATTTTTACCGGAGCCCAGGCCGTGGGCGTTCACGAACACGAACGAGCCGGTCGAGGGCGCCTGGTAAAAAGCTTCCAGGCGGCAGCCGTCGGCGGTGTTGAAATGCACCGTTTCAGCGGCCTGGGCAAAACCGGCCGCGCCCGTGAGAAAAACAAGGACGGCGGATAAATCAACGCCCGTGGAACGGATCTTTTCAAATCCGGTCATAGCATTATAACCTTAAGGCGGAGTTTATACTTTTCCGCCAGGAATTCGGCGGCGGACTCGGTTATTTCCCTGAAATTTCCCAGTTCCGACGGGGACTCCGCCAGGAGCAGGCCGGACCTTTCTATGATGACCGCGTAACCGCCGGCTTTTACGACATTGGGCAGGGAGCGCAGGCAATCCAGCAGCGCGTCCCAGTTATGGCCGAAGTAGGCGGGAAAGCTAAAGCCGGCGGCCAGCGCGGACAACAGGGCCGCTTTATTTTTGATCCCGGCGCCGTCCAGCCGGACCGTCAAAAAACCGAGCGGAGAGAATATTTTTGCTATTTCCTCCGCTCCAAGGTCACGGCCTCCCAGTTCCAAAAAAACTTCCGCGCCGCCGGCAATGGCTGGATCGTATTTCATGTTTTGCGCCGCCCGGACCCGGAACCCCCCCGTCCGAAAAGAGTTTCGGGTTATTCTATCACGGTCAACTGGATAAAAGTTTTGTAATGGTCCGGAGTATAATACAGGAACTCTCCGCCGCCGATTATCACGCGTTCCGAGCCGCGGGCGCTCAGGTCGGGCGCGACCTGGTAGGCCTGGCCGCCGATGACTACAGAGTGCGGGGCGTCGCCTGTCAGGAGCGTGTACTCCTTGTAGAAATCGCGGGGCTGCTCCGGCAGTATTCCTTCCCTGTTGGTAAAGATGGCGCCGTCCTGTGAGTAAGGCAGCGGTTCTCCGAAAAAAATATCGCTGACCAACTTAAGGATCGCGTCCACCCTGGCAGGGTCCTCCACTTTGGGGGCAAGGTCGCTGCCGGGCGCTATCAGCTTTACGGTACCTGCAACCGGATGCGCGGCGGCGATTTTCTTTGAGGCGATCTCTTTCACCAGGTCCGGTGAAGGATTTATCTCGGCAAGGAGTTCGACTGCGGAAGCGTTTTTTATTTCACTGCGGGGTGAGGCCTGCGCGGCCAGGCGGCCCGAGGCGCTGAAAATACATACGAAGGCGGACAACACTACGGCGTTAGAGAACAGCACTTTTGTTTTAAGCATTAGTTCGTTCCTTTATCCATGCGTTGGACTGACCGGGTATAGTCTATGCTAACGCAGAATATAGGACAGGGCCGAAAGACCTATATCGATATAGGTCTTTCGGTCCAGGACCCTAATAGGCCGGAGTGGCTGCAAGTGTGCCCGACAGACCCATGCCCCGGGCACGCCCGCGAACTCGCAACCTGCCGTTTCCTTAAATTTTTCTGTGACAACATTAACAACTATTTTTGTCAGGTTGCAGAAACCACCGGGCGGGCTAATTGTGCTTCATCATAATTCCAGGGCGGGATTATGTTAAATATTAAGTACGCGGCAGGTGAATAACTGGAGCGGGATGCCGGGGGTGTGGGGCTGACGGGCCGTCGCGCAGGGTGAGGCTTGCGTAAGCGCCGGACCTAGTGTAGCGTCTCGCAAATGGCTTTACTTTTGACTGGCCGAGTTTTGGAGCGAAACAAGGAGCGAAGAGCGCGGCATAGCATGGCTATGTAAGCGATTCGCGACGCAGTTGAAGCCCAAAAGCGGCCAGCCCCCAGGGGGAGGCTCATCTTTGGCCGGTTGTTTCGTTGCTCTTCCTCAACATACATGTAGTATGGTATCGTCATCGCGCCTTACATCCGGCTCAAATCTGAGCCTTCAAAAGTAAAGCCATTTGCGAGACGCTACACTGGCGGGAGCGCGTCCACGGTGTGGACGATAGCGTGCCCGGCAGCTCCATGCCCCCGGCACGCCCGCGAACTCGCAGACCTGCCGTTTCCTTAAAAGTTCGGGACAGCCGTGCTTTTGGTCCACAACTCAGCTATGCTCTTCAAACGACCGCTCCCCGGGCGCGGCTTACGCACGCACCCGGACCGCAAACTAATTTACTGCGACAGATTCAGGCCCAAGGGCCGAGAGTTCAAGTGTCCAAGGGTCAACAACACTTACCTCGCAAGGCGGAACCCGATGTCGTCGTCGCGGTCGCCAGGGCCGTTGTTGCTGCGGTAATCGGCCCGCAGGCGACTGGCGACATTGAGGCTGAAGGAGCCGCCACGTATCACCCGGTCGGAGCCCGCCCCCTCAAACGCACTGCCGTCAGAAGGTATGCCTTTGTAAGAATCCTGGTATTTATCCTGCACCCACTGCCAGACATTCCCCGCCATATCGCACAAACCCTGCGCGGTATTACCGGCAGTCTTTGAACACACCGGCATCGTACCGTTCGCACCGCAACCATAACCGCCATTGCCGTACATCACGGCCTTGTCACAGGCCGGTTCAGCATTGCCCCAAGGGTATTTCTGTTTCTTACCGCCGCTGGTTGCCGCATATTCCCACTCGGACTCGCTGGGCAGTCTTGCCCCCTTGAACTTGGCATACTGAGTCGCCTGGTCCCAGTCCACGCAGTTGACCGGGTGAAGCTGACGGCCAGGTTTACCCCAGTTGCAATAGCCGCCGGTAGCCGGTTCCGTACACACGCCTTTGGTCACGCACTCAGCGTATTGCGCGACCGTCACATCCGTCTTGGACATCTCAAAGGTTTTGATGGCGACCTTGTGAACAGGCTTGGCGTCTTCAAAACCTTGTCCCCTACTGGTGGTCCCCATCGTGAACCTCCCGCCGCTGATGGAAACCCACTCTATCGGTTTGACAGGCTCCGCGGGCTCCACATAACCCTTAGAAACAGCCGCCATGGTTTTCAGGTCGGCAGCCTTCACCGTCAGATCGCTGAACTCAGCGGTATATGCTCCGCAGGCCATTCCCATCACAACCAGTGTCAGTAAAACTTTTTTCATTATTTCCTCCATAGATATCCCGCGACTCCTAGTTTATAATGTAGTATCTCGCGTCAACATCCGCATGAAGCAAAAGACCTACTCACATCTGGGCACTTAAGCCCAAAATTTCCGACAGCCGTGCTGCAGCAGGCGTGTCTAAGAAAAATCAGGCGACATGTTTTCGCATTAAGGATTTACGGGACAGCATCGACCTCAGCCTTGTTGTTGTCAGGTTGCAGAAACCACCGGGCGGGCTAATTGTGCTTCATCATAATTTCAGGGTGGGATCACATTGAATATTGAGTATGCGGCAGGTGAATAACTGGAGCGGGATGCCGGGGGTGTGGGGCTGACGGGCCGTCGCGCAAGCCGAGGCTTACGCAAGCGCCGAGTGGACTACGCTACCAGAGGTTTACTACGGACACTACTTCCGCCTGAGC
>JBAYJD010000056.1:0-17374 GCA_041665305.1 Elusimicrobiales bacterium
GCCTGCACCTTTGTTGCGCGAAACTTACAGGTTCATTGGAGCCTGCGCGTTTCGCGCAACTTCGGCTCGGCTTCAAAACCGTCAATTTCGCCTTAAAAACCTTATGTCGGACAGGCTCCTAGCCCGCCCGGCTGCCGCCGGCCGGGCTCCATGCCGGCATCGATTCCTGCCATCCCCGCCCTAAAGGGCAATGTTACCTTCCTTTTGCTCATATCCTGTCCATCCTGTATATCCATGATTCTCCTTAGTATTCCGTTCCTAATCTGCGAAAATCTGCGTAATCTGCGGATACCTCCGGAAGTTGTGTGATTCCTATTCTCGAATAAAAGTTTATAGACAGCCGTGAACCGAAGGGCCTATAAAAAGACCGGCAAAAGACCGGCAAGAATAGTCCTAAAGACTCAGCCGCGCTTTACGGCGGACTGCTAGACTTTAGATATGGATGGGAGTATGTTATCTCCGGCGGAACGACTTAAGAGCGCCGGGAGAGGAACCCAGGGAGGAATTGTTATGAACAGCAAAAAAGTGTTGGCGATCTTCAGCATGATTTGTTTTACCGGCGTCGCCGCTTCTTTCGCGCAGCAGGCCGATTGGCCTTCCGACGCGGACAGCTCAGCCGCGGTGGAATCCGCAACGCAAATAGAGGTGGCTCCGGTACCGCAGCCGAGTGCCGCTCTTTTTATGTTGCCGGAAAAAACTTCGTTGATCCCGGTGGGGACCGTGAACGGTCAGATCATAGGCAACGACAGTACGATGTTGCAGGTAAAAGACGACAATAATGCTGATCTCGGAAGCATACACAGGGAACTCGGGGGCTTTAGGCACTTTGTGACCAGATGGACTGATAGGCCGCGTATGTCGGTTTACTTTAACGATCCCGACGGCAACCCTATCTCCTATGCTTACATAGACCTGACCGCCTGGGCCGCCCGCTCCATCACTGTTGATGAGTCCGTCACCCCGTTCAGCCAGCGGATAGGCACATTCCATTCCGATATCTCGCTGGATATTGCCAAGTCCTTATCCAAAGATCTTGACGGCATAGACGATTTTTTCTCCGTTTACTCGATCTATGATAAAGACGGGAAATATATAGCCAGGTGTGTTAAAAGCGGAGATTCCACCGGTACCGACTTCACGATACAAAGGCCCGATCCGAAAAGTAAAAAAGGTGAGACGGCCTGGATAGAGGTGGCCCATCTCATCGTTAATCCGGAATGGCAGATAGAGATCTCCGAACCTGATTTCGTGGTCCCCGGCCAGTCCGGGAAACTGGACCCCAGGCTCCTGGTCATAGTCCCGGCGCTTAGGTACTTTGTCACTAATGATGCGAGGAATCACTGACTTAAGTAGTATCGGAGGTTTTGAGCTTCTTATTAAGGCCGGCGCGCTGTAAATATAGAAGCTGTCAAAAGACATGACGGCAGTGCGTGGTTGGAGAGAATCTTATGAAGAAAATCCTTGTGACGGCGGTTATTCTGGGCCTGGCCGGCGGCGCGTACGCCGCCGGACCCGCTCAAACTCCGATCTCGTGCTCAACGGCCGTTTTTAAGCCGGATGTCGCCGCCTATGCCGCGCAAGCCCAACCGATAGAATGGGTGGCTATTCCCGGCGGATCTCTTAAGATAGGGACCGAAACGGGAGCCCCAGGTTCGAACGACGCCAAGCCGGTGCATGAGATCATCCCGGCTTTTAAAATGGCGAAGACGGCCGTAACCGTGGAGCAATACGCGATGTGCCTGGCCCGGGGCAAGTGCACGGAGCCGAGGAATTCCAGCGATAATCCCAACTGTAACTGGAATATTCCGCATCGTCAGAAATATCCGGTCAACTGTCTGGAAGCGTCCCAGATGGAAGATTATGCGAAGTTCGCGGGCGGCAGGCTGCCTACCGAAGCCGAATGGGAATATGCGGCCAAAAGCGGAGGGAAAGATAATAAATACCCCTGGGGCAACGATCCCGTTACTCCGGATAAGGTGGTGGTGGACGGTCCTGAGTTGGGCGTCAACGGCAGCCTTAACGGCACTATGCCCGTATGTTCAAAACCCGCCGGGAACACCGAGCAGGGTTTGTGCGATATGGCGGGGAATGTATGGCAGTTGCTGAGGGATGCGTACTACGAGGTTGTAGCCGTCAGGACCGGCGGCATAGGACTGTCTGCTCTGGATGACGGGACCGGCGGCGAACGGGTGATGCGCGGCAATTCTTTCGCCGCCAGCGACGATGAATATCTGCGGACCGATTTCCGCGGCCACATCGATTCCCGGAGCGCAAGCAGTATTTATATCGGGTTCCGCCTGGCTAAATAATTAAAAATTTTTGCGACAAAAATTTTTACCCCCCGGCAGGCCCCGCGAACACGCGGGCCTGCCGTTTCCTTAGATTTCCTCAGGGCAGCTTTAACAGTTGTTTTTGTCAGGTTGCAGAAACCACCGGGTGGGCTAATTGTGCTTCATCATAATTCCAGGGCGGGGTCATGTTAAATATTGAGTATGCGGCAGGTGAATTAATTGGAGCGGGTGACGACGGGGATTGGCTGTAGGGGCATCCGGAGCCCGACTTTTGCATTCAGGAGGGCGAGGATAAGGGCGGCCGCGCTGGCCGACCCGGCCCCGGAAGCCAACCCCGTCGGCAGGCCCCGCGGACTTGCAGACCTGCCGTTTCCTTATATTCTTTTTAGACAGCCGTGCGGTCTTTGCCGTTCCGCCGCCGCTTTTACGGCTTCCTTCATTCCCGCCGCGTCGGCCGGATCCCTGCCGGCTATATCGAAAGCCGTGCCGTGCGCTGGAGAGGTGCGGATAAAAGGCAGCCCCCAGGTCCGGTGCACGGTCCGCGCGGCGCCGGGAATTATTTTGAGCGGGACCAGCGCCTGGTCGTGATAAAGGCACAGCAGTCCGTCCGAAAGGCCGCTTAGGTGCTCCCGCCAGGCCGCGTCCGCCGGCAACGGACCTTTTATGTCCAGGCCCCGGGCGCGCAGCCGGGAAACGGCGGGTTTAAGGACTGTCAGTTCCTCGATGCCCAGAAGGCCGCCGTCGCCCGCGTGCGGATTAAGGGCCGCCAGCGTTATGGCGGGGTTCCGCGTTCCCGCCGCCTTCAGGGCGCCGGCAAAAAGCAGCGCTTTTCGCATGACCAGCGCGATGGTTATGCTCCCGGGAACGCGCTTTATGGAAAGATGTTCGGTCACCAGGGCAAGCCGGACCTTTCCCGCGGTAAATCCCATGAGGGGCTCCCTGCCGGTGGCGGACCGGAAAAGCTCCGTATGCCCGGTGTGTGGTATGCCGGCGAGCGCCCAGGCTTCCTTTGAAACCGGGGCCGTGACCAGAGCGCTGAAACCGCCGCGCTTGATAAGTTTGAGCGCGAGCTGCACGGCTTTGAAAGAGGCCAGTCCCGCGGCGGCGTTCGGACCGCGTTTTTTAAAGTCGAGGCCGGCGGCGTCGACCGGAATAAAAGCCGCGCGGCCGGGCCTGAAGCCGGCCGCTTTAAGCGCGCCCGTGTCTCCCAGCACGGTGAGGTCCGCCCCGTCCGCAGCCGTGGAGCGCAGGGCTTTAACCGTTATTTCCGGCCCTATCCCGAGAGGGTCTCCCGCCGTAATTAATATTTTTGCGTTCGCCATATTTGTGCCGCGTTCCCTAAATAAAACAGGACAGGCTCCAGACCTGTCCCGTTTTATGCGTTTTTCCGTGGGATTACTTCTTTTCGGTCATGAAATTCTCTATCTTGGCGGTCTTGCGCAGGTCCTTAAGATAGGCCGCGAGCTCCTTGCCGAAATTGGCCTGCGTAAGCAGCTGTTCCAGGTCGTCCTTTACAGCCTCGTACCTCAGTTTCTGGGCGATGCGTTTCTCGTCCACGCGGATCAGATGGTAGCCGAACTGCGTGCTGATCGGTTTTGAGACCTCCCCGAGCGCGAGTACGAAGGCTTTTTCATCGATTTCCTTGGGAAGCATGCCCCTGACGACATAACCAAGGTCCCCGTTCTTCTGGGCGCTTTCCTTATCATCGGAATATTTCAGCGCCGCTTCCTCAAAATCGGCGCCGGCGTCCAGTTCTTTTTTTACCTCTTCGGCCTTTTTAAGGGCCTTGTTCTTTTCGGTGAGGGGGGCGTTCTCTTCGAATCTGAACAGAATGTGGCGGACCCGGACCCTTTCAGCCGTAAATTCCTTGAAGCGCTGCGCCACCGCGGTGAGGTCCTGTACCGCTTCCTCCTCCAGTCCGGCGAAGACGGCTTTGTCGCCGTTCACGGCGGCTTTTATCTTCTCAAAGTAGCTTTTAACCTCTTCCTCTTTGGGCAGGGCGGCCTTGGAACGGATGCTGTCTTCCACCAGTTTGCGTACCATCAACTGTTTCTTGATCCGCTCGCGGAATTGTTCGGGCGTCAGGCCTTCCTTTTTAAGCTCGCCCGCGAACGCTTCTTCGGCGGCCGCTTCGCTGAGCGGCGCGTTGTTCTCGTCGTGGGAAAAGCGTTTCTTGACCTCGGCCACGCCCAGGTCCAGCTCCCGGTCGTAGACCTTGATCTTCATGCTCTCGGCCTTCTGTCTCAGCAGGGCCTCGTCCACCAGTTTGTCCATGGCCGCCTTCTCTATCTGTTCCTTTGCGTCCTTGGCTTTGAAAAAGTCCGGCATCGCCGCGCGGTACTGCTCGATCAGCATGTCCTTGGTCTTATTGTATTCGGACATCATTACCGGCTCATTATTGACCTTGGCGGCCAGTTCATCCATGACCGCGGCGTTCAGCTGCGGGGCCAGCGCGGCGGCAAGCGCCAGCGCGGGGATCTTATTTATAATTTTCATCTAGGACCTCCACTTTGGTTTGTGTCTGGAATTTGGCGAGATAGGCGTCGAATTTTTTCTTTTCGACTATGCGGCGCACCCGCTCTTTCACCTGGGCGAAATCGGTTTTTGTCTGCGAGATCTTTTTAAGGATATGGTAGCCCAGCCCCGTCTTTACCACGCCCTGGATCTCGCCCGGGCGCATTTTAAAGGCCATCTCCTCCAGCTCCGGCATAAATTCGCCGAACATTACCTGCGGCAGCCGTACATTGTCCTTGTCCATGGAGTTTTCTTTGGCGGTCCTGGCGAAATCAGCTCCGGCCTTGATCTTTTTTATCAGGGTTTCCGCTTCCTCATAGGTCGGCGTCACTATGTGCTCCACCACGATCTCATAAGGGTATTTGGCGTAATACGCTTCCACTTCGGCGTCCGTGACCTTGATGGCGCCCTGGCGCAGTTCCTCCACCCACATCTTGGCCAGCATGTAGTCCTTATAGTACTCAAGCTTGGACTTGAGCTCGCTTTCCATTATGCCGACCCTTTTTTTGTAATCCTCGGAACGGGCCGTATCGCTTTTTCTGGCGGCCACGATCATCAGCTTTTCATTTATCAGGATGTCCAGGAACTGCTTCCTGCCGGGCTTGGTGGCAAGGTAGCTTTGGGTGTTAGGCGCTATTTCTTCCAGTTTTTGCCGGAGATAGGATTCGGTTATTTTTTCCGAGCCCACTTTAGCTATGACCTTGTCATGCTTTTTGGAGCAGGCGGCGGCCATAAAGACCGCGAACAGAAGGAGTACGGAGGATTTTATTCGCATATTAACTTAAATTTAGCATTTTGCCCCGCAAGTTGCCAACTCTAGATTTGATATAATTAACGGCATGAAGTTCGTTAAAGACCGGCTGGCATATATCGACAGCCTGCCTCCCAGGACGCTGGTGATCAGGACCATCTATCTCATAGCCGCCGCGTCGGCGGCGGCGGTCCTTTGCGCCTCGCTGATGATGCGCAAGATCCTTTCCGATATCCCTTCCGTGGACAAGCTGGACGAATATACTCCTTCCCTTACCACCTATGTCTACGACATCAATAATCAGGTGGTGGCAGAGTTTTCCGTGGAAAAAAGGGCCATCCTGCCTTTGAGCCGCATCCCCACAGACATGCAGAACGCCGTTATCGCCATGGAGGATAAGAATTTTTTCAGGCACTGGGGCATCTCCCCGCAGGGCATAGCGCGCGCGCTGCTGCGGGACCTGATGCATACCCGCGCGGCCCAGGGCGGCTCCACCATCACGCAGCAGCTCTCTCGCGGTATTTTCCTCAAACCGGAGAAGACCATCAGCCGCAAGCTCAAGGAGATCTTCCTGTCGCTGCAGATAGAGAGCAGCTTTTCCAAGGCGGAGATCCTCCAGCTTTACCTCAACCAGATCTACTTCGGTTCCGGGGTATACGGCGTGCAGTCCGCCGCGAAGCTTTATTTCGGGAAGGATGTGCCTGAGATGGACCTGGCGGAATGCGCCCTGTTAGCCGGTATTATCCCCAGTCCGGAACGGTTTTCCCCTTTTTTCAACCCGGAAAAGGCCAGGCTCCGGCGCTACCTGGTGCTTGAGCGGATGCTGGCGGAACACTATATCACCGCTAAAGAGATGGAAGAGGCCAATGCCGAACCCATACCTGTGGAGAAATCCTCCCTCCTCTCAGGCCACGCCTCTTATTTTGTCGAATATATCCGCCAGCAGCTTCAGCCCAAGTACGGCGTGGACCAGCTTTTAAAAGGCGGTCTTAAGATCTACACCACCCTGGACCTTTCCATGCAGATCCCCGCGGAAGACATCATGGAAAAGTATCTGGTCAGGTACGATTCCGATTCCGCCAGGTCGCGCGCGGGCAAGGATGGGGCCGCCGACAATATCTCCTCCGGCACCCTGCAGGGCGCTTTTGTGATCCTGGATGTGAAGACCGGCGGCATCCGAGCCATGATAGGAGGCAGGAATTACCGGGACAGCAAGTTCAACCGCGTGACTCAGGCCGCCAGGCAGGCCGGCTCCACTTTCAAGCCTTTCGTGTGGATGTCCGCGCTTCTCAACGGCTATACCCCGGCCACGATCGTGGACGATTCGCCCATGGCCTATTATTACGACGGCAAGGACTGGCGCCTGCTTGAAGGGGCCACCGATCAGTATTCCATCAACACGGCCATCCAGCCTTTCGTCGGCAGCCAGGATTTCAAGATCTGGGTGCCCAGCGATTTCGACGAGAAGTTTCTCGGCAGCATAACCCTGCGCCGGGCGCTGGAACTTTCAAGGAACCTGGCTTCCATCTATCTGGTCACCAGGATAGGTCCCACCCAGGTGGTGGAGGCGGCGCGCAAGGCGGGCATAAAGCGGAACCTCGAAGCCGTGCCCTCCATAGGCCTGGGCACTTCTCTGGTGAGCCCCATCGAGATGGTGAGCGCATTTTCCACATTCGGCAACGGCGGCATCCATGTGGAGCCTTTTTCGGTGCTCAAGGTCGTGGATAACCAGGGCAAGGTGCTTCAGGAATACATGCCCGACGAGCTGGAAATGTTCACGCCGCAGACCTCTTATCTGCTGGTCAACATGATGAAGGGCGTAGTCCAGCGCGGCACGGGCTCTTACGCCGGCCGCCTGAAACGGCCCATAGCCGGCAAGACCGGCACCAGCCAGGACTCCAAGGATATGTGGTTTATCGGCATGACCCCGGATCTTGCGGCCGGGGCGTGGATGGGTTATGACGACATGACCTCACTGCCCATGAAGGACTGGACCGGCGGCGGCACCGTCGTGCCTTGGTGGACCGAGATCATGGAGACGGTGCTTAAGGAGCAGCCGATAAGGGATTTTCCGGTGCCGGACGGCATTGTTTTTGTGACCATAGATCCGGATACGGGCAAGCTGGCCCTGCCCACCTGCAAGAAGAAACTGCTTGAAGCTTTTATCAAAGGGACCGAACCTTCGGTTTTCTGCGACGCGGAACATTAACTAAAAATTTTTACTATGCCCGGTCTTTTGCCTGCGGTCAGAAGGCGCGATAAAATGCCGTCGAAAATATTTTTTGGGCTGCTGGTCTGCTTGTTTTGCCGCGCGCAGGCGCGCGCGGACGGCGGCTGGCCGGTTTTCGGGAGCTTCGACCCGGCCGCAGGCGGCAATACTGCTGTTCCCGTGCCCGTCTGGCCCATAGAGCCGGAACCGCGGAGCTCTTTAAGTCAGGCCGTGGGCTCGTATTCTTCCGGCAGTCTTCTGAACGCCGCGGCCCTGCCGCCTGAAGGGACGGGCTTTGTTAAAATAGAGCGGGCGCGGAACCGGCGATACGGCACGGAAGAAACTGTACGGGCTCTGGAACTGATCGGTTTTAAATACAGCGTGGCGTTCCCGGACGCGGCGCGTCTCCAGATAGGCGATCTAAGCGTGGAAGGCGGGGGAAAGATCTCCCTTCATGCGTCGCATCAGAACGGCCTTGACGCCGACGCGGCGATGATCGCCCGGGACGAACAGGAACAGGACCCTCTGAGGGAAGGTTTTGACGAGAATTTCGTCGCGGACGGAGCGGTGAGCGCCAGCTTCGACCCCGGCAGGAACTGGAGCATCGTTGCGGCCGCCGCCGAAAACACCGCCGTCGCCAGGATCTTCCTTGATCCGGCCGTTAAAAAACTTTTTTGCGAACTGTTCGGCGCGGACGATAACAACAAGGCCGTGCTGCATGTTCTCAGGCCCGCCGCGCATCACGGCGACCATTTTCACCTGCGGTTCGCGTGTCCGCCCGACGATACGGCATGCGTGAACCAGGAGCCGCCGCCCGACGGCGACGGCTGTGGCGCGAGCGCGCTCAAACTCCTGGAACAACCCTAAAAATTTTTGCCGCAAAAATTTTTACCATACCCCGCACTATGGACATGAATACGACTCCCCATAGTGCGGGGTCGCCTTGCGGTTGGCGGGGAGTTGAGGGAGAAAAAATTCCCCCGCTACTCCGGGGTTGCTTTTATTTTTCCGTTAAAGGCCCGCTCAAGATCATCAGTGTAGATGTGAAGACCCCGGGATTTTAGAAGTATTTTAATTTCCAAAGATGAAACGGGATCTTTAAGCGTTAGAATGGTGATCTCATTCGTTCCATCAATCAAGAGAGGGCTAAGCTCGACCCCGGTGATTTTCCAGCGGCGTGCTTGTTTTAAGTCCTTCACCGCAGTTGAGTTTTTGGCGTCAAACAAAGAGATGTAGGTTTTGGAAAGGCCGCCGGGCAGGTAGTGCGCGGAAAAATTGCCGGACACGGACAGCACCTGTCCGGGCGCGAGCATTTGCGAATTTCGCTTCAAGTCGTCATGAATGTTCTTGAAAACCTGTACGGCAACCGGGCAATAGTCGGCGGTGTATCTGTTATCAATGCGATAGTCTCCGGCAATTAACATTATGACTCCGGAAATTTCACTGGCCTGACATTCCACCGCCTGCTCTGATTCCCCGTTTGTGTACTCCTGCAATACATTTCTTTGCACTAGCCGCCAGTCCATGAGCCGACAAGGTCCGTTGGCCCCTCTTGTGTGTGGGTATAAAGGTATATAAAAAGGTCCGGTAAAACAGGGAGTTGCTGTATATGCTATAAAACGCTTTGGCGTTTTATTTGTATATCCGGGGGATTCTGGCGGATGCGGCGGTGCGGCGGACCGGCAGGAGTACGGGCGTTCCTATCTTGACGCCGGGGATGCCGGTGACGTCCAAAAGCGTGTGCGCTATGGCCGAACGGCCCACGAACGGGGCTTCCCTGCCGTTCACGATCCCCCAATAGGCTTGCCCGGCCGATATTTTAATGGATCTTTCCGAGGGCTCCATAGTAAGGCCGTCGGCATAGCCGGCGGGGACGGTGGCGATGGTCATGGGCTTGCATGAAACATAGTCGCTCGCGTAGCCCAGCGATTCCCCTTTACCGACCCGCTTTATAGAGATGATCCTCGCGTAGAATTCCCAGGGCCGCTTCAGCCCTTTTATGGGCGGCCCTTTTGTTTTTTTAAAATAGACTTTGGAGGGATAAAGGCCGTAGATCAGATTGCCTATCCTTACCATGTCCAGCTGCCAGTGGGGGAAATCGCACAGTACGGCGCTGTTGGCCGCGTGCAGTTTCAGGCCGGGATAAGATCCCCCGGCGAAGGCCCCTAACTTCCTGAACGAAGAAAGTTTTTCCTCTGCTTCTATCATATTCTTCAGGGGGGCGTAGGCTATATGGGTGCTCAGTCCCGTTGGAACCGCTTTTTTAAATTTCAGAGTTCCTTTTAAAAAGGCTTGCAGCTCGCCGGGTTCCACGCCCCAGCGTTTAAGGCCGGAATCCAGATCGATGTGATAATGGGTTTTCCGTCCCGCGGGTGCGGCGGCGTCCAAAGCTTTGATAAATTCCAGAGAATCGGCGGTCGGCGTCACGGCCAGTTCTATGAATTTGGCGGCTGAGGCGGCCGGGGCGGGCGCCAGGGCGGTTATGGGCGCTTTTATACCTTTGCGCCTGAGCAGAGCCGCTTCTTCCAGGGTAAGAGTTCCCAGGGAATCGGCGCCGTTGGCGAGAGCCGTCCTTGAAATTTCCGGAGCCCCGTGTCCGTAACCGTCCTCTTTCACCACGGCCATGAAGGAGACGCCGGGTTTCAGGACGTTTTTTACCGCCCGGACATTGTCCCCGACGGTTTTAAGGTTTATTTCGATCCATTTCAGCATATGGGAAGCGCATAGGGGGAGAGGCCCCGGGGCAGGCCGTAAGGGGTTCCTTTTCCTGCCCAGGCCTTCCATCCTAAACCCCGCGTCCTAATTATAGTAAAATTGAGACCTATGGACATCAAGGCTGTCAGGGGCGCGCCTAATGTGAGCGCGCGGGCCATGTGCCTGCTTAAGGCCCTTGAAGAAAAAAAAGGCGATCTCCTGCTGGTGGTAAAGGAAGAGGAGGCGTTCGCCGATTACGCCAACGCTTTCAGCTCTCTTAAGGGGATCCTGGCGCAGCCGCCGGTTTTTGAACCGCTTTTCTGGGGTTCGGACGCGGCCCTGCGCGCCCAGGCCCTTAAATTCCTTTACAGTCAAAAGGGCGGCGCGCGTCCGGCCCTTATCCTGCTTGCCACCCCAGGGGGCCTCGCCGAAAAGATAATGGGCCGCGCCGCCTACGGCGGCCTGACCTTTGAGTTCAGCCCCGGAGGCGTTTATCCCAGAGCCGAATTATCCGCGCGATTTCAGAAGGCCGGCTACGCGCGCGTCCCTTTCGTGGAGAACCGGGGCGAGTACGCGGTCCGCGGTTCGGTGGTGGATTATTTTCCTCCGGACCGCGAGAAGCCTATAAGGCTGTTTTTTTCCGATACGCTGGAAAGCATCAGGTCCTTCGAGATAGATACGCAGGCCACCTCCGGCTTTATGGAAAGGGCCGCCGTCACGCCCAATTCTTTCAGCGGTTTTGAAACGGCCCTCTTTGAACTGGCCGGTCCGGGCTGGCGGGCTTTCCTGGACCAGGGGTTGGAACTGCCGGCCGGTTCCGAGGTCTCCGCGGATGAAATTTTTTCTTTTGCCGTCCTCTCCGACGGCGCCTCCGGCCTCAACTTCGGGGCGGTCCCCAACGCTAATTTCAATTCCGACCTGGCTCTGGTGGAAAAAGAGATACGGCGCCTTAAAAAAGAACGATATGCCGTCTCGCTTTTCTGCATAAACCGGGGCGAAGCCGACCGGCTGCGGGACCTTTTTGAGGAAAAAAATCTGGCGGAGCTGGTGAATTTCAGGACCGGCTACATCCAGGAAGGGTTCCTATATGCTCCCGGCCGCATAGCCGTGCTGACCTCTTCCGAGATCTTCCAGCGCAGGTACCGCATAGACCTGAAGGGCGCAAGGCCTAAGGGAAAGGCGTTTAAATGGGCGGACCTTAAAACCGGCGACTTTGTGGTGCATGAAGACTACGGCGTGGGCAGGTATCTCGGCATCAAGAAAGCGTATTACCGCAACGCCAATAACGAGAATGTCGAGGACGCGGATTGCCTGCTCATGGAATACGCCCGCGGCGACAAGCTGATGGTGCCGCTCCACGAATTCAACCGGGTGCAGAAATTTATCAGTTCGGAGGGCAAGGTCCCGAAGCTCTCTCACATGGACACGAAGACCTGGCACGAGCTTAAAAGCCGCGTCCGCGCGGAGGTGCAGGCTCTTGCCAACGATATTCTTAAGGTCGAGGCGGAGCGCATGGCGATCAAGACCATAGCCCTTCCCGAGGCCGGCCGCCTGGAAACTGAATTCGCCGGCTCTTTTCCTTTCGAGGAAACTCCGGACCAACTGGCCGCCATCCGCGATGTCCTGACCGATCTGGAATCCACCGTCCCCATGAACAGGCTGGTGGTGGGCGATGTGGGGTTCGGCAAGACCGAGGTGGCGATGCGGGCGGCCATGCGCGCGGTTTTTAACGGCCGCCAGGCCGTGGTCCTGGCGCCTACCACGATCCTGGCCGACCAGCATTTCAATAATTTTCTGAACCGGTTCAGGGAATTCCCCGTTAAGATCGGAGTTATCTCGCGCTTTGAAACGCGCTCCGACCAGAAGAAGATCCTGGAGGACCTGGCGCGGGGAAAACTTGACATCGTCATAGGCACGCACCGCCTCCTGCAGAAAGATGTGAAACTCCGGAACCTGGGGCTGCTTATCATTGACGAAGAGCATCGTTTCGGAGTTAAAGACAAGGAAAAGCTTAAGGCCATGGCCAAAGGCGTGCACCTGCTGATGCTTTCGGCCACGCCTATCCCGCGCACCCTTTACCAGTCGCTCTCGACTTTAAAGACCATGTCGGTGATCGAGAGCCCGCCGGTCGGCCGCCTGCCGATCGCTACGCAGGTCCGCCCCTTCGACGAAACGGCGCTTGTCAACGCCGTTAATTTCGAGCTGGCCCGCGGCGGGCAAGTCTACTATGTGCATAACCGCGTGCAGACCATAGATTCCCGCCGGGCATATCTGGAAAAGATAATGCCCTATCTGCGCGTGGCGGTGGTGCACGGGCAGATGAAGGGCGAGCAGATAGAAAAATACATGTGGGATTTCCTGCATAAGAAGTACGATGTTCTCATAGCCTCCACCATAATCGAATCCGGGCTGGACATCCCCAGCGTAAATACGATGATAGTCGAGAACGCGCATGAGCTGGGCCTGGCCCAGCTTTACCAGCTGCGGGGCCGGATAGGCCGCGAGAAGCAGAAGGCCTACTGCTATTTATTCTATCCCGGCTGGATGAGGCCGAAGGCCAAAGGCGCAAAAGCCGAAGGGGTCAGCGGCGCGATGCGGGCCGAATTCGGGGCGCCGCCGGATGACGAGGCTGGGCGCGATGAAAAAACCATCAGCGAACTGGCCATGAAACGCCTAAGCGCGCTGGAGGAATTTACGGAGCTGGGTTCCGGTTTCCGCCTGGCCATGCGTGATATGGAACTGCGCGGCGCCGGAGAGCTTTTGGGCGTGCGCCAGCACGGCTTTATAAACTCCATCGGCCTTGAAATGTACATCAAGCTTCTCAACGGCGAGATAAACCGCATCAAGGGGCGGGGCGAGATCGTGGAACTCCCGGAGGTCAAGATCGACCTTGAACTGCCGGCCTTTATCCCGGAGGATTATATCGGCGACGATATGGAACGCCTGAATTTTTACAAGAAACTTCTGAACGCGGACCTCGCGAAAGTGGATAAGATCATGGAGGAGCTGGCGGACCTGTCCGGCCCGGCTCCGCAACCTCTCAGGAATCTGGCCGCCGTCATAAAACTTAAAAAAGAGCTTGCGCGTCTTTCGGTCAGGTCCGTGACGCAGAAAGGGGACACGCTTGAGATCTTTTTCCAGCCGAAAGCGCCCATAGGCATGCCCGCCATAAAAAAGTGGCAGGAGCTGTTCGGCGCCGATATTATTTTTCTCCCGTCGCGTTTCGGCGACGGCCTGCGGATAACCGGCGGCGGCGACCCTCTTGGGAACCTCCGCAAAGTGATTTGCGTGTTCTGAACAGCCGCGTGCTTTAAGGCCTATGAAAGCATAGGCCTTTTTATTTCCTCGAAGTGCCCCAAAGACGCTTTACGGCCCCCCTCGTCTCCTGATATGCTCTATGTGCGGGCATAAAGCCCGATTTGGAGGCGTTGTGCGTGAGCATGCGGTTATCGAAAAATTTTCGTCGGCAATACTGATCGCGGCGGTTTTGGCTCTGCCGGTCCGCGTCGTGCATGCGGATGAGGCGGCTGCGCTTTCCGAATTACGGGCAAGAACGGCCGTTAAACAGACCTTCCCGGATGCCCCCGTGCCGTCCGTAAAAAATCCCAGGGCGGCGGGTAGGAATGTCACGGCGGAGTATTACTCCGTTTCCAGCGCGGTAGCGGTGGAGGGCGCAGAGCTGGGCGGTTTTGATCGCGAAAGGTTTTTGGGTTACAGAATACTTGTCGTCCCGGGTTTCATGACCGATACTGTCGTGGATCCCGGTCTGCGCTATATGAACGGAAGGATCTCCGCTCCCGGCGCCAGCCTCCGAGCTCGTTCCGTAAAATCCCGGGTTGCGGCCGACAAACTGGTAAAAAGCGTTATGGCTTTTGCTTATTTTGAAGAGCAGGTAAACTGGCTCAGGGCTAACGGTCTGGATGCCGGCATAGCGCACATAGAATCGGAATCCGGCATCGCCCGCAATGCCGCTCTGATAGCTGTGGAGATAGAGCGCTCTCCAAAGCCCGTAATAATTCTCGGACACAGTAAGGGCGGCCTGGACTCCCTTGAGGCTTTGATCGGACGGCCCGACTTGCGCGGTAAGGTGCGCGGTTTTATCTCCATACAAAGCCCTTACTACGGCACCCCGATAGCCGATTATGTATTGCTGGGGCGGCATTCCCTGGCGCCGGTGTCCGCCGCCATCTTGACTCTTATGGGCGGTTCGCTCCGGTCGGTACAGGATATGTCGGTCAGGCACCGCCGGGATTATCAATACAAAAACGCTGCGGAAATAGCCAGGATCACCTCCGCCATTCCCACGATCTCATTCGGCGCGTGGAAAGACGAAGAGAAAGGCGTCAGGGACACATGGCTTAAACCCACCCGCGACATTATGCTCAAGTGGAACGGAGGGCGGGGGATAAAGAACGACGGACTCGTTCCAGTGGACAGTGAAATGCTGCCGGGCGCCGATCAGATAGAGGTGGAGGGCCTAGACCACCTTGCGCCCGTTATAAATGTCGGAAGACCCGAAATGAACAGGGTGAATTTTATCAAAACCCTTCTTACGATGCTTGCGGCTAGGGGCGTTTAAAACCGGTTTTCTGACGCCGGGATTCCTCTTCCCCCGGCCGCTCTCGCGGCCTCCTCCAGAGCCGGGCGCACCGGCTGACGCCGGCGTAGCCGGCTTTTCCCGGCACCATTTCCGTACAGCCATCCCAGTGGGACACCGCCCTGGCGGTTTCCCCTACCACCGGATGCGCCGGTGTCGCCTGCGAATCCCGGCGCAACAAAAAAGGCAGGGTGTAAAACACCCTGCCTTTTGGTGGGGTGGACTATACGGCAGTCTTGCGCCGCCCCCGGACACAAGTTCCCGCGACACATCCCGCCTATGACGCCGGGACGGCACCGACTGGGCATCCCGCGCTAAAATTAAAAGCCGGTCTTCTATAGAAGGCCGGCTTTTAAAACATGGAGGCGCCGGGATTCGCACCCGGGTCCGACAATTATGTGCCAGAGTCACTACAGGCTTATTCCTGAGTTTGTCTCGGATCGGCCTGGTTCAGGACGACAAAACCGATCCAAAGCTCCGTGTTGTCTTTTGCCCGCGAATACGAAGCGCGACGCGCGGACAGCACCCTGCGTTTTGACGCTCACCGGATGTTGCAGAGAGACATCCGGCAGCGAGGCTCACTTAGGCGTGGGCCCAGGCCAGCTCGTTTGAGTTGGCTTTTTTGTTTTTGACCCTGTTTTACATGGCCTGGTCAACCATGGCCTGCAACTTTGACACGCTAAGTTGCCGTCGAACCTATTCGCCCCCGCACTTGTCGCACCCCGCCTTTGTCGCACCCCGCGCTGAACATACGCGCGGGGCGGATTACCGCCTGGCCTTTAAAGGAACACGGCCAGGTGCTCCACAAGGGGGGCTCTCGGCACCCCTTCCAGGGGATTTGCCACAGGGGACACCGCATTGCGGTTTCCCCTACCCCCCGTTTCATCGTCGCTTGCTCCCCGCGCTTGCTACGAAGGAAACGCGCGGGCCTATTTTGCACCCCGCGCTGAACATGGGCGCGGGGCGGATTACACCTATATTTTAGCAGATTTTCATTGAGAACGCCATACACGATCGTGAGAGCTTGCTTGGGTACATAGGGCATATTTTGCGTGACAATGGACCCGCCTGAGGCCGGCATATGGTTTCGCCAAAACAGACCTTTGGGCCTTGATAAAATCACGGCGGTGCACTATACTAGAAACAACACATAGGACGTGGGTATGGAGAAACTTATGAAAACAACGCTCTTGGTCGCACTTGCGGTCTCAGGGATATACGGCTTCGCGACAGCGCAGTCCGGATTGGAAGACGCCGGTAGGTATGCGGGCGCCATGATCGTGGAAGTTAAAGCTTCCCATCGGAAGACCGTGCAACAGCCCAGGGAGTCCTCTGAAATCGTAATCCCCCGTTTTCAGCGTAAGAACTTCCCGGCGCCGGCCGGCGGGGCGTGCGGACTTAAGAGCTTCACCCTGCTGGATTCCGAGAGCCGCTCAGTAGCGGGCGCGCACGAGAGTTCGCGTCTTTCGTCCATGGGCGCGGTTATTGAAACGACCTCCCCGGACTGCATCCGGGATTACGGCGTCGTTCAGTTTATCCGGGGCTGCGTTTACCATTCAAGATACTCCCTTAAAACAGGCGCTTTGCTTGATAGGAAACTGGATGTGACCCGTGATCTGCGTGGAGCGAGGCGTGTTGTATTCAACCATTCTAACTATGTGATAGACCAGGATGGGACAGATCCTCTTTACATAGCCGTACCGGGTGAAGCGGACCGGCTGGCCTACGCCTATGTGCCTAAAATTCCGTTAAAACTCCGCCCGGACACGCGGAGCATGCTCTCAGACCTTAAGGTTATGGATGATTGGAGGCAGCTCGCAAATCTTAAGGACCATCCGGGTCCGACCTCCGTGCTCCTGGCGATCGATGTCCCCAACGGGGGGATCTCCATCTTTGATGAGCGGCGCGGCGAAGTCAGCGCGTCCAATTCCTCTCTGGATTTCAAAACCTGCGTCTACCGTATTAAGGACGTTCCTGTTACCGGAGATCCCGCCGGTTATGACACGCCTTCCGAGAAAGGCGGTCCGTTGCAGTGTTTTGCCTGGACCTCCCGTTACACCTACGACGCGCAAACCCGGGATTTTGTGACAGACAAATTCAACGGCGTGGACCCCTTCTGCGCGCAATAGAATTCGGGGGACAGTATATTAAAATAGGGACAGCGACCATTTATTGAATGGTCGCTGTCCTTATTTACCTAGGAGCCTGTCCGACATAAGGAATTTTGGCTGCAATCGCCGTTTTTTGCCTGCACCTTTGTTGCGCGAAACTTACAGGTTCATTGGAGCCTGCGCGTTTCGCGCAACTTCGGTTCGGCC
>JBAYJD010000057.1:0-16763 GCA_041665305.1 Elusimicrobiales bacterium
AGAGATAAAAGTGCGGGATATTGTCTAAAACCGCGAGAAATATCGTCTGAAAAGTAGGAGACTGTCCAGTTTATCAGGAGAACTGTTTTTTTAGCCTGATATTTTCCTTATGCTGGACAGGCTACTAGGCCGCCGGATCATAAACAGCAGTGCTGGTATGGCGGCGTTTTAAAGGCTTGTGCGATGGGAGTGATTTATGAAAAACTTAAAAAAATACGCGTTTATGTCCGTAATGCTGCTGGCGGCCGGGTTCGCCTATTATAAAGGCACGCATGGGAGCGTGTCGTCCGATCTCAGGGACGCTCCGAGGGACTACGGACAGGGGGCTGCCTGGTGGAGCGATCATAATGACGAGGCCGTTCCCGTTCCGGAACCTAAAGCCGCGCAAGCCGACGCCGACGCGGCCGCCAAGCCCGTGGAGTGGGTGGCGATCCCCGGCGGGAAATTTATGATGGGGACCGACGATCCGGGGGTTTATCTTGAGGACGCCAGACCGGTTCACGAGGTGGAGGTCGCGTCTTTTGAAATGTCCAAAACGGCTGTTACGGTAGGGCAATATGCTCAATGCGTGGCTAAAGGCAAGTGCACGAAGCCGAATGCCGCCGATAACTGCAATTGGGGCAAGCCGCGCAGGCTGCTGCATCCGGTCAATTGCGTGGACTGGCGCCAGGCCAACGAATACGCAAAATTCATGAACGCCAGGCTTCCCACCGAGGCCGAATGGGAATATGCGGCCAAGAGCGGAGGGAAGGATCAAAAATATCCGTGGGGCGGCGAAACCCCGACCTGCGACAGGGTCGTGATGGGCGGCAACGGCGGCTTTGGCTGCGGGGAAGACAGCACCTGGCCGGTGTGTTCCAAGCCGGACGGCAACACCGAACAGGGTTTGTGCGACATGATCGGGAATGTGTCGCAATGGGTGAGCGACGCCTATCGGTACGACAAGCAGGGCCAGGGTTCGTATTCTTCCAAGGGGGCGGTAGCCGACGATTCCCTGAAGGTCGTGCGCGGCGGTTCTTTTCAAAACTTTAACGCCGCGTGCCTGCGCGCCGATTCCCGCGACCGCAGCATCATCGGCAGCCTTCACGATAATATCGGTTTCCGGCTGGTGCGGTGAAGGTTTGAGGAGCGGTTTTCGTCCGGCCAGGTCAAGGCGCTGAAATCTGTGAAGGCGCCTTGACAAGTCAAGAATTGTGTGCTATACTTAAGTTAGCCGCCCCATAGGGGCCGCTAAATGAGAACTCCCCGAATAAGGGGAAGCGAAAACCCGCCAAAAGCGGGTTTTCCGTTTTATACGCGCGCATGTGCGCAAACGCGGGCCGGAAATATCTTCCTGTGCCGCAAATTACGCCATTGACAAACGGTGAAAGGGGGCGTACAATAGAGTGCGAGTTTAAGCTTGTTCGCCGGAGGAATTATGAAT
Source organism: Elusimicrobiales bacterium (assembly GCA_041665305.1). Classification (GTDB taxonomy): domain Bacteria; phylum Elusimicrobiota; class Elusimicrobia; order Elusimicrobiales; family UBA9959; genus YA12-FULL-51-18. Next base: position 1,424 of record JBAYJD010000057.1, read on the forward strand.
GGCTGGAAAAAATATGCGTTTGCGGCGGTAGCGGCGGCGGTGGCGGGGCTAGCCTATCATTCGGGCGCGCATAAGAATACGCCTGTGGACTTCAGGGACGCTCCGGCGGATACCGCTCCCGACGGCCGGGAGATCCCTGAACCGGCGGCTGCCGAGGCCGCGGGCGCCGTGTCCGCTCCGGCGGTTGAATGGGTCGCCATTCCCGGAGGGGAGTTCGTAATGGGAACCGATATCGGCGGCAAAGGTTTTGAAGACGCCGGGCCCAGCCACACCGTAACCGTCAAAACATTCAAAATGTCCAGATCGGCGGTGACCGTGGCGCAATACAAAGAATGCGTGGACGCGCACAAATGCCCGGCGCCGGCTCCGGGCGATTATTGCAACTGGGGGGTGGAGGGCCGCGAGCTTCATCCGATCAATTGCGTGACCTGGGAACAGGCGAACCGGTATGCCGGTTTTAAAGGCGGACGGCTGCCGAGCGAAGCCGAATGGGAATATGCGGCGAAGAGCGGAGGCAAGAAGGGCTATCTTTACCCCTGGGGGAACGAGAGTCCTTCCTGCGCCAAAGCTGTGATGTACGGAGAGGACAATTTCGGCTGCGGCAAAGGCAGTACCTGGCCGGTGTGCCTGAAGCCCGAGGGAAACACCGGCATAGAGGGTCTTCCGGCCGGTAAGCAGTTATGCGATATGGCGGGAAATGTTTGGCAGTGGACGCTGGACAGGTATCAGCCTTCGTACGCAGGCGGCACGGCGGGCGCCGCGGGCCCGGAGGCCCGCGTGATCCGCGGGGGTTCCTTCCTTTACACCGGCGATGTTTTTCTGCGGGCCGATCACCGCAGTTACGCGGCTCCCGGTTCCAGCAACGGCAGCATCGGATTCCGCATAGCGAAGGATGCGAGGAAGCCGTTCTTGGGCATTTGGTAACAACCGCCGCGGTACGGTAAGCGACATGTGAGGGCGATCGTCCCCGCCCGCCCCATAACCTACTCCCCCCCCCGGGTAAGGGGGAACAGAAAACCCGCCGAAAGCGGGTTTTCTGTTCCCTCCAGGATTAAATTAGTATAATTCATATATATTTAACATGGAGGCCGTGCTATGAGCAAATTCGTGGAATGTGTTCCCAATTTCAGCGAAGGCAGGGATCTTTCAAAGATAGACGCTATAGTCAAGGCTGCGGCCGCCGTGCCCGGCGTCCTGGTACTGGATGTGGAGAAGGACGCCGATCACAACAGGACCGTGCTTACTTTCATCGCCCCGCTTGAGACCGCCGTGGAGGGCATGTTCCAGACGGCCAAAAAAGCCGCCGAGCTTATAGACCTTAATCATCACAAAGGAGAGCATCCGCGCATGGGCGCCCTGGATGTGGCCCCGTTCATCCCGATCATGGACACGCCCGTTGAGGAATGCGTGAAACTGGCCGGCGTTCTGGCGGCGCGCATCGGCACGGAGCTGGGCATCCCCGCGTACCTTTACGATCTGGCCGCCGTACGCGAAGACCGCAGGGACCTGGCCAAGGTCAGGAAGGGCCAGTTCGAAGGCCTCCGGGAAGAGATCGGCAAAAATCCCGACCGGGTCCCGGACTTCGGCCCCAACAGGATCCATCCTACCGCCGGGGCCGTCGCGGTGGGCGCCCGCAGACAGATCGTCAATTTCAATGTGAACCTGGACACCACCGACATGGAATTCGCCAAAGGCCTGGCCAAAAAGATCCGCACCTCCGGCGGGGGACTTGCGAACCTGCGCGCCAAAGAGATCTTCCTGGAGTCCAAGGGCCAGGTGCAGCTGTCCACGGTCCTTACCGATTACCATACCACTTCCATCAAAAAAGCTCTTGATGAGATAGAGAAAGAAATAAAGCCTAAGGGTGTTAAGATCGTCAATACCGAACTTATAGGCCTGACCACGCAGGAGGCTCTGACCAACTATGCCATAGAGGCTCTTAAGGTCGGGGATTTCAACCCCGACGCGCAGGTCCTTGAAACCAAGCTGCTGAAGCTGCTCGGCTCCTGGCAGAACGGCGCCAATCTTTTTATCGACGCCCTCGCCAATACCGATCCCACGCCCGGCGGCGGGTCGGCGGCCGGCATAAGCGGAGCTATGGGCTGCGCTCTGGGGCAGATGGCCTTGGGTATAACACTGCGGAGCAAGAAGCTGGACGAGGCGAAAAAACCGGCGCTGAGAGCGCTTAGCGGGAAACTTGGGGAGTTCAAGGCGGCGATGCAGAACTGTGTCAGCGAGGACGCGGCGTCCTTCGACGCTTTTATGGCCGCCATGAAGATCCCCAGGGAGGATCCCGCCCGCAAGGCCGCGATGCAGAAGGCTTTGTCGCATGCGGCCGAAGTCCCGCTCAAGACCGCCCGCCTGGCCTCGGAAGCCGCCGCGGCGCTGGCCGGCGTGGAAGGCGTTTCTGCGCATGTTATGTCCGATTATAAGAGCGCCCGGTATCTTCTGGAGGCGGCGGTCCGCTGCGCGGCCGAGAATGTTTTTATCAACGCCGAGGGGCTCGAAGACAAAGCCCTGGCCGCTAGACTGCTTGCGGAGATAAACCGGCACCTTTCGGGTCTGGAAGCGGAAAAGTGCAGGGGGTAGGATAAAGACGGGCTGGACCTTTCAAGGAGAATATTGAATGCCGAGCATGGACGCTATCTCAAGAAATCTGATGCTGGACAGTTTAAAAGCCTACGCCAGGAAGAACATCTCCAATGATTTTATACGGGAGAAGGACCAGGCGAACGAGTTCCCGGCCAAAATCCTGAAGGATATGTACGACCATTCCATCCTGGGCGTGCATCTGCTGATGATCCCCGAGGAATACGGAGGGGTTTCCGGCGGCACCTACGACATTTACCGCATTTGCGAGGTCCTCGCGCATATAGACCTCGGCATAGCGACCTCCGTGTTCGCCACTTTTCTGGGCACCGATCCCCTTAATGTCGGGGGCACCGTGGACCAGAAAAAAAAGTGGCTGGAGCGCATAGCAAAAGAGAACCTGATGGTGGCTTACGCCGCGACCGAGGCCGACGCCGGTTCGGACCTGCTTAATCTGCGCACCCGCGCCGAGCATGTGCTCAAGAACGGCCAGCTGGCCGGCTACCGCCTCACCGGCAACAAGCAGTGGATCTCCAACGGCGGGGTGGCCGATCTGTACACGGTCCTGGCCATGGCTCCCGGCGGTCCCTGCTGGTTCCTTGTGGAAAAAGAAATGGAGGGGTTCTCCCCGAACAAGCACGAGGATAAGCACGGGATAAGGCTCTCCAACACCGCGGGCCTTTCCCTTGACAATGTTTTCGTTCCCAAAGAAAACCTTATCGGCGAGGTCGAGGGCCAGGGCCTTGTGCAGGCCCAGGCCGTTTTCGGCTATACCCGGCTTATGGTCGCCGCTTTCGGCCTGGGCGCCGGGTGGGAGGCCGTAGAACAGGCCGTCCGCTACTCCCAGCAGCGTATCCAGGCCGGCGGACCGCTTTCCGACAAGCAGGGCTACACCCACAAGCTTATCGTTCCCCACGCCGTGGAACTGGAAGCGGCCAGGGCGTACATAGAAGAAACGGCGTACCGTCTGGACGGGGGGGAACACGGCCTCCAGACCGAGGGGGCCATAGCCAAATATTCCGCTTCCGAGTCCGGCAACAGGGCCGCGGAAGACGCCATCCAGGCCCTGGGGGGCTACGGCTACACGCATGATTTCCCCGTGGAAAAAATAAAACGGGATGTGAAGATCACCTGCATTTACGAAGGCACCAGCGAAGTCCTTGAGATGACCATCTACCGCGGGCGCTGGCAGGAGCATCTGAAGACGCGCGGCCGCTACTACGCCGATATAGCCGACAAGATGGATTGCCTGCACGCCGCAAATCCCGATGTCGGGGCCGGCGCCGCCGCGCTCGCGCTCAGGGCGCTGGCGGCCGTGATGGAGGAGTGCCGGCTGGCCAAGCTTACCCGGCACCAGGCCGTCACTTTCAAGCTCGGCGGGCTTATTTCCCTGGCGGAACTGGCCTATGTTTTCGCCCAGGCCGCGGCAAAGGACAAGTACAGCGAGTCGGTGCGCTTCGATGTCCAGGCCTGGCGGGCCATGGCCCGCGTTTACGCGCGCGGGGCCGCGCTGCGGATCGCCGCTGAAGGCCTGGCCCTGGTGACGGGGGCGGCGGACGGCGCCGGTGGGCTGGCCGCGGCCGTCGATATGGACGCCGTCCAGGCGGCGCAGAAAGGCATGATGGCCGATATGGACCTGGTGGCCGCCAAGCTGAAACAGACTTTCAAGGCGAAATAGAGGATTTTGTAAGGAGATCATTTATGCATATAGCCGTATGCGTCAAGCAGGTGCCGGACACCACGGAAGTCAAGATCAATCCGGAAACAGGGACGCTTATCAGAACCGGGGTGCCCAGCATCATCAATCCTTACGACCATTTCGCGCTCCAGACGGCGATGGGACTTAAAAAGCTCCACGGGTGCCGCGTGACCGTCATTTCCATGGGCCCTCCGCAGGCCAGGTCCGTGGTCCAAATGGGAATGGCTCTCGGCGCCGACGACGGCGTGCTGCTTTCCGACATGGCCTTCGCGGGCTCGGACACCTGGGCCACTTCCTACGCCCTCGCCAAGGCCGTGAAGAAGCTCGGCAAGGTGGATCTTATCCTGGCCGGGATGCAGGCCATCGACGGAGACACCGCCCAGACCGGCCCCGGGATGGCGCAGCAGCTGGGCATCCCCCAGGTGTCGTTCTGCGAAAAGATAGACCTGGACGGCAGGAAACTTATCGCCCGCAGGCTTATCGACGGCGGCTACGAGATCGTGGAGGTTAAAGTTCCCGCGTTGTTCACCATGATCATGCCCAGGGATTATGTCCCCGTATATCCCGCGTTCCTGGAGACGCACGCTTCCCTGAAGAAACCGTACTATGTCTGGTCCGCCGCGGACATCGGCGCGGAACCCCGGTATCTGGGACTTAAAGGGTCGCCCACGCAGGTGGCCAGGATCTACCCTCCACAGCAGCGGGAAAAAGCCGCGATGACCGGCGGGAGCGCCCAGGAGGCCGCGGAAAAGATCCTGGAGATCATGCGCAAAGAACATTTTATCGCGGAGTAACGGCCGGATTTTCAAGGAGATAGTTTATGATCAATGTTTCCAAAAAATGCATAGGCTGCAATAAATGCGTGCCCGTCTGCCCTTTCGCGGCCATCCAGCTTATAGAGAAAAAGGCCGTTATCAACGAGGCCTGCACCCTGTGCGGAGCCTGCGTGCAGGTCTGCCCCGTGACCGCGATAGAGATCACGCGGGAGGAAGCCGCGGCGCGGGACCTTTCCGGCTACAGAGGCGTGTGGGTCTTCGTCGAACTTATGGAGGGTTCCGACAAAGCGGGGAGCCCCCGCAAGATCCGGCCGGTAGTGTTCGAGCTGCTGTCCGCCGGCCGCAGGCTCGCCGACGAACTGGGCGAGGAATTGTCCGCGGTGCTTCTGACCGACAAAAACCCCGGTTTTGAAAAAGAACTCGGCGCTTACGGCGCCGATAAGGTTTATCTGGTGGAAAACCCGGAGTTGCACGAATATAACACCGACATCTTCGCCACCGCCATCATAGCTCTTACCCACAAACATAAACCGAGCGCCATGCTTTACGGCGCCACCATCATGGGCCGCGATCTCGCCCCCAGGGTGGCCTCCTGCCTTTACACCGGCCTTACGGCCGATTGCACGGCTCTCGCCATCAAGGACGGCCTGCTGTTGCAGTCCCGCCCGGCTTTCGGCGGCAACATCATGGCGGATATCCTCAGCCCCGGCTCGCGGCCCCAGATGGCGACGGTCCGCCCGAATGTCATGAAGCTGGCCGAGCCCATCTACGGCAAGGTCGCCGTGACGGTGCGCGAGGAGATCAAGATAGACAAAAATCTCCGCCGCGTGAAAGTCCTGGAACGGAACCTGGAGCGCGGCAACGGGGGCGTAAAACTGGAGGACGCCAGGATAATAGTCTCCGGCGGACGGGGCATGAAGACCAGGGAAAAGTTCAAGGTCCTTGAGGAGCTCAGCCGCCTGCTGGGCGGGGTGGTAGGGGCTTCGCGCGCAGCCGTAGACCTGGGTTTGAAGGAGAAAGCGCATCAGGTGGGGCAGAGCGGGACCACGGTGTCGCCTAAGCTGTACCTGTCCTTCGGGATCTCCGGGGCGGTGCAGCACATCGTCGGCATGAAAGCCTCGGATGTCATTGTGGCCGTGAACAAGGACCCCAACGCCCCTATCTTCAGCGTGGCCAAGTACGGCGTGGTGGGCGACGCGCATGAAATAGCGCCCAAACTGATAGAAGCGCTTAAGAAGAGCAAAGCGTAAAGACGGCGGTCCGCCGTTCAGGGCTGGTTGCCTTGCGGTAAGAGGGAATTCGGCCGCCCGATCACAATTTACATGACCCTATTCAACCGGCTTTTGCTTATTATTTTCGGTACGGGGCTGATCCCTATTATCCCGACCGCCGGGTTCCTTTTCTATTATCAGTCGGCGGCCAAGAGCAATGTCCAGAACCTGCACGAAAATATCGCGCGGATGGCGGCTCTTATGGTAAGCCAGAAGGCCGATGAGCTGGACCGGCGGCTTTATAACATGTGGGAGCCGGGTATCGATTATGTGACCGAGCCCAGTCTCAGGAAAACCCTCGCCCGCAATCCCGAATTCCTGTTCATGGCTTTCACCGGGCCCGGCGGACGGGAGCTTCTCAGCGGCGGCGCGCCGGAAATAAAACGTCTTTTCGGTTTCGTCAACCTGTCGAACGACCCTTTGTTTAAAAAAGCGGCCCGGACAGGCCGGTCCCAGTTGGGGGAATTCGAGCTCATTTATAATCTGCCGATCTGCCGTCTTGTATATCCCATGGAGAGCGGGCATTACGCTTTCGCCGTTATCAACCTCAGGGATCTGTTCGTGAAGCTGGAAATGCAGAAGATGGGAAGCACCGGAGGCGTGTTCATCTCCGGTCCGGAGGGGAGGGTGTTCTCGCTCCGGGGCGAGACGCAGCCTGTGAGCCGGGAAAGCCTTAAAGGCCTTTTTGCCGGGCCCGCTAAAAGCGCCAGAGGCCTTGCCGGAGCGGGCGGGAATTCTTATCTCGCTTCCTATTCGGAAGTGCCGGGTTTCGAGCTTTACGCCCTGACGCTCCAGGAACGCCGCGACGCCTTCAAAGGCATCAATCTCATCACTTCGCTTATCGCTTTCTTCCTGCTGGGCATTTCCACCGTGTTCTATTTTTCCGCGCTCATCCTCAGCCGGAGGCTGATAAACCCCGTGAGCGGCCTGATCGAGGGCGCCCGCCGCGTGGCGAACCATAATTTCAAGCAGCCGGTAAATGAGGACGCGGATATCACCGAAATGGCGTCCCTTTTAAGGTCTTTCAACGCCATGATGACGGAGGTGGACCGGTATCACGGCCTGCAGGTGGATAAAATGCTGGAGGAGAAGCAGAAGGTGGAACTGCTCATCAGCCTTATCCATGACGCCATCATCCTTTGCGATTTCCGCGGCGCTCTGTTGTATGCCAACGCCTCCGCGCGCGAGCTCCTGGGGTTCCAGGAAGGAGCGAAGCAGGGGCCGGAGCCCAAGGTTATAAGGCGCAGGGTGTTCGGGCTTATCAATCTGAAAGCCAAAACCGAGGGCGAGATCATCGAACTGGCGGATCCTCCGGGACAGAATAAATATTACCGCATGAGCATGCAGGTGCTGTCGTCCAAAACCGGGACCCCCGGCGTTTTTATGGTGCTCAGGGACGTCACCCTTGAGCAGGAAATGCAGCGTGTGAAGGAGGATTTCTTTCACGCGGTCGCCCATGACCTGCGCGCTCCTCTTTTGGCCATGCAGGGCTATATAAAACTGCTGGAGCAGACCTGCGCCCCGGCCGGAAAGACCGCGGGTTACCTGGCCAATATCAAGGATTCCAGCGCGCGGCTTTTTGAAATGCTGGAGAATATCCTGGACATCGCGCGGATGGAAGCCGGCAATCTGAAGCCGCTGGTCGCGGCCGTCGACGCGGAGAAATTCGTGTCGGCCGCTTTTGAGGGTTTTAAGGCGCTTTTCGAAGAGAAGAAGATCGATTTCAGGCTGGACCCTCCCGCCGCGGGCGTCCCGGCTTTCAGGGGCGATGAACGACTGTTGAGGCGGGTGCTGGAAAACATCCTGTCCAACGCCTACAAATTCACTCCGTCCGGAGGGACCGTCGTAATGGGCGTAAGGTCCGCCGCCGGCCGGGTGTCGTTTTACATTTCCGATACCGGTCCCGGCATACCCGAAGGACAGCGGGAGGCCGTTTTTGAAAAATATAAGCAGTTGAAAGGCGCGCAGGGAGAACAGCAGGGCTTCGGCCTGGGACTCGCCATTACGAAAAAAATAGTCGAGATGCACAAAGGCAGGATCTACGCGGAGGCCGGTCCTTCCGGCGGCAGCCGTTTCGTGTTCGAACTCCCGGAGTAGGGCGGAAAATAACAGGGGAAAATAAAATGAAACAGCAGAAAAAAACGGCCGCTGGCGGAAAAAAAGCGCTTTACTGGTTCGGAAGTCTGTTTACCCTGGCGATGTTGTTCAGTATGGCCCTGGACTTATGGCTTACCAACGGTTCCTGGATCAGGCCTCTCGATAACAAATGGGCGGATATACGGATCTTTCTGCCGCAGTATCTTTCGGTTTTTCAGCTCGATTCCGCCCCCGATTTCATGGGTTCCATAGGGAAATATTATAACCGCCAGGCTGATACGCGGATCAGTATAGCGGCCATAGACGAATATACGGTGAAGGAGATGGGGTATCCTTTTAAACGCAAACATTACGCCACATTGATAGAAAAACTTAACAAGGCGGGAGTGAAAGCCATAGGAATAGATGTTCTGCTGTCAGATTCCGACCGTGACGACCAGGCCAGCGACCAGCGGCTTGCGGATGTTGTGCGCAAGGCGGGAGATGTGTCCGTCCTTGTGTATGTCGATCCGCAGACCGGGGAACTGAAATATCCGATAAAGGGACTTGGTGAAGCTGCGAAGATCATTTCACATCCGCATGTGGAAAACACGATAGAGGCGAGCGGGCAGGTGCGCCGGGTCTGGCTTTTCAGCCCTATAAAGAGTTATCAGGATCTCAAAATAAAAACTTTGTGCGGCAAGGATTGTGCGGGGGTGAATCTCCCTCTTCTGGCTATGGGCACATACGCCATTTATAAAAACGAGCCGCTTAAAAACCTGGAACTGTTTTATGGCGGCCGGCCCTGGCGTCTGAATTTCAGGGTGCCGCAGGAAAGACCTATACATCCGGGCTGGGAAAATAACCCCAGGACGGAGCCGCTGATCTACCGGCATATCTCGGTCCTGGATATCATACGGGATAAACTTTCAAAGGAAGAACGCGCGGCGCTGAAAGGTGGCATAATACTAGTGGGAAGCACCGCGATGGCTTCTTACGACCATTACCCCTCTCCTTTTTTCGCCTCCTGGCCGGGAGTCGAATTACACGCTAATGTGGTGGATAATATTTTACACGGTGATTTTTTAAAGCCCGTGCCGGGCTGGATCGTAACGATCCTGACTATTTTCGTCATTTGGCTGCCGCTGGTGCTCGCCGGTTATTCCATAAGGACCATTTCCCTGGCCAGCGCCGGTTTTATGGCGGCGCTGCTGGTCCTTAACCTTTTTTTGCTGACCAGGCTTTATGATATGCCTTACATGAGTATGTTTATAGCCATGCTTATCCCTTTTATTTTCGTCACCGTCCATAAGGCGCTCCTGGAGGGCCGCGAGAAGAAGTGGATCAAGAACACCTTCGGGCAGTATCTGTCGCCCAAGGTCGTGGAGATCATCACCCGGGACCCGTCCAAACTGACCCTCGGAGGGGAAAAACGCGACATGACGGTTTTTTTCCTGGATATCGCGGGCTTTACCTCCATGTCGGAGAAACTCTCTCCCGAACAGCTGACCGCCCTGCTGAACAAGTATCTTTCCGGCCTCACCGATGTCATTCTGAAGTACGACGGTGTGGTGGATAAATTCATCGGCGACTGCATCATGGCGTTCTGGAACGCCCCGCTGGACCAGGAGGACCACCGCAAACTCGCCTGCCTCGCCGCTGTGGAGTGCACGCAGGAGTTGTTCAGGCTTAACAGCCAGCTGTCCGGGTCGGACCCTAAACCGTCGTTCAGGATCGGACTTAATTCCGGCCCTATGGTCGTGGGGAACATGGGTTCCAATACGCGGTTCTCCTACACCGTGCTCGGGGATTCCGTAAACCTGGCTTCGCGGCTTGAGGGCGCCAACAAGTTCTTCCACTCCAGGATCATGGTCAGCGAATACACCTACGAAGGCGCGAAGGACGCCGTGGAGGCCCGCTGCCTGGGCCGGATCCGCGTGGTCGGCAAGGCCATCCCGGTGAAGGTTTACGAACTGCTGGCCCATAAAGGCCGGCTTGACGCGGGCTGGTCGAAAGCCCTGGCTTCCTATAACGCGGGTTCGGAGCATTTTTATAAAAACGACTTCGCCAAGGCGGCCGAGGATTTTAAGGCCGCTCTGGCCGCCGTTCCCGAAGACGGGCCGAGCGCTTTTTATCTGGGGCTGGCGGAGAAATACTCGCAGGGAACGCCCAAAGACTGGGACGGGACATTTAACCTTACTTCCAAATAGAGGGAACATACATGGCAATATTCTGGAGGCTTTTACTTTCGCATCTGCTGGCTGATTTTACGCTCCAGTTCGACATCGTAAATAAACTGAAGCGCAAACATATCTGGGGTATGGGCGTGCACTGCCTGACTCATTTCGTGGTCTCGGCGGCGCTCACCTGGCGGTCCCTCGGGGAGATCTGGTTCTCCCTCGGCCCCGCGAAGATCAACGGCTGGGAGGCCCTGCTTATTATGCTGGCCTGCCACTTTATCATAGACGAACTGCGCATTTACAGCATGAAAAAGATGGGCTATCGGGACGACACCGCCAGTATTCTGGTGGACCAGTTCATGCATGTCTATGTGCTTTTTATGATCTCGCCGGTGGTTTTGCCGTGCGGCGGACGGTTCATCGCTGAAAAATGGGTGGGGATAGCTTCGATCTTCGTCCTGATCACTCATGTCGCCACGGTGCTGATCTATTTTGTGGAAAAAGACCTGTCAGGCAAGGAATTCCCCAGTTTCGACGAAAAGTATTTTATGATCTTTGAGCGCATTGTCCTGTGGGCTTTCTTTTTTGCGGCCGGCTGGTGGTGGCTGCCGTTCGCCGCGGCCTGGGCGGCGCAGCTTTTTTATATCCGCGGGAAGCGGATCATAGACCTTTCGCTGGCCAATATTTTTATCAGTCTCGCGATCACCTTGCCGCTTGGGCTCTGGACAAGGTATATTTATTACGGACGGCTATAGCTGAGTACATACGGCTTGCGGCGGATATATGCCTTAAGCCGCGTCCTGATTTAACCTATGAACTCCATCGCTTTGCATAAGTCCCTGGACGACGCCATGTTCGTTTTTCTGGATGTGGAGACCACCGGCCTCTCGCCCCGTACTTCCCGGGTGTGCGAAGTGGCGCTGATCGCTTTCCAGGGGAACTGCCGGGTCAGTCATTTCAGTTCCCTGGTTAATCCGGGCCTGCCGATACCGCCGGAAACCTCCAGGATCCACGGCATCACGGATGAGATGGTGAAGAACAGCCCGGCTTTTCCGGCCCTGGCCCCGCGCCTGATAGGCCTGCTGGAGGGCTCGGTCATCGTGGCGCATAACGCCGAATTCGACCTGTCTTTCATGGAAATGGAGTTCGCCCGCGCGGGGCTCAGGCTGCCGAAACTGCCGGTGATAGACACCTTGTACATAGCCCGGCGGCTGGGCACATTCTCGAATAACCGGCTGGGAACCATCGCCAAAGAGCTGGAGATCTCCGCCGAAAACTGGCACCGGGCGCTCAGCGATGTGGAAATGACGCGCAAGATCTTCGAGCATTTTATGCTGGTATTCAAAAAAGAGGGCGCGGTCACGGTGGCCGACGTCCTTAAAAAAACAAATGGAGCGTAACTTATGAAGAACACTGCTTTCGCGCTTGGGGACAGCCCCACGATAGACGAATTCGCCCTGGTTTCGGAGGGGGCTCTTAAAGTCGTTTTTACTCCGGCCGCCCGCGCCCGCGTGACCAGGGCCCGGACCGAACTGGGCGCGCTCCTTAAAGAGGACCGTACCATGTACGGCATCAATACAGGCTTCGGCCAGCTCGCCACGGAGCGGATCTCGGGCGCCAACCTGAAGCAGCTGCAGGTCAACCTGATCCGCAGCCATGCCTGCGGGGTGGGCGTCCCCCTGACCGGCGCTCAGGCCCGCGGGCTTATGTTCGCCCGCGCCAACGAACTCGCCCGCGCGCACTCAGGCGTGCGCCCCCTGGTGGTGGAGAAACTGGCGGAATTCCTGAACAAAGGCCTTATCCCCCATATCCCGTCCAAGGGCTCGGTAGGCGCCAGCGGCGATCTCGCCCCCAGCGCGCACATGTCCCTCTGCCTTATAGGCGAGGGAAAAGCCCGGATAGCCGGTTCAAAAAAATTCAAGGACTGGGCCCCCGCGGCCCAAGTGCTGAAGGCTTTGAAGATCGCGCCCGTGGAACTGGCCGAGAAAGAGGGCCTGGCCCTGATAAACGGCACCCAGGCCATGCAGGCCGTGGGGGGGCTGGCGATCTATAACGCGCTAAAACTTTACAGCGCGGCCGTTCTGACGGCCGCCGTCAGCGTCGAGGCCCTCAAGGGCACTCCAGCGGCGTTCGACGAACGCATCCACCTCCTGAAGCCGCACCGGGGGCAGGTGGAGGCCGCCGCGACGCTGCGGGACCTTCTTAAAGGCAGCGAGATACGGGCGTCGCACGCCGCCTCCGACAAAAGGGTGCAGGACCCTTACAGCCTGCGCTGCCTGCCGCAGGTGATGGGCGCCGTGCGCGACGCCGTGGAATACTCCCTGAACACCGTTGAGACCGAGTTCTCCAGCGTGACCGACAACCCCGTGCTGGTGGATGCGAAAAAGGGCAAAGGCATAGAAGTCCTTTCCGGCGGCAATTTTCACGGCCAGGCGCTGGCCTTCGCTTTCGACTTCGCCGCCGTCGCCGTTACGGCCATGGGCAACATGAGCGAGCGCCGCATAGCCCAGCTGGTGAGCGACTTCGTCATCCTTCCGCCTTTCCTGGCCAGGAACCCTGGGCTTGAATCCGGCTTCATGATAGCCCATGTTACGGCGGCCGCGCTGGCTAACGAGAACAAGGTCTTGAGCCATCCCGCCAGCGCCGATTCCATTCCGACCTCGGCCAACAAGGAGGATTTCGTCAGCATGGGGATGAACGCCGCGCTGAAACTGGATACCATAGTCAGGAACGCCGCCTACATCACCGCCATAGAGCTGCTGGCGGCGGCGCAGGGCGTGGAACTCCACCGGCCTCTCAAGTCGGGCCCGCGCATAGAGGACGCGCTGGCCAGGCTGCGCCGCATAGCCCCGGTCTTCAAGGGCGACGAGGAATTTTCCACCCGCATAGAGGCGGTGGCGCGGGCGATTCTCGACGGATATTTTCTGGTCTGAAATTTTTGCGTATAAAGGAGAGTGCGTTATGAGTACGGCTATAATGGAGATCCGCGGAGCGCGGGGAAATAAAATTTCCTGCAAGGGGTGGCAGCAGGAAGCGGCTCTGCGTATGCTGATGAACAACCTCGACCCCGAGGTGGCGGAACGCCCGGAGGACCTGGTGGTCTACGGCGGCCGGGGCAAGGCCGCGCGCAACTGGGACTGCTACAGGGCCATCGTGAGGTCGCTTACCGAGCTTGAGAACGACGAAACGCTGCTGGTGCAGTCCGGCAAGCCCGTGGGGGTGCTGCGCACGCATGAGTACGCCCCGCGCGTCCTGCTGGCTAATTCCAATCTGGTGGGCAACTGGGCCAGCTGGGAGGTTTTCGACGAGCTGGAAAAGAAAGGCCTGATGATGTACGGCCAGATGACGGCGGGCTCCTGGATCTATATCGGCACGCAGGGCATTCTGCAGGGCACTTATGAAACCTTCGCGGCCCTCGCGCGGAAACATTTTAAAAGCGATCTTGCCGGCAAACTGGTGGTGTCCGGCGGTCTGGGCGGGATGAGCGGCGCCCAGCCGCTGGCCGTTACCATGAATAACGGAGCGGCCATAATCATAGAAGTGGACGAAACGCGCATTCAACGCCGCCTGGACACGGGCTATGTGGATGTAATGGCGGAGTCCCTTGACCGCGCGCTGGAGCTGGCCGCCGGGGCCATAAAAGAAAAGAAGCCGCTGTCCATAGCGCTGCTCGGCAACTGCGCGGAGATCCTGCCGGAACTGGTCAGACGGAAAGTCGCCGTGGATGTGCTGACCGACCAGACTTCGGCCCATGACCCGCTTAACGGTTATGTCCCCAAGGGCTTCACCATGAAGGCCGCCGTAGAGATGCGGAAAAAAGACCCGAAAAAATACACGGCTCTGGCCATGGAATCCATAGCCGCGCATGTGGAGGCCATGCTGGCGCTGCAAAAATCCGGCGCCGTCACTTTCGATTACGGCAATAATATCCGCACCATGGCTTTCAAGCAGGGCGTAAAGAACGCCTATGACTTCCCCGGCTTTGTCCCGGCCTATATCCGGGAACTTTTTTGCGAGGGCAAAGGCCCGTTCCGCTGGGCCGCGCTTTCCGGCGACCCCAAAGACATCGCGGTCACCGATAAACTGGCGCTGGAGATGTTCCCGGAGGATCAGGGTCTTAGGCGCTGGATAGACATGGCGTCCAAAAAGGTAAAGTTCCAGGGCTACCCTTCCCGTATCTGCTGGCTGGGCTACGGCGAGAGGCACCTGTTCGGCATGGAACTTAACAGGCTGGTGCGCTCCGGCAAACTCTCCGCTCCGGTCGTAATAGGCCGCGACCATCTGGACTCCGGCTCCGTGGCCAGCCCCTACCGCGAGACCGAAGCCATGAAGGACGGCTCGGACGCCATAGCCGACTGGCCCATACTTAACGCCCTGGTGAACACCGCTTCGGGCGCCAGCTGGGTCTCTTTCCATCACGGCGGCGGCGTAGGCATGGGCTATTCGCTCCATGCGGGCCAGGTGATAGTGGCCGACGGCACCAAAGAAATGGACCGACGGCTTGAACGGGTGCTGACCAACGATCCGGCGATGGGCGTGCTGCGCCACGCCGACGCGGGCTATAAAACAGCCTCGGATTTCGCAAAAAAGAAAGGCGTAAAGATCCCGATGCTCAAATAAGCCGCAGGCCTAGGAGCCTGTCCGACATAAGGTTTTTAAGGCGAAATTGACGGTTTTGAAGCCGAGCCGAAGTTGCGCGAAACGCGCAGGCTCCAATGAACCTGTAAGTTTCGCGCAACAAAGGTGCAG
>JBAYJD010000058.1:0-16557 GCA_041665305.1 Elusimicrobiales bacterium
GCAGTTGGTGCATTATTGTGTTATAATGAGACATAGGGAATCCTCCGTTGGCAAAATTCTTCTAAGCAAAGTAATTTTACCATTCACGAAGGGTTCCCTCTAAATTTTAACCGGACAGGTCTGGTGACGGTTATGAAACAAATAATGATTATCGCGGCGCTGATTCTGACTATCGTAAATGGGGTATATGCGGACCCTGACATAACTCCAAAGGGAGAGATATCTTCCGGCGATATACACAAAACCAGGTGTATAACGCTAGATCGAGATAATAAACCGGACGGCGGGGAATTTGTAGTGGAAGCGGACAAGAAGACGCTTCTTGCGTCTATCAGAGTGACGCAACAATCTCCTTTGTTAGAGGTCATCCGTCCGTTCAATTCCGGAGAAACGACCAAGCCCGGTCAGTTTAAGTTTGAGCTGTGCAAAAGAGATAATGTCCGCGAGTTCTCGTTGAGTTATAAGATTTGCGGGATTAATCTTACCGTTGGTAGAGCGGATAAAGACGACCCCGAATATGAGGTTAGTTCAAAGTTTAACCTTGGGCTAGAGGTCCCCTCTTTTAGAGATAAAATAACTATAGGCGATTATGTGCGCTGGATTAAGCATCGTAGGCATATAGCGGACCAATTACTTTATTTGAAAATGAAAAGTGATGTGGTCGGCTATATATTCCCGTCTCTCTATGGCTATCCGAATTACGCTGACGCTATCCTAATGCAGTGCGAGTCGCTTTCTGATACTTCCATAGTAGTAGAAGACGCAAATCATTAATCCGGTAATCCGGTGACATAATACCTATTGATCGAATTAAGTATTGTGTCACCGGATTGTACGTTTATCGGCTTTTCGTTTTCGGAGACGGTTGATCTCTTTCAGGCGTTCGGAGGTTTCAGGGGAGATCCTCACTTCTATTTCGTCCACCATCTCCCTTAGCGCGATAAACCGGTTAAGCGAGCGCTTTCTCTCCCGCTGGCAGCGCACGATCAAACTTAGCGGCGGATATTTCAACAGCACGGCATTGGCCGTTTTATTGATCTTCTGCCCGCCTTTGCCGCCGCCCCTTACGAATTGTTCCTCTATAAGGCGCAGGTCTATCCCAAGGCGCGCGATGCGCGCTTTCAGCGCCGAAATCTTGGCCTGGGTAATTTCCGAAAATTCGGTGAAATGCATAGTTGCGAAACTGTGCGCCCGTGGACTGGAGCGCCTGGCGCGCTATTCCTGCAATTGTCCGTGCTCGCGCAGGTATTTGCGGATATGGGAGCGGGCGCCGGCGGTCTTTACGATGCCAAGCCAGTCTTTTTTGGGAGAGGAATTCTTGCGGGTGATGATCTCGCAAACATCGCCGCTTTTCAGCGCGTGGTCCAGTTTAACCATCTTGTTGTTGACTTTGGCTCCGATGCAGGTGTCGCCTATGTCGGAATGGACGGCGTAGGCGAAATCCAGAGGCGTGGCGTTGACGGGCAGAGGTTTAACCTCGCCTTTAGGCGTAAAGACAAAGATCTGGTCCAGTTCCAGGTCGGTCTTAAAGCTCTCTATGAATTCACGGGGGCTGGAGATGTCCTGGACCCATTCTATCCACTGGCGCAGCCAGTTCAGTTTCTCGTCCAGATGCCGGTCGGAGCCGGATTCCCCGAGTTTGTAGCGCCAGTGCGCCGCGATCCCGTATTCCGAGGTGTGGTGCATCTCCTCCGTGCGGATCTGGATCTCGATGATCTCGCCCGAGGGGGCCATAACGCTGGTGTGAAGGCTTTGGTACAGGTTCCTTTTCGGTACGGCGATATAGTCGGTGAAGGAGCCTGTCACGGGTTTGAAAATGGAATGGACCGTGCCGAGCAAAGCGTAGCAGTTGATGACGGTGTCGGTGATGATGCGGATGCCGAGTGCGTCCTGGATATCTTCGAACGGGAGGTTCTGCTTCTGCATCTTGCGGTATATGGAATAAAGGTTTTTGGCGCGGGAGAGCACCCGGTGCTGGATCTGGGTGGAGCCCAGGTGCTTTTCGACTCCCTGTTTGAACTCAGCCAGGAGCTTCTCGCGCCTGACGAAGCGGATCTGGACCTTGGCCAGCAGGCTCATGTATTCGTCGGGGTGGAGATATTTGAAGGAAAGGTCCTCAAGCTCCGATTTTAAATGGAAAATGCCCAGGCGCTGGGCCAGCGGGGCGTAAAGGGAAAGGGTTTCCTGGCCGATCTCCATCTGTTTTTCGGTGGTCAGGAAATTCAGCGTGCGCATGTTGTGAAGACGGTCCGCCAGCTTGATCACGATAACACGGATATCTTTGGCGGTGGCCAGGATCATCTTGCGCCAGTTCTCGGCCTGCGCCTCGTCGCGAGAGGAAAATTTAAGGGTCTCTATTTTGGTCACGCCCATGACCAGGTTGTAGATCTCCTCGCCGAATTCTTTTTTGAAGGTATCATGTGAAACGGAGGTGTCTTCCAGGACATCGTGCAGCAGGCCGGCGGCGATGGTCTCCAGATCCATTTTAAAGTAGACCAGGATCTCGGCCACGGCCGCGCAGTGGATAAAATAAACCTCTCCCGAAGCGCGTTTCTGGTTGGTGTGCGCCTCCTTGGAGAACTGCCAGGCGTACTCCAGCTTTGTGGTGTCTTCGGTGGAGTATTCCCTGAATTTTTTAAGCAGATCGTCGAGTTCCATATTGTCGCACCCCGTTCGCGCAGCAAAGCGAACGGGGCGAATAACGCCGGAGTTGGCGCCTTCCAACAGTTAAAGAGTCTCAGCTCTGGGCTTCGTACAATCCCTTATAAAGCCCGCCTTTGGCCAAAAGCTGCTCATGCGTGCCGGTTTCGGCGAGTTCGCCCTTCTTGAGCACAAAGATCTTGTCGGCGTTCCTTACCGTGGAGAGCCTGTGCGCCACCATGACGACGGTGCGGCCGCCGAGGATCCTTTCTATGGCCGATTGCACGGCCTGCTCGCTCGCCGTGTCGAGGTTGGAGGTGGCCTCGTCCAGCAGCAGGATCTTCGGTTTCTTGATGATGGCGCGGGCTATGGCCAGGCGCTGGCGCTGGCCGCCTGAAAGTTTTATGCCGCGCTCTCCCAGGATGGTCTCATAACCCAGCGGCATGGCGCTTATGAAGGCGTGGGCGTCCGCGGCTTTGGCTGCGTCGATAACCTCCTCCATGGAGGCGCCGGGCCGGCCTATGGTTATGTTCTTGTAGACGGTGTCGTCGAATAAAATGGTGTCCTGCGTGACCAGGCCTATATGGGAGCGCAAATCTGTGGTGTCCACTTCCGTCATGTCGTTGCCGTCCACGAATATCTTACCGGAGATGGGGTCGAAAAAACGCAGCAGGAGATGAATGATGGTGGTTTTTCCGGAACCGGAAGGCCCCACGAAAGCCGCCACCTCGCCCGGGTTGATGGTGAGGGAAAGGTCTTTCAGGACCTGCGTGTCGCGCGAGGGGTATTTATAGTTGATCCCCCGGAACTCTATTTTCCCGTCGAGAATATCTATGTTCTTCGGCTTGGAGGTTACGATGACGGTGGGCTTTTCGTCCAGGATCTGGTGGATGCGCTCCCAGGAGGCCATGCCCATCTGGAGTTTGGCGTTAAGATTGGCGATGTTTTTGAGCGGCATGTAGGCTGTAAAGAAGCTGGCCACGAAAGAGAAGAAATTGGCGGTGGTCATCGTGCCCGCGAAGATGGCCCTGCCTCCCAGAAAGATGATCAGGATAAGGATCATGCTGCCCAGAAATTCCATAATGGGGCCGGCCATGGCCGTGGCCCGCAGGTAGCGCATCATCTTGGAAAAATAGTCGTCGTTGGTGACGCGGAATTTGGCGATTGCCTGCTCTTCGTAGTTGAAGGCCTTTACCACCGTGATGCCCTGGAGGCTTTCCTGGAATTTGTGGGAAATATCGCCCACTATGACATTGCTCTCGGAACTGGCCTTGCGCATTTTTTTGCCCAGGATCCCCAGGATAGCGCCGGTCACGGGCAGGATGAGCAGCGAAAGCAGGGCGAAGCGCCAGTTTATGTAAAAAAGCACGCCCATGCAGGAAGTGACGGTCAGTACGTCGCGGATGCCGTACAGCGGTATGAACTGGACTGTGGACTGGACATTATTAAGGTCGTTTATGACGCGGCTCATGACATCCGAGGATCGTTTGCGCCAGTAGAACTCAATGGAGAGGCGGTGGATGTGGGTGAAGAGGTCGTCGCGGATCTGCTGGACCACTTTTTGTCCTATCCAGCTCATCAGGTAGCCGTTGGTGTATTCCGCGGCCATTCTGAATACGAACAGGACAGGCAGGCCGAGCAGGACCAGCCTGAGGATGCCGAGGTCCTTGTCGATAAATACGCCCTGGATCACGGGGCCGAGCACATAGACCACGCCGCCGCGGATAACAGCCAGGAGGATCATGGAAACGGCCGCCTGGAGAAAGCGCAGCTTATAGGGCTTTACATAGGCGAAAAGCGCCCTTGCCAGTATCCTGAACTGGTCTTTTTCCACGCGGTATTTTTTATCTTTGGACATAAATCCATGCCGGACGGTATACTGCCGCGGGGCGGATCTTAGGGCTATTTCAAATGATTCAAGATCTTTTCGGCCGCTCTTTGGGCCGCGCCGGGATTGCCGAGCATATTGCGCAGGCCGAGGAATTCCTTGCGCATAGCGGCCATCCGGGGCGGATTGTTAAGCAGCGCCAGGGTTTCCTGCGCCAGGGCGTCCGGGTTGACCTTTTCCTGCATGAGTTCTTTGACCAGCGGTTTTTTAAGGAGGATGTTCACCAGGGAAATGTACGGGATCTTTACGATCCGTTTGGCCACGGCGAAGCTGAACCTGGACATCCTGTAGGCCACGACCATGGGCAGGCCCATCAGCGCGTTCTCAAGCGTCGCGGTGCCGGAGCAGGTGAAGGCGAAATCCATGGTGGAACGGACCTTGTAATCCTGCTCCCGGACTATCTCTATGTCCCTGGACCAGTATTTCTCGACGGTTTCGAGCGCGGGGACGAGCTTCTCGTCGGGGAATTCCGGCACGGCGAAGACATAGGCCCTGGAGTTCGGATAGACCGATTTTATCTTGTAAAAAGCCTGTACGAAAACGGGGAGGTGGCGGGCGATTTCGGACTTGCGCGAGCCGGGGAGTATGCCTATCCTGAACGCCGTATCTTCCGGCGGCTCCGGCTTTTCTCCGGCCGGTCCCGCGCCTGGTTTGTCGTGCGCGGCGTCAAAGCGCGGAGCGGGCACTATGTCCAGCAGCGGATGGCCCACAAAAGACACATCGGCGCCGGCCTTCTTGTAGAGCTCCTCTTCGAAAGGGAAGATCACCAGCACTTCTTTTACCAGGCGGGCGATCTTGGCCGCGCGGCCGGGCCTGGAAGCCCAGACCTGGGGGCTGATGTAATAAAAAGCGGGGATGCTCCTGTGCGCGGCAAGCCCCAGGATCTGATGGTTGAAACCGTAGAAGTCCACGGCGATAACGCAGCCCGGCCGTTTCTCCTCCAGGTAGCGGCGCACCAGGCGGAGGAGTTTAAGCCAGAGGAAGAAATTCTTGAAAGGCTCGGCGAAGCCTACGGCCCCCACCGAGACCAGGTTGTAGATGAAATGCGTGGAGACTTCCTGCATCCGGACCCCGCCTATGGAGGTGACGGAAAGCTCCGGGTCCCTTGCTTTGAGGGCTTTGATGAGGTTGGCCGCATGGGCGTCGCCGGAAGGGTCTCCCGCCACCACAAGGATGTTTTTGGTCGTGGGTATTATTTTAGCCATCAGGATTTATCTATCCCCGAGTTTTTAAGGCCTTCTTCCACCATCATCCTTGTCGCGCTGCCGATATCGCTCAGCGACCGGGCCAGAGAGGGTTTGGAGTCGGGCATTTTCGCGCCGGAAAGCTCGTAGCGTTTGAGAGAATCTACTATATCCAGGGCGAGTCTCACGGCTTTGAGCCCTTTTTCTCCGCTGGGAGCGGGTTCTTTGGCGGTGTTGATGCAGTCTATGAAGTGATAAAGCTCCTCTTTGATGGGTTCTTTGCGTTCCAGTTTGGGGAAGATGATGCTAATGTCCTTGAGCGTTTTGATGACAGGGTTCTTTTTTCTGTAGATCTTCAGTCTGGAACTGACATAATCCACGGAAATATAGGCGTCCTCCTGGTAGATGCGCATACGGCGCGAGGCTTCCATGCTGACGCGGCTGGCGGTGATATCGGCTATGCAGCCGTTCTTGAACTTAAGGCGGACATTGGTGATATCTTCATGTTCGGAAAGGACGCTTGCGCCCACCGCCTCGAAGCTTTCTATGGGGGAATCCATCATGGTCAGGATGATGTCCAGATCGTGGATCATCAGGTCCAGCGTGACGCCGGTGGCGGCCACGCGCGGATCGTAGGGCCCCATGCGTTCGATGGTGATGAAGCGCGGGTTCTTGATATGTTTAAGGGTCTCCACCACGGCCGGGTTGAACCGCTCGGAGTGTCCGACCTGGAGGACCACTTTTCTGGTTTCGGCCAGGTCCAGCAGTTTGCGCGCGCCCTCCTCGGAATTGGCGAGGGGTTTTTCCATCAGCACATGCACCCCCGCTGTAAGGGCCTTGATCCCTATCTCGGCGTGGTACTCGGTAGGGGCGGCCACCACCAGGGCGTCCACCTGGCTGAGGAGCTCTTCCACGGTTTTGTAAGCCACGCAATTATGTTTCCAGGCCAGCATCTGGGCGCGGAGGAGATTGGGATCCGAAACGCCCACCAGTTCCACTTCCGGCATTTTGGAGAGGGTGCGGGTATGAAAGCCGCCTAGCTTTCCGGCGCCCACTACGCCGAATTTCATTTTTTTCCTGGCTGCTGGTTTGTTTTCAGGCATAGGTCCTCGGGAACAAAACACGATACAAGGAGCAGGGCTCTGGGCGCGGTACAAGCGGTTCTTCAGCCAGAATCCTTCCCATGATAAATTATATACCTATATTCTACTAAATTTGAGGCATTGCCGCGGTCCGGGCCTGGTTAAGGTGACACACAACTTAATTAAATGGGAATTAAGTTATGTGTCACTCAGCTCTAAACTGCGGGACAGGGTGGAGAACCTGGGTCAATAGCTATAACAGTGATGCCGAGCTCGGAGGCTTTTGCCAAAAAGGCGGTTTTGTCCAGGATAAGGGTTTTTCCAGCCTCTATGGCAAGGACGCCGGCGCCGGCTTCGCGCATGCTTTCAAGGGTGTCGGTCCCTATGACCGGCAGGTCAAAGCGCATATCCTGCCTGGACCGGGCTACCTTCACCACCGCCATATCCGGTAAGGGTTTATTTGCCGCCGCCCTTTCCTTTTTCGCTTCCTTCTCCGCTCCCGGAGCTGCGAAGGGGCTGGGTCCTGCGAAGCTATTGTTAAGCGAAACAGACCCGGCGCGCAGCACCGCTCCGGCCCTTTTGATGCATTCGTCGGTGCCTTCCATCGCCTCCACGGCCAAGACCATGCCGTCCCTCAGCACTACCGTCAGGCCTATATCCAGATCGGCTATCGTTTTTGCGGCTTTCCAGCCGAACGCGATGTTCTCCATGGCGCTTTTGTCCGGTCTGGGGCCGGCCAGCAGGCCCGGGGCGGGCAGGAGATGTTCAAGAAAAGTGGCGGAATTGATAAGCTCTATGCCGTCCTTTTTTAATTCTCCGGCTAACGCGCCCAGGAGCGAGTTGGCTTTCCTGTCCTTAAGCGTCAAAAGGAGCCTGGCCGCCCGCAGGTCCGGCATGATCCCGCCGAAGATCGAGACATGCGTCACCTTGCCCGCCATCAGCGCCTTATCCACGCCCGCTTTTTTAAAAAAAGCTATCGGCGCCGAGATCTGTCCCAGCCTGAAATAATCCGTCGAAGCCGCGTACTGCTCTATTTCTTTCGGAGTGATGCCCTTAAGCCCGGCCACAAAGACCGCGTAGCCGAGGTTTTTGGCTTCCCTGGCGAACATCAGCGGGAAATCCCCGCCTCCGGCGATAAGGCCTATCTTTTTATCGGTCATGGCAAAGTAAAGCGTCCGTCATCCCCGCGGCAGCCGGCGGGGAACCGGTCAATCCGCGGCTTCCGTAACGAGCGCCGCGCTCCTGCGCGGCCTGGCCACGCCGCGCTTGGACCTTTCGCAGAAGTCCACCATATGCAGAGCTTCGGGCGAGAGCCTTTCGGCTCTGAGGCGGGCGATCGCGTCTTTCAGCAGGTAACCGCCGAAGAAAAGTGTTTTAAAAGCGCGTCTGATGGAAGCGATGCTTTCCAGGGAGACGCCGTTGCGCTTAAGTCCCACCAGATTCAGGGTCACTGGCCTGGCCCTGTCGCCCCTGGCCGTGCAGTAGGGCACGATGTCCTGGTTGGCCATGGAGCCGCCGGAGAGCATGGCCAGAGAACCGACGCGGGTGAACTGGTGGATGGCGACGAGGCCTGAAATGATAGCTTTGTCCTCTATCGTGACATGGCCGGCCGCAACTGCGGAATTGACCATGATTATGTTGCTGCCTATATGGCAATCGTGGCCGACATGGGAGTTGCACATGAACATGCAGCCGGAGCCGATGGTGGTGACTCCCTCCCCGGGAGTGCCGCGGTGAAGTGAAACGCCCTCGCGCACGATATTGGAATCACCCATGACCAGGCGTGTCGGTTCGCCGTGGTATTTATAGTCCTGGGGAGGCATGCCGATGAAGGCGTGCCCCGTGAACTGGTTGTTCTTGCCTATTTCGGAAAATTCGATTATGGAATGCGGGCCTACCGAAGTGCCGGAGGCGATCTTTACATTTTCTCCGATGACGGCGTAGGGCCCTATCTCGACATCTTTATCGAGCTTCGCCGTTTTATGGATTATGGCCGTGGGATGTATCTTTGTCGACATGGAACCTCCAAAAATCGGTGATCTTAAACCGGACAGGTTCTTAGGAGCCTGTCCGGTTTAAGTAATTTCGGCCGCGGTTTAGTCTACCGCCGCTATAAATTCGGCCTCGGCCGCCGGTTCGGCGCCCACGAAGGCGGTTCCGCTGAGCTTGCCGATCTTTCCTTTAAAGCGGATCACATTCACAAAAAGTTTCAGCACATCGCCCGGCACCACCAGGCGGCGGAACTTGGCGCGGTTTATCCCCGCGATGTAGGCGAAATGTCCCTGGGTTTCGGGCAGGGACATCATCATGGCGGCGGCCGTCTGCGCCATGGCTTCCAGTATCAGGACCCCGGGCAAAATGGGCTTGGACGGGAAATGTCCGTGAAAGTAGAGTTCATTGGCGGTGACGCATTTGGTGCCCACGCAAAATTTGTTTTCCTCCACTATCTCGACCTTGTCCACCAGCAGAAAAGGATAGCGGTGGGGTATGATCCTGAGAATTTCTTCGCAGGAGATCAGCCGGAGGGGAGTGTAGGCGGGAGGTCTGGTGTCGGTCATAATATTATGCTGTCGGTCTCGGCGTAAATCATTGCGCGCTGCCGTACTGTTTCAACATTTTAGCAAAATTTACATTGCCTTTGTGGCCGGTATAGGCCGCCTCTATGCGCGTGAGGCCCAGGGCCAGGCCCATGAGCGCCAGGTCCCCCATAAGGTCCAGCAGCTTGTGACGGACCAGTTCGTCGGGAAACCGCAGGGAGCCTTCGGCGCTTAAAAAAGCGTCATCGTCGATGACCACGGCGTTCTCAAGCGAACCGCCCAGTGCCAGGCCGGCGGCCTTCAACTGCGTTATCTCGTTTTTAAAACCGAAGGTCCTGGCGGGGGCGACTTCCCGCAGATAACCGTCGGGCGTAGGGGAAAATTCAAAGGTTTGCGTGCCGATAAGACGGTGCGGGTGGGAGAACGAGATCCTGAAAGAAGCGCGGTCCGCGGGGGTGGCCCTGTAAAAAGACCTTTCGCAGGCGTACTCCACCGGTCCCAGGAGGTTCAGGATCCCCCTTTCCTGCGCCGGTTTCTCTTTCAATGCCGCGGCCTTTAAAATTTCGGCGAAAGGCAGGGCCGAGCCGTCCGCCGCCGGCGGTTCTTCGCCTTCCATGGCGATGTCCAGATCGTCAATCCCCAGGCCCGCGCAGGCCGAAAGGATGTGCTCTATGGTGTAGATCATCCGGCTGCCGTCGGACAGATTAGTGCCGCGCACTGTGGCCGCGATGTTCTCAAGGGAGGCCCTGATAGGCCCGGTGAGGTCGGGCCTGAAAAAACGGATGCCGGTCGGTCCTTCGGCAGGCAGGAACTTCACCGCGGCCGGTCGGCCCTTATGGAGCCCGACGCCCGTCATTTCCGCCTTATTCGTGATCGTTCTTCTCATTCACTTCAGGGAACTTTTTTCTTAGTTTGCGGATGGTGGCGTAGATCGCGGGCAGCTTGGAAAGCAATACCTCTATTTTCATCGCCTGCGCGCGGGGCCTGCCGAGGTGGCCGAACACCACGGACCCGGCGGCGAGATCCGACATTATGCCGGTCCTGCCCATAACTATGGCGTTCTCGCCTACGGTCAAATGGTCTGAGATGCCGGATTGTCCGCCTATTATCGCACAGTCGCCTATGCGCGTCGACCCCGCTATGGCGGCCTGGGCCAGGAGCAGGCAGTTTTTGCCTATGCGCACATTATGCGCGATATGGACCAGATTGTCTATCTTGGTGCCCGCTCCGATAATGGTGGCATCCAGGGCCGCTCTGTCGACGGCGGAGTTGGCCCCTATTTCCACCTCGTCCTCTATTATGACGCGGCCCACCTGGGGGATCTTGCTGTGCCGGCCTGAAACATTTATGTAGCCGTAGCCGTCGGAGCCTATGACCGCGCCGGGGTGCAGGATAACATTCCTGCCTATTACGCAGCGTTCCCGCACGGTGACATTCGGATATAATCTTGAGCCCGCTCCTATAACGGTCCTGGAACCCACGAAGCATCCGGCGGAAATGACGGCGTTGTCGCCTATCTCGGCTTCCGCTTCCACCACGGCGTGCGGTCCGATGTGGACGCCGGCGCCCACTTTCGCGCTTTGGTCGACCACTGCGGAGGGATGTACGCCGGGCTTCGGAAGCGGGTTCAGTTCATTTTCAAATTTTAAAAGGACCTGCGCAAAAGCCTGTTTGGGGTTCTTTACGAAGATCACGGCGCCCGCGCGGCCGGCCAGCGCGCTCCTGGCTTCTTCCGGGGCTATGAGGCAGCCCGCGGGCCGGTTGACCGTCCAGGCGGCGTTGGCGGCGTTCTCCAGGTACGCCAGATCGGCGGCTCCCGCCTGCGGCAGCGGCATCGCGCCGGTTATAACCGTTCCGGCAGGGCCCTGCAGCCGCCCTCCGATAAGGGAGTTTATCTCGGCGGGGGTGGTTTTCATTGCGGCTCTTCCAGTTTTTTAAGAAGTTTTCCGGTAAGGTCCACGGCGGAATGGCCGAAGAGGATGTTCCGTTTGTCGATGATAACGCTGACCTCTTCCCTTACGGCCAGTTCTTTCAAAGCTATGTAGATGCGGCCCAGGAGGATCTCGCTCCGGTGGCTTTCATATTCCAGCAGCTCTTTTTCCACCTGGTGCTGGTAAAGTTTTAACGATTCCTCTTTTTGTTTGAGAGCGGTCTCTTTGGCGGCAAGGGCGGCGTCTATCTCCGGCACGGCCGTGGAAACCGAGAATTTGAAAAAATTCACCGGGACTTTGCTGACTCCCGGCATGTCTATACCCGCTCCGGGAAGGACGGATGCCGCCGGCGGCCGGGGCGCCTGCCCCTGCGCGGCGGTCGGCGCGGCCGCGGCCGTAGTTGAGGACGCATTGACGGCGGCCCCGGCCGGCATGGGGGTCAGGGCGGAGGTGCGGGTGGACGCGGATATGGGGACGGCTGCGCGGACGGCGCCCGCGCCTTCGGAAGGCCCGGGAACCGGGCTGGAAGCGGCGGTCTGGGTTGATGCGGCCGCGGGAACGGCGGCGATCGTGGAGACCGCGGTTTCGGCCGGACCCGGAACCGAAGCGGCGGGCTGGACCGGAGCGGCCGGAGCCGCGACGGAATTCATCTGCTCCTCCGTGGCGAGAAGGGAAGGCAGGGTCAGGGCGAATTCGCGCTCCTGTCTCAGCTTGGCGAGATCCGCCTTAAGGGCGTAGATCTCCTGTTTGCGCTGATTTACGGATTCCTCTTTTTTCTTTATCTCACCGAGGAATTCCTCGCGCGCGTTAAGGGTCCCTGAATATTCCTTGAAGACCCGGTCTATGTCCACATACCCCACGGTGCCGGACTCGCCTTTGTTTTCCTCAAGCGAAAGTTCCAGCGCCCACCCGCGCGCCGTCGCAAAAAGCGCCAGGGCGGATAAAAAAACAGTCAATTTTTTCATATCAGACCTCTATTTTCACCCCGGTACGCGGGGTGGAGCGAAGCGGCGCGATCCATTGCGGCTAGAACAGATTTCCCAATGTGAAATAGATGTCGGAAAGCTGCTCTCCAGGTTTGTGGTTGAAGCCGTAGCCCCAATCCAGCCTGATGGGGAACGCCGGAGTGGTGAAACGGATGCCGAACCCTGCGCCCACTTTCAGATCGTTGACGCCCGTGCCGGAGCGCATGCTGACATTGTTAAAGCGGTCCCAGGAATTGCCGACATCCAGAAAAAACGCCCATTGCACGATGGTGCGTTTCTTTTCCCTGGCCAGCGGGAAGTGGAATTCAAGGTTCAGGATGTCGTAGACCTTGCCGCCGTCCAGGGGGCCGATCTGCCCGTTGTTGTTGTAGCCGCGGATCGTGTCCGCTCCGCCGAGGAAATACCGTTCATAGACCGGCAATTTGGGCGTTTTCCCGAAGCCCGCGCCGTAGCCCGCTTTGTTGGAGATCGCGAAGACGAAAGGGTAATCGTCGATGGAGAAGAGCTTAAGGTTATGGGTATAGGTCACGTTGGGTTTATAATAATTTACGGCGCCCATCAGCGGGCCGCCGGTCAGGTCCACGCCTATGGAGGCTTTGGAACCTCTGGTGGGATCCCAGACATTGTCGCGGGTATCGCGCGCGAATTCCACATAGATGGAGGAAGTGACGCTGGTGCCTTCCGGCAGTTCCGTGGTGAAAGCCGCGTCCACTCCTGAGATCCTCACCTTTTCATAGGTGTAGGAGGTGGTAAGGTGGTATTTGTCGTCTTCAAAGCGCGGACCCAGGGTAACCTTGCCGCCGGTGCGCTTCTCGGTGTAGGCCGAGAGCGTGCTTCGGAACGGCATAAAATGGCGGGTGTTGAAGATATCCAGGCCGAGAGTGGTCGGATGGTTCCCGATCCAGGGGGTGGACCAGCTTAAGGTATAATCCTGCACCTTTTTGCCGAAGTTCCAGGACAGGGAGGTCCTGTAGGCCCGGCCCAACAGGTTCAGGTGCTGCAGCGAAAGCGTTCCCACCAGGCCGTCGCGGGAGGAAATGCCGGCGCCGGCCGTGAGCATCCCTGGTTTGCCTTCCGCCACATCGAAGACCAGGTCCACTTTGTCCGGATCGGGCGTGGGGTTTATGACGATGCCGACATCGTCCAGGAAACCGAGATTGAACAGTTTTTCCTGGCTGCGCCGGATCTTCGAGGAGCTGAAGACCGCGCCTTCTTTCTGCACTATTTCGCGCTTCAGCACGAAGGTCTTGGTGGCCTTGTTCCCTTCGACGTCGATGTTGCCGACATAAATGGGATTGTTTTCCGTGATCTTGAAGGTTATATCCAGTCCGCCGGTGGCGGGGTTGAGGACCTTCTCCGGTTTGATCATGGCCTTCAGGTAGCCTTTGTCGGCGTATTTGTCCTGCAAGGCTTTGATGGAATCGTCGAATTTTTCCTGGTTGAACAGCTTCCCGCGCCGGTATTCCAGCAGTTCCAGCAGTTCTTTTGACGGGTAGACGGTGTTGCCGGAGAACAAGGTAACGCCGAAATGCCGGAGGGCGCCTTCGCTGATCGCCGCTTTTATGAAGACCTTGCTCTTGTCCTCGGAAAAGGTGACGGAGGAGCTTTCCAGTTTAAAGTCGCTGTAGCCGTTATTCTTATAAAAGGTCTCTATTCCCTTGAAATCATTTTCCAGGTCCTGGGGCAGATAGATCCTTTTGGGCCTGTTCTTCATTTTTTTGACCAGTTTGGCGGTCTTGAAACCCTTAACCCCTTCCAGGGCCACCTCCGCTATTTTGGCTTTCTTGCCCTCTATGACGCTGACGGTCAGCGCGGCCGTGCGGGCCGCGGTGTCGTAGCGGACCTCGTAATCGGCCTTTGCTTCGATATAGCCTTTTTCGTGATATTTGTCCGTGATCTTGATAAGGTCCTCGCGGATCTTAAGTTCGTCGAAAAAGTCCTTTTCCTTAAGGCTCATTTCGTCTTTGACCGTGCCTTTCGAGAGTTCTTTCGCGCCCGCTATCGTAACGGTCTTGAGCATGAATTTTTCAGAAACTATATAAGTCACGGACACCGTGCAGGACGAGCCTGTTAACTCCCGGAATTTGGCGTCGACCGGCGCGTCCTTTATGTCCGCTATGTCCACGGAAACTTTTTCCATGCTGCCCAGGCCCAGAATGGCCTCAATATCCGCGTTCACGAAGTCCTGGTAGTAAAGCTTGCCTTTTTTAGCCTTGCCGGTTTTAAGCACCACTTTGGGTTTTACATTGACGGCGCCTCTGACCGCTACGGCGCCGACCTCCCAGGGCCCTTGTCCGGTTTTTTCCTGCCGCGGCGCCTGGGCTGCGGCGTCCGCTATCCCCGGCAGTCCGGCTATGCCTGTGGAGACCGGGACGGAGGAGGCCGCGGCGGGTTCGGAGATCTTAAAGGCTTCGGTGGAGACCGGCGCTCCCGTATAAGGCGCGGGAGCGGAGGGGACCGGGTTGTTTTGTCCTGCGGCGAAAGAGTTCAGACAACAGATAAGGAACGGTAATAGAAAATTTTTTTTCATTGGTTTATGCCGCCGATCTTCTCACAGGGTAGAATATTTATACTATATTACCACATTTCCCCCCGGGATTTGTAAACTTCCCGGCCGGTAATTTGCCGATTATGCTAGAATAAGCCCTGTCTGGCGGACGCGCGTTCCGGTCCGCCTTAAAGCCGAAGATTTAGGACCTTACAACAGGAGATTTTAAAAATGAAAAAGTTCTACATTCTTGATACCAATGTGCTTATTCATGATCCCATGTCTTTCACCAAATTCGAAGACAACACCGTGGTGGTCCCGATCTCCGTTATAGAGGAACTGGATACTTTTAAATCCGTGGCGGACGAGCGCGGCAAGGCGGCGAGAATAGTTTCCCGGCGCCTCGACGAAATGCGCAGGATCGGCAAGCTCAACGCGGGCGTCAAGATGGAGAACGGCGGGACGCTTATCGTGGACCTGGACCATGAACAGGTCCTGCCCAAAGAATTTCTCCTCCAGCAGATGGATAACCGCATCCTGAACGCCGCCCTCTGGTACAACAAAAAGAAGCATAGCGCCATACTGGTGACCAAGGATATCAACCTCCGTCTGAAAGCGGAAGCCGTGGGCGTCAACGCTGAAGATTACGAGGCCGGCAAGGTTAAGGTCGATGAAATTTATCCCGGTCTGATCACCGTGGAGAAGAGCGCCGATTTTGTGGACAAGTTCTACAAGGACAAGACCGCCAAAAACACCGACACGGAGCTGGCGGCGAATGAATTCGTCATTTTTAAAGCCAAAGAGGATCCGAAAAAAACGGCCATGGGCCGCGTGTCGCCCGCGGACACTTCCGTGATAAAAATGCTCAGTCCCGAGACTTCTCCCTGGGGCATCAGGCCGCTGAACAAGGAACAGCGCTGCGCCATGGACCTTCTGCTGGATGAGAATGTGAAACTGGTGACCATGATAGGTTCGGCCGGCACAGGCAAGACCCTGATGTCGCTGGCCTGCGGGCTTCAGAAAGCCGTGGAAGAGAATGTGTACCGGCGGCTTATCATCTGCCGTCCCATAGTGCCCGTGGGCAAAGACATAGGTTTTATACCGGGCACGAAAGAAGAAAAACTTTCCACCTGGATGGGCGCCATCTACGATAATCTGGAATTCATTATGGACAAGCGCCATCAGGAGGACGCGATGCAGAAATTCGAATATCTGCTGCAGAACGACAAGATCGAGATAGCGTCCGTGACCCACATCCGGGGCCGTTCTCTGCCGAAACAGTATATGATCGTGGATGACGCCCAGAACCTTACGCCGCACGAGATCAAAACCATTCTTTCCCGCGCCGGAGAGGGGACCAAAGTCGTGGTTACAGGGGACCCGTACCAGATAGACAATCCTTATCTGGATATCGCCTCCAACGGGCTGATGTACATCGTGGACCGGTTCAAAGGGCAGAAGCTCTACGGCCACCTCACCTTCACAAAAACAGAACGCAGCGAGTTGGCCGGCTTGGTGGCGGAATTGATGTAGCGCAAAGTTACAAACTTTGCGCCCGTTCCCGAAAGCGGCTCTGGGCCTGAAGCATAGTTGAGCTGTGGACCAAAAGCACGGCTGTCCCGCAAACTTTTAAGGAAACGGCAGGCCTGCAAGTTCGCAGGCGTGCCGGGGGCATGGAGCTGCCGGGCACGCTATCGTCCGCACCGCGGCCGCGCTCCCGCTCAGGCGGAAGTAGTGTCCGTAGTAAACCTCTGGTAGCGTAGTCCACTCGGCGCTTGCGTAAGCCTCGGCTTGCGCGACGGCCCGTCAGCCCCACACCCC
>JBAYJD010000059.1:0-16259 GCA_041665305.1 Elusimicrobiales bacterium
CGGGAAATGCTGATGGATCGCATTTCGCTTATTGATTTATTAAATCTAAACGAGGCAAGGCTGGCTAAACTGCGGTGTCAAGAGCAACAGTTGTTGTTTCAAGTTTAACCGGACAGGTCTGATCTCATATAAATACTCCTCTGCCGCATAATTCCCGCATCTCCAATATAGCATATCGAGGGCGTTCGTCTTATTGACGCATTTACCCGTTTTTTAGACTTTTATCCGCTCGTTAAAGGGGTATTTATGGAATGCCGGTTCAGGCTTTTGCCTGGTCGGCCGGGCCGTCCAGGACCTCGCGCAGTTTGAGGGAAAGCGCTTCCACCGTGAACGGCTTATAGATGAACGCTATACCGGGATCGAGAACGCCGTGCTGCACTATGGCGTCATCGGTGTAGCCAGACATAAAAAGCGTCCTGCCTATAAGCTTCCTGCGCGCCAGTTCCATCGAGAGTTCCCGTCCGCTCATTCCCGGCATGACGACATCCGTCAACAGCAGGTCCACCGGCTTGCCATGGCGCTCGGCGGCCTCCAGGGCCTCCTTGCCGTCCGCGGCCGAGATCACCGTGTAGCCGTTGAGGCGCAGCAGCCTTTCGCCCAGGCGGCGCAGGCTTTCCTCATCTTCCACAAGGAGGACCGTTTCCGTGCCGCGTGCAAGAGCGGCATTATCTTTATACCCGTCCTTAACCGTATCCTTGTCCTGGACCGCGACTTCAATGTAGGGCAGATAGATCCGGAAAGTCGTCCCGCCGCCGGCCGTGCTTTCCACTTCTATATCCCCGCCGCTCTGTTTTATGATGCCGAAAACGGTGGAAAGCCCCAGTCCGGTGCCCTTGCCCTTTCCCTTGGTGGTGTAGAACGGTTCGAAGAGGTGCGTCTTGACCGCATCGGTCATGCCGCATCCCGTATCGCGGATGCTCAAACATACCAGACGCCGGTCCGGCAGGTCCGGGTGCCTGAAAAGGAAATCAGCTTCCGGGGTCGTCAGCGTCGTTTCAAGGGTCAGGGTCCCCCCCTTGGGCATGGCGTCGCGCGCGTTAACCGCGAGGTTGACAAGCACCTGGTCGACCTGCCCGGCGTCGACCCTGACCCGGCAGGCCTGCGCCGCGAGCTTTGTTTCCAGCCTGATGTCCTCGCCGATAAGGCGTTTGAGCATCTTTACCGTTCCGCCCACGGACGAGTTTATGTCCAGGACCTGCGGATTAAGGATCTGCTTGCGGCTGAAGGCCAGAAGCTGCCTGGTGACCCCGGTGGCGCGGTCGGAGGCGGACAGGATCTCTTTAACATCCTCCCGCATGGGATCGCCCTCGGGCAGGCCGTTCAACACGAAACCCGCATAACCGCTGATGGCCGTCAGAAGATTGTTAAAATCGTGTGCCACGCCTCCCGCCAGGCGGCCGACGGACTCCATCTTCTGGGATTGCAGGAATTTCGCGTTCATCTCCTCCCGCTCTTTCTCCGCTTTTTTGCGCCCGGTAATATCGCGCTCTATTGAAAGCGCCATCAGTTTCCCGCCGATCATGATCTCCCTGGCGGACGCTTCGGCGACAAAGACCGAGCCGTCTTTGCGCAGGCGGCGGATCTCAAAACTTGCGCCGGGCGTCGTCTTGTTCGGCGCCCGCAGCGATGCTTCGTCTCCGACGATCTCGTTTAGCATCGACACGGGCCTGCCCAGAAGCTCTTCGCGCGTATAACCGAACATGGCCAGCGCCGCCGTATTTGCGTTCCGGATCATGGGCGGCCCGTCCGCCGTCAGGTCCAGGAGCAGAATAGAATCCCGCGCCTGTTCGAAGAGGGCCTGGTACTGGTTCTCGCTCTCCCTGAGCGCCGCCTCCGTTTTCTTCAGTTCGCTGGTATCCCGGACCGTAGCCTGAAGGCCCGTTTTTCCGCCGAGCTTGATCCGGGACAACAGCACCGTGGCGGGAAAAGCCGCTCCGCCTATCTTTTTGTGCGTCCATTCGAAGAAATGGGCGCCCTTTTCCATAGCGGCCTCGATCATCCGCTTGGCTTTAACGGAAGAAGCCTCCCCATCGGGCTGCCGTTCGGGAGAAACGACCCAGGGGCCCACGGAAGTGAATTGCGCTTCGTCTTTCGCCCCGAAAAGCCTGAGCGTGGCGGCGTTGCACGCTTCGAACCTCCATTCCGGCGGAAAAAGTGTCATGAGCGCGTCCTGCGAGGAATCGAAAAGCGTGCGGTACTTGGTCTCGCTTTCCAACAGCTCTTTCGTCAGCCGGTCGTATTCGGTGATATCCCAGAGAAGGCCGCTTATTTTCAGGGGGAGGCCGGCCTCGTCCCTGATAAGACGGGCGCGGGCCCTGACAGTGTGGACGCTCCCGTCCCTCCAGACCACGCGGTACTCGGGCTCATACGGGATATTGCGCTCGATAACCCGGGAAAGGGCCGCTTTAAGCCCCTCCCGGTCGTCCGGATGCACCGCCGCGAAGAACTCGTCCGCGCCGCCGCCGAACGCCGCCGGGTCCAGCCCAAGCAAACGGCAGGTCTGGTCGTCGAAGCTGCGTTTATCGGCGGCGATATCCCATTGCCAGGCGCCCATGTTCGCCGACCGCAGCGCCAGCTTAAGCTTCTCATCGCTTTCAGACCGCGCCTTATTCGACCGGGCCAGCTGCTGATAAAGCCGCCTTTGCCGGATATTCTGCAGAAGCGCGGCCGAGCCGGCGGTCATAAGAATGCCGAGAAGGACGAGGATCAGGATGATCCGGCCGCGATAGCGCAGTTCTGAAAGAATCTCATCCGAATCCACCTTGACCACCAGGAACCAGGGCGTATCCGGCACCGGCCGGGCGTTGGCTATCACGGGGACGCCGCGGTAATCCGTTCCTTCTACGGGACCGGTCCTGCCCAGCACGGCCTGGACGGCCGGGAGCTCGGTGCGGGAAAGAGGAAAACGCGCGGCCAGGGGCGGTTCGCGGCGGTGCCGGGGCCTATTGAGAAATACGACCGCGCCGCCTTCCCGCCCCACGAGCAGGGTTTCGGCGGTCCGGCTCGGAGTGGGCCAGGCGCCGATATACGGATAGAGGAAGCGCTCCGGGTCGATCCGGAACATCAGCACTCCTACGCACTCACGACGCCCCCCTACCGGCGCGGGCCGGCCCAGCAGCGGGGCGTAGAGATCGAGATGGATGAGGCCCCTCTCATCGGCGCGATGGAGATCCGTCAGGACCGGCCTGGACGACCGCAGAACATCCTCGATATTGGCCCGCTCGAAGGGTCCGATAACGGGTTTGTCGAGCCCGGCCGAAAGCCGCACCCGGCCTTTCCGGTCCATCAGGGCCGCATCCATATAGCCGTAACTCTTCAGCAGCGAGTCCAGCCAGCCGCTGAGGTCGCGGCCTGCGTCCGCGGAAGCTCCGCCTTCCAGGAAGGGACGGACCAGCAATTCGTTGATCGGGTTGAGGGAGAAAGCGGAGGAGTCGCCAAGGCGCTCGGACCGCCAGGCGGACAATCCCGCGGATTTCAGGTCCGCTACGGCCTTCAGCTCCGCGAATTTTTCGGCGCGGATGCTTCGCGCCTCGCGGGCATAGAACAGATAGCCGCCAAGGGCGAAGATCAGGGCGGCGACGGCCGTGATGCCGGCCAGGCCTCTTGAAACAGCAAAGATGTTCTTATCGTTCAAAGCCGCCCCTTCGCTGCCCGCCGCGAAAATTTTTAATCAAGACCGGCGCTGTCGGTCTTCGGCTCACTTCTGGATCTCCAGCGTGTCTATAACTTTGGCGTCCTTGTCATAGACGGTCATCTTGAGGCTGGCCCCTTTGATCTCAAAATAGGCGAAATGGTAGACCGGAAGGAATTTATCGGACCAGTCGGCGTTATTGCGTTGAAAATAAAGGGGACTGCCGCCGCCGGCCAGCGTAAGATAAATGACGCCTTCCTGGTCGTTCGGCAGGCCGGCTTTCATGGGTTTGGTCCTTTCATAATCGTGGTCGTGCCCCTGCAGGACTATGTCCACTCCGTATTTCTCCAGCAGCGGCTCCAGGACGGCTTTCTGCGCCTCAAGCCCCCCGCGCGCGCCGGTGGAATAGAGCGGCTCGTGCATCACCACGAACTTCCATTCCCTGTCCGTCCTGGCAAGCAGCCGTTCCAGCCATTTATACTGCTTGGAATTCCTGTCCAGCGGAGGAGCCCACCTGGCGCCGTAGAAAAAATTAGCGTCGAGCACGAAGAAACGGGCGTTGCCGTCGTCGAAAAAGTAATAATACGGCGGCTGGCCCGTATACGGCATGGAATGGAACGGAATGTAGTTCTCGCGCAGGAAGCGGCGTCCGGCGTCCTTGTTGTACTGTTTTCCGTAGTCGTGGTTGCCCAGCGTCAGAAAAAACGGGGCTCTGGCGATCATGTTCTTATAAGGGATGAAATACTGCTCGTCCGCCGCAGAGTCCAGCCCGGTATCCACAAGATCGCCCGTGTGGACCACGAAATCGGGGTCGAATTTTTCCATCAACCCGGCGAGCTCCAGCTGTTCTTCCGTGCCCGAGCCCGAATCGCCGAAGGCCAGAAAATTCAAATAGGGCTTATCCTCCCCCCGGAAAGTTTTAAACGAACTCTCCGCCGCTTTGTACGCGCCGGTGCTCAAAGCATCCGGCAGGTAAATGCGGTAACAATGCGTCGTGTCGCTCAATAGCCCGAAAAGCGTCAGCTTGTGTTCCCTGCCTTCGGGGGAGAGGGTCATGAACCGTTCGCAGTCGGGGTAAGAACCGTAGGAGAGCCAGGCGACGGTGGAAGAGTCGGCGCGAAAGCGGACCGTGGCGGTATCCTCGCCGACATTCTCGATGTAGGGCCCGCGGACTATTACGGCCGCGCCAGCGGGCGGCGAAGCGACAAGCGCCAAAAGGCAGGAAATAAGGATCCGGTCCGTTAAAAATTTCATATCAAATTCCCGGCGCTTCCACAGCGCGCTTTGCGGCCGGGTTCCGCGGCGCCGTCACGCTGTTTTGCTTTTTACGAACAGCGGCGTCACTTTGAACGCCACCGCGTCGATTATGCCGCGGTCGGTGATCCTGATCTCCGGTATGGGCGGCAGGGTCAGGAACGACATCGCCATAAAAGGGTCGTCGAGCTTGGACCCCAGCACCTTGGCTATCTCGTTTAAGCGCTTTTGTTTTTCGCGGACGAACTCGGCGCTGCGGTCCGACATCAGACCGGCGACGGGCAGCGGCAGGGCTTCCAGCACCTGCCCGTTCAGCGCCGCCACGATGCCCCCCTGCATTTTAACCACCTGCACCGCGGCGGTGTACATGTCGCCGTCATGGGTGCCGATGACCACGATATTGTGGGAGTCGTGCGAAACGGAGGAAGCGATGGCGCCTTTCTTAAGGCCGAAGCCCCTGACCAGGCCCAGCGCCACGCGCCCCGAAGCCATATGCCTTTCTATCACCGCGATCTTTAGGATATCGCCGTCGGTGTCGGAAGAAACATACCCCCCGTCCTGTTTGACCGCCTCCACGCTGGCCTTCGTGACGATCTGGTTGGGAATGATGTTTATCACTCTGGCGTATTTTCCCTCCGCTTTCAGCGCGAAATCCTCGTGTTCTATCCACCTGACATTGACGGTGCCGCGGGCCTTGCCGGCGTATTCCCTGATGACGCGGGGTTCGATCAGGCCGTTCCTGGCGACCAGCCGTCCGTCCTTGAACACTTTCGAGATCTTAAGCTTTTTCAAATCGTCGAACACCACCATGTCGGCGTGGTAGCCTGGCACGATGGCGCCCAGGTTCTTGATGCCGAAATATTCCGCGGTGTTGATGGTGGCCATCTGTATGGCCCGGATAGGCTCTACGCCGAGCTGGATGGCGGTGCGCACCAGATAATCGATGTGGCCCTGGCGGAAGATGTCCTCCAGGTGCCTGTCGTCCGTCACGAACACGAATTTTCTGGAATTCTCGGAATTGACCAGCGGAAGGAGGCCTTTAAGGTTCTTGGCGGCCGTGCCCTCGCGGATCATGATGTACATGCCGGCGCGGAGCTTTTCACGCGCTTCGTCGACATCCGTGCATTCATGGTCCGACCTGATGCCCGCCGAAATGTAGGCGTAAAGCTGTTTATCCTTCAGCATGGGGGCGTGGCCGTCTATGACCTTGTTTTTAGCGATGGCGATCTTGCGCAGGACCTCCTCGTCCCGGAAAATAACGCCGGGATAGTTCATCATTTCGCCTATGCCCAGCACCCGCTCGTCGTTCAGCAGGAGCGCCAGGTCGTGGGCGGTAAGCTCGGCGCCCGCGGTTTCAAGCCTGGTGGCCGGGACGCAGGAAGGCAGCATGACATAAACGCCCAGCACGCTGTTAAGGCTTGAGGCCAGCATGTACTTTATGCCGTCCAGGCCCAGCACATTGGCGATCTCGTGCGGGTCGATGACGGCGGAAGTGGTGCCGTGCGGCAGGACGACCCTGGCGAATTCCGGGATCTTCACCATGGAGCTTTCTATGTGGACATGTCCGTCGATAAAACCGGGGGAGAGATACGCGCCCTTGAGATCGATCGTCTGTTTGGCGGTATAAACGCCGAAACCCACGATCTTCCCCTTATGGACGGCGACATGCGTTTTATGGATGTCGCCTGAAAAAGTGTTTATCACCCTGGCGTTCTTAAGCAGAAGGTCCACGCGCTTGCCCCCGCCCGAGATCTCAATGGTGTCTTTAAGATTCTGAAGATTTGTTTCGGTATCCATAATAGGGTTCTCCCGCCGAATAGTCAGGCACCATCAAATCTTACTTTTTCTTGAACGCCGCGACAACCGACAATGCTCATATAGATCCCAGCCGTCTTTCCGGCGAAAGCCGGGTTCCGGAAACATCGACGACACCAAGGACCCCGCCGTCATTTGATATGATAAAATGTCGTAAGACGGCATCTTATCGTACCCGACACGGAGTTTTATCCATCCCCGTGCCGGAGTTTGAGGGAAAATTTTAAATCGACACATGGACCTTATCCTCGGACACGCGAACTACATTCTGCTCGGCGCCCTTGTCTTCCTTGCAGGGTTCGTCGATTCCATAGCCGGGGGCGGAGGACTTATAACCATCCCGGCATATCTGCAGTTCGGCCTGCCTGTAACCCGGCTGCTCGGGACGAATAAACTGTCTTCATGCCTGGGCTCCTCCGTGGCCGCGTTCAAATTCCTTAAAGAGCTGGAATTCGGAAGGGCTTTTCTGGCGGTACTTGTTTTTTTCGCCGCTTCGGGCGCGTTTCTGGGCGCGAAAGCCATTTCGCTTGTCCCCCCCGAGATGATCCGTTATCTGCTGATTATCACGCTGCCGCCCGTGACATTTTTCATACTTTCAAGGCATCGCTTCGGGCTCTCCGATCACAGCGGCGCGTTTTCCGGAGCCTCGCTGACGAAACGCGGCGCGGCCATAGCTTTCCTGATAAGCGTTTACGACGGCATGCTGGGCCCCGGCACCGGAACTTTTCTGGCGGTGGCGCTCACGCGTTTTTGCGGTTACGACCTGCTGAAAGCCACGGCTTTAAGCAAGCTGCTGAATCTCACTTCCAATCTCTCCGCGCTGCTCACTTTTCTGGTCCTGGGAATGGCAGATCTACGGCTTGGGCTCGTAATGGGAGCTGTGGGGATGGGCGGCAACTATCTGGGTTCGCACATGGCGCTTAAAAAAGGGGCCGGCATTATCCGCCCTATGCTGTTGGTCGTCTCTGTTTCGCTGCTGATCAAAATCATATGGGATATGGTGAAGTAGGGGGAACACCAAAGGGTTGGAAGGTTGGAGGAAGGCGCTCCTTCTTCCAACCCTCAAATCTTCCAAGCCTCTAACCCTCGTTGTTCCTACTCGGTAAGCTCCGCCAGCAGCCCGAAGCGGCCGGTATGCTCCCCGTCGCGGCGCCAGGAATAGAACAGCTCCTTGTTGGCGCAGGTGCACAGGTGCGCGAATTCGTAATTCTTCACCCCCAGGGCATGGAGCTGGTATTTCAGCAGGTCTTTCAGGCTGAAATGATGCCGCCCATCCTTTAAGATCAGACCTTTGCGCACGACCTCTTCCGGGTAGAACAGCTTGAACTTCTCGATAAGATCGTCCTTGACGGGGTAGTTCTCAGCCGAGATCATGGGGGACACGCCCGCGATAAGGTCGCCGGGATCGGTGCCGAAACGAAGCTTCATCACCGACACTATCTGGCTGTAGAGGTTAAGCAAAGCCCCCCTCCAGCCGCTATGGCCTACCGCGAGCGCCGAACGGACGGGATCATAAAAAACGGTCAGGCCGCAGTCCGCGGACAGCGCCAGCAGCGGCGTCTCTTTGAGGTTCGTTACCAGGGCGTCGCAGCAGGTCGCCAGCGAGGGCGGGGAGTCGGAGAACTCGAACTCCGGACCGATAACGCACACATTCGCCGTATGGGCCTGGCGCATACGCACCGTTTTTTCCACCGATACGCCCAGCGCTTCGCAGAAGAGCGTTAGGTTCTCCAGGGAATTTTCGGCGAGGTCCCTGGTGCCGAAGCCCAGATTAAGCGAAGCGTACGGTTCGGGACTTACTCCTCCGTGCCGCGTCGAGACCGCATGTTTAAGACCGGCCTCGCGGGCCAGATTCTCGAACCTTAAGAGCTTAAGACCGTTGATTTCTTCCGTCAACATTTCATCCCCCTGCCGCTGCCGCGGACTTCACCGTTTATGCAAATTAAGGAAACGACAGGCCTGTTAGTTCGCGGGCGCCGGGGGCATGGGTCTGCCGGGCACGCTATCGTCCACAATTACCCCGCCCGTCGGTTTGCGCAACCCTATGACAAAGCGTTCATAGATTCCGCAGGGTTAAAATATACGATTTGACCGTCCTTATCGGGAAATAGGATTCCTTGGCTTTCCGCAGCCCCGGCAGCCCGAGGTCGTTTTCCTTGTTTATAAAGGCATACTGCGGCGCTACGGCCCGGGCTGCGGAGCTGTCAAGGAACTGGTACAGCCCCTTTATTCCGGCGTCGGCTTTTTCAAAATTCAGGGCGAACATATCGTTCCGGAGCCGGGAGCCGAAAGCGAAACCGGACAGCCGCCCGCCTATTTCCACCGCGACTCCCGACATTTCAAGCTGCTTAAAATTGGTCAGTCCGCCTACTATGGCTTTTCTTTCACAGTTGGGGATATCGGCCACCACCGGCCCTTTCTGGGCTCTTTCCCAATGGTCAAAGAGCTCAAGACAGCCGTGCAGACACACCCCTTCCATAGGCTTAACTTGTACCGCCCCCCCTACATCCTTCAGGAACTGGGAGATCAGGTTGCGCTTCTTTGAATACTTGCGGCCTTTAAGAAAAGCGAGGTCGGAGGTGTTGTAAATATAATCTCCGTAGCCGGGCTCTTCCTGCACCGAAAAATACGCGTCCAGGTTTCCGGCGCCGGTCATCTCCACATAGTCCTGGGGGACATAGTGATATCCCGGGAAGTCGAATCTCCGGGCGGCTTCCGCTAATTCCTTCGGAGTAGGAAAGCGGAACGGGCGCAGGAGCGGCAGCAGCAGCCTGCGCCCGGGCTGGCCCGTTTTGCCTGGAACGAGCTCAGCGGGCACTTCCCCCTTCTCCGCTCCCGGGCCTGAGGGGGACGGGGATTTTATATTTT
The DNA here is from genome assembly GCA_041665305.1 of Elusimicrobiales bacterium. GTDB lineage: Bacteria > Elusimicrobiota > Elusimicrobia > Elusimicrobiales > UBA9959 > YA12-FULL-51-18. The sequence goes on from JBAYJD010000059.1 coordinate 9,569, forward strand.
CCTCTGAAAGATAGAGGATCCCGCTCTCCTCCCTGTAGAATGCTTCGTGCACGCAGCCGCTCCAGATTATCATGGAAGCGAGTGAATAAGGGCAAAGCGGATAAAGCTGTCCGTCGAAATAAGATCTCAAGCCGGCATAATCATGAGGCTGAAGCTTTTTAAACATGACTGTTTCCTAATACATGTAGTATGGCATCGTCCGAGCGCCTCACATCCGGCTCAAATCTGAGCCTTCAAAAATAAAGCCGTTTGCGAGACGCTACACCAGCATCATGGCTTTGGCGTCCGCGGGAGAATGGAAGCCGAGCCGCCGGTAGAACGGCGAGGAATTGGAACTGGCGATAAGGCCTATCCAAAGGATGCCGTCGGACTTCAAGCGGCGCGTCAGGCGCGAGACGATCGCGGAACCGATATCCCGGCCCCGGAACTCGCGCAGTACCGCGACATCGTGCAGATAGGCTTCCTTTGAATACGCGTTTATGGCCCTGCCCATGCCGGCGACCTTTCCGTTCTCAAGAGCTATCAGGAAGCAATGGCTGTTCTTTATTATGCGGCGCAGCATCCCCCTGGTGTCGGACCCGTCCCACCAGCCCTGCTCACGGTACAGCGCTATGAGCTGTTCCAGTATTTTATCGTCCGCTTTTTTTATGAAACGGTAGCGCGTCATACGGCAAAAAAATATTATCTTATATCCCGAGGGCGGGTCAAACGACCGGCTGCCGTGGATATTACCGGTCTGCACGCTAAAAAGCCCGGTTTCCCGGGCTTTTTGATCTGCCTGCCGCTATTGAGCTACTTTCCCCGGTTCGTTATTCCATTGCCCTCGGTTTCGCTTATCGTCCGGTAAGGATCGTCGGTCAGACTCAGCATATATGCCGCCGCCTTGATGTTATTGGTTACGGTCTTGGTTATTATCGAAGCCGGGGGATAAAACCCGTTACCCTCCAGTTCGGTGGTAAAGGCGAAGATCCTGCCGGAATCATAGGCCCAGTCGCAGGTATCGCCGGTGGCGACATACATGTCGCTGGACTTTTCCGGCTGGTAGCCCGTAAACGCGGCCATCTCCTGGGCCATCTTGATGAACACATGCTTGTCGCCGGCGTCCGCCACATCCGCGTTGGACCCGCCATAAGGGTACATGACCGTGCCGGCGTAGGAATGATAGCTCATCAGCGTCTTAAGGTTCTTGCGGGCTTCCACGAAAGTTTTGATCGCCGCGGATTCCGGCTCCGAAAAAGCCGAAGGACCGCAATAGGTGTCGTCCGAAGGGTAATGAGAGGTCCCCTCGCCACCGAACCAGGAATCATAATTGCGGTTAAGGTCCACGCCGATGGAGTTGTCGGAATTCACGCGCATGTTCTTGCGCTGCCATTTATAGTGCCCGGTCGAAATATCGTACTCCACCCCGTCCGGATTAAGCATGGGTATTATATATATGTCCAGGGTCTTGAGATACTTGGAGACCTCGGGCGTAGCGCGGTTGTCCATCAGCCACACCGCGAACAAAAGCGGGACTTCGTTGGACAGATGTTCCCTGGCGTGATGATTGCCTATATAAACCGCGCCTGGCTTGGGACTGGCTTCGGCGTCCTTGGCCGTGGAATTGACGCGCAGGCACCAGATCTCACGGCCCTGCACGGTCTTACCGATCGAACTGAGCGAAGCGATATCGGAATTCTTGGACGCGAGCGCTTTCAGTAGGTCCGTGGTCTCCTGATAGTTATGATAAGCCGCGTCCGCGGCCGGAAAATCCCGGAAGTGGGCGCGCAAATACTCACCGAGAGGCTTTGACTCCGCCACCACAAAACCCTTCTTCGCCAAAAGGTCCAGTGATCTTTTACTGATGATGCCGGAAACCCTGTCCTTGCGTATCTCGATAATATCCAGGCCGGCTTCAAGCAGCCTGGTCCTTGCGGCGCTGTCCGCGGCATAGACCGTGACCCAGTACCGGCCGTCCGGTACAATGTCCTCGGCCGTGGACGCGTCGATGGGCGCGGGCATGGCGAGCCCTTTGGCGTAATCGGCCGTAAGCCGGTTCAGAAGGCGGTCGAAAGAAAGATCGGCGGCAGCGCGGGCCTTTTCGGCGGAACCGGCGGCGAAAGCCGGGGGCAGGCAGCAGAAACCTGTTAAGACAAGTGATAGCGCCAGTTTCCTCATTATCCAAGATCCTCCATATAAGTTGACCGATATCAAACTGCGATCCACAAGAGTATAGACCTAGAAGGCCTATGCAGCAAGGCCAAAAGGCCTATACGCGTATAGGCCCAAAGACCTATGCGGCGTTTAGGCAGGAAACGGCAGGCCTGCAAGTTCGCGGGCTCGCCCGGGGCATGGGGCCGCCGGGCGCGCTATCGGCCTAAAAATTTTTGCGGCAAAAATTTTTAAAGCAGGCCTTTTATGCCTAGCATGAGGTACCAGATCCCGGCTATGCCCAGGGTCATGCGGCCTATGGTTTTAAGGCGTTCGTTCATGAACGGGGTCGGGGCTATGGCGGGAAGCATCAGTATGGAGGTGGCGGTAAAAAAACCCGTAAAATAGAACATACCGGCCGTCAGATCCGACAGCTCGGCCAGCCGGACAAAAGCCGCCACGAAAGGAGGGCAGATATTTATTCCGGTCATAAAACCGAGAGCCAGCGGGATCCGTTTAAAGAACGGGCTGAAAAAAGCCGCGCATCCGCCGCCGAAACGCCCGATGCGGCCGGTGAACAGGGACGCCAGCATGGCAAGGGCCGTCAGCAGCATGGCCAGCGGCGCGACCCAATAAGGAAGATACGGCTTATAAGCTTTGCCTATAAGCGTGGCCGCCGCGACGAACAGGAAATAGGCGAGAAAGCGCCCGGACAGGAATTCCAGAAAGATATCCAGATTTGTTTTCCAGCCTTTTCCCCCCTCGCTAAGCAGATACGGGACCAGCGCCGGCAGGCAGGAGGTAAGGCAATAAAGGCCGGTTGATAGTCCCAGGACGAAGCCTTCGGAAAGAATGGAGAACATCAGCGGAAGCGTTCTATAATGTCGCGGCGCGGTTGCACTGCTTGCACCAGCCCGCCGTCTTTCCAGCCAGGGTTTTGCGGTTCAGCATAACGGGCATTTTACAGCCCGGGCACTTCACTTCGGTGCCGGAAAGGTCCAGTTTGGAATAATCCTTCTCGAATATTTCTTTGTTCGTGTACCGCGGTTCAACCCATTTTCCGTCTTTCATCATATAGCCCTCCGTTTTATCGCCCTGTCATTGCGTTCCGCAATCCGCCACCCTCTATATGAGCCTGCGCAGCAGATCGGCCAGATCTTTCAGCGCGGCGGGCGCGAACAGGGCGCCGGCCGTGCCCCCGGTCACCAGGGCGGAAAAGATCAGGAAGCTTTCCGGGTTCAGAAGCCGGCCGAAACCGGTTTTTATATCCCGCGTTTTTATGCCGAACACCGAAAACTTAAGCCCGCCGCGGGGACAGGCCGCCAGGCATTCTCCGCAAAGATTACAATAGGCGGCCGGTTCCGGTTTTCCATCCCTGCCTGCCGTGAGGGCGTACATGGGACAGGAATCAAAACAAGCCGAGCAGGCCGAGCAGCTTTCGCCGTCCGCCGCCACACGGAACGGATTGAGGCGGCCCCAGAAAGCCTGCCAGGCGGCGAACGGGCACAGGAACGAACAGAATGTGCGCTTTTTCGTCAGGAGCGGTCCGGCGATAAGAACGGCCAGGGCGGATAGCATCAGCCCCGACTGGACCTTGCGGATAAAAGCGTCGCCGGGGTCGAGGAACGCCGCCGTCATTTTCAGCGGACAAAGCCACAGACAATAGACGGGCAGCATATAGGCCAGGGAAACCAGCAGCAGAAAAATAAGCAGCGCCGCCGGAAAATCCCTGAACTTTCCCGCAGGCAGCCTCATTTTAATAAGCGCTTTCCCCGGCAGCGCGGAAAGGCCGTCGTCTATCCCTCCGTAGAAACAGGCCCATGAACACCAGGCCCGGCCTATGACGAGCGTAAAAAAAAGCCATAGGAACACCAGGCTTAAAGGGCCCCACAGACGCCAGCCGCCGCCCATCAGGGCCAGATACTGCTGGTACAGGTAGTTAAAGAACGACGCGGAAACGGCGATGTGACAGAACGGCGCGTCCTTGAAACAGGAGGCGTCAAAGATCTTCGACAGAAGGCTCAGCTTAAAATGGACAAGAAAAAAAGCGGCCAGGCCTGAAAAGAACAGCCTCCGGTAAAAAGAAATCCTGCCCGTATGGAATATAAGAAAAGCGGTAAGCGCCGTGAAAGCGGACCAGAGGGCGGGGTAAATGATGTTCAATTCCGCGCCGGCTATGCGCCGGGAGAAAAAACCGACAGGGCCTAGCACGGCCGCGCAGAATACCAGCGCGGGCGCCGCGTTCTTGAGAGCGGCCCGGGGGCCTGGGTGCGGGCGGGACGGCCTGTCGCCCCCGCCGGTCAAAGGGCTGTTCATATGGATGTCGTCCGCATCAATATTATAATATCAAAATATGCCGGCTTTTTTCCTGCTTGGATTATTCTCGCTGCTCACGCAGGTTTTCGCGCTGAAAGAGCTCTCGGGCCTCCTCACGGCCCACGAGGCCGCCCTGGGGCTTGGACTCTCCGCCTGGCTGCTCTGGACGGCGGCGGGTCTGGCGCTGGCGCTGAAAATCCCGGCGCTCGCGAAACGGCTGCAGCGGCCGGACGGATCTTTGCCGGCCTGGATACTTTTCGCGTCCGCCTCAGGCGCGAATATCCTGCTCCTGCGAAAAGCCGGGATCCTGCTTAAACCCGGACTTACGCCCGGACTGTTGGAGTTGATACTGTACAGTTTCCTGCTGACCCTGCCCGCCGCGCTGGCCGGAGGCGTCTGCCTGGCCAGGGGCCTTTCGGAGAAGCGCCTGGCTTTTTACAGGGCGGAAGGCCTCGGCGCGGCGGCCGGAGGCCTGCTGACCCTGCTGCACGCGGTTTTTTTTTCGGCGGCCGATCCCCTGCTTCTCCTCGGCACGGCAGCGGCGGCGCTTATCGCTTCGGCTCCGGGAGTACCTTTGGCCAGCGCCCGTAAACTTGTCCCGGCCGCGCTGGCCGGCCTGTGTTTTTTAGGAGGAACGCGCCTGAAACCCCCTTTCTCCCTCCCCGGCTATTTTGCGGACGCTTCGGCCTATGCGCGGACCACCGGCTCCAGGATGGCGTTCATCGCCTCAGGCGGACAGAAATTATTCATAGAAGACGGATGGATACTCGCCCAGGCGCCGCCGACGGAACAGGCCGAGCTCTCGGTACAGCTGGCGCTGCTCGCCCACAAAGCCCCGGAGGACCTTCTGTTCATAGGCCCGGCGGGGCTGCTTTTGTCCGTAGAGGCCCAAAAACATCGGCCGAAAAATATAACCGTTTCGGACCCGGACCGGTTCAGGACGGCTTTTATCCTTGAACACGCGGTTCCGGGGACGAAACAGGCGCGGATAGACCGGACGGACGCCCGGCTGCTGCTGAAAGCGCGCCCGGCGGCTTATGATCTTATCTTTCAGACCACGCCCTCGCCGCTTAACGCCGCCGCCAACCGTTTTTTTACCGTCGACTTTTTCCGGGAGGCCGGAGCCGCGCTCAAAAAAGGAGGCATCCTCGTTTTCACGCTGCCGTTCTCGGAAAACTATCTTCCGCCGGAACGCGCTTATTTTGCCGCTTCGATACTTGCCTCGGCGGGTGCCGTTTTTAAACAAGTTGAACTTATACCCGGAGGGACGCTGACGGCGCTGGCGTCAAAAGAGCCCATCGACCTCTCGCCCGCGACGCTCGCCCGCCGCTATGAGGCAAGGAAGCTCCGGAACCTGTATACGACGCCCGCCGCTTTTCCCTTCCTCCTAGACCCGTACCGCAGGCAATGGGCCCTCGCAGCGCTGGAGAAAATAAAAACGCCGCCGCTCAACGCGGACCTGGACCCTGTCGCATACTTCTATCTGTGGCGGATGTGGCTGACGATGGTCGTCTCACCCGGCACGCTCACCGGACTGGCGCTTATAGCCCTGGTATTGCTGCCGCTCGCCGGCCGGCTGTTCCGGCCTGGAGGCCTGCTGCGAAGCAGGGAGGCGGCCGGCGTATTTCTCTCCGGGTTCTGGGCGATGGGGTTCGAGGTGATCTGCCTTTTCCTCTTCCAGACCTCCAGCGGACAGTTGAACTGGAAGCTGGGCATGTTGTTCGCGGGCTTCATGGCGGGGACGGCCGCCGGAGGGAGGACTTTTAAAAGTTTAACCGCCGTCAGCGCGAGAGCCGCGGCGGTCTCCGCGGCTCTCGCGCTGACGGCGGCGCTTTATGCCTTCATTCCGGAATTGGAGCTTCTGGCCCCGGAGCGCTCGTTCCCTGTTTTCATGAGCCTGCTTTTCTGCGGAGGCGCGGCCCTGGGCGGATATTTCGCCGCAGCGGAAGCCGGCGGCGGGGATCTCACGCGGCTTTATTATTCGGATCTGCTGGGAGCCGCGCTGGGGGCTTTTGTTTTCTCGGCCGTGATAATCCCGCTGGCGGGCCTGCGCACGGCCCTGCTCTGGGCGGCCGCCGCGCTTATTCCCGCTATGCTTCCGGCCCGGCGGTGAGCTACCTTTCCACCGACAGCTTTATAACCTTCTTATCCTTGCCGGAGCCTATATGCGCCAGGTACAGGCCGCTGGCCGCCGGTACGCCGGCCTTGTTTTTCCCCGTCCACACCGCCGACCCGCCGGCCCCAG
>JBAYJD010000060.1:0-15572 GCA_041665305.1 Elusimicrobiales bacterium
GCCTGCACCTTTGTTGCGCGAAACTTACAGGTTCATTGGAGCCTGCGCGTTTCGCGCAACTTCGGTTCGGCCTCAAAACCGTCAATTTCGCCTTAAAAACCTTATGTCGGACAGGCTCCTAGTCCCGCTGCTATATCCTCATGCCTGGAAAATTCCGGGCCGTTATCAAAAGTGAAGGTTTTCACTACACCATTTGGCAGCCGCCCGAACATATCGTTTATTATGTCCGCCCTATTGCTTCCGGTCATATCATCAGGCCGCATGGCAATAGCAAACCGGCTTTTCCGCTCCACCTGGGTCGCTAGAGGCTGGTGTCCTTTGAAAAACGTAGTAGGAATCCGGCACCCGGAAGACCCATTTTTGTATGGGTCCTTTTTCTTTTTCTTTTGTTCCGTGTGGCTCAGGTGTTTTTGACTGTTTAACACTATAGTATAAATGTAGGCGCGGTGCGTAGCTAAATACAAACGGAGGTTTTCAAAGAAATGAAAAAAATCATTGTGGCGGTTCTTATGCTTGGCGTGGCCGGGGGGGCTTATGCCGACGGAGCGGCGGATCTTAAAAAAGCGGCAGGTGACGCGAGATCGGCGCTGCTTTCAAAAGTCCCTTCCGTGGTCCGTGTCGTCAGGGCCTTGGAATTTGAAAACTTTGATTCCATGGCTTTCCCTAATTCTGAGGATGCGACGGCGGCGATGAAGGGAACCATTTCCGGCATGGAAAAGGCTGAATTACCGGTTGAAGGCTCGAAAGTCTTTGAAAATCCGGATGAGTGTACGGTGCTTTACTTGACAAGAATGGGTAACTGGCGCAGAGAAGTCTATAAAACCTGCTCAATAGCCGCCCACCATTTATCCGAATACACAACGGCAGGGGAGAACCAAAAAGGCGAAGTGTTTAAATCCCACCCCTATGTCAGTTACTCGGTCAATTATGTCCACGACAGCGGTACCTGCGTTCAGTCTGTAACACGGCTTTACTCCGATAACGCAACGGCCCAGACCGGGATCAAGCAGCTTGCCGCGATTATAGCAAAGACCGGCGCAAAGGTATTCGCGACGCAAGTGCCGCAGAATTACTTTGGTGTCAGTGTTCGTAAGGGGGGCGAAATTCAAGTAGTGAGTGCCGGATTGCTTAAATCTCAAGCGGAACAGTTTAAGAACGAGTTGATAAGTCTTGGTGTTTCCGCCAAAGATGTCGTAATCGGAACAAATCGCGAGGGGGCCGCCAGCGTTTATTACACTCAGAAACTTCGCTTCGGCGAAATTTGCCGGTAAATAATGGGATAAGGTGACACATTCTTAATTCTCTATCAACTTGCATCAAGATTCAAGCCCCGCCAGTATTCGAAAACAGTATTAAGTTGTGTGCTCTATTTTACTTATGTAAAGAGAAAGCCGGCGTTACTATGCCCACCTGCCAAATGCCCATTTAAGGGAAAACATGGTCCGTTTGGATTCTGACCGGACGCCTATATGGCCGCCACTGGGCGAGAAAAACCTTAACAGGGTTTTTAAAAAATGATAAACTACCTGTGTAGGAATACCACAGGTGCCGCGGTAGCTCAGTGGTAGAGCACTGGTCTGAAAAACCAGGTGTCGTTGGTTCGATCCCAACTCGCGGCATTTTAAAAATTTTTGCCGTAAAAATTTTTACGGCATCGGAAGCGAGCGGCAATGGCTGACAAGATCCTCATAGCTGACGACGATAACGCGATGCGCGAAAGTCTCGCGGCCTTGCTGAAAGCCGCCGGCTACGCGGTCATAGAGGCGGAGAACGGGGCGGAGGCCGTGGAACTGGCGGCCAAAGAGCTCCCGGCTCTTATCCTGCTGGATATTCATATGCCGAAGATGGACGGGTTGGCCGCCTGCAAGGCTATAAAAGCCAACCAGGTCACCAAGCCCATCCCCGTGGTCATGCTGACCATTGAAGGGAACATTCTTGAGATCCGCCAGGCGATAAGCTACGGCGCCCGCACTTACCTCACCAAACCCTCCAGCAAAGACGAGATCCTGAAAGTGGTAAAAAGCATCCTTTATTAAAAATTCCCCTGTACTTCCGAGTTGCCCTGAAAATTGCCTCTCCGGCATGGGGGGATAAAACCCCGTGCCGGTACGGTAAAATGTCGTTTTACGACATTTTACAGCACTTTTACCAGCGCGAAGTGCAGGTATTCCGTTTCAGGCATGTTGAGGAGTATGGGGTGGTCCTTGGCCTGGCCCCGCAGTTCCATCAGGACGGCCAGGCGGCCGGCTTTGGCGGCGGCTTCGCCGAGGATGTCCAGGAAGATCTCGCGCGAGATGTGGTGGGAGCAGGTGGAGAACGCCAGCAGGCCTCCGGGGGGCAGGCCGGCCATGGCGCTCGAATTGAGGCGCGCCAGCAGTTTGGCCGCCTGGACCAGGTTTTTCTTGCTCCTGACGAAATTGGGCGGGTCCAGGAGTATGAAATCAGGCTGCTCGGGCATTTCGCCGGTGGCGAGCCCGCTTAAAACCCTCTCTGCGTCCTCTTTTTTAAAGATGATCTTTCTCTGGAGGCCGTTAAGCGCGGCGTTGCGTTCGGCCGCCTGCACCGCGGCGGTGGAAGAGTCCACGCCCCAGACCATTTCCGCTCCCGCGGCCGCCGCCGTCATGGCGAAAGCTCCAAGGTAGGTGTAGAGGTCCAGGACTTTGCGCCCTTTGAAATAAGGTTTCAGGAAGTTCCGGTTCTCGGCCTGGTCGAAATAAAGGCCCGTCTTCTGGCCGGAGGTGAGGGGGACTTCGTATTTAAGCCCGTCTTCCGTCACCTGGACGGACGCCGGGACCTCGCCGTAGGCGGTCTCCGTGTAAAGTTTAAGGCCCTCCAGGTTGCGGAACTCGTGGGTGTTGCGGTAGAAGATGCCGCGGGGTTTGTAGAGGGCGCGCAGGTGCCTGGTTATTTCGTCTTTCAACTGCTCCGCTCCCGCTGAGATTATTTCCGCCACAAGAATATCGGCGTATTTGTCCACGACCAGGCCTGGCAGGCCGTCGGATTCCCCGAAGAACATCCTGCCGTTCTCGATTATTCCGAGGGATTTCCGGTACTCCATGGCTTTTTTAAGCCGGTTCAGGATGAAATCCGGTTCAAGTTCCAGCGAGCCGGTTTTCAGCAGGCGGACCGCGATGAGGCTGTGGGGATTGAAGAAACCGATGCCGGCCGGCGCGCCCGAGTTGAGCATTACGGCGCAGATCTCTCCCGCGGGGATGGTTTTGTCGATCTTCTCCAGTTCATTGGAGAAGATCCAGGGGTGGCCCTGATGGAGGCGCCTTTCGCCCGAGAATTTAAGTTTCAGGGTTTTAAGAGCAGCTTTTTGCATGGTAAGGTTTCCTTGACCGCTTATCCCGGAGCCGTTATTCCAACGAGGCTATAGCTTCTACTTCGCTGCCGGGTTTTACGCCGAAGACCGCCGCGAAATTCCCGTTCCTGATGGAAAATTCAAGAAAGCCGAACGAGCCTATCAGCGCCAGCGGCTCGCCCTCGGTCACGGAGGCGTAGGTGAGTTTAACGCCCGTAATGATCCTGTCCGATACGGTAAAAATGGATTTGGCGTTGACATACTGCTGCGTGAGGTTCGTTATCGCGTTGCCGAAATGGTCCACGGCGATGACGCGGCCCATGACGCGGTTGCCGGCTTTTTCAGGATGCGGGAAAGGGAGTTTCCTGTGGTCCTTCAGCACGGGGCCGATCTTTTTTTCCGGCAGGCCCTTCGCGATGGCCGCCGCCACGGGGGCCATGATATCCCGGCCGTGAAAAGTGGAGCTGATGCGCGGCATAAAAAGTTCCGAGTTGTTGATAAAGCGGATATCCGTGATCTCTTCTCGTTCTTCCACCCAGCCCAGGATCCCGTTGTCGGGGGCGATGAACTGGTAATTTTTCGTCCTGGCCCACAGAATGCCGCGGCCGGTGCCGACCGTCGGGTCCACCACGGCCATAAAAAGCGTGCCTTTAGGCATGTAAGGCATGGAGGCCATAAGGTAAAAAGCCGCCGTGTGGATGTCCTGCGGCGGAATCTGGTGCGTTATATCCACTATGGTCAGCCCCGGCGCTTTCGACAGGATAACGCCTTTCATGGTCCCCACGAAGGGGTCGTCGGTGCCGAAATCGGAAAGCAGCGCGATAAATTTAGTTTTCATTAAAAATTTTCGCCGCAAAAAAATTTTACGATAAAATGTCGTTCCACGGCATCTTATTCCTGGGAATGCACATGATGGACCGTGGAGCCGGGGACGGTCAGCGGCATCTTCTGCCGGCACAGGGGGCAGTTGTCCGGAGTGAAGAGCTGGAGCGGGTAGGAGATAAGCCCCCTGACCGGCACGTTGAGGGTCAGGTCGGCGGTGGACCGGTCCACGATGGCCACAACGCCCAGCACTTTGGCGCCGTAGCCTCTGGCCAGGTTTATCGCTTCTGAACACAGCCGGCCGGTGTTCAGAACATCGTCCACCACTAGGGCGCGTTCGCCTTCGGCTATTTTGAAATCCCTTTTAAGGACCATCACCCCGTTAATGCGCTCGGTGAAAATGGAGCGGGCTTTTTTAACGCGCGCCACTTCCTGGCCTATGACCATGGACCCCACGGAAGGCGAGATCACCACATTTATTTCCTGGGGGAATTTCGAGGCCATTTCTTTGGCCACTTTCTGCGCCAGGTTGGGATACTGCATCACCAGCGAGGTCTGGATATAGGTCTGGGTGTGGAACCCGGAGGGGAGCTGGAAATGCCCGTTTAAAATGGCGCCGTGTTCCTGAAGGAGCCCCACCACATCGAATTTTCCGAGTTTAGACATATTACTTGCCTCCCGCCGCAAATTTATTTATCCTCGCCAGATCTATCGCGACGCCTTTTTTTATCGCTTCCGCTATGACGCTGCCCGCTTCTTTCGGGTTCATCATGGTTATGGTCGGCTTGTTCATCTTGCCCTCTATCGTGAAGGCGAGCGCCGGTTTCCCGCTTGCGTCGGTCATGGTCTCCGGCAGGCTTCCCATAGAATAGTACTTATCCGATATTGTATAAACTTTTAACTTAATATTCTCGTTCGCCAGGTCCAGGGCGCCGGTGGTATAGATGGAAAATTCCCTGCCGGCCATGTAGAAGTTGCGGATATTGATCTTCCCGGAGTCCAGCCTGTAGTCCCCGCCGATGGAACTAAAATTAACATCGGTGAGCTTATAGCCGAACTTCAGCGCGCCCATCCTGTTGAGGCGGTACATCGTGAGGACCGGCAGGGAAAGGATATAGTAGAGGCGGTCCCGCTCCGAAGTCTTCTGCACATTGTAGAAAGTTCCGCTGCCGGACTTGATGGAAACATCGCCCCTGAGCTTTTCTATCTGCCCGGCTATGTTCCTGAGATCGGCGGACAGGTAGAAGCCGCGCGCGTAGAAATATTCGTGCTTCAGGAAATCGGCTTTGTAAAGCAGGCGGAAGGCCGCGAACCCGCTGGGGATGGAGTTCTTCACGGTCTTGACCCAGGCCAGTTTCGACTCGTAACTGCGGCGGTTCTTGTCCGGAACTTTAACTTTCTTCAGTTCCAGCAGGAAATCGCGCCCTTCCTTGAGGTCCAGGCGCTTGGAGTAGCCGGTGAACTCGGCGGTCTTTTTGTCGGTCAGGGGGCTGGCTATGACGATGCGGCCTTTCATCGGCGCCCCGCCCCAGAGCGCGGAGTAATTGCCGGCGAATTCGTCGTGGGAGAGCCGGGTGGCTATTTTCAGCCCCGTGAGCCGGAATCCGGCCATCGCCATCCTTCCGTCCTGGATGTTGAGAAAATTATTCTTGAAGCTTTCGGAAAAAAGGGCGGAAAGGTTCAGGTCGCCGAAGCGCAGGTTCTTGTAGGCAAAACCGGCCTTATTGGAGGTCAGGACCACCTTGGACATGGCGAACTTCCCGGACCTGTTGTTGACGCTCACTCTGACCTGGGCCATGCCTGAGATCTCGTTGAGCGGGAGATCGGGGGAGGTTTTCTTCAGCTCCGCCAGGTTGAAGGGCGGAGTAAAGACCGTGAAGGCGCAGGCCGCCGGACTTTTGGAGAATTTAAAGAAGCCGTCCGCTTTGAGACCCAGGGGGTCCGCCTTCACCGAGAAGTTAAGCGTCTTGTCCTCCGTCATGCGCGCTTTCAGCCCCCATTGGGTGGGGGGCAGCGAAAAATCATAGGGGCTTTTAAAAAGAGGCGCCAGGTCGGAGCTGAGGAGTTTCTCCGCGCGGGCCGTCAGTCCGATGTCCGGCCGCCTGAAATTCCTGACGGAGCCCTGGGCTTTGAAGGATTTGTTCAGGAACGAAAAAGTCAGCGAGAGGTCCTTCGCCTCGGCTTTGTCCAGGTCGAAATTGCTGAAGTTCACCACGCCTTCGGCATAGACCCGGCCTTCCAGGTCCGTGCCTAGGGCTTTCCGTTTAAAAAAAACCGACAGGTCGAAGGGGGTGTCAGCGTCGGGTCTGAAATCTTTCAGGGTAAGGTTCACATTTTCAAAAGAATAGGCGGTCTTTTCGCCCGGATAGCGGAGGTTTATCACCCCGTCCCGGATCTCGGCCGCGTCTATCTTGTCAAGGCGGTTCTTTTTTACGGAAGGGATCTTGTACGCTTCCAGGATGTCGGAAAAGTTCCAGCTGCCGGAGGACTCCTTTATGAGCTCTATTTTAGGGGAGACCAGGATCACGCTGTCGACGACGATATTGTGGTGTAAAAGAGGGGCCAGGCGATAGGTCGCGAAAATATAATCCGCGGTCACGAAATTCACGGCATTGGGCCCCGGTTCTATCACTTTAAGCCCCTTTATCTTGATCTCGCCGGTAAAGGAAAGTCTGGCGGACCCTATCTGGACCGGCCTTTTAAAGAAGCCCTGAAGCTGGTCGGTGACGATCGCTTCCAGGTCGCGCGGAGTGAACATCGTCCTGACGATGATAGTGCCGGTCAGAAGCAGAAGAAAAGCGAAGATCAGCGGGAGAAAGATTATCCTCAGCAGGATCTGCTTCAGCAATTTGCGCGTCTTTGACGGTGTCATGAGAGTAAATATATTCTAGCAGTATTAAAGAGGTAAGAAACGGCCGCGAACAGCCGGGCGGTTATCAGCCCGGTCCTGTCCAGGACGCCGGCCGAGTAACTCCTGAGCGAAACCAGTTCGGGGAAGATCAATTTGAGCGCCAGGGCGAGGCACAGACTGTTGAGCAGCAGCACCAGGGAAACCGAGAAAAAAACGCCCCCGGCTTTTTTCAGGTCGCTCTGCACCGGTCCGGCCAGGATGTCTACGGTGTTGAGCAGATGGAAAGCCAGAAGAAATCCGACGGCGCCGGTGAAGAGGGGCCTGTAGGGCGACATGTCCATGAAGAACGCCGCCAGCCCGTATGCCAGGCCCGCCGCGAGGGCGTAGAACGGAATAAAATACGGCGCGAGCGAGATGAGGGTGCTGGTGGAGTTCAGGGCGACGAAACCGCCCCGCTTGCCCACGGTGATCTTCCTTATTCTTACCCCGCTGGCCAGGGCCGCGAGGGCGTGGCTTAATTCATGGGCGAGGACGTAAAAAAAACGGTTTCGGGACGGGTAAAAATGCAGCGGGCAGTAAAGCGCCGCTCCCAGCAGGAGGGGCAGGGCGGCTTGGGGGCGCGCGAAGGCGGAGTATGCCAGGGCGGCGGTGGCGAGCGGGGCGGCCGCGGTCAGCGGGGAGAGCAGCAGCGCGGTCAGGGTGGGGTGCTTCATGTGGTTTGGCCTTCTGCCCGCCGGGCCTGAAAATCGCGGCCGGATCACCCGGGTTATTTAAGTTCGTAATCCTTGAACTCTATTTTCTCGGCCCTGAGTCCGGCTTTCCAGAGTTCCAGGGCTTCGGGTGCTTTTTTGCGCGCGAGCCGCGTCCAGCGCGTTTCCGGCGGTGAAAAGTCCCCGGCGGCGGTCTTGTACCAGATATAGGCGTATTTGGCCGGGCTTTCTCCGAGCATGAATTCTTTTTCCGCCAGGAGCAGCTCCTTTTTGTCCTTAAGGTCCGCTGAGGACAGAAGGCCTTCGGCCGCTTCGCGCTCCAGGGCGCTCAGCCTGGAGGAGAAACGGTTCTCCAGGAATTCCTTTTTTAGTCCGGGCTCTCCGGCCCAGGCCGCGTACTTGTCGCCCTCAAGGCCCGCGCTTCTGGCGCGCAGGGCCAGGTCCGCGTAAGCGGCGGCGAGAAAGAACAGCAGCGCGCAGACTGAAAATATGAGATATTTCGCGTTCTTGGTCGGAACCGGCATGGGATTAAAAATTTTTACCATAAAATGCCGTCTTACGACATTTTATTTTTTTTGCGGCGGCTGGGTTTTCAGGATCTTGTGGATCGCCGCCGCAAGCGCCTGGGGCTTCACGGGTTTTTCTATGAAGTCTTTGACATTGGGCTCCTGCTTGATCATTTCCGAAGTCGAGCGCTCGGTGTAGCGGCCGGTTATGATGATTATGGGAATGCCGGCCGTTTCATCGCGCTGGAGTTCGCGGAGGATCTCGAAGCCGCCGAATTTCGGCAGCATAAGGTCCAGGAGGATGATGTCGGGGGAGCATTGCCGCGCTTTCTGGAGAGCTTCCTCCCCGTCCACGGCCTTCTCCACCTTGAAACCTTCTTTCTTTACCACGAACTCCAGAAGTTCCCTGACGGACTCGTCGTCGTCCACCAGCAGGACCAGCTTGTCGGCGGAATTAGCAAAACCGGTGTTCTCCATTTTCGGGTACCTCTAGCCTATGGAAATGCCGTTCCCGGACCGGGTCCGGCGGACGGCCAGGGGACTATTAAACAATATTTCCCCGATGCGGCGCTATTATAAGTTGGTGGTGACCAGGGTTTCGGTCGTCTGCACGCCGTGGATCCCCCGGACCTCGCGCACGATCAGGGCGCTGAGTTTGTCGATGGTGTCGGATTCCGCCACCAGAATGGCGTCCCACCCGCCGAAGGTCAGATATACATCCTTCACGCCCCGCACGCTCTTGATCTGCTGCACCGCTTTCTGTTCGAGCCCCGCCACTAGTTTGCATAATACGAATGCGATCATAATGCCTCCGTTATAGCGATCCGCTTTATAAGATGCCGTCTTGCGGCATTTTATATTCTGTCGTTCCATTCCCTGGCGCCGTACTTGGAGAGCGCGAGAGCTTTCACTTTTTCCGTCTCCGGCCCCGAAAAGCCGGCGCTGCGCCAGGAAAGTTTAAATTCCTCTCCCAGGGCTTTGATGATGATGTTCCTGTGAAAAGCGGCGTTGGTCCTCGCATCCGGGGCCTGAAAAGAAGCCTGATACAGCATATGATCGCCGAATTTTCGCAGCGCCCCGCCGAGCACTTTCTTCCCGTTATGCAGAATGTCAAGATTTACCGGCTTGGAGAAACAATCCATCACCGGGTTGTTTGTCTTATAGTCCGCGGTCTTTTCGTTGAGCAGTTCGAAACCTACTCCGGCGCGCGCGTAACCCCCGGTGATGGCGCGGTGCAGCCGGTCGTAGGTTTTCGCCGGTTCGAAATATATTCCCGGCTGATGAAAGATGAAGGAGAAGGTCAGGTCGCTTTCATGGAAAACCACCCCTCCGCCGGTCGGCCGCCGCACCAGGGGCAGGGCGGCTCTTTCGGGGCCGAGCCCGGCGCGCACGGATCCGATCCTCTGCGAATAGCCGAAAGTGACGCCCGGTCCGCTCCAGTTGTAAAAGCGGAGGGTGTAAGGGGACGGTCTCCCGTCGCAAAGCACCTCGTCCGCCGCCATCTGCTCATAAGCGTCGAGAGGGTGGGTTTCTATGATCAGGCCTTCGGTCATATACGGAGCTCAGGGGGCCGTCCGCAAAAAGCGGTAAAGGCGCCGGCCGGCTTTACCATCTTAAGTTCGGCTGACGCGCCGCCTGGACCTCATCCAGCCTTTTTACCGGCATCGTGTGCGGCGCGTCCTTCAGCAATTGCGGGTCCGCGGCGCCTTCCGCGGATATTTTCAACATGGTTTCCACAAAAGAGTCCATGGTCTCTTTCGATTCGGTTTCCGTGGGCTCGATCATAATGGCTTCGTGGACGATCAGTGGGAAGTAGATGGTCGGCGCGTGAAAGCCGTAGTCCAGCAGCCGTTTTGCTATATCCAGGGTTTTAAGGCCTCTGGCCGCCAGCGCCACGGGGGGAGTCAGGACGCACTCGTGCATGCAGTGTTCGCTTGAATGGGCCGGAAACACCTCCTGAAGACGGCTCTTCATGTAATTGGCGTTGAGAATGGCGTTCTCGGCTATCCCGGCCAGGTCCTGTTTGGAGTGCATGAGCAGATAGGCGTAGGCGCGGGTAAGTACGCCCGTATTGCCGAAGAACGCTTTTACTTTGCCGATGGAATCCGGGCTGCGGAACTCGGTCCGGTAGGCCGCGCCCTCTTTTTTTACGCGGGGCACGGGCAGAAATCCTTCCAGGTGTTTCCTGACCCCTATGCCGCCCGCGCCGGGCCCGCCGCCGCCGTGCGGGGTGGAGAAGGTCTTGTGCGTGTTGATGTGCATGAGGTCCACGCCAAGGTCCCCGGGTTTTACGATGCCGATGAGAGCGTTGAAGTTCGCGCCGTCCATATAAACGAGCGCGCCGGCGGCGTGCGCCATCGCGGCTATCTCTTCTATGCGGGATTCGAAGATCCCGAGCGTGTTGGGGATGGTCAGCATGAGCACGGCGGTCTTCTCGCCCAGGTGGGCTTTGAGGTCGGCCGGATCCACGCGGCCGTCGGGGCCGGATTTGATGTTGATGGCGTTGAAGCCCAGCATGGAAGCCGTGGCCGGGTTGGTGCCGTGGGCGGAATCCGGGCAGATGATATCCACGCGCTGCCGCTGGCCCTTTTTGGCGAAGTAGGCTTTGGCTATCAGCAGGCCGGTAAATTCGCTGTGCGCTCCGGCGGCGGGCTGCAGGGTGAAAGCGTCCATGCCGCACAGCGCGCAAAGGCGTTTTTCCAGGTCGTAGAGCATCTCCAGCGTGCCTTGCGAGGATTTGTCGTGGGCGAGCGGGTGCAGGTTCGCCAGGCCTTCCAGCGCCGCCGCCTCCTCGTTGATCTTCGGATTGTACTTCATGGTGCAGGAGCCGAGCGGGTAGAAGTGGGTGTCTATGGAGAAGTTTATTTTTGAAAGCCTGGTGTAGTGGCGCACCACATCGAATTCCGAAAGCTCGGGCAGCCTGGGAGCGGTTTTCCTGGCCAGCGCCGCGGGGAGGTTCTCTTTGGCCTTCAGGCTGTTGCCGAACCTGACGGCGCGCCGCCCGGGATCGGATTTTTCTATGCTCAGGCGGTTGTCGGGCTTTATTAGATCGCCTATCTTGCCGGGAACGGGGATCGCCGGCGAGGTCTTTACGGCGCCGCCGTCTTTTACATGTTCTGCGGAGGTTTGGTTGGTCATATGTTCTCTCTTATCGCTTTTTCAAGTCTGAGGATGTCTTCTTCGGTCTTGGTTTCGGTGGCGCAGACCAGCAGGGCTCCGGGGCCGAGCGCCGGGTAAAGCTCCTTAAGCGGCAGGCCGATGTCGATATTCTCCCCGGCCAGCACTTTCTCCCTGAGCGCGGCGGCGTCTCCTTTGACCTCCAGCACGAACTCGTTGAAGAACGCCCCTTTGAATTTAAGGGCGGCGCCCGGGATCGCCGAGAGCTTCGCGGCGGCGAAAGCCGCGGCGCCGGCGTTGGCCTTCGCCAGTTCCTTCAGGCCTTCCGGGCCGAGCAGCGCCAGATAGATGGTGGCGCTTAAAGCGCAGAGAGCCTCGTTGGAACAGATATTGGAGGCCGCTTTGTCGCGCCGTATATGCTGCTCCCTGGCCTGGAGGGTAAGCACGAACCCGCGCTTGCCGTCCTTGTCCCTGGTCATGCCGGCTATCCTTCCTGGCATCTGGCGCACGAATTCTTTTTTGCAGGTGAAGATCCCGAGGTACGGCCCGCCGTAGCTTAAGGGAAGCCCGAGGCTTTGGCCTTCGCCGACGGCGAAATCGGCGCCGTATTCTCCAGGAGGGGTGAGGCTTCCCAGCCCTGCCGGGTCGGCCGCGGCGACTACCAGAGCCCCGGCCTTGTGGGCGAGTTCCGAGATCCGGGGCGCGTCTTCCAGCAGCCCGAAGAAGTTCGGGGTTTGGAAGGCCACGCAGGCCGTGTCGGTCCCCAGCAGGGCGGACAGTTTGTCCGCGTCCACCAGGCCGTCCTTGGACGGTATGGCGACGAACTGGTACTCGGCGGAATTGGCGAAATAGGTCTTGAGCGTCTGCAGGTACTGCGGATTAAGGGTTTCCTGGCAGAGCACTTTCTTTTTGCCGGTGACCCTTACCGCCGCGCGTACGGCCTCGCCGAAGGCGCTGGCCCCGTCGTACATGGAGGCGTTGGCGCAGTCCATGGCGTAAAGGGCGCAGACCGAACTCTGGTACTCATAGATGGTCTGGAGGATGCCCTGGCTGGCCTCGGCCTGGTAGGGGGTGTAAGCGGTAAGGTATTCGCCCCTTGAAATAAGGGCCTTCACCGCCGCGGGGATATAACGCTCGTAGGCGCCCGCGCCGAGGAAACTTAAGGGAGCGGTGTTGGCGGCGGCAAGGACTTTCATGCGCCGCGCGGTCTGCTGTTCGTCGAGGGCGGCGCCGGGCAGATCGAAGGCTGGGTGGAGGAATTTTGCTGGGACCTGCTTCAGGAGGTCTTTAACGGAGGATACGCCTATTGTTTTAAGCATTTCCTCGCGGTCTTTTTGGGTGTTGGCGGTAAACATCGGTTGCTCCTTAGAAAGAATGTGGGCGAGATCGTTTTCGGCCGTGCGCCGATCGGAGGAAGAATACCGCCGCACGTCTCGTTCCCGTATGCCTTCAGCGTGGATCCATGGATCGTTTTAGCGGTTCCCCGCCTGCATCTTGCGGGGCGGACGGACGAACAATTCCCGGTACGGCCTAAAGCCTGCGGCTGACGGCGGGGCGCGCGCCCTTACGGCCGTAAGGGCGCGCAGGCGCCGTTCTAGTGCGTCGCCTGCTTTATGAAATCCTGGTAGGCGGTCCAGTCCATCAGGTCGCTGAGCTGTGCGGCATTTGAAAGCTTGATCTTGAAGAGCCACGCCTTGTCCATGGGGGACTGGTTGATCAAAGCCGGGTCCTTGGTGATCTCTTCGTTAAGGGCCGAGATCTGTCCGGAAACGGGGGCATAGATGTCGAAGGCGGACTTTACCGATTCCACCACGGCGCAGGGCTTTTCCTTTTCAATGTTCTGGGCGGGCTTGGGCAGTTCCACGAACACGATGTCGCCCATCTCGTGCTGGGCGTGGTCGGACAGTCCGACGGCGGCTTCCTGCCCCTGTACAAAAATCCATTCATGTGTTTTGGTGTATTTCACTTCTTCTTGTTTAGGCATGGTGGTTTCTCCTTGTTTAGTGCGATCGTGAATCTTTTCGCCGGCGTCCGCCGGTGGTAACGGACTGCGGGCCGGCTTTCCGTTTATAACTTGAAAGTGAACGCCGTGCCCTTATGGAACGGGACTTTGGCGACCTGGGCGGGAACGCGCTTGCCGTGGATCTCCACTTCCAGCGCTTCGCCGGCTTTAAGTCCCGGGTCGGACATATAGCCTACGCCTATGCCCTTCCTGAGGGTGGGGGAGTAGGTGGCGCTGGCCAGCTCGCCCAGTTCTTTGCCGTTCCTGAAAACTTTACAGCCGGGCCTGGGCACGCCGCCGCCGGCGAGCGTCAGCCCGGTCAACCTGCGTTTGAGCCCTTCGGCTTTCTGCCTGACCAGGATCTCCCTGGCCGTGAAATCCCCCTTATCCAGGCAGACCACCCAGCCGTAATTGGACTCGTAGGTGGTGTGCTCGTCGTCCACATCCTGGCCGTAGAGCAGGTAGCCCGATTCCAGGCGCAGGGTGTCTCGCGCGCCGAGCCCGCAGGGAACGATATCGTAGGGCTTGCCCAGTTCCATCATTTTGTTCCAGATCTCTACGATCACGGCGTGGGGCGCGGTGATCTCAAAGCCGTCCTCGCCGGTGTAGCCTGTGCGGCTGATAAAACAGTCGGCTCCGAAAAGCTTCTTCTCGACTATTCCGAAGC
Organism: Elusimicrobiales bacterium; assembly: GCA_041665305.1. Lineage (GTDB taxonomy): Bacteria > Elusimicrobiota > Elusimicrobia > Elusimicrobiales > UBA9959 > YA12-FULL-51-18. Next base: position 13,980 of record JBAYJD010000060.1, read on the forward strand.
GCGGAAGTTTGACGGCTTCGGGGGCGAAGATCTCCATCATTTTGGGAACCTTGGGGCCCTGTACCGCCACCATCGAGTAATCGTCGCTTTTGTTCTCCACCTTTACGTTCATTTTGGCGGCCGCCGCGGAAAGCCATTTAAAATCCTTGGCGCTGGTGGTGGCGTTCACTATCACCAGGTAGCGGTTGAGCGCCAGGCAGAAAGCGATGATATCGTCCACCAGGCCGCCGTTCTCATTGAGCAGATGGGAATAAACGCCTTTGCCGACCGTGGCTTTGCGCAGGTCGTTGGCGTTAGTTTTTTGCAGAAGTTTGAAACTGTCCGGGCCGGTCACGAAGATCTGCCCCATATGGGAGACGTCGAAGATGCCGGCGGAATTCCTGACGGCGGCGTGCTCCTTTAAGATGCCTTCGAACTGTATGGGGAGTTCCCAGCCGTGGAAATCCACCATTTTGCCCCCGGCCTTGCTCATGGTCTCATTCAAAGTTGTTTTTCTTACGGCGGTAGCGGTAGTCATGTTTCCTCCGGACCCGGAAAAACGCGCCAACGCCGGATTCTCAGGGTCCCTAGAACAAATTTTAGAAGTCCTTACATATAGAATTTAACAAAATAAGAACGGTTCGGCAAGAATCGCGGGCATTAATAAAAATTATAACCTATATAAGAAGGCCGCGCGGGGTTAAAGGCGTGCAGGCGCAAAACATGGCGTCTGTCCGGTTATGCCGGTAAAAAGCGCCGGCCGGCCCCCTTTTGGGGACGCCTTTTTGGTATTATATTCGCGATGGAAGAAAAGATCCTGATAGTTGAAGATGAAAAGGACATAGCCAGGCTGCTGGACTATAACCTTAAAAGGGAAGGCTACCGAACCGTGCTGGCGCGGGAGGGGGCTTCGGCGCCGCTGCTGGCCGCGAAAGAACGGCCCCGGCTTATAATCCTTGACCTGATGCTGCCCGGACTGGACGGGCTGGAAGTCTGCCGGCGCGTCAAAATGGATGCGAAAACCGCTTCCATCCCTATCATAATGCTTACGGCCAAGGGTTCGGAGTCCGATAAGATCGTCGGGCTTGAAATGGGCGCCGATGATTATGTGACAAAGCCGTTCAGCCTCAAGGAGCTGCTCTCGCGGGTGAAAGCCGTGCTGCGCCGTTCCGAGGCCGGCGGCGAAGCCTTCAAAATTTACCGCGCCGGCGATCTTGAACTGGATTGTTCCCGCGTGCTGGCCCTGCTTAAGGGGCGGCCTCTGGCCCTGACCGCGCGCGAATTCGAGCTCCTAAAGGCTTTGATGACCGCCGACGGAAAAATGCTTTCCCGTTCGGCGCTGCTGGAAAAAGCCTGGGGGCTGGACGCCTCCCTTGAGGTGGAGACCCGTACGGTGGATGTGCACATAGGTTCTCTGCGCAAAAAGTTGAAGTCCGAGGGGAGGCGCATTCTGACCGTTAAAAATTACGGTTACAGGTTCGAGCCGGCAAATTATTGACCTACGCATAAGTAATAGAATTTCTGGAGGCTTGGATTTGAGATGGATGCGAGACGCGACGAACGAGCATACCGGCGGTCTGTGAGTTCGGAGCAACGAAGCAGCCGCTCAAAGGC
>JBAYJD010000061.1:0-15461 GCA_041665305.1 Elusimicrobiales bacterium
AAACCGGCGGTAACCGCGCAGGGGAATGTTTTTAACGGCGCGAGCCAGCTTGTGCAGCTGGGCGCCGACGGAAAGCTGCCGGCCGTGGACGGCTCGAATCTGACCGGCCTGCCGGCCGCCGTCGTTGCCGATGGTTCTGTTACCTTGGCCAAGATGGCGGACCTGGCGGCTTACAGTTTAATAGGCAACAATACCGGCCTCGCGGGCGCGCCTTCCGCATTGAACGCGGGGAGCGTAAAAACGCTGCTGGGGCTCGAAAATGTGGACAATGTTTCGATAAATTCGTGGGCCGGTTCGGGCAATATCACCACGGTCGGCACGATAGGCGCCGGCGTCTGGAACGGCGCGGCGGTAGGCGACGGCTATATAGCGTCCGCGCTGACCGGGAAGACCTATAACGGCCTAACTGTGACGCCGCTGGGGACAGGCTTCTCACTTGCGGGGGGCGCCGCGTCCAGGACCTTGACGGTAAACGGCGACGCCGCCGTGTCGGGCGTCAATACCGGCGACCAGATTTCCGTGACCGGCAACGCCGGCACCGTTACCAACGGCGTGTATACCGCCGGAGACCAGACGGTCGGAGGTGTAAAAACATTTACTTCCACCGTTCTCGCCAAGGGGTTCGCGAATGCGTCCCAGTCCGTAGTGCTTACAAATCAAACTTCCTTTGCGGCGGACGGTTCCGGAATGGTGCTGTTGACATTCGGGGGCACCGTCGGAGTAACGACCATCACCGGCTGCAGTTCGGGAGCCGTGGGCCAGGGGCAAATAGTCACTTTTGTAGTCGCGGCCTGGTCGGTCGGAGGAGTGAGCTTTGTCGACACCATTCCCGCCGCCGCCGCGGACGACACGATGCTGCTGAACGGGGCCGCGGGTACCTGGACTCCTCCTGCGTCCGCCGCCTCATTGGGCGCGGCGATAACCTTGCTGTGCACGACTATCAATACGGCCGCGCCTCCGTCGGTCGCGCCGGTGAAACTCTGGGTTGAGGTCGGGCGCTCGCTCAGCGGCGTATAAAAGCGTTTATTATAAATTTTTGCCGCAAAAAATTTATACGACATTTTATTGAGATAAAGTCAAAATAGTTAAAATAGTCCTTGACCGAAACCTGTGTTTATTCATAAATTGATGGAGGGGGAGTTTTGTTTCACGGCCGCACATGCCGCTTTGCTCATACCATTAGTTTTTTCATCACGATCCGATCATCAACGGTATACTGCACGCACCGGCAATTATGCGCAGGGGCCGTAAGGGGCGTGTGTCGCCCTGACCGGCGGCCAAAAGAACGGGGGGGGTATGAAATTGTGCAAAGTTCGGGAGCTTGCGAACTCCGGGCGGGATTTGTCCCGGAAACCGGCGTCCTTCAACGCGGTCGATAGCGGGATCTATCCGTACATCCGTGAGAACAGGGCGTCCGATATTTCTATCAGCCAATGGGTCCGGCGCGGCCGTCAGTCGACGGAAGGGCGCGGGCCGAGACTGGCCGCCCTGGTGCGCGACTATTGCGACGCCATCATCATCCGCGATCTTAAAGACAGGATCATCGCCTGGAACCGGGGCGCGCAAAAAATGTACGGCTACACGGAAGCCGAGGCGTTGGGGATGAGCTTCAGGCAGCTGATCCCTAAAAACATCCCCGTTCACGCACGGGAGCTCCTCCGGCTGCCCGCGTCGGGGGAGGAAGCCGCGCCGATAGAGACCAGGCGCCGCACGAAAGACGGCAGGACGCTGGATGTGCATGTAACGGTTACGGTCCTGCGCGACGAGAACGGCTGCCCGGTGGAATTTGCCACCACGGAACGGGATATCACGGGACAAAAGCTGGCGGAGCGGGAGCTCCGCAGGCTGCACGCGAGCGTTCTCTCCGCCCAGGAAACAGAGCGTAAGCGTCTTGCCCGCGAGCTTCATGACGGCGTCGGCCAGATCCTTTCGGGAGTAAAATTCAGGCTGGAATCCCTGCCCGGAAAAATAGCCTTGAGCGGAAAGGCCGAGGCGAAGGTTCTTGAATTGGGCGGGTTCCTGGACCACGCCATTTCCGAGGTCCGGCGCGTCTCAAAGAATCTCATGCCTCCGGAACTGGAGGATCTGGGCCTTGAACCGGCCCTGCGCTCGCTATGCCGTGAGTTCACGGAATGCGCGGGGGTGCCTGTGACGCTGCGGACCGGAGACATTCCGAAAGCCGTCGCGTCCGGGCTGGCGCTGGCGCTTTTCCGCATCGTCCAGGAGGCGCTGAACAATATAGGGAAACATTCCGGGGCGACCATGGTTTCGGTAGACCTCCACCGCATAGGAGATGAGCTGGCGCTGAGCGTGAAGGACAACGGCGCAGGCTTCGCTTCGGGCGGAGAGCGGCCGCTCGGCGGGCGCGGCATCGGTCTGTGCAGCATGCGCGAGCGGGCTGAATCGCTGGGCGGCGTCATTGAGTTCCACTCGGCCCCCGGGACCGGGACCACGCTCGGAGTCCGCGCGCCTTTACTCGGGGCGGATGTCAAATAAACAAGCCGGATCTCCTTACCGCACCGCCGCCGATCCGCCAAATACGCCGTCCAGCGCGGATCTACTTTCCTTGAACAATCCTCGGGCGTCCCTCTCCGTCGGAGAAAGAATATCCGACGGGAACTCCCGCGTTCCGCGCGACAGTAATACTACGGAGGCGGCTGGGCATAATTCCGCATAGATACGGGAACGGTGACGGGGCTATACTTATCTCAACGCCGGGTGCGGCGGAATCGTAAGGGGGTATGAAAATGAGATTGATACCATTGGCTTTCCGGATGATACGCCTGTTCGTATCTATAATTTTGCTGACCGGCCTTTCAGGCCCGGTCTACGCTACGCCTGTGAGCGCGCCGTCGGCGCAAGGCGCGCAGGCCCTGCCTGCCGGGCGTTTAAAGATCCCGATGTATTTTGAGGCCAACCGCGGCCAGACCGACGCTTCGGTCAAGTTCTTCACGCGCGCGGCCGGCTACAACCTTTATTTGACCGCCGCGGAATCCGTTATGGTGCTGCCTAAAAACGGCGCCGCCGGTAAAGAGCGGCCCGGCGTGGTGCGCATGAAGCTGAAAGGCGCCAATGCCGACCCCGCGGTACAGGGCCTGGATCTCCTGCCCGGGCGCACCAGCTATTTCTTCGGCGATGACCGCTCTAAATGGCAGACCGGCGTGAAGCAGTACGCCAGGGTGAAGTTCGGCCAGGTCTATCCCGGGATCGATATGGTCTACCGCTTCAACCAGGGCGACGTAGAATATGATTTTGTTGTGGCGCCAGGCGCGAACCCCTCGCGCATCCTTATAAGCTTTGAAGGCGCCAAAGGCCTCCGGCTGGATTCCAAGGGCAATCTGGTCCTCGGAGTAGAGGGCGGAGAACTGACCTATAAAGCCCCCGAGTTGTATCAGAAGCTGGGCGGCAGACGGGTCCCCGTGAAAGGGAGTTTTGTGCTGGCGGGTAACAACCAGGCCAGGTTCGAAGTAGGAAACTATATAAGAAGCAAGGAACTGGTGATCGACCCCCAGCTGGTCTATTCCACATATCTGGGCGGCAGCGTGGAGGATAAGATCACCGCGATCGCGGTGGATGGGACCAACCAGGCCTATGTGACCGGGTATTCTCGCTCAGCCACGACCGGGGTCGGCGGTTTCCCCGCGCCCACCAATGCGCTTTCGGTCCCCGGTCCCAATAACGGCGGCGCCGATGTGTTCGTGGCGAAGCTTAGCGCGGACGGGGCGACCCTGATGTGGCTGGCCTGGCTGGGCGGCACCCTGGATGAACAGGCCAATGCCATCGCCCTGGACAAATCAAGCGTGAGCACTCCTAAAGTTTATATCACCGGTGTGACGGCGTCCGCCGGCGCGGGCACCTCTTTCCCGGTCGCCGGACCGGCGTTGCAGACCTGCAACACCAACACGGGAACTCTGGCTTTCATAGCGCAGCTGTCTCAGCCCGGTAACATTCCCGCCCTGGGCTATTCTACCTGCTGGGGCGGCGTTTCGGGAACTCTCGGCAACAGCGGTAATGCGATCGCGGTGGATTCGCTCGGCGCGGCCTATGTGACCGGAACGACCTTTGCGTCTAATTTCCCGATCAGCCTTGGGATCCCCGCTCCTTATAACACCATGGGCGCGGCGTCGCAGGCCGCTTTCGTGGTCAAGATCGCTCCCGCCGGCGCGTCAGTGGGCTATTCAATGCTTATGGGTACCTCGGACACTATCACCAACGGCAACGCTATCGCGGTCGATTCCGGCTTCAATGCCTGGGTGGCGGGCATGACGAATTCCAGCACCCTTCCGGCGGTTCTGGGGCATTTCTCCAGTTCGAAAGTGGGCACGACCGACGCATTCGTAGCTGAAGTGAATCCGGCCGGAACCGGACTGCTCTACGCGACTTATATCAACGGCAATTCCGACCAGGCAGCGACAGCCATCGCCCTGAACCACGGCGGCGCGGCGCCCTATCATGTGTTCGTGGCAGGGTGGACGGTGTCGTCCACCGGGTTCCCGTCGACCGCTTATTACAATCTGCCGACTTCGGTGCGCCCCATCGTTTATCAGAAAGACCTTGTAGGGGCCGACGATCCGTTCATCTTAAGGCTTAATCCGGCCGAGCCTAACCCGTCTCCCGGGACGGACAATCCCCTGGAGATGCAGTATGCGACCCACTTGGGCGCGACCGGCGCCGACCGCGCGTACGCCCTGGCTTTGGATGACCGCGACGACGCCTATATCGCCGGTTGGACGGTCTCTTCGGACTGGACCCTGGCGGCGGATCCGGTCACCCCCGGAGCCAACGGCATTAATGTGACAGGAGCTACGACTCAGAATACTTCGGGCGGACAGGACGCTTTCGTGGCGGCGATCAGTTCGGCGGGAATATTCCAGCCTTTCTTCTCCTATCTGGGAGCGACGCCTCCCGGGCAGGCCGCGACCGGCATCGCCATAGACGCCCTGCATAACATTTATGTCGCCGGATATACTCCTTCCGCCATCTTCCCGCTGGTGACCGGTTCGCTGATGGACGGCTCGGTTCCGGCCAAACAGATAAACGGCACCGGCACGGCCGGCGCTCTGGACGGCTTCGTTACGAAGATCGCCCCGGTCCAGCTGTTCGGCGCCCCGCTGGCTGGCATCTGCACGATCGTCGGTCTTGATCCGGCCTCCGGCGACACTCTCGGCGGAAGCACGGTCACCATCACCGGCACGGGATTCAGCGGCCTCTCCGGAGCGAGCGCCGTCGCCTTCGACGGGGTGGACTCCTTCAGTTATACGGTGAACGCCGCTTCCACCGTGATCACCGCGGTGACGCCCAGGCATCCCCTTACGGGGGCGCTCCTGGCGGGAACGGTGCCTCTCACGGTGACGACGCCCGCCGGCACCTGCTCGGCGAATTATGCCTATGTCACGCCCGTGGCCACCTGCACGATCTCCAGTATCAGCCCTACTTCCGGGTTCACGCTCGGAGGCACCACGGTGACCATCATCGGCACGGGATTCACGGGCCTCTCCGTCTCTACCGATGTCGCTTTCGGCGGAGTGGACGCCTCCACCTATACGGTGAATGTTTCCTCCACAATGGTCATCGCGATCTCGCCAAGGCATCCCATTGCGGGGCCTCTCACCACGGGTCCGGTGCTCCTCACGCTGACGACCAGCAGCGGAACATGCTCGGCGACTTATAACTATGTCAGCGCGCCTCCGGCCGTCTGCACGATCCTCGGCATCAACCCGGCTCTAGGGTTCACGCTCGGGGGCACCACGGTCACGGTCACCGGCACGGACTTCTTCGGCTTCTCAGGCCCGGGCGGAGTGACTTTCGACGGGATAAACGCCGCCGCCTACACCGTGAACGCCGCTTCCACCGTGATCACCGCGATCTCGCCCAGGCACCCCCTTACGGGGCCGCTTGTGACGGGGGCGGTGCCGTTCCTGGTAACTACCGCAGCCGGCACCTGTTCGACGATCTATAACTACGCCCTGGCGCCTGTGGTGGTTCCCGGAGTATGCGGGGACGACTTCTTCTTTCCTTCGCCGGCCACCGGCGCTGTGGGGAACTTCGCATATTGCATGGCCCAGGCCGGCACGGCCAGGATCCGGATCTACAATGTAATCGGAGATCTGGTGGCCAAGATCGAGGACGGCAAGCCTGCCGGCGCCCAGATCTCGCAGCTCAATACGGGCAGACTGGCGTCGGGCGTATATCTCTACCGTCTTGAAAAGGACTACGGCGGCGGAAATTCTACAACTTCGAGCGTGCAGAAGTTCGTGGTGCGGCATTAACGGGAGGATTTCATGAAAAAACTGTCTATAGCGATATGGTTTATCTGCGCCGCTCTGCTCTGCGGCCGGGCCTCGGCTGGGGAAACCGATTACGACGCGGGCGCCCGGGCCCTGCCCCTGCAACAGGCGGGCGGCACGGCCAGGGCCACGGCCATGGGGTCGGCCGTAGTCGCGGTCCCTCAGGGCTCGGCATCCCTGCTCTGGAACCCGGCCGGCTTGAGCCGGATGGATTGCACCGAGCTGGGCGTACACCACAACTCAGGCCTGGCTAACACCATCCAGGAAATCGCGATCTTCGGGATACCCCTGGGTCCGGTCAAGCCGCTGGATCCGGTCAAAAATGAATGCCACGGGGGGGCGCTGGGCGGCCTTGCCGCCTCCCTCGGCTATGTGGACTATGGCAGTTTCTCCGGCAGGGACGACATCGGACTCCAGACCGGGAACTATCACAACAGGGAGTATTCCGGCAGCCTGGGGTGGGGCATAGAATTGCTGCCCGGTTTTTCCGGCGGCTTCGCCCTGAAGACCGACAAAGCGGAATTTCCCCATAAGAGCTATTCCACCTATGCCGCCGATGTGGGAGTCTTATGGAAAGCGCTCCCTGCATTGGACCTGGGTGCGGCTTATTCCAACATCAAGTTAGGCAGCAATATAGGCAAACTGGTTTCGGGCCTGCGCCTGGGAGCGGCCTGGACCCTGGACAAGCATCTGCTTCTGGCCGCTTCAGGCGAACTGCAGGAGAGCGCGATGAACCGTCTTCAGGTGGGAACCGAATATCTGATCGGGAACTTGGAGGAAAAAATCAATATTCTGGCGCTCCGCGCCGGCTATCAGGCCAACTATCCAAATCCTCAGTTGAGCGGCCTGACCGGCCTGACCCTGGGCCTGGGCTATACGATCACCCGCTCCATGACCCTGGATTACGCCATGGTGCCGGCCGGCGAACTTGGAACCTCGCATCGCTTCAGCCTGACCTTTAAGTTCGATTGCCCCGAGAAGGCAAAGCCCCAGGCCGCGGCCGCGCCGCAGCCGGAACCGGCGCCCAAAGCCGCGTATGTTGAGCCGCAGCCGATCGTCCTTAAGTCGATCCTTCTGGAAGATTCGCATTTTGACTTCGACAAATCTATCCTGAGACCGGAAGGCATGCAGGCGTTGTGGGAAAATATCCAGATCCTGAAAGATAACCCGAAGGCCCTGGTGCGCATCGAAGGCTACACCTCCATGAGCGGCACCGCGGAATATAATCAGTTATTGAGCGAGAGAAGGGCGAAGGCGGTCGAGGATTTCCTGGTTACGGAAGGAGAGATCAAGCCGGGCAGGATCACCGCGGTCGGATATGGCGCGGCGTGGCCGGAAACATATGAACCTACTCCGGGCAAAATAAACTCGGCCGCGGCCAAGTCCAATATGCGCGTGCTTTTTACAGTGACGGTTAAGTAGAAGAAGCGGTGCTTTGGGGGGGCGGCGCCCCTGCCTTGGGGCAGGGGCGCCGTTGTTTAGTTGAGGCCAGGCGGCCTTCCAGAGGTCTCCGGCCGCAGCCGCGCCCTCGCGGATCGGAGCGGCTGCGCCTTGTCCGTACGCTTATGCGCTATCTGGCCCTGCTGTTCTTCCTGCATGCGGCTCCGCTGGCGGCGGCTCCGCGTCCGGCGCTTCGCCTGCCGGAGGGGCTTATTATTTCTTCGATCACGGTCGAGAGCCGCAATGTTTTCCAAACGGAAATACCCGCTGAAGACAAATTGGCATATAGGGCGGCCAACCGGATCCACTCGACCACGCGGGATGCGGTGATCCTGCGCGAGCTTCTCTTTGAAGTCGGCGACCGCTACAACGCGGCGCTGGCCGCGGAGACGGAACGCAATCTTCGCGCCCTGCCTTTCATCCGGCGCGCCGAGATCGATGCGAAAGTCAACAAGAACGGTATGGTGGAGATCCTGGTGCGGACCTATGACGCCTGGACCCTTGAGCTCGTGGCGAACTATAAACGCGCCGGCGGGGCGACGAGCGTCAAAGCGGGACTCGCCGAGGGCAATATCATGGGCCAGGGCAAATCGGGTTCCGCCGTCTATAGCAACGACTGGGGCGCGGGGTCGGGAGACTTCACCTATGGGGAACGCCAGTTCCTGCATTACAAACGCCTGCACTACTCAATGGCCGCCCGCGCCGCGCCCGGCAGCCGGAGTTTGTCTCTGGCCGTAGACCGTCCTTTCTACGCCTCTATCGCGCGCACGGCCATGGGCGCCACCGTCAGCTACTCCGCCACGCCGGTCGGCGGGCTCTCCCGGCGGGTCGCGGAGGCCGGGATCAACTACGGCATCTCGATGGCGCCGTCCACCGAACGGACGCGGCGCGTAAAATTCGGCCTCCTGGCCCACCGAGCCGGCTCCTCGGGACCCGTACCCGACCGGGAACGATCGTTGACTATCCAGCTGGGCATGGACTGGGAGGAACTGGACTTCCTGACGGTGCGGCGCATACAGAAATTCACGCATGACGAGGATTATAATCTCGGGCTCGGGATCTTTCCCGCTTTGGCGTGGGCGCCGGCCATCCGCGCGCTGGGGGCCAGGCAAACGCCTCTGCTGCCGAGCATCAAAGTGCGCAAAGGTTTCACCTGGGGGGAACAGCTTTTGCTTCTGAACTCCGGTTATAGTTCGACTTACCTTAAAGGCCACAACGGCAATATTATAGCCGGATTCGAAGCGGCGTATTTCCTGCGCGGCTTCAGGTACCAGACGCTGGCCTGCCATACCAGCGCGGACCTCGGCTGGCGTCTCGACCCCGCCGCGCCGCTGGTCCTGGGCGAGTTCAACGGCCTGCGCGGCTACGGAGTAGGCCAGTTCACCGGCAGCCGCCGCTTCCTTCTAAACTTAGAGGACCGCGTTTATGTCTGGGACGAACTTTTGCGGCTGATGGATGTGGGCCTTGTCTTTTTCTACGACTCCGGGTATGTGTGGCCGGCTTCGAGCCCGGTCAGGCTGACAGATCTTAAGAACAGCATAGGCGTGGGGCTGCGCGTGGCCCCGTCGCGTTCGGCAGGCAACAGCCCCGTGCGTATCGACCTGGCCCGCGCGCTAAGCGGCAGCCGCGATCGTCCGGCCTGGTCGCTTTCCATCCTGGGAGGACAGGCTTTTTAGTTATTGAGCGACCACGTACTTCAGGGCGGGGTAGGGTAAAAAATTTGCGACAAAAATTTTTAATCAAACCGGTCGTGCAGGCGCTTGCCGCCCTGCTTTTTGCCGCCTTGTTGACGCTGTTCTTAGCGCGCAGGGAAGGCGGCGGGGGCTTTCCGCCTCCGGCCGGAGCTGGTGTGCCAGCCGCCGTACCCCGCTCTGGGTCCGGCGGGGCGCATAAGAAGGCTCCGGAGCCGGCTGCGGCCGGGAAGGGCGCGGGTCCGGGGAAACATGCCGGAGGTGAGCGGCCGGTGAAGCGCCGCAAAAAACGGGTTTCCAGGCTGGGTGAGCCGGGCGACGCTATGGGCGGCGGGAAAACTGAAAAGATCTAAAATGAAATATCGTATTCTTGTGATGATCTGCGCGCTTGTTTTTTCCTTGCGCTCATCGGGCCGCGCGGAAGGCGCCGCGGCAGCGGAGCCGCAGCGTCTTTCGGTCCGGGACTACGACGGTCCCTTATGGGAGGAGCGCCTCGTGAAAGCTGTCTGGAGGTACAGGCAACTGGTCCGCGAGGATGACGGTGAACAGCTGCCTGTTTCCAAAAGCCTGGTCAAACCCGGGGACCGCTATGCCGGAGCGGCGAGACTTACGCGCTTCTTGCGCCTCGTGGGCGATCTGCCGGCGCAGGCGGCTTCAGACCCGGAACTCTACGCCGGGCCGCTGGTGAAGGCTGTAAAACATTTTCAGCGCCGCCACGGACTGGCCCCCGACGGGGTCCTGGGTGAGCGGACGCTTCGGCAGCTCAATATTCCGCTGGATCAGCGCTTGCGGCAGCTTCTGCTCACACTGGAGCGCTGGCGGTGGCTGCCGCACCGGTTTTCACAGCCTCCCATCCTTGTCAATATTCCCGAATTCCGCCTTTACGCCGGCGGCACTCCTTCCCAGAAAGTGGTGGTAGGCATGGCCTTCGAGCATGAGACCCCGGTTTTTACGAGCCGGATGACGGAAGTGATCTTTCGTCCGCCGTGGACCGTTCCCTTAAGCATACAGCAGAATGAACTGGTTCCGGAGATAGGGAAAGACCCCGCCTATCTTAAGGAACACGACTTCGAGGTGATAGACGGAATGGATACCGTTGTAAGCACGGGGGGGATCAGCGCGGCGGTCCTGGCCCGGCTTAGAGATGGGAACCTTTACCTTCGGCAGAGGCCCGGGCCTAAAAATTCGTTAGGCCTGGTGAAGTTCCTGATCGGTAATAAGCATGGCGTTTATATTCACGGAGCGCCTTCAAAGAGCGGTTTTTGGGCGTCGCGCAGGGATCTGAGCCATGGCTGCATACGGGTCATGGCCCCCGAGGCGTTAGCGGCCTGGGTGCTGCGGGACCTGCCGGCATGGACGCCGGGACGCATCAGGGCGGCTATGGAAGGAACTGAAACCCTGACGGTTAAACTTCCAGAACCTGTTCCCGTACTGATCCAGTATGGGACGGCGGCGGTGGAGGAGAACGGCGAGGTGCGCTTCTTTGACGATATTTACGACCGCGACACGGCGGAGTGGGAGGCGTTCGAGGAGCGGTCGGGGGCGCGGTAAAATGACGGCGCGACGGGGTTTACCACCGCCGCACCCGGCCTATGTCCACATGGATAAAATCGGAGCCCGCGTAATAGCCTACCCCGCCGCGGCCGAGCGCCAGAGCGGTGTCGCGCAAGCGTGAGGTCCGCACCCCGGGCAGACGGATATCGAGGGCCTCCGCTTTCATGTGCAGGCTGTTCCCGGCCACGGCGGGGCTGCGGCTCCGGAGATGTCTGTTGCTTGCGGGGGTGCGGTAGCCGCAGATAATATGGATTTCCGCGCCGGGCTTATTCACTTCGTATTCCAGGGCGGCGAGCAGGTCGAAGAGCCGGGGATCGTAGTGTTTAACTTTGTCCGCGCGCCAATCCCGGAGGAAGCGGTCCAGCTTTGTCAGCGCCCGGCTGTCGTAGACGCCGTCCCTGCGGTAGACAATGTCGATGTGCTCCAGGGTGTGCGTATTGAACAACCGTAAACGGCATTCGCGCGGCGCCGGAAGCGTTCCGTAAGCTAAGGAGCAAGGCAGAAAGAGCGCCGCCAGGAAAAGGTGTTTCATACAGGTCTAGTGTAGCAGACATTTTCCGGCATTGCCAGTGCGAAAAGTTACATGGCGAAAAGTTACACCGCGCGGCGGCGGCGTTCAGCGCGGCGTCCCTTCGCGCGGGCCGGGAGCGTCCGCCGGCAGGTCGAACCAAAAAGAGCTTCCCTTTCCCTCTTCGCTGTCCACCCCGATGCGGCCGCCATGCGCCTCCACCGCCAGTTTGCAGAAGGTGAGGCCGAGGCCGGTGGAATATTTCTTATGATCTGCGTTAAGTTCCACCTGGGCGAACTTCTCAAAGATCCTCTCCCTGTGCTCAGGCGCGATACTCGGCCCGTTGTTTTGTATGTTCACGCGCATCATGCCGCAGGCGGGGCTGATCTCCAACCGTATCAGTCCGCCGTCCCTGGGCGTAAATTTTATAGCGTTATCCAGCAGGTTCCGGATGACTCTGGATATGATCTCGCTGTCCGCCGGGACATTTACCGGGCTTCCAGGAGGGGTGAACCGGATCTCACGGCCCTCAAGAAGCGACTTCATCCCTGAGATACCTTCTTCCAGGAGGCGGTTTAGGTCGCATTGCGACACTTTCAGCTTCATCTGCCCGCCTTCCATCTTGCTTGTGTCCAGGACATCGCTCACCATCTGTATCATCTGCTTTGTCGCTTTCATAGCCGCGGCAAGGTAGCGGGCTGACTTCGCCGAACGGGCGCTTTCCGTGTTTTCGCCGATAAGCTTAAGAAAACCGTAGATGCAGGTCAGGGGGGAGCGAAGATCGTGTATGAGCATGTGCACCAGGCTGTCGCGCAGTTTTTCAAGCTCGCGCAGCCTGGCGTAGTTCTCCTGCAGCCGGCGTTTCTGCCGGCGCAATTCCAGATGGGTTTCAACGCGCGCCTCCACTTCTTCGAACTGGAACGGTTTGGTGATATAGTCCACTCCGCCGGCGCCGAAGGCTTTTACCTTATCTATCGTTTCGCTGAGTGCGCTCAGGAAAATAACGGGGATCTCCTTCAATTTTTCTTCGGACTTAAGTTCCGCGCACACTTCATAGCCGTTCATTTCAGGCATGTTGATGTCCAGAAGGATAAGGTCGGGCGGACTGTTGCGCACGGCCTGCAGCGCGAGTTTTCCGCTGGCGGCGGCGCGCACATTATACCCCCGTACTTTCAGCATCTCGGAAAGCAGTTCCAGGTTCGCGGGAGTATCATCCACCATCAGCACGGTCGACGGCGCTTTTGGATAAACTTGTTCATTCATAATCGGTCGCTACGCGGCAATTGCGATCACTTCCACCATCTCCTGGATGTTCTTGAACCGCAGCTTCCCTTTGGATACAAAGGATAAGGAGCAGGGACCGCTGTTGCCCGGAGCGTCGCACAACGCCGCGTCGCGGGTATAGGGAGTGGTCAAAATTTCCCCGCCCCCCGCGGCGCCGCACAGGCGGCTGGCCAGGTTTACCACATGGCCGAGGGCCGTATACTCCATGCGCCTGTGCGTTCCGTAGGCGCCCACCACCGTTTCGCCTGTGGCTACGCCTATGCCCAGCGGCCGGCATGGCCGCCCTCCGGCTGAGCGTTCTTCCATCCATTTCCGGTGCGCCTGTTGAATGAGGGCTGCGGCGGCCAGGGCGCGCCGCGCGTGGTCCTTCTGGCGGAACGGCGCCCCGAACAAAGCCATAAATCCGTCGCCAAGGAACTTGTCTATCATCCCGCCCGCTTCCTCAATGCCGGCCACCATGACTTCAAGGAAAGAGTTAAGGATCTCCTGGACCTCTTCCGGCGCCAGCTCATTGGCCATGGCGGTAAAGCCGCGCAGGTCGGCGAATAATACCGTCAATTCACACCTTTCCATTTTAAGCAATTCGCTTATGGGCTTTTGTTTCATGGTTTGCACGACCTCGGGAGAAACAAAGCGGGAAAATGTGTATTCAAGGAACCGGTTTTTGTCTTTCAGGTACTCTCTTGCGGCCTTAAGCGTCAAGTGGGTTTCCACGCGGGCCCGGATCTCCTCAAGCTGGAAGGGCTTGGTTATGTAATCCACGCCGCCGGCCTTAAAAGCCTGCACTTTATCAATCATCTCGCTGAGGGCGCTCAGGAAAATTACCGGAATATCTTTCAACTGCTCGTCTTCCTTCAACCGCCGGCACACCTCGTAGCCGTCCATCCCGGGCATGTTGATATCCAAAAGGATAAGGTCCGGCGGATCATTATGCGCGGCCTGCAGGGCGAGTTCCCCGCTGATGGCGGCCCTGAGCTTGTAACGCCGTTCTTTCAACATACCGGAAAGCAGTTCCAGATTCGCGGGTGTATCATCCACGATAAGGATATTGGGAGCGTCCTGCCGGGTAACCGTGTCAGTTGTCATGCGGCAGATCCTTTTCCAGAAGGTCAAGTATAGGCTGCGTGTCGAATTTGCCGGCTAAAGAGCGCAGCGTCACGGCAAGGCTCATATCCACCGCTTCCACACTGCCGGTCAGCTCTGTCAGGAGATTAAAATCTCCGTTGATGGCGGCTTCGCGAAGCCGGGAGATCAGTTCCCGCGGCAGGCCGGCCAGGGCCCCCGTGCTCAGCGTTCCCGTCTCCGCCGCTGCTGCGGCCGCGTCCGGAACTTCTTCCAAATAAATATACTCCGCGCCAAGGAGGACGCGGATCTTTTCAAAGAGTTCCGATTCTCTGAAGGGCTTAAGCATCAGTTCGTCGGCCCCGGCCCTGATCGCGTCCCGGTTCGTCTCGCCGAAAATGCTGGCGCTCACCGCGATGATCTTTACTTCCCTGCCGCCGGCTCCGGCCCGGATGCGCCTGATAGCTTCATAGCCGTCCATCATCGGCATTTGCAGGTCCATCAATATCAGCTGCGGCCGCCACGCTTCAAACTTCCTAAGCGCTTCCTCCCCGTTGACCGCCTGGCGGACCTCAAAGCCGGCGGGGTCCAGCAACTGGTCCAGGAATTTACGGTTGTCTTCTTTGTCGTCGGCAACCAGCACCCGGTAACGCGGCTGGCCGGGTTTAAGCTCTTTAACCTGGCGCGGCTGGATATGCCCGGCTACGGGCAGCGCCTCCTTTAGCGCGGTGTGAAAACTGAAAACGCTCCCCCGGCCGGGCCGGCTTTTGACCGTTATATCCCCGCCCATCAGGCGCGCATAGCCGCGGCTTATCGCCAGTCCCAGCCCCGTACCGGTACCGCCCGCTCGGCCCGCCTGCGCCTGCTCGAACGGATGAAACAGCCGGGTTAATTCCCCGGGCTCTATGCCCGGGCCCGTATCTTCCACATCGGCCGTCAAATATAATCCCCCCTCCGCGCCCGGCCGGGCGTCCATGCTCAAAATAACCGCGCCCTTCCGTGTGAATTTTAAAGCATTGCTGAGGAGATTAAGCAGGATCTGGCGGAGTTTACCCTCATCGGTCTCTACGAAGCGCGGCAAGCCGGAGCCCTGTCGTACTTCCAGGCGCAGGCCTTTGGCTTCGGCGCGCGGGCGCAGCATCTTTTCAACGTCTCCAATTACCGCGTGGAGATCGAATGCCGCCGGATTCAATGTTGTCCGGCCGGCTTCCGCTTTGGCCATCTCCAAGATGTCGTTTATAAGCGCCAGCAGATGCTCGCCGCTCCGGTTTATGGTTTCGATCTGCTGTTTCTGTTTGGGCGTGGCTTGCGGGTCGCGCCGCAGTAACTGGGAAAAGCCCAGTATGGCGTTCATCGGCGTCCGTATCTCATGGGACATGTTCGCGAGGAAGACGCTTTTGGACCGGTTCGCGGCCTCAGCCGCGTCCTTAGCCTTGCGCAGTTCGGTTTCAAATCTCTTGCGTTCGGTGATGTCCTCTATGGCAAGCAGGATGATCCGCTCTTTTCCCAGTACCCGTTGAATTTGGCGGGCGTTCAAAAGCATTATGCGCCTGCCTATGTCGGCGAAATCATGTTCCACCTCGTAGTTGTCGAAGGTCGCTTTTTGGGGCAGTATTGTCTCCAGCAGTTCCCGGA
>JBAYJD010000062.1:0-15323 GCA_041665305.1 Elusimicrobiales bacterium
CCTGCACCTTTGTTGCGCGAAACTTACAGGTTCATTGGAGCCTGCGCGTTTCGCGCAACTTCGGTTCGGCCTCAAAACCGTCAATTTCGCCTTAAAAACCTTATGTCGGACAGGCTCCTAGGAAGAGTTTTACTTTGGCGGCGACGGCTTCGGGGGTGAAACCGAAGTGCTTGAGGACTTCGGCTTCAGGCCCGGATAGGCCGAACGATTCTATGCTTATCGTCATCGAACGGCAGTTCGTCAGTTCCTTCCAGCCGGTCCCGCGCCCCGCTTCTATGAATACTTTCGGCAGCTCCTTGTCCAGCACCGCCGATCTGTGCTCCGGAGTTTGTAATGCGAAAATTTCCACGCAGGGCATCGAAATAACTTTGGCCATGACGCCGGCTTTTTCAAGCAGCGCCGCGGCGTTCAGAGCCAGCGGGATTTCGGAGCCGGTGGCGATCAGTTCCACATCTGGCCGTCCCGCGCAGCCTCTTATAATGTAGCCGCCTTTTTTAACGCCTTCCTTTATGCGGTCTTTATGGACCGCCTGTACCGGCAGTTTCTGCCTTGAAAGCATAAGGCAGGCGGGTTTCCTGTTCTTCAAGATCTGTTCCCAGGCGTAAAATGTTTCGTAGGCGTCAGCCGGCCGCCAAACCGCCAGGTTCGGGATGAGCCGCAGCGACATCAGATGCTCCACCGGCTGATGTGTCGGGCCGTCTTCGCCCAGGGCCACACTGTCATGCGTGAAGACGAAGGTGGACGGGATGTCCATAATGGCCGCCAGACGGATGGCCGGGCGCATGTAATCCGAGAAGGCAAGGAAAGTGGACCCGAACGGCCGCAGGCCGCCGTGCAGGGCCAAGCCGTTTATTATAGCGCCCATGGCGTGTTCCCTGATGCCGAAATGCAGATTGCGGGCCGGGTAATCCGTGAAATCCGTCTTGGTGGAGGCGGCCAGGTCCGCGGAGCCTCCGAGTAGGTTCTCCAGCCGTCCCGCCAGCAGATTTAAAATCTTTCCGGAGGCTTCCCGGGTGGCCAGCGGTTTATCGAACGCAAGTTCTTCGTCCCTGAGCAGGTCCGCGGGCGGTTCGGGAGAAAAAAATCCGCCGAGCCTGGCGCCCTGTTCCGGTTCCTGTTCCCTGTAGGTCTTGAGAAGTTTAAGCCATTTTTTCTCCGCCTTGACGCCTTCCAGCCTGAGAGTTTCGAAGTGGGGCAGGAGCTCTTCCGGATATTTAAAGGGCTCTTCGCAGGGCCAGCCGAGCGCTTTTTTTGTGGCCAGGATCTCCGCGGGGTTGAGCGGCTCTCCGTGTACGCCTTTTGTGTCCTGCTTGGGGCTGGCGAAGCCTATATGGGTTTTGGCGATGATCAGCGTCGGTTTTACCGCGCTTTTTTTGGCTTTTCTGAGGGCGCTGTCAAGCTCTTCCAGGTCATTGCCGTTTTCCACCTCCAGGACCTCCCATTCCAGGCCGAGGAACCTTTTTTTAACATCCTCGGTGAAAGCTATGGAGGTGGAACCGTCGATAGTGATGCCGTTGGAATCGTAGAGACAGATAAGTTTGTTGAGTTTCAGATGTCCCGCGAGGGAGGCGGCTTCGTTGCTGAGGCCTTCCATCATATCCCCGTCCCCGGCGAGAACATAGGTGCGGTGGTCTATAAGGGGCAGTTCCGGGGTGTTGAAGACGGAGGCAAGATGCTTTTCGGCGATAGCCATGCCGACGGCGTTGGCAAAGCCCTGTCCCAGCGGGCCGGTGGTCGTTTCCACGCCTTTGGTGCGCCCGTATTCCGGATGTCCCGGGGTCTTGCTGCCCGGCTGACGGAAGCGTTTCAGTTCTTCCATCGGCAGGCCGTAGCCGAAGAGGTGCAGCATGGCGTAAAGCATGGCCGAGCCGTGTCCGGCGGACAGCACAAAACGGTCCCGGTTAAGCCAGTCGGGATTTGCGGGGTTGTGTTTCAGGTGGCGGCTCCATAAAGCGTAGGCGGCAGGCGCCAGGCCCAGCGGCAGGCCCGGATGTCCCGAATTGGCCTGTCCGACCATATCGACGGCTAAAACCCTGACAGCGTTCACCGCCAGGGAGTCGATCTCGTTAAAAGGCATAAGCGGTTCTCCTATTTGCGTATGTGGAAAGAAATTTCTCCCTCAGCAAGTACGCTTGCAGCGCTATGATCGTTTTTGCGTCCTTGATTTTGCCGGTCTTTATCAGGCCGGCAGCTTTTTTGAACGGCATGCGCTCGACTTTAAGAAATTCGTCCTCGTCCGGGTCCATTTCGCCGGGCTTAAGGCCGGTCGCCAGGTAAATATGCAGGATCTCGTTGGAGAAAGCCGATGTGGGCCAGAAGGACGATAATTTTTCCAGTTTGGCCGCCGTGTATCCGGTCTCTTCGCGGAGTTCCGCGCGGGCCCGGGGTATGAGGGGGTCTTTTTTCGAATGCAGCTTCCCCGCGGGGATCTCAAGCGTGACCTCGCCCACCGGGTAGCGGTACTGGCGCACCAGGACTATATCGCCGTTTTCAAGCACCGGCAATACGGCCACCGCGCCGGGGTGGTCCAGGAACTCGCGTGTCGCGGTCCTGCCGTTAGGCAGACGGATGTCGTCCACCCTGAAATTCACGGCGTTGCCTGAGAAGACTTTCCTGTGTTTCAACCGTTTTTCAAACAAGGTTTTGTGTTTCATGGCGTCGTCATTAATTATATAATTATTAGGAATGAAATCCGCCGGCTTTATACATCTTCATAACCATTCCGAGTATTCGCTCCTGGACGGGATGCTGCGCATCACCGACGGGGACGGCAAGCCTTCGGATTTCCTTAAAGGGCTGGCTGACCGGAAGGTCCCGGCGCTGGCTTTCACCGATCACGGCAATATGTACGGCGCCATGGAGTTCTATTTCACGGCTTCCGCGGCCGGCGTCAGGCCCATTATCGGCTGCGAGGTCTACACCGCCAGGGGGTCGCGCCTGGTGAAGGATAAATCGTCCTCCCGTAAGGACAACGGCCACCTTACGGTCCTCGCCCAAAACCAGACAGGTTACCAGAACCTGATGAAACTGGTGTCGAACAGTTTCCTGGAGGGCTTTTATCACGATCCCCGCATAGATATGGAAACCCTGGCCCGCCACCACGAAGGCCTGGTGGTCCTTTCCGGCTGTCTTAAATCGCATGTGGCCCGCGCCTGCGCCGCCGGGGAGATAGACGAAGCGGTCAAGCTCGCCTCGGAATATTCCGCGGTCATGGGCAAGGGGAATTATTTCATCGAGCTGATGGACCACGGTATTCCGGAAGAAACGGCGGCCCTTAAGGGCTTGCTCGAGGTCGCCAAACGCACCGGCCTGCCGGTGGTGGCTACAAACGACTGCCATTACCAGAAAAAAGAAGACTGGGAGGCGCACGACGCCCATATCTGCATCTCCACCGGTTCCCTTGTGGACGACCCGGACCGCATGAAGATGACCACCCACGAGCTTTATTTTAAAAGTCCGGAAGAGATGATCCGGCTTTTTTCGCATACCCCCGAGGCCGTGAAGAATACCATCGCCATAGCCGAGATGTGCAATCTTAAGATAGAATCCGGCAAGCTTTACCTGCCGGACTTCGATATCCCGGAGGAATACCGGTCCAGGTTCAAGGAAGAAGATTCCCAGTTCGAATACCTGAAAGCGCTCTGCGCGCAGGGGCTTGAGGCCAAGCTCGGACGGGTGGGCGAGGAATATAAAAAGCGCATGGAATACGAGCTGGGCGTCATAAGGCGCATGGGCTTTTCCAGCTATTTTCTGATCGTCATGGACTTTATACGGCATTCCCGCGCCCACGGGGTCCCCGTGGGGCCCGGCCGCGGCTCTGGCGCCGGTTCCCTGGTCGCTTTCGCGCTGGACATAACCAGGGTGGACCCTATCACCAACGGTCTCCTGTTCGAGCGGTTCCTTAATCCCGACCGCAAGAGCATGCCGGATCTGGACATCGACTTCGCTGATTCCGGCCGCGAGAGCATTGTGGAATATGTCCGGCGGAAATACGGGGTCAATAATGTGGCCAATATCATCACTTACGGCACCATCAAGTCCAAGACCGCCGTGCGTGACGTGGGCCGCGTCATGAATATCCCGCTGACCGATATAAACGCCATAGCGAAACTTATTCCGGACGGAGAAACGCTGTACAAGGCCATGGAGACGGTGCCCGAGATCAGGGAGTTCCAGAAAGATCCCAAGATCAAAAAAATGTTCGAGATCGCGCATAAGATCGAGGGGCTGCGCCGCCAGACGGGAGTGCACGCGGCCGGCGTGGTGATCACCAAAGAGCAGGTCACCAATTATGTGCCCCTGGCCAACCGCAACAACAAGGATGTCATTACCACCCAGTACGACGGCAATATGCTGACCAAACTGGGCCTGCTGAAGGTGGATTTTCTCGGTCTGCGGACGCTGACCATCATCGAGACTGCTTCCGGGCTGATCCGCGCCGGCAAAGAGAAAGATTTCGATATTTACAGGATCCCCCTGGACGATAAAAAGACCTACGACCTCCTGTGCGACGGCCGCACCACGGGGGTTTTTCAGCTGGAAAGCGAAGGGATGAAGAAGCTTATCAAAGGCTTGAAGCCGTCCCAGTTCAGCGATGTCGCGGCCCTGGTCGCTCTTTACCGGCCCGGTCCCATCCAGAGCGGGATGCTTGAGCTGTTCGTGGAGCGCAAGCACGGGCGCAAGAAGATCGTCTACGACCATCCAGTCCTCGAACCGATCCTGAAGGATACTTACGGCACCATGGTTTACCAGGAACAGGTCATGGAGATCTCCAAGAAACTCGCCCTGTTCACCCCCGGCGAGGCCGATTCCCTGCGCAAAGCCATGGGCAAAAAAAAGCCGGAAGAAATGGAACTTCTGCGCGCGAAATTCACGGACGGCGCGAAGAAGAACGAGATCCCTCTCAAGCTTTCCACCAAGATCTTCGACCAGATGCTGCAGTTCGCCGGCTACGGCTTCAATAAATCACACTCGGTCGCCTACGCCCTGGTGGCTTATCAGACCGCCTGGCTCAAGGCCAATTATCCCGTCGAGTTCATGTGCGCGCTGCTGACCAGCGAGATAGGGCACAACGCCGTGAATTCCGAGGACAAGGAAAACAAACAGGTCACTTATATCGGCGAGGCCCAGGCCATGAAGATAGAGATCCTGGGCCCCGACCTCAACCATTCGGGCAGGATCTTCACCATAGAGGAGCATAACGGCAGACCCGCGGTGCGTTTCGCGCTGACGGCGGTCAAAAATGTCGGCGAGGGCGTGGTGGAGGCCCTGGTGGCCGAACGGGGGAAGAACGGGCCTTTCAAATCTTTTGAGGAATTTTCCCTGCGCGCGGATACCAAGCAGCTTAACAAGCGGGTCATAGAATCCCTGGCCAAAAGCGGGGCTTATGACGGCCTTTATCCCTCCGCGACCGTGGAGCTTGCCCGCACCAAGGCGCTGCGGGCCGTGGAGAATTTCAGCGAGACCGGTTCCAGGAGCCGTAAGGACCAGGAGGGGCAGGACCTCCTGTTCGGCGTGACGCCTTCCCGCAAGCCTTCCGACACGGCGGTCTTGCCGTCGGAAGCTCTTAACGAGCACACTATCCTGAAATATGAGAAAGAAGTGCTGGGTTTTTATTTCTCCGGCCATCCGTTGAACAGCTACAAACGGCACATCGCCATGATCTCCAATTCCAACATTGAAAAAATACTGGCCGCGGGCTTTAAGCCGGGCGAGATGGTCCGCGTGGCCGGCATAGTTCTGCAGTCCAGGGTCATGCAGACCAAAAAAGGCGACACCATGGCCAAGTTCGAGCTGGAAGACCTTTCCGGCAGCATCGGCGTGTGCCTGTTCCCTAAGAAATACGCCGTTTACGGCCCCCAACTGGGGCCCAACAAGATAGTGGTGGTTACCGGCAAGGTGCAGGAATCCGATTTCGGGACCAACCCATTCGAACTTATAGCGGAAGAGGTGCTGGGCCTGTTCGACGCGATGAACAAGTGGGGCAGGAATATCGTCATAGAGTTGCCGGAAGGCATCCTGTTCGATGAAAAACAGCTTACCGAGCTGAAGAACACCCTGGGCCATAGCCACGGGGAGTGCCCCGTTTACCTGAAGATCCGCACAAAGGCAAGGAGTTCTTACATGGTGGAGACGCGCGACAGGGTGGCCCTTAACGAGGCGTTGTTCAAGGATCTTGAAAAAATACTGGGGGAAAAAACATGGCAGGTGGAAAGCGCATATTGATAGCCGACGACGATCCGGATATAGTGGATCTGCTGGAGTCGTATTATACGAAGAAAGGGCATTCCGTGAGCGTGGTGATCAACGGCAAAGAGGCTTTGCAGAAGCTGGAGTCCGAAAAGTTCGATCTGGTGCTCATGGATGTGATGATGCCGTATGTCGACGGCTATCATGTGGCCTATGAGATCACTTCCAAGCTGGGGGCCGAGGCGCCCAGGATCATCATAATGACCTCCAGGGATGTGGCCAGCGAGAAGGGCATAGCCATGCTCAGCGGCGCCCTGGAGGTGCTGCAGAAGCCGTTCACGCTGTCCGACCTGGATAAGAAAGTGGCGGCCGTCCTGGACGGGAAGTGACGGCCGGCTCCCCTCCGGAGGACCGGCCGGAGCGGGGCGGGCGGCGGTGAACAAACTATGCTTAAAGGACGGGAACAATGAAAAAACTTAAACTGCCGGCGGTTTTTCTGATCGCCGCTTCTATTCTGGCTCCCGCGGCTTTTGCCGCCAAGGACAGGGAGAAGGGCGAGAGCATCATCCTGCCGGACACCGAGCTCCTCGATATCCCCACGGCCGGGATCCTGGACTATTACGGTTTCCAGGTCAAGACGCGGGCTTATTCCGGCGGCGGGGTCCTTACCGCGCTCAATTTCGGGGTGCTTGAGCGCCTTAACCTGGGAACGGCCATGGCCGTGGACAAACTTATAGGGTCGGATTCCCCGATCAGGATGCGTCGTCCGGAGATCCAGGTCAAGTTCCGTTTTTTCGACGGCGGTTACTATATTCCGGCCGCGGCGCTGGGTTACGACGGACAGGGCTATTATTACGACAGCGTCTCCAAAAAATACCTTGAAAAAGGCAAAGGGGTCTACCTGGCCGGTTCGAAGGAGGTCGGCATCTCCAATTTCGTGGTGCACGCCGGCCTGAATGTGCCTGATTTCGACAATAGTTACCTCTTCGGTTTTCTGGGCGCTAATTACACGCTGGAAGACAAGGTCGCTTTCATGCTGGAATTCGACAATCTGTTCCATTCCAACGATCCGTCCCGGTTCAATGCCGGCGTCCGCGTCTATGTGACGCCGTATTTCCAGCTGGATCTGGGGGTCAGGGAGCTCGGCGCGGGCAGGGATTTTTCGAACGGCCTGCCGAGGAAAGCGGAACGCGTGGTGCAGTTGAGGTATAATACTAACTTCTAAAGAGCACAAGGAGAAAGAATTATGAAGAAAAAAATAGGAATTTTGACGGGCGGCGGAGACTGTCCCGGACTTAACCCCGCGATCCGCGGCTGCGTTTACGCGGCGGAAAAACACGGCTATGAATGCGTCGGCCTGACCGACGGCTGGAAGGGCCTGGTGGAAGGCGCCGTCACGCCCCTGAACAGGGAAATAACGGAATATATCGTGATGAAAGGCGGCACGATGCTCGGCACCTCCCGCACCAATCCCTTCAAAGAGGAGCAAAATGTTAAAAAGTGCCTTGAGAACTTTAAAAAACTGGGGCTCCACGCCCTGGTCGCCATGGGCGGGGACGACACGCTCGGCGTGGCCACCAGATTATACCGGGACTATAAGCTTAACGTAGTCGGCGTGCCCAAGACCATGGACAACGATCTCAGCGTGACCGATTATACCTTCGGTTTCGATACCTCGGTCACTCATGCCATGGAGGCCGCGCAGTCCCTGATGGACACCGGCGCGAGCCATCACCGTATCATGGTGCTGGAAGTCATGGGCAGGCATGCCGGCTG
Source organism: Elusimicrobiales bacterium (assembly GCA_041665305.1). Lineage (GTDB taxonomy): Bacteria > Elusimicrobiota > Elusimicrobia > Elusimicrobiales > UBA9959 > YA12-FULL-51-18. The sequence continues at coordinate 7,966 of JBAYJD010000062.1, forward strand.
GGTGGCTCTTTACACCGCCATAGCCTCGGCCGCCGATTTCGTCTGTATCCCGGAGCGGGCGATAGATACCGCCCGGATGCTTGAGAAACTCAAAGAGTCCTACGCGAGGAAACGGTTCGCGCTGGTGGTCACAAGCGAAGCGGCCGAACTGCCGGAAGCGGGCGAAGGCGCCTCTAAGAGGGAACTGGACCAGTTCGGCCACGCCATACTGAAGGACCGGGGCATGGGCGAGCGCATCTCCCAGTTCATAGAGAAGCGGACCGGGATAGAGACCAGGTTCGCGGTTATCGGCCATATGCAGCGGGGCGGGGCGCCCACGCTGTTCGACAGGATGCTCGCCACGAGGGTGGGAATGAAGGCCGCCGATCTCGTGCACGGCGGCCAGTTCGGGACCATGAGCGCCCTTGTGGGGAACCAGATCGTGGGCGTGCCCCTTGAAAAGGCCACGGGAGAGCTTAAGACCGTTTCAAAGGAATGGTTCGACATGATGGAAGTCCTTTTTTGACGCGGACAAGAGGAGAATTTATGGCCGATAACGCACAGCAAAAACCGGCTCAGCGGGGCGAAGCCCCGTTCAGCGAGAACAAGTCCCAGCGCAAGACCATACTTATCAAGAAAAAACTGCAGTACCGCTACATGGCGCTTATCTTTATGAGCGTCCTGGTGGCGTTCGTCATAGTGGGGCTGGACCTGATGTGGACCATCTCCAAGGTGGTGACCGATCACCCCATGATGCAGCCGCTTCTTGAAGACATGTTCGGCATGGCGCCGCTTTTTATCGTCAAGATCGGCATGTACCTGGTCATAGTGCTGATCATGGCCGCCGTCGTTTCCCACCGCATGGCCGGGCCCGTCTATAAATTCGAAAAAAGCTGCGCCACGGTGGCTTCCGGCGACCTTACCCATCGCGTCTGCCTGCGCAAAGGGGACCAACTGACCGAACTTCAGGACCGGTTCAACCATATGACCGCCGCCGTGAACGAGGTGGTGAAGCAGCTGGAAGCTTTCAAGGCCCAGGCCGCGGCCGAGTCGCCCTCGTTGAAGCTCAGGGCGGACGAGGTTTCCGCTAAGATATCCGGCATCATGCCGGGGTATAAAATATAGAACGCCGCTGCGGCGTTCTATCATGAAATATGAACAAAATCCTACTGCCGGCGCTGGCCGTTCTGTCGATGGCCCTGCCCTCGCGTGCCCAGACGGCCAGGACGCAGGATGTCCTGTCGCTGGAGGATGTGGTCTCGCTCGCCGTTAAGAACAATCCGACGCTCCTTGCTTCCGAACAGGATATTATCATCGCCAAACAACGGGTGCGCGAGGCGCGTTTTATGAATTTGCCGCAGTTCGCGCTCTCCGGCACTTTTTCCAAGGTCAACCTGGAATATCCCATGATCCTGGGGCCGGAGCTCGGCGACAGATATCTGGACCCGGCCATCAAGGAAAATTTCTATACCATGCGCGCCTATGCCCTCCAGCCGCTTTATACCGGCGGCCGGAATAAAAACACCCTGCGGCTGGCCCAGACCGCCCACAACCAGGCCCAGGTGAACTATGAGACGGTCAGGACCGATGTGGTCTACAACGCCAAAAAAGTATTCTATACCCTGCTCCTGAACAAGAAGCTGCGGGAACTGGCGCTTGAACGAGGGCTCAGGGCGCGGGCCCTGAACGACGGGATCCGTAAGAACGCCTGGGAGGAAATAGAGGCGCGGATCCTGCTTTCCGGTTTTGAAAAACAAGCCGAACAGGCGGCCCACGAGGCGGACGCTTACAGGATCGAACTTCTCAGGGTCCTGAACCGGGAGCCTTCCTACCAGGTGGATATCACCGGGGACCTGTCCGTGCGTCCTGTCGGCGCGACCATGCAGAAAAGCCTGGTGACGGCCATGGAGATGCGTTCCGAACTTAAGAGCGAGATCTACAAAGCCCAGATGGACGATATCGCCGTGAATATGGCCATGATACGGCGCTACCCGAATGTTTATCTGGGCGCCAGTTACGATGTTATAGGCTATAATGTCAATTCCCTCAGCGAGAATTCCATCCGTTCCAACAATTGGGCCGCCTCCATCGCCATTCATTTCCCGCTTTCGTACGATATCTGGACCCAGGTTATACAGCGCCGCGCCCAGCAGCGCCAGGGCGACCTTAAGCGCGTGGAGCTGCAGGATAAGATCCGCTTTGAGATCCTTACGGCCCACAAGGACCTGGAATTCTGGGCGGCGGAAACGCGCAAGAGGACCGAAATCCTGGCCGCGGTGGAAAGCGAGTACGGGGCCGCCGCCAAAAAGACGCCCGCGTCGCTGTCCGCTCTCCGGTCGCTGTCCGCGATGTATGAACTGGAAAAAACCTGCCTTGAAGGCGTGTACCAGCAGCTTCTGGCAAGGGTAAAACTTGAGTGGGCCCAGGGGCGGGACCTTGAGGAGTGACACCCCGAACCGCAGGCTCCGGGCCCGGGGCCTTCTTTTGGCGGCGCTGCTGCTCCCGGGTCCGTTCGTCCTCCAGGCCGGGGAACCGCAACTTTCACGGGACGGCCTGATCCTGCGGGAGCTTATGTGGGACAAGCTTGTCCAGACAAAGCTCCCGGCGCGCCCGGGCGTCGGCCTGGCGCTTTCCGGCGGCGGGGCCAGGGGCTTCGCGCATACCGGGGTGCTGGAGGCGCTGGAGTACGCCGCGTTCCCCGTGGATTATATTTCCGGCACTTCGATGGGGTCGGTTATCGGCGGCCTTTACGCCTCCGGCATGAGCGTGCCTGAGATCTGGAAATTCGCCGGGGAAACCGCGACCCTGAAGGTTTCCAGGGACTTCAAGGGTATAAAGGTCCTGAGCCTCCTTTTGACCAACAGGCTCCTGACCCCCACCTATATCAGCCGGTTCATAGAAAAAAATCTGGGCTCCCGAACCTTTGAGCAGCTTAAAAAACCTTTTGCCTGCGTGGCCATGGATTTCAGGACCGGCGAAAAAATAATTTTCGAAGAGGGTCCGCTGGCCATAGCCGTCAGGGCCAGCGTCAATCTGCCGGGCATCTTCGCGCCCGTGGAGTACCGCCACCGCTACCTGGTGGACGGCGGCGTGGTGGACTATATCCCGGTGGACGCGGCCAGGCTTCTGGGGGCGGATTGGGTGCTGGCCAGCGTCATGGGGGGGGTTTCCCAGGAACTGCCAGAGAATGTCCTGACCTCGCTGCTGCAAGTCATCGATATCAGGGGGTCCATGCTGGCCGGGAACGAGGAAAAAGAAGCCGATTTTATTATCAAGCCGCAGGTCGGCGGTGTTAAGATGGCCGATTTCGAGCAGTGCCGGGAGGCGGGCAAAGCCGGGCTTCTTGAGGCGGCCAGGCGCGTGGACCAGGCCCGCGAAAGTTACCTTATATTTTCCGCCCGGCGCCTGCTGGAGGGCTTGTGAGGCTGTGCGCGGTCCTTTTCCTTTTGTTCCTGGCGCCTTTGAACGCCGCCGCTTTTCTCTTCGGCGGGATCTCCGATAAAAAAGCCGAAAGTATGCTCGACGCAATGAGCGTGAATTTTGAAAAAGGGGATTGCCGCGCCGTTGCGGAGATCTCCAAAGGACTGTTCGGCGAAAAGCCTTCTTCCGCCATAAGGGAAAAAGCTTATTCATACCTCGGGCGCTGCTATGAGTCCCAGGAGCTGTACGACAGGGCCATAACGGTTTATAAGCTCGCCCACGGCCTTTATCCCGAGAACGATCTTTTTTCCGGACGGTTGGCGGCCATTTATCTTAAGACCGGTTTTTACGACATCGCGGTCCCGTTGTTCGAGAAAGTCTTGAAGAGCCGCTCCTACGATGTGGAGGCCAACTCCGGCCTGGCGCGCTGCTACGCCGCCATGGGTTTCCTTTCAAAAGCCAAAACATACTATTCCAGGGCCGCCATCCTTGGGGATTTCAGCGACCTCGGCTTGTTGAAGGAGTACGCCTTTGACATGCTGCGGATGAGGGATTGGGACGAAGCCGGACTGATAGCCGGTTACGGCCTTAAACTTGCTCCGCGCGACTCCGGTTTTTATGAGGTGCTGGCGAGGGTTTCGGCCGGGCGCGGCGATTATAAAGCCGCCGCCGGACATCTTCATGCCGCGATAAAACTTGAGCCCGCGGATGCGGACCTGGCTCTTGAACTGGCGCTTGTAGAACTGCTGGCCGGAGAGCCGTCGGCCGCGCTCGGCTCCGTCCCGGCCACGGGGACGCGGCACCGCGCGCTCGCTCTTGTGATACGGGGCATGGCCCTGCACAAAAAAGGGGACCGCGCCATGGCGCTGGGGTGTTTTAAGGAAGCGGCCGGAAGCGGCGAGCCGTTCATCGCGGCTTTCGCCGCCGCGCTTGCGAAACAAAATTGAACCGGCCGCAGCCGGTGGAGAATGCGTGAAAATTAAATTCTGGAAGATGTCGGGCGCGGGCAACGATTTCGTGCTTATAAACAGGAGCGGTTCCTCCGCCGCCCTGAAAAAACTGGCGGTTAAATTCTGCGACCGTAAGGCCGGTATCGGGGCGGACGGGCTTTTGTATGTGAACAAGACCGGCGCCGGAAAGATCTCATTGCGGTACTTCAATTCCGACGGTTCGGAGGCGTTTTGCGGCAACGGCTCCCGTTGCGCGGTCTGGTGGGCCGGATGCCGAGGCTTGGTGAAAGGCGGGCATGTCGAGCTGTCCACTAACCTGGGCGTTCTGCCGGCCCGCATAACGGGGCATGAAAAAATAAAGATCCGTATGCCTGCCGTGCCCGCCGTCCGGCTCGACTTTAAAGGCGCGGGTCCCGGACCGACGGGCTTTGCGCCTTCATTGCGGGGCCTCCTGCGTAAGTGCGGAGCGGTGACCGTGCATTTTCTTAATACCGGCGTGCCGCACGCGGTAGTCCCGCTTAAAGACCTGAAAACGCTTGAGGTAAGTTCGCTGGGCCGGAGCCTGCGTTTTCATAAGGCTTTCGGTCCGTCCGGGGCCAATATCGATTTTGTGGAGCTCAAGGGTTCGCGCATGGCCGTAAGGACCTATGAGCGCGGCGTGGAGGCCGAGACCCTGGCCTGCGGCACGGGGATCACGGCGGCGGCCATCGCCCTCGGCCTTGAAAAAGGGCTGTCCTGTCCGGTCCGGGTGACGGCGCAAAGCGGAGAGCGTTTTAAAGTCTGGTTCAAGCCTGGGCTTCGGGGTTCCGTGGACGGGATATACCTGGAGGGTCCCGCGAAATTAGTGTTTACCGGGGAAATAAATATTTAGAAGTTAAAATGTCGTCTTGCGGCATTTTATCGGATGAACTCCGCGTCCTGTGCGCCTGAGTGGTGAAATATATGGTTGCCGGTTTTTGGAGGTTTTTATGCTCGAATTGAAAGGTTGTTTTACGGCGCTGATCACGCCCTTTAAAGACGGAAAACCGGATCTGGACGCTTTACGCGAACTTGTAAAAGCCCAGATAAAGGCTGGAATCGACGGCCTGGTCCCCTGCGGTTCCACCGGCGAAGCCGCCACCCTGACGGAAGCCGAATATCTCGAGGTCATAAAGACCGTAGTCGTTGAAGCGGACGGACGGGTCCCGGTCGTGCCGGGCGTCGGCACTAATTCCACTGCGAGATCGGTGGAAATAATAGGGAAGGTGGAGAGGCTGGGGGCGGACGGCGCGCTTGCCGTAGTGCCTTATTATAACAAACCGACGCAGGACGGCCTGATAGCGCATTTTTCGTTCCTGGCGCGTTCGACCCGCCTGCCGGTGGTCCTTTACAATATCCCCGGCCGCACCGGAGTTAATATGACGCCCGCCACGACCCTGGCGCTCAGGAAAAAATTCCGCAATATAGTCGGGATCAAGGAAGCGTCAGGCAATCTCGACCAGGTAAGCGAAATAATAGGCGGGGCTGATAAGGACTTCGCCGTTATGAGCGGGGATGATTCTCTCACGCTGCCCATGATGTCGGTGGGCGCCCGTGGCGTGATCTCGGTGGCCGGCAATGTAGCGCCCAAAGAAATGTCGCGGATGTGCGGATTATTCCTGAAAGGGGAGCTTGCGGCCGCCGGAAAGCTCCATCACAGGCTTTTCGGCCTTATAAAAACCCTTTTTGTGGAGACCAATCCGATACCTGTGAAGTACGCCATGCATCTTCTGGGCTATTGCTCACCCGAGGTGAGGCTGCCCCTGACCACGCTGAGCGTCAGGCGCCGGGGAACCATAAAAAACGCGCTCATCAATGCGGGAATAAGAGCCGGCAAGGTAACGCCGCGCTGACCGGCTTTATGATCGATCCGCAAAACTCAACCCCGCCTCCGGCGTGAGGATGGATCCGATCCCGTGCCGGAGGCGGTAAAACCCTATTTTACGGCATTTCCTTGATTCGGCGTCACATTCTTGTAGTTGTAACCATAGGCATCGGAAATGCCGCCGGAATCGTCGTTGAACATCACATGCACAACTATGTACCCCTGCGCTTTACGATACTCGTTTTTATCTCCTAGAGGATGCATAGCAGGTATATCATATGCGAATTCCGATCCGAGTTTGGCGATCGACTCGTTTACTAAACCCACTGCATAATCGCTCAACGGATAGTCAAACTGGTCCGGCACATTCTCCAGGCCGGTGAAGTAGGCGACCCTTAACTCACCATCGAACAGCGAACCTCCTTTAGTTTCCAAGTATCCTGTAAGAAGTGAAGGGTATAAGATGTTCTTGTTCGCATTATTGGCATATCTTCCACCATACCAGCCTATAACATCTTGCTGCGTGACTGGAATGCCTGCGTTAAACAGGTTTTTCATTTTATCATAGACTGTCGCGCCGGGAAAGGATTGTATCGGGGCCTGCACGGCATTGTCAGGAGTAGGGATGGTTATTATGTTCCCTAAATCCGACGATGATACTTCAGATTCCAGCGCAGTTCCCGCATTTGTTCCCCTGGCATGAACAAACATGGAACTTTGTAACACAACAACGAACATTGTGATTATCTTTTTCATTATACACTCCTCAACTGGTTCATTTGATCTGCTGTTTCACTACCCATAGTTTAGCCGACAACAAGTTATCGGAAAAGAGGCATAGGGCCCAGAGATGTTTGTATTTGGACCCATTTCCGCATAGGCCTTTCGCTCCACGGCTGTCTAGGAAAATTTTAATGAAACGGCGGGTTGCAAGTTCGGGGTCCTGTCAGCCGCGGGGCCCATCGGGCCTGCGGCCGGCCCGGCGACTTCGCGCCGGTGCCTCCTCGGCCCGATCGACCCACGGTCGCCACCCCTCCAACTATACCCCGCCGCCCTTCATACAAACGGCAATATAAGCTGCAAATCTTGCCTACCGTGGTTTAATATTTAATGTGATCCCGCCCTTAATTAAGGTACGGCATTATTATCCCGCCCGGTGGTCGCCG
>JBAYJD010000063.1:0-14617 GCA_041665305.1 Elusimicrobiales bacterium
CCAAGCTCGGGAGCACCCTGGATGTGACGGGCGCGGCCGCGCTGAGCAACAATCTGACGGTTTCCGGCGTCACAGCGTTGAACGGCGCTATCAATTTAGGCGATGCCGCGGCGGACCTGGTTACCATAAGAGGGCCTGTAACGGTAATGAGCGCCAGTTCCATAACGGTGCAGGGCGACTTCGGGGCTAACGGCGTAACCAAGCTGAACGGAGCCATTAATCTGGGCGATGCAGTGACGGACCTGCTGACGATGACCGCGCAGGGGACTTTTATCGGCGGTTCCACCTTCACCACCGGCGGGGCTTACTTTACCGGTATCAGCAGCTTCAGCAATGTCGGTTCGATATATGTGGCGGGCGGCGCCACCGGAAATTTCCTGGCGAAAGCCGCCGGGGGCGTGCTGCAATGGACCGCGGTGTCGGGCGACAACCTGGGCAACCATCTGGCGACTATGCTGCTTACAGCGAATTTTGGCGTTAAAAGTTCGACCGCCGTAAACGCCGGATACTACCAGATAGCGGGTTCGACGGTGCTGGCTATATTGCCCGGCGACGGCACCAGTTTGAGCGTGGGCGCGTATGCCGGGGTGACGAGTACGACCTCCGGCAACACCTTCGTGGGTTATTATGCAGGCAATACGGCTACCAAGGGAAAGGGGGAGACCTTTATAGGCGCGTACTCCGGGCAGGTAAATACTGGCGACGATAACACCTTTGTGGGCGAGAATTCGGGCCAGGCCAATGTGGCGGGTGTGAGCAACACCTTTATCGGCGAAGCCGCGGGCTACTCCAACATAGGCGGCTCCTGGAATACATTTGTCGGCAATGTGGCCGGCCAAGAGAATACCACCGGCGACGATAATGTATTTGTGGGGCAGGGCGCGGGTTTGGCCAATACAGGCGGGAGCGAAAATACTTATCTCGGCGCGAATGCGGGCGCAGCCAACACCACGGGCGGAGATAATGTTTTTGTGGGAGCGGGAGCGGGGGCTGCCAATGACACGGCGGGCGGTAATACTTTTGTCGGATTGTCGGCGGGCGGTTCCGTTAGTACCGGCGGCGACAATATTTTTCTGGGCTGGCATGCGGGATACAGTGTCACCACCGGTACCGGCAATATAGTGATCGGGCATGATCTGAACCCCACAGCGGCGAATTCCACCAACGAGATCAACATAGGCGGCGTTTATAAAGGCAATGTTTCGTCCGGGACCGCGACCATAGGTAAATATACCGTGGAGGCCAATAATGCCGGCATAACGGTCGACGCCGCCGACCTCGGCAAAACTATTACCGTTAACAGCGCCAGCGCGCAGGTTATAACGCTGCCCACCTTTACCGCCAATGATGTGGGAGGCACGATCACCGTGGTCAAGCTTAACACCGGTAAAGTGACGATAGACGCCCCCGCCGGGACCTATATAGAGGATTCGACCTCAGGCGGCACGATCTACAACAATGCGACCTCGCCCTACTTCGCTTCCATCACGCTCCGCCTTATCACCGCCACGCAGTGGATCTTGGTCTCCGGCGAAGGCGCCTGGATAACGAGTTAAGCTGATCAAAAATTTTTGCGGCAAAAATTTTTACCATACCCGCCCTTTGTGGCGGTGACGCAAATACAAATTGACAGGATGCGCAGGATTTTATACGGTGTTGTCATTGCGCAGCCGCACGTGGCGGCGGGAATTTAAAATATGGGATTCGCAAAAGATCATCTCATCGCGGCCATGCTGCTGGTCTGCGCCGCCGTGCCGGCGGCGGCGGATATTTCCACGCATAGTTTCGCCAACTGCGGCTTTCCGGATGCCGGGCAGGCGGTTTGCTACAACGCGACGGTGCAGTCGGCTTGCCCCGTGGCCGGTTTTCCCGGTCAAGACGCGGAATATGCGTCGAGCGCCGCCATGCTGCGCTATACGATATATGTGCCGGTGGCGGGCTCGTCGGTGACCGTGGACGACCTTACAGGACTAATATGGGCGAGCACAGGCAGCAGCAATGGGGCCCTCGTCACCTGGGCGAACGCCATCTCAAGTTGCGAAAATTCAACATTTGGGGGTTATTCGGATTGGCGTCTGCCGAATATTAAGGAACTGCAAAGCATCGTAAATTACGGAACCGCCGGCGCTCCTCGTATAACCGCCGCCGCCTTTCCGAGCACGGCTTCCAGCGCATATTGGTCCTCCACAATTTGTTCGGATCTGACTTCCGATGCTTTTGATGTAAACTTCAATCTCGGCGAGGTGTACCATGCTGCTGTGGGCACCACTGCGTATGTGCGGTGCGTGCGTGGAGGCCCATAGTAGTGATCGGGCGGCCGGCGGATCAGATCCAAAGAATGTCGAGCGGGGTAATTAACACATGATATTCATGCGCGCCTTTTTTTCGTACACGCTGATCTTTTTATTTTTTTTAACGGGAGGGGCATACGGACAATCCGCGCATGCATTTAATTCCGGCATGAATTGCAACAAGGCATACAGGCTGCCGGACACCTCCACAAGGCCGTATCATTCCGGCACCAATGGGGATGATTCCACTTATCAGCCGGCGATCTCTTCGCCCAGTTATACGAACAACGGCGACGGCACCACTACGGATAATGTGACCGGGCTTATGTGGGCCAGAGGCGCTTACGGAACTTCCTATACATGGGCTAACGCCCTGTCCTCCTGCACGACAACTATGAACAGCGGCTCCGGGTATGCCGGTTATAAGGACTGGCGTCTGCCGAATGTGCGGGAACTGATCAGTATAATCGATTATGGTATCGCGCAGCCCTGCGTGAACGGCGCCGCTTTTCCAGGGACGCAAACTAATGGGTACTGGACCTCAACAACGCATCCGACTGCAACTTCGGCATTTGTCGTGTTGATCAACACCACCGGCGAACCTTGCGGCCGCGCATACGACGGCGCCAAGACCGCTAATTTTTATGTGCGGTGCGTGCGCGGGGGACAGTGACACGTTTTGCAATTATGTCAGGCGACGAAAAATACGTTAGACGCTTAAGTATCGCGAATGTGAAATTTGTAAAAAATCCGTTGCTTGCTGCCGTGCTGCTGGCCTGCGCCGCCGTGCCGGCGGCGGCGGATATTTCCACGCATAGCTTCGCCAACTGCGGCTTTCCGGATACCGGGCAGACGCAGTGTTACGACAATTCGGCCACTCCGGTGGCCGGAACCTGCCCGCAGGGCAATGCCGGACAGGACGGGGACTATTCGCCGAGCGCCGCCACGCGGCGTTATACTATCCATGTGCCGGTGGCGGGCTCGTCGGTGACCGTGGACAACCTCACAGGACTGATGTGGGTTAGTACCGGGAGCAACAATGGAACTACCGCTAACTGGACCAATGCCCTGGCAAGCTGTGAAGGCACCAACTTCGCGGGTTATTCCGATTGGCGTCTGCCGAACATTAAGGAACTGCACAGCATAGTGAATTACGGAGCTTCCGGCTCTCCGTACATACGCGCTGATTATTTCCCGAACACGGCCAGCGGCATATATTGGTCCTCAACAGTGCCTCCCTCTATCACCGCCAATGCGTTATTTGTGGATTTCAACCAGGCTGGGGGAGCATACCACGGCATCAAGACCAGCGGTCTATATGTACGGTGTGTGCGCGGCGGTCCGTCGTGATCGGGGGGCCTGGGATATGAGTGTTGAATATCAATTTGAATCTCAAGAGGTAAGATGATGTCCAAAAATAGTTTTCTTTCGCGTTCCCCGAGGTTCCGATTTTCCAATCTTTTGATCTCTTGTTTCTGCCTTTTGCCGCTTGCGAGGGAGTCGTACGGGCAGTCCGTCCATGCTTTTAATTCCGGCATGAATTGTAACGGGGTATACAGGCTGCCGGACACTTCCACCAGGCCGGTTTATCACTCCGGGACCGGAGACGATTCTTACTACCAGCCGGTGATCTCCTCGCCCAGTTACACGAATAACGGCGACGGCACCACTACGGATAATGTGACCGGGCTTATGTGGGCCAGAGGCGCTTCCGGAATTTCCTATACATGGGCTAACGCCCTGTCCTCCTGCACGACAACCATGAACAGCGGTTCCGGATACGCTGGTTATAAGGACTGGCGGCTGCCGAATATACAGGAACTGATAAGCATAGTGGATTACGGCCTGGCCACCGAGCCCTGCGTGAACGGCGCGGCTTTTCCGGGGACGGTTACGAACGGATATCTTTCATCGACAACAAGTCGAGTCCCCACCACGGAGGCAATGTGCGTGATGTTTAACATAAGCAGCGATCCCTGCGGCCGCGCTTACGGTTGCTACAAGACCTCGAATTATTATGTGCGCTGCGTGCGCGGGGGACAGTGACCGGCCATAAAAAAATACATTTTACGGGCGTCGGCGGCTCCGGCATGAGCGCGCTGGCGCAGCTTGCGGCCATGGAGGGCCGCGCCGTGACCGGGTCCGACCGGGACTTCGACAACGGACGGAACCTGGCCTTTAAAACGGCGCTTGAAAAACTCGGCATCCGGATCTTTCCGCAGGACGGCAGCGGTATAGACGCGGCCACTTCGGAAGCGGTCGTTTCCACCGCCATAGAAGAGTCCAACTCCGAAATAGCGGCCGCGCGGGCCGTGGGCGCCGCGCTCCTGCACCGGTCGGAACTCCTTGCCCGTTTCGTGGACGGCTTCAGGACGGTCGCCGTCGGGGGCACCAGCGGCAAGTCCACGGTGGTCGGCATGCTGTTTACGATCTTTGAAGCGGCCGGCCTCGGCCCAAGCGTCATAACCGGCGGGCCGCTGGTCGCGCTTAAGGAGCGGGGGTTTATCGGCAACGCCTGGCGCGGGAAAGGCGACCTCCTGGTTATCGAAGCGGATGAGTCGGACGGCACCATAGAGAAATATCATCCCATGACCGGCCTGGTCCTCAATATAAGCAAGGATCATAAAGATGTGGATGAAATAAAGTCCGTTTTCAGGCGGTTCGCCGGGAATGTGAAAAAACTTTATGTTAATTCCGACGACCCTGCGCTTTCCGAGTTCAGGGCCGGGGCCTCGCTGTTCGGCCGGAGCGATCCCGGCCTGATGGTCCGGGACCTGAGGTCGGAGCTGTTCGGTTCGGCCTTTAAATTGAACGGCGTCGATTTTTTCTTGCCGGCGCCCGGCCTCTATAATGTGGAGAACGCCCTGGCGGCCGTAAGGGTCGCCGTGGACCTGGGGGTAAAGCTTGAGGTCTGCGCTGAAAGCCTGAAAACATACCGCGGCATCCAGCGGCGTTTTGAATTGGCGGGCGAAGCCGGCGGCGTCACCGTGGTGGATGATTACGCGCATAACCCCGCCAAGATCGCCGCGGTGCTGGGCGCCCTGCACGGAGCCGCCGGGCGGAGAGTCATCGCCGTCTACCAGCCGCACGGGTTCTCGCCCACGCGCCACCTCCGGAGGGAACTGGTGGATGTTTTTTCGAACGGCCTGGCGGCCGGGGATCTCTTATTCATGCCGGAGATCTATTACGCCGGGGGCACCGTGGCGAAGGATATCTCGTCCAAAGACCTGACGGACGAGATCTCGGCCCGCGGCGGGGCGGCTTTTTATGTCGAACACCGGCGCGAGATCATAGCCAGGGCGGCGGCGCTTGCCGCCCCCGGCGATATCTTTATCGTGATGGGGGCTAGGGACTGGACCCTTTCGGATTTCGCCAAAGAGCTTTTCGCGGCGATAAAGAATAAAATGTCGTAAAACGACATTTTATGTACCCGGCAGTCGTAAAATGACCTTATGCCTTTATCAGGACAGGAAAAAGAGCGGTATTCAAGGCAACTGGCGGTCTCCGGCATCGGTTCCGGAGGGCAGGCGAAGCTGAAGAACGCCTCGGTCCTGGTGGCGGGCGCAGGCGGCCTTGGCGCCGTAGTTTCGGCTTATCTGGCCGCGGCGGGAGTGGGGCGGCTCGGCTTCGCCGATCCGGGGCTCCTTGAACTTTCCAATCTTAACCGTCAGATCTTTTACAAGACGCGGGACCTGGGCCGCGCCAAAACGGAACTGCTTGCCTCCTTTCTTAAGGACCTTAATCCGTCCGTTCGCCTGGAGCCGCTGCGTTTAAAACTTGACGCGGGGAACCTGGGGCCTCTTTTAAAAAAATATAAACTGGTGGTGGATTGCACCGATAATTTTGAAGCCCGTTTTGAGATGAATCTGGCCTGTTTCCGGGCCGGCGGGACCCTGGTCCACGGCGCCGTCTATGGTTTTGAGGGCCAGCTGGCGGTCCTTGAGCCGCGCCGGGGGCCGTGTTTGAAATGCGCGTTCCCGCACACCCCTCCGCCTTTAAAAGGTTTTACCCCGGTGCCCGGACCGGTCCCCGGCGTGCTGGGGGCCATGCAGGCCGTGGAAGTGCTCAAGCTCGTCTGCGGCCTGCCGTCCAACAGGGACCGGCTAATTATATTCGATCTGGCCCGGGTCGTTACCCACTCAGTGCGCCTTAAGAAACGACGGGCCTGCCCCGTATGCGGGAAGAGCGGACATTTTAACAAGCCGGTTTAAAGCGCGCCGTCTTATGGCTAAAATTACCGTGATGGTCTATACGACTTTGAGGGACAGACTGGGCTTTTCCAGGGCCGGGTTGGAAGGGCGGACCGTGCGCGAGCTGCTTTTAAAACTTGCCGCTTCGGCTGAAACGGATATCTCCGGGATCTTGTTCGATAAGACCGGCGCGGTCAGGAACCATTTTGTGCTTACCCTTAATTCCGAAATAATCGATAACGGCAAGACGGATAAGGCCGCCGTGAAAGCCGGGGATATTCTGCATGTTTTTCCCCCGATCTCCGGCGGCTGATGGCGGCCAAGATAATCTGCGGATTTCGTCGATTCAAATATTCACATCGATGCACAGGGTATACAGGATGGCAGCCAGACACCGCGTACTTTTCTCAAATCCTGTCCATCATATCCTGACTTCCGATTTGGGACACCCTGGTGGATTATATGGTTCGTCATTCCGGCGAAAGCCGGAATCCAAGTTTTTATGCCATATCACGCCAGTCAGGGTTTATGCGATCAATAAGTTCCAGTTTTCAACGACTTTTCCATCGCTTAAGATTTTTTCACGAACTGGATTCCGGCTTTCGCCGGAATGACGGGTTGCTGCACTGGCAAACATCCCTTGATTTTGTCATCGGGACATCCGAAAGCGAAAGGGATCTCGTCGCGGGGATGGATAAAACCCCGTGTCGGGTACGATAAAATGTCGTCTTACGACATTTTATTTGGTATAGTCCGTCTTGAGGGGGTAATAGGAGGATAAATGAAACCGGTTAAACTTTCGGAGAATGTGTTTTTATTACAGGTAAATCATTTTAACAGGAAACTTTTCGACGCGCTGATCCCTCTTCCCGAGGGAACGAGCTATAATTCCTATCTGGTAAAAGGGGCCGACAAAACGGCGCTCATCGATTCCGCCGACCCGGAAAAGCGGGAGGTGCTGTTTGATTTTCTTAAGGACACGGAGACTTTGGATTACATTGTGGCCAACCACGCCGAACAGGACCATTCCGGCTGCATCCCCGCCGTGCTGGAAAAATATCCCATGGCCAGGGTAGTAACCAACCCCAAATGCAAAGAGTTCCTGATGAGCCACCTGCATCTCCCCGCGGAAAAATTTGTGGAAGCCTCGGACGGCCAAACTCTGGACCTGGGGGGCAAGACGCTCCGTTTTATTTATACGCCGTGGGTGCACTGGCCGGAGACCATGTCCACTTACCTCGAAGAGGACAGGCTGCTTTTCTCCTGTGATTTTTTCGGTTCCCATCTGGCTTCGGGCGCGGTGTTCTCGGAGGAAAATGTCGTGCATGACCCGATGAAGCGCTATTACGCGGAGATCATGATGCCGTTCCGGACCAATATCCTGGGCAACCTTGAAAAGATCAAGGGCCTGGACCTGGCCATGATAGCCCCGAGCCACGGGCCGGTGCACAGGAATGTCGCTTTTGTGAAGGGGCTGTATCAGGACTGGGCGGGAGGGCCGTGCAAAAACACGGCGCTTCTCGCCTACATTTCAATGCACGGCAGCACTTATGCGCTGGTGAACCGGCTGGCCGGACGGCTGCAGGAACTCGGCGTTGCCGTTGAAAAATTAAATCTGGAACAATTCGACGAAGGCCGGGTCGCTATGGCGCTGGTGGACGCTGCCACCATCGTGATAGGCACGCCGACAGTGCTTATGGGGCCGCATCCCAAAGCCGTTTACGGCGCTTATCTCGCCAACCTGCTTAGGCCTAAGGCCAAATTCGTTTCGGTGATAGGCTCTTTCGGCTGGGGCGGAAAAGCGCTGGAGACCATCGCCGCTATGATCCCTAACCTGAAGGCGGAAGTTCTGGCGCCGGTCATGGTCAAAGGCCTGCCCACGGAAGCCGACCTGACCCGGATAGACGCGCTGGCCGGTCTGATAGCGGAGAAACATAAGTCCATAGGGATCCCGGGGAAATAAAGGAAACGGCAGGCCTGCAAGTTCGCGGGCGTGCCGGGGGCATGGAGCTGCCGGACCACAGCTGTCACAAACTTTTAAGGAAACGGCGGGCTGCAAGTTCGGGGTCCTGCCAGCCATGGGGCCCATCGGGCCTGCGGCCGGCCCGGCGACTTCGCGCCGGTTCCGTCCTCGGTCCGATCCAACCCATGGCTGCCACCCCGCCAGCTATACCCCGCCGCCCTTCATGCAAACGGCAATCTAAACTGCAAATCTTTCCTGTCGCACTTTAATATTTAACATGATCCCGCCCTGGAATTATGGTAATGCGTAATTAACCCGCCCGTTGGTTTCTGCAACCTGATAAACGCAGTCGGTAATATTGTCCCGGGGAAATAAAGGAAACGGCAGGCCTGCGGGTTCGCGGGCGTGCCGGGGGCATGGAGCTGCCGGGCACGTTATCGGCGCCCTTGAATTCCCGGGTTTCGTCTGCTAAACTCTATAAAATGTTGTTTCACAACATTTTGTTTTTTAGAGCGGCGGATCCTATGGATAAAAGCTCCAAGAGTAAAAAAAAGGCCCTTATTATTTTCCTGCTTATATTCCTTGTAATAGGCGGGGGTGTCTTTACTTTTTTTGTTTTTCAGGGACTGGTGGACCTTAAGGGGGATAATAAGTCGAATTTCAGTTACAGCTTCGATGTGCGCGGCGCCGCGCTTCCGATCTTCGAATATTTCGGCCTGGCGGAACGCGAGGATTCGAAAAGGGATGAGGCTACGAAGGGGCGGATAGAGGGGCGGGGCTTGTCGCTTGCCTCGCTCGATGAACCGCAGGCGGATCTCTCGGACTGGATGGACAAGGGCGGCGCGGGAGAAAAGGGCGGGAGGTCTTCAGGCTCTTCGGCGGCGTCGTCCGCCGCGACCAAGATCCCTAAAATGGCCGGCGGTCTTGCCGGTCCCGGAGGGGGCGCAGGGGGCTCCAGCAAATCTTCCGAGGAATTCTCAAGGTTCGGCGGAGGTCCGGATGCGGATAATGTAAGAATTTCAAGAACGGGCCGGGCCGGCGGTCCGGGACCCGCCAGGGGCAAAGCTGCCATTAACGCCCTGGGTAATGCCAGGTCCGCGCTGGGAGAGGGCTTAAGGTCCGGCTCCGCCATGACCGCCAAATCCAGTTGGGACCAGGGTTTCGGCGCCGGCGCGACAAGCGCCAGGGGCGGGGATCTTTCCTACGGAAAGGCGGGTCTGGTAAAACTGGACCATATTAAAAACGGAGAGATAGCGGATCTTAAAATGCTGAATCCCGGTTCGCTGAAGGTTACGGAGCCGGGAAAACCGGAACTGGACACGGAAAGCGAGGCTAAAGCGGCTTCGGAAGGCCTTAGCGACAAGGATGTGCTTAAAAGCGCCATAGGCGCGGCGGGCCAGGGTATTTCCAGCGGTATTCAGGGGGCCGGTTCCGGCGCCAGAGAGGACGCCTCGGACTCCAGGGAGGCCCCTCCGAAGGAAATTTCCGAGCTTGCGACAAAACCGCAGTCCAAAGGCGGGAACTACTGCTCCGAAGGGTGCAGCTGCGGTCAGAACTGCACATTTACGGATAACGCTCCCGTGTATGCTAAAAATCCCGATAACAGCTGGAGCGTGACCTATCGCGGCGAACAGGTGGGCCCGGACGGAAAAACCACATATTATGAGGATATTTGCAGGCTGGACCCCAGCGTGTCCCCTCCTGTCGCCCTGGCAGGCGTGGGTGAGGGGAACAGTCCGGGTAATATTACCTATCGCGGGAAATAGCCGCCCCTTGACAAGTCAAGCATTTTCTGCTATAACATTATTGTGTTGTTGGCTTTGCCCTGAACTTTCCGTAGGATCGTGTCAGGGGAGGTTCGAGGTTTTTTTATGGCCGAAGGCGGAAAGGTTATGCTGAAAATAGCGGGAAAAAGTTCGAAAACCAGGCAATATGCGATAGGCGGAGTGGTCGCCGTGATAATACTTTGCGTCTGGATCTCTATCCCGCTTATGCATAATTCTTCGATGGATTCTTCCGTGTCCCCGGCAAATTTTTTTAAAACAAGAACAGCGGATGTCGGCTCGCTGGGTAATGATATTCCCCAGGAGGGCGGGGCGCCGGGCTATGCCCTGAACGGGGCTATGCTGAACAATCCCGCCACTTCGGGTGAAAATGTGGCCGCGTCCCTTTTCCAATCCGGTCCCGGAGAGGAACCCGCCGCCGAGGGAGAGACCGCCGCCGTTCCCGCCGGGTCGGCGGTTCCGGTCCCGGGGACGCCCGCTTCTTCCAAGGTCCTCGAACCGGCTTTCCCTGGCGTCAAGGGCAAATTGAGCGCCGTGCCGTCCATCACGGCCGGAAATTCCAATTCCATGACGGCCGGAGGCGCGCATAACAGGTTTTTCGGCAGCGGCGCGGCCAAGCCGGATTTTGCGCCGGCGGTCCCCGACCAGGTCGTTAAAAATACGCCCGCCGCGGAGAAACGCGGCGCCCTGATGGCCATGCTGCGGCAAACGGAAGAAAAGAGCGCGCAGGCCGCCAAGTCGTTCAATTCGGCCGCGGCCGCCGGCGCGGCGACTTCCGCTTTTGAAAAAACTTCCAAAACCGATCTGTCGGGCCTCAATACCGAAATGGAGCGGGGCGCGGCCTCCTCCGGACTCGCCTTAGGCGCGGCGGCGCAGGACCTTAAACGCAGCGATCCCCAGCTTAATAAAACAAAAGTGACTTTGCCGGAGCCCGTCGTCTCCAAAGAAGAGGATATGGATAAGGAAATACAAAAGATGCTGATCCAGATGGTGATAGGCAGCGTGCTCGGGCCTATGTTCAGCACCGTGTTCGGGGCGGCGATGGGGGTAAGCGATATGCAGCATAACACGCAGTACGGAACTCAGTACGGGACGCAGCAATACGGAAATCAGTACGGCCCGCAATACGGCAATCAGTACGACACGCATTAAGACGGGTGGTTGGTGCGCTCGGATATTATGGCGGCACAATAACAAGAAGTAAACAGGAGATCATATGAGCGAATTTAAAAAAGAGGAAAAGAAAGGCGGTTTCTGGGCGCCGTTTTCCAGAATGTTCGGGAAAGGCTCCTCCGTATCGGGCGGCGCCGCGCGGCTGGGTTCCTCCGGCTCCGGGTTCGGCGGCGGGGGGCTTTTCTCCACCAAGGCGGGCGTTTTAGGCGTGATCCTTGGAGGCGCCACGATAGCGGCCGGGGTAGGCGTGCTTTACAATTTTATCGGCCCGTCCTCCAGGTCCGGTTCCAATCCCGGCCTGTTCCAGGACTCCTATTACGATGAGCAGGCCCAGAACGCCAGCCGGGAACGCGCCCAGCAGAAGGCCGGCGCGTCGGCTTCGGATTCGACGCTGGATATGTTCAGGGAACAGGCCAGAAAAGACGGACTCGGCCTCGGCGCCCAGGAGGAAGCCGACGCCGGGAAGCAGTCCGCCTCCGCCGAAGATGAGGCGGCGGGCGGCCAGGAAGCCGATGCGGGAGCGGCCGCCGCTCCGGCGGCCCCCGCGCCCAACGCCTCCGCGGGCCTTGGAGGCAAACTTCAGCCTGTCGCAGGTTTCGGCGACGCTAAAGGCGGCGGTTCATCGGCTAAAATGGCTATGGGCGGGATGCAGGGCGCCGGCAACGGCCAGCTCGGGGCCGCTCGCAAATCGCCGGTGGGGCTTGGCGCGCAGGGGAAAAGCTCGGCCATGAAAGGTTCCCTGGCCTCGGCGGTTAGAAATGCGTCCAAACGGTCGCTTTCAAGCGCCGGGAAAAAGGGCGCCTTCGGGCAGGCTAAGTTCGCCGGCAATATGGGGGCCAGGTCCGCGGCCGCGCCCAGCATGACCACCGCCAAAACCGGCGCCACCGAAGCGTTTTCCGGCGAAACCTCAGGGACCGGAGATCTCGGCAAAGCGGACGGCGGGGTGGGACTGGGCGGGGCGGGCATCTCCCAGGGCAGCACGCTTAAAGCCAGCGACCCCAACCTTAACATGAACAACTCAACACCCCCAAAAGTTCCGGATCCCGAAGATGTCTCTCCCTGGAAAAAATTTACGAACATGGCTTTATACGGGATGATAGCCGGCGCTCTGCTGGTAGTGATCTCCAATATGTGCACCAAGCATGCTATGACGCTGGCTGCGGCTGTTGTCACAGCGCCGGCCGCAGCCGCGTGGTATATTGCCGCGCAGGCCGCCGCTTACGCGGCGATGGCCGCGGCGGCCGTGGTCATCTATGCCGGTATCATGTTGATGAGCAAGTACGGTCAGAAATGGACCGGCATTATGTATATGGCCGCCGGAGCCATGATCATCTGGAAGGCTTATGAGGCCCTGACCGCCGCGATTGACGCTTCCGCTACCAGCGCGACCGCTATAGAGGATGCGACCAGGATGGCCAATCCTGGGCCCGCAGGCTCCGACGCGGCTGCTACCGCAACGAAACCGGGTGTGCCTCTGGGCGAAGCCACGGATTTTAAGGGAATGAAACCGATACCATAATGATCAGCGCGGTGCGGGAAGTTTTTGATTGAGCAGAGCCGGGAGGTTATATGAGCGATCTACCTGAGATAAACTTCAGAGAACAGAAAAAGAAAGAGAAGAAGGGTTTTATCCCGTGGGTCCGCTCCAAGCTGGGTTTCGGCGGGAAGGGCTACATGGGCGGAGCCGGCGAGGCTGCGCCCGGCGCCGCTAATTTCGGCCGCGCCGCCTTCGGCGCGGCGAAGTTAGGAACCGCCGCCGGCATGGGGGGGTTTGGAGGCGTCGGCGGCCTTATCGCCGCCGCTGTCGTCGTCGCCGCGATAGGCACGACGCTTTATATGAGGAGCCCTTCCGATTCGGTTAATACGAGGTCCTTCAGTTCCGACAAGACCGCGGATAATTATGTCCCGGCTATCCTGCGCGAAACTAAAAACCAGGGTTCTTCGCTCGAAATGTTCAAGGATACCAACAAGGGCGTTATAAGCGCCGATGGATATGACGACGCCGGTTACGATAAGAACGGTTACGACAGGGACGGTTACGACAAGGACGGCTACGATAAGAACGGCCTAGACAGGAACGGCGCCTCTAAGAACGCCCCTGAAGACAAAGCCGCCGCGCAGAATCCGGAGCCTGTGAATGCGGGCCAGGATATGGCGAAAAAACTGGCCGGCGGTCTGGCCGGAGGGCTTTCCAGTTCCATGGGAGGCGCGGGGGGGCAATTCAGCAATATGGGCGGGTTCGGCAATAAATTCAATACCGGCGCTACCGGAGGGCAGTCCTCCGGATTCTCCAGTTTAGGTTCGGGTTTCCAAACCAGTCCCAAGTTCGATCAGAGAAAGAAGCTGCTGGGCATGAAAGGCTCCACAAGGCCGGTGTTCTCAAAATCCAAAGGCGGAAAACCGGGAGTTATCGGCAAAGGCGCGTTCGCCCAGGCCAAGGGCGTGAAGGCCATGCAGCAGACCACCGTCGGCAATTCCGCCGATCATCAGCGTTCGACCCAGGATAAGGCGTGGGAAGGTTCCACTCCTTTGGGGACGGCGACAGGCGGAACCGGCATAGCCAATAAGCCGAACGGCGGCGCCGGGATAGTCACTTCTCCTTCGATCGACAATACCAGCGGGGGCGGTCATAATCCCATCAACGGCAACCCTACCAATCCGACGAACCTTGCCGGCACGACCCCCACCTCTATAGATGTCAGTCCCTGGAAGGGCCTGCCGCAGATGGCGATGATGCTGATAATGTTTTCCGCCTTGGCGTCGGTTATCGGCGCCATGGTCATAGACCTGTCATACGATTTGCTGCCTCCGTTCGACGCTATTGTTTATGCCATCGGCATAATGATCTGCGTGGTGGCCATGGCGCTCGCGGCGATGGCGATCATGATCGGCATCAAACTGATGAGCACGTACGGGCAGGGCATGTTGGGTTCTATTTACACCATAGGGGGCGGTGTCGCCATGACAGCGGCGGGAATGGCTATGGGCGGATCGATGACGACGATAGCCGGCATATCCGCTACATGGATGGCCGCCATTGCCGGCATACTGGGCCTGCTCGGCAGCATGGCCGGCGGCAAATAGGAACGGGCGCCGGGCGCCACCTTACCAAAGCCCGGCGTTAATCGCCCAAATCGCTTTGCGGTGCGATTTGGGTGCGACAGATGGGGATTTCCGCTTCGAGGGGTTCAGCGCAGCGACCAAGCGAAGCGCCGG
>JBAYJD010000064.1:0-14321 GCA_041665305.1 Elusimicrobiales bacterium
ATGTTTGATGTTTTCTTTTACATTCTCCGGGATAGGCGGCTGATATTTCTTCTCGTTCTCCAGATACCAGGAAGCGAATCTCCCGGACAAATTCTCCACGGCGCCGTTTATCCCCATCGTTCCCAGTACTACGCAACCGAGATAGGTCCAGCCGCCCGCCGCAGAGGGCGCGCAGGCGGTCGCGACGGGACCCGTCAACATGACGGCGGCGGTATAACCGGTCCCCAGGCCTAGATGTATTTAGCGTGTTTTCCGGGTCCGGCGTTTCTTCGGTTTTTTTGAGGCGGCGGCCTGGGGGATCTTGTCGAGGGCTTTCATGTATTCTTTTAACTGTTCGTCTTCCGGCGCCAGTTTAAGGGCTTTCTCCCAGGCTTCCCTGGCCCGCGCGTAGTCCTTAAGCTGGAGATAAGTGGAACCGAGGCGTTTCAGGGAGGTCGTGTCTTCGGGTTCGAGCTTCAGCGCGTCTTCCAGCTCCCTGACGGCTAGATAATATTTTGAATCGTAGATGTAATGCAGGGCAAGTTCCTTCTTGTGGTCGAGCACGCCGGTCTGGGCCGGTTTGGTGTCGTTCAGCTTCAGCTGGGGGGATTCTTCCTCCAGCATGGAGGTGAGTCTCGCCAGCCGGGCGTCCTTGGGGCTTAGTTCCGCCGCGTAGCGGAAGGCGTCGTAGGCGAAGGGGAGATTCTCTTCCTCGTTCACAAAATGAAAAATGCCCTGGGCGGCTATGTTCCACGGCCTGGAATTGGAGGGCTTGCGCTCCGCGATAGCTGAAACTTTTTTCAGCCTGCCGGCCAGCTTGGAATACAGCGCGTTGGCGGGGTCCACCGCCGCCATTTCCGTGATCTTGAGCAGCGCCTCCCCGTATTGGCCGCGCGCGACCAGCGCGTAAAATCTTCCCTTCTGTCCGGCGGCCGAGCCTGAGAGCTTTTGCCGCGCTTCCTCTATCATGTTCTTCGCCGTGACCTGGGTGGGGTCCAGCCGCAGGATCTGATTCCAGTATTCTATGGCCTTTTGATAGTCGCCCGCCAGGTAGCTTTCGAACGCCTTGTCGTAGCTCAGGGTCAGTTCCCGGTTTTCCGCGGCGGCCCTGTCGTCCTGGCCGCCGGCCGGCTGGGCCAGGGCCAGCGGGAGCAGGGCCGGACAAAGATTCGCTGCGCCGAACAGCGCGGCAAGCAATATGAGTTTCATGATTTTTCTCCCCTGTCGGTTTCCCGGCGGATGACCGTTATTTCGATGCGCCTGTTCTTCCCGCGGCCCTCTTCCGTGTCGTTAGGCGCGAGGGGGCGGTATTCGCCGTAGCCGTAAGCGCTCAGCTTCCCGTCGGGGAGGCCGCAGGCCGCGAGGTGATTTATGACCGAAAAGGCCCGCATGAGCGAGAGTTCCCTGTTCGAGCGGAATTTTTTGCCTATCATGCGCGCGGCGTCGGTATGGCCTTCCACCAGCACCGGGCTGTCCATCTTTTTAAGGTTCTCGGCTACGCTCTTCAGAAGGTCCTTCGCCCCCGGTTTCAGGTCGGCCGAACCCGAGTCGAAAAGCACGGGGGCGGAGAAGGTCAGCTTGATCTTGCTTGTCGTCACTTCCACGCCGAGCTGGCCGTCCTGGATCTGTTTCTTGAGGTCGTCCTCCACTTTTTTGGTGAGGTCCATGTCCTTTATTTTTTTGTTCGCCGATTCCACGCCCAGTTCTTTCTGAAGGGTGGCGATGGCTTTTTCATATTCGCTCTTCTTCATGCTGTAGGAGAAGGCGTACAGCGATAAAAAAAGTATGACCAGCGTGGACATCAGGTCGGCGAAGGGGATCAGCCAGAGCTGGGTATTGATCTTGTTGCTCATTTGCGCGCCACCACGATCTCTATTCTTCTGTTCCTGGCCCTGCCTTCGGGTGTGTCGTTGGAGGCCACGGGGCGGTATTGCCCGTAGGCGGCCGAGATCAGTTTCTCCTGCGGGATGCCGAAATTGTCCGCCAGATAATCCACCACCGAGTCGGCCCTGGCGGCCGAAAGCGCCCAGTTGGTGGGGTAGTCGCCGCTTTTTACCGGGATGTTGTCGGTGTGCCCTTCTATGAGGATGTCGTTCTGTTTAAGCTTGGAAAGGAGCTTGCCCATCACGGACAGCACTTCCAGGGCGTTCGGCTCCAGCCCTGCGCGGCCCGAGGCGAAAAGGATCGGGGCCGCTATGTTGAT
The DNA here is from genome assembly GCA_041665305.1 of Elusimicrobiales bacterium. Classification (GTDB taxonomy): domain Bacteria; phylum Elusimicrobiota; class Elusimicrobia; order Elusimicrobiales; family UBA9959; genus YA12-FULL-51-18. The sequence continues at coordinate 2,183 of JBAYJD010000064.1, forward strand.
GCGGATGATCTTGTCGGTCATCTGGATGTCGGCCAGGTCCTTCAGGCCCGCTTTTTCCAGCTCGGTCCGGAGGGCCTCGGCGGTGTCCTTTTCCTTGAATTTCTGCACCACGGTCTCCGCTTTTTTTTCTTTTTCGGCTTCCAGTTTTTCGCGGTCGAAGCCGCTCAGAAAACCCGCATGCGCCTCGGTTTCGGGCCTGAGGCTGAAGACATAGAGGATCAGGAAAAACAACATCAGGTTGGTCATGATGTCGCAAAGCACGATCAGCCAGAGGGGGTTTTCCGCCGTTTTATGCGGAGAGTACCGTTCTATAAAGGATTTCATCATCCTGTTTCCCGGTCCGGTCCGTCACTTTTTGGCGGCTTTCGCTTTTCTTCTCAGAGCCAGCGAGAGATAACCTTCAAGTTTTTTGGAGACCAGCCAGGGCACATCCCCCTCGTGGAGGGAGACGATCCCCTTGGCGATGATCTCGCGGAGCAGGATGTCCTCTTCGGAATAGTAGCCGAGCTTGCTGGCGATGGGCAGGAAAAGGAAATTGGCGGAGAAAATGCCGTAGAAGGACGCGGTCATGGCTATAGCCATGGAAGAGCCCATCATCTGCGGGTTCTGGATGTTGCGCAGGACCTGCACGACGCCTATCAGCGTGCCCAGCAGCCCGAAGATGGGGGCGAAGGTCCCGGCCGAGTTGAAGATATTCGTCTGCTGCTGATGGCGCAGGCGGGTGGTGTTGATGTCGTGCTCCATGCGCTCGTGCAGGATATGTTCGTCCACTCCGTCCACGATCATCTGGCAGGCGTCGGCGAGGAAGGGATGCGGAAGCCGGGGGATCTCCGGCCCTATGGCTTCTAGGCCGTTCTTTTTGGAGATGTCCGCGAGGTTCACGATCACGCGGATGATCTCCGAGATCGGCGGGCGCTTGGGCGGGAACAGCACTATGCGGAAGGAACTGGAGGTCCATTTGAGCGCGGCCCAGGGGTAGGAGATCATGACCGAACCCAGGGTGCCGCCGAAGATGAGCACGATGGCTTCCCAGTTCAGCAGGAACCTTAACATGCCGCCGGCGGAAAGCACGAATACGATCACGCCTATGCCGAAGAACGCCCCGAAAAAAGTCATCAGATCCATGGTCAGCTCCTTTTAAATCTTCCGCAAAGCTCAGGCCTGCCTCTCCGCGGGCGCGGGAGGGGGCGGGGGCCTGTGCGGCTCCGCCTGGGGCGCGGTTTCCTGCGGGAGTCCGGCCGCCTCCTGCGCGGGGGCCTGCGGCGCCGGTTCCGGCGGCTGCGGCCTTTCTGCGCCGGCCTTCTTAAGGGTTATGAACCCTTCCTGGACCAGTTTTTTTAATTCCTGCGCCACGCGCATCCTTTCGGCGCGCTGGACTTCGGCGCCGGGGTTCCTTGTCAGGTCCAGCTCCTGCCGGAACCGCTCCTGCATACCCTCCGACAGCTTTTCCAGGAAGGCCTGCGCCAGAGCGGAATTTTTAAGCGCCAGCGCAAGGTTGCGCATGGGGATCCTGCGCACCAGCATCTGGGCCTGGGCCGGTTCCAGTTCGCCGAGATTGCCGAACCGCGCTATGGCGCCTGAAAGCCTGGCGGCGAACTCGGGATCGCGGGCGGAGAAGGAGAGGGTGGCCGTCTCCTGCATCTCCTCCGGGAGCCGCTCTATGATGCCGATGGTCTTCTCTTCGCTGCCGACGACATAGTCCAGCGCCGAGAACAGCGCGGCCTCAAGGTTCTTTATCTTCGCCTCCGGCATAAGCGTCGCTCTGGGAAGGGCGGCCAGGGCTTCCATGCTTCTGGGATACAGCGCCTCCACCAGGGCGGACGCCACGCTTTCCGGGGCGTAGCTGAGAACTATCATGATATCCTCAGCCGAACAGGACTGCAGTATGAAAGCCAGGTTCCCGGCGTTCTCGGGAGTGAGGAACCAGAAAGGGGATTTTCGGGGAGGTTCCTGCCAAAGGTCCGGTTTCTTCTCCTTGGGCGCGCTCTCCGCCAGGGGGGCGGGAAGGCGCTCGGGGAGCCGTTCCCTTTCCTGTTCCTGCGTCCCTCCCGCGGCCGCCCTTGCGCCGAGCGCTCCGACAAGGTCCCTGGCGCTGACGGCGAACGGCTTGAGGAAGGCGAACACGGTAAAGAGGCCGAGCGACGCGGCGAGCAGGATCCAGATCAGGTTCCAGAGATTAGGCGGGGTGAGCAGGTCGGACGGGGAAAACGGCCGCGCTTTGCGGAAATCCATTTTCTCCACGGTGATAAGGTCCTCTCTTTCCGGCGGCAGGCCCAGCAGCCCGGCCGCGAGTTTTTTGGCGAGTTTAAAATCTTCGGAGGGAAGATGCCTGTCCAGGATGAGGGTGGCGGAGATCTTTTTTATCATGGTCAGCGAACTGGAGATCGAGATCTCGCCCACTTTCTCTTTTTCGGGGATGCCGGGGAGGAAATCCAGCGCCACGGGCTTTTTCTGCTCTTCCTGCAGTTCCGTGGAGATGATCACAATGATGTCGCTTGTGCCGAGCGCTTCTGAGAGGACCATCTGGATCCTTTTCTCAAGCGACCCTTCAAGCGCCAGTTTCGCTTCGATGGACGAACGGGGCGCCGCTTCCGCCGCGCCGCACCGGGGGCCCGGGGAAAACAGGATAAGCGCGGCAAGCGCCGCTATGAACAGGTTATGCGATCTCACCGGCCTTATAGATCTTGTCATGTGTGGACGCCCCTCCTGGGCCCGCTTAAAACGGACCCGCCACTATTATAATAATAAAATCGATTCCATAACAAATATTCGCGACACCACCGGTCCGAAGAGGTTTCGGGACGGTTTTTTTGTATGCGGAGCGTAACAATTCGGACATCGGATCGGGCGGATATTTGTGTATACTATCATAGCGAACCGGGACCGGCGGATAATTCTGGCCGGCAGCTTCGTCGTTTCGCTCTCTTTTATGCCGTACAAACGCGGGCAGATCGGTCATTTTATTAAGGGCGCTTCGGCGGCCGCGGTTTTATGCTTTTTTTCGGCCCGGGGCCTTTTTGCCGGGACCCTGGCCGGGACGACCGCCGCTAATTTCCTGAAGATCCCCGTGGCGGTCATCCCCGCCGCCCTGGGCGAATCCTACACGGCCATGGTCGGACCCGATTCCATCCTTTACAATCCCGCGGGCCTCGGCCTTTTAAGCTATTCTTCTTTTTCCGGCGGCCATAACCAATACATCGATTCCATAACCCAGGAATACGCCGCGCTGACATACCGTTCCGCGTACGGGACCGTGGGTGCGTGTTTCTCCATGCTTTCCAGCGGCCAGATCACCGCGTATGACAAAGACGACATGATCATCGGCCATACCGGCACCAGCCACCGGTTCTGGGCGCTCTCCTTTGCGCAGTCCTGGCCCCATTTCAATCAGGATATCGGCAAACTGGACCCGATGCTCATAACTCCCAGCTGGACCAAGGTTTCGCCGGTGCTGGATTACCGGCCCAAGACTTACCGGGTTTCGGTCGGAGCCAGCCTGAAGAATGTGAGCGAAAGGCTGGACAAAATGAGTTCAAGCGCCTATACCCTGGACGCCGGCGCCATGCTGGTCCTGCCGCGCCATTTCCACCTCGGGGCCTCGGCCCAGAATATCGGCGGCACGCAGAAGTTCTTTGCCGAAACCTATAAGCTGCCCGGCGTGCTGCGGGCCGGGGCGGCGAAGGATTTCCACTCCGTGAACGACATCCTGATCGTCACGGCGGTTTCCGACATCGTGAAGTATTCCGACGCTCCGGTTTTCAATACCGCGGGTATCGAGCTGGATATTATGCGGATGTTCCAGTTCCGCCTGGGTTACAAAAGCAGGCGCGACGCGGGCTCGAATGTTTCCGGCGGGTTCGGCATGAATTTCGACAGGATGACGGACAAGGACAGTTTTATCCACGGCGCCAGGGTGGATTATTCCTACCTGGACTACGGCGCGCTGGGCGTCACGCACCGGATAGGAATGCAGCTGATCTGGTAGGCGCCGGGATATCCCCGGCGCTATTTTTTGTATAATTTCCTTGGAAATGAATACCGAGAAATTTTTGGTCCGGCGCGCGGGCGCGATAAACCGCGAACTCGGCAGGCGGATAAAGCGGATCCCCGCGTGCCATCCGCGGCTTAGGGAGGCCATGCTGTATTCCCTGGACGCCGGAGGCAAGCGCCTGCGGCCCGTCCTGCTGACAGCCGCGTACGAGCTGTTCGGGGGGGATTGGCGCGACGCGCTTCCCGCCGCCTGCGCGGTCGAGATGGTCCATACTTATTCCCTCATCCATGACGATCTGCCGGCGATGGATGACGACGACCTGCGCCGCGGCCGCCCCACCAGCCACAGAGTCTTCGGCGAGGCCCTGGCGGTCCTTGCCGGGGACGCCCTGCTGACCAACGCTTTTTCGGTGCTTTACGACAATTCCGCGGTAAAAGGCGTCAAAGCCTCCCGCGTCCTGGAAGCCGCCGGCATCCTGGCCCGGCGCGCCGGCGCGGGCGGCATGGTGTCCGGCCAGGCCGGGGACCTGGAAGCCGAGGGTTTTCTTAAGCGCCGCGGCTCCGTCGACGGCCGGCGGCTCCGGGAGCGCGGGGCGCGCCTGCTGGATTATATCCACCTGCATAAGACCTCCGACCTTATTATGGCGTCGGTGGAAATGGGCGCGGCGCTTGCCGGCGCAGGCCGCAAAGAATTCAAGGCCCTGTCGGATTTCGCCGGGGCGATAGGCCTTTGTTTTCAAATAACGGACGATATCCTGGATGTGACGGGCGACAAAAAAAAGCTCGGAAAAAGCGGCAGCGACGCGCGTAACGCCAAACTTACCTATGCGTCGCTTTACGGGGTGGAAGCTTCCAGGGTGAAAGCGGAGGAGCTTATAGCGCTGGCCCGTAAAAAACTCAGCGCGCTGCCGTGTCCCGCCGCCCGGGTAAAAGTGCTGGCGGAGATCGCCGATTTCGTATACAGCAGGGACAAATAGCCCTGTTACAGGCCGGGGAGAGAACTCATGGAGCTGCTTGGAAAGGTGCGAGGGTCGGGAGATCTGAAGAAACTGGAAGTCGCGCAGCTGTCCCAGCTGGCCTGCGAGGTCCGGGCCGTGATCATCCAGAACATCAGCGAGACCGGGGGGCATCTGGCCTCAAGCCTCGGCGCCGCCGACCTGATCTTGGCCCTGCATTATGTGTATGACACACCCGGGGACAAGATCGTTTTCGACACCGGGCATCAGACTTACGCCCATAAGATCATCACGGGCCGGGCCGATAAATTCCCCACCATCAGGCAGAAAGGCGGCCTTTCCGGGTTCCTTAAACGGTATGAATCCGAATATGACGCCTTCGGCGCGGGCCACGCTTCCACGGCCCTTTCCGCCGCCGCCGGCATGGCCGCCGCCAGGGACCATACCGGCGCCGCCCACAAGGTCGTTTCCGTGGTCGCCGACGGCTGCATGACGGGCGGCATGGCCTGGGAGGCCATGCAGAATGTGGGCCAGCTCGGAACCGATATCCTGGTGGTCCTGAACGACAACCAAATGTTCATTTCACAGCGCGTAGGGCGGCTGGGCAAGATCCTTACGCACCTCCTTACTCTCGGCACGGTGCAGAACGCCGGGCGCAAAGCCGAACTTTTCCTTAACCGCTTCCAGTTCTGGGGCAAAAAGATCCTGAAGGTGGCCAAAAGGACCAGGGTGCTGTTCTTCCCAGGCATGATCTTCGAAGAAATGGGCTTCACCTATTTCGGCCCGGTGGACGGACATAATATCCCGGAGCTGGTGGAAGTGCTGGGCTATGTGAAGGACCTCAGGGGCCCCGTGCTCCTGCATGTGGTCACCAAGAAAGGCAAAGGTTACGAACCCGCCGAATCCGAACCGACCGAATTTCACGGCGCCCCGAAGTTCGATGTGGAAACCGGCCTTTCCAAAAACGATCCCGCCAGGGTCCCGACCTTCACCAAGGTCTTTTCCGACACCCTCGTCAGGCTGGCCGCGAAAGACCCCAGGATCGTGGCCATTACCGCCGCCATGCCGGAAGGCACGGGGCTGGACGCGTTCAGGGATAAGTTCCCGCGGCGCTATTACGATGTGGGCATAGCCGAGGAACACGCGGTCACCTTCGCCGCCGGCCTGGCCGCCGGAGGCCTTAAGCCCGTGGTCGCCATTTATTCTTCCTTCATGCAGCGCTCTTTCGACCAGGTCATGCATGATATCTGCCTGCAGAAGCTGCCGGTGGTCATAGCCATGGACCGCGCGGGCCTGGTCGGAGAGGACGGCCCCACCCACCACGGCGTTTTCGACCTCGGCCTTTTCAGGATGCTGCCGGACCTTGTCGTGATGGCGCCGGCCGACGAGGACGAGCTTCAGCAGATGCTCCACACGGCCCTGGAGCTTAACGCTCCGGTCATGCTCCGCTACCCGCGGGGCAAAGGTTTCGGGGTGGAGCCGTCTCCCGAATTTAAGCTGCTGCCTCCCGGCAGGGGCCGTATCATTTCCAAGGGCAGGGATGTCAATATCCTCGCGATAGGCAACCGGGTGCACCCCGCCATAAAGGCCTGCGAACTCCTTAAAGCCCGCGGCATCGACGCCGGTGTGTTCGATATGCGTTTTGTAAAGCCCCTGGACGGAGAACTTGTGAAAGAGGCGGCGGCCCCGGGCCGTCTGGTGACGGCGGAAGATAACGCCCTCCAGACCGGTTTCGGCTCCGCCGTGCTTGAATATCTGAACGCAAATACAATACAATCTACCGTCCTGAGGCTGGGCATTCCAGACCGTTACATAGAACAGGGGCGTCCGGACGAGTTATACGACGACCTGGGCCTTTCCTCCGGAACAATGGCCGACAGGATAGCGGAGTGGGTCGGTTCGGCGCGATAGCGCTCCGACAGGACCTGAGTTTTACCCCGGGACACAAACTATCGTGCGCTACATGCAAAGGGGTGGACTACGCCGCAGTTAAGTTTTACCCCCGGGCACAAACTACCATGAGCGACATATATAAGGAGACCACCGTGCGGGCAAAAATAAATCTTAAGGAACAAGCGCTTAAACTCACAAGATCCCATGCTTACAGGAAAGCTTACACCGACGCGGACTTTTTAAGCAAAGACGAACTGCGCCCCGTCAGACTGCAGCTTGAACTTCTGAAAACGGAGATGGCCCTGAGCGAGCACGAAATAAACGCCACGGTGGTGATCTTCGGCAGCGCCCGGATCTGGAGCGAAGAGGAATCCGCCGCCCGTCTGGAGGATCTGCGCGGACTTGCGCGCAGGAATCCGAAGGACGCGTCCCTTAAGGCCAAGCTGGCGACCTCCAAAAAACTGATGCGCTCCTCCAAATATTATGAAGAGGCGCGCAAGCTCACCCGGCTGGTGGCCGAACAGGGCTCTATCGGCGGCACCAAGCTTATGGTCGTTACCGGCGGCGGCCCCGGCGTCATGGAAGCCGCAAATCGCGGCGCTTATGAGGCCGGCTCAAAGAGCATAGGCCTGAACATCACGCTGCCGCAGGAACAGGGCCCCAACCCATATGTCTCCCCGGAATTCTGTTTCCGGTTCCATTATTTCGCGGTAAGGAAAATGCATTTTGTCATGCGCGCCCGCGCGCTGGTGGCGTTCCCCGGAGGGTTCGGCACCATGGACGAACTTTTCGAGGTGCTGACCCTGGTCCAGACCGGCAAAAAACGCCGTCTGCCCATTATCCTGTTCGGCAGGAAATACTGGAACGATGTCATGAATTTCAGGAACATGGCCAAGTGGGGGTATATCTCCTATGAGGACCTGGACCTGTTTAAATTCGCCGACACCGCCGAAGAAGCCTGGCAGATCATCGTGGACTTTTATCTAAAGCATCCGATAAACGGCGCTTCGACACATTAGCGCGGCCGGCGGCCTCGTGCCCCCGGCAGGCCTTGGGTGTGCGGCCCTGTCGTTTCCTTAAAATTTTCCCGTGACAGCATTAATAGCTGTGTTTGTTATAAGATTGCTGAAACCACCGGGCGGGTTAATTGTGCTGTACCATAATTAAGGGTGGGATCATGTTAAATATTAAGTGCGCGGCAGGCGAATAACTTGGAGCGGGATGCCGGGGGTGTGGGGCTGACGGGCCGTCGCGCAGGGTGAGGCTTGCATAAGCGCCGAACCCGAGCGGGAGCGCGTCCACTGTGTGGACGATAGCGTGCCCGGCAGCTCCATGCCCCCGGCACGCCCGCGAACTTACAGGCCTGCCGTTTCCTTATAATTTTCGGGACAGCCCTGCGGCGCCGGTCTTGCTTAATAAGGGCGTTATTTATGCCTCAGAAAAACGGCGCCCGTAAAGCGGCGCTCCTAATCGGAATAGCGACGGCCGCGCTGAGCCTCGGCGGCGCGGCGCTTTTAGCCTTTTATCCGCCTCCTTTTACCTTCGCGCGGCTCCTGCCACCGGAGAACCCCTGGGTCCGCGACGGCAGGTTCGCTGTTCCCGCCTGCAACGGGGTGCAATGCAGGCTGTGCCCCTTTAAGTGCTTCCTGCCCGAAGGAGCGCGCGGCCGCTGTAAAGTGCGCTCCAATTACGGCGGCAGAATAAAAACGCTGGTCTATGCCAAGGCGGTCTCCGTCCATCTGGACCCTATAGAAAAAAAACCCGTTTACCACCTTTATCCCGGCAGCCTTGTTTATTCCCTGGCTACGCCCGGCTGCAATCTGCGATGCCTGGGCTGCCAGAACTGGGAGATCTCCCAGGTCTATCCGGAACAGGCCTCCGCGGCCGCGCGAGTCCCGGAAAGCCTGGAGCTAAGGACCGGAGCGCCCGGCGGCCGTGTTTACGGCGAACTGAAGGAGAAGGAAGTTAGGATCCTTTCGCCGGAGGAAATAGTTTCTTACGCCCTCGCCACGCGCTCCCGGTCCATCGCCTACACATATTCGGAGCCTTCGGTGTTCTACGAGTACATGTACGACACGGCCCGCCTGGCAAGAGAAAAAGGCCTGAAAAATGTGATGGTCAGCGCCGGTTATATAAACCGCGAACCGCTGGAGGAACTGCTTAAGTACCTGGATGTGGTGAAAATAGACCTGAAAGGCTTTGACGACAAGTTTTACCGGGAGTATACCGGCGCCGGCCTGTGGCCGGTAAAGCAGACGCTGCTTACGCTGAAAAAGAACAAGGCGCTGTTCGAGATCGTCAACCTGGTGGTGCCGGGCCTGAACGACGACCGGAAAAGCATGACGGACATGATCGCCTGGATAAAGAAAGACCTGGGGACGGACACGCCGCTTTTCTTTTCGCGCTTCGCGCCGAATTATGAACTGACCAATCTCGGCGCCACACCCGTGGAGACGCTGACCTGGGCGCGGAACGAAGCTATGAAGCGGGGTCTCAAGTATGTTTATGTCGGCAATGTCCCGGGGCATGAAGGCGAAAACACCTATTGTCCGGCCTGCGGCCGCATTCTTATAAAGCGTTATGGTTACGCCGTACTGGCCGACCGGTTGACGCCCGCAGGCGGCCGCTGCCCTTACGACGGGACCAGGATCCCCGGCATCTGGTAAACCGGGTTTATGGGGGGAAGCATGAAAAATATCGCGTTGGTCTTCGCCGTCGTCCTTTCCGGGGTTTGCGCCACAGGGGCCGCGCGGGAGCCGGCTTTTGCCGGAAAATTTTATCCCGCGGATAAACAGGAACTGGCCCGGTTCGTGGATTCCGTCCTGGCGGCCGCCGGTCCTTCAGCTCTTCAGTCGTTCTATCCTCCCGCCGCCGTCAGGGCCATAGTCGTCCCGCACGCGGGCTATCCTTTTTCAGGCCTGGTGGCGGCTTTCGCCTACAAAATGATCGATACCGGGTACGACCTTGTGGTCATACTGGGCACAGGGCATACGATGCGGGTCAGGGGCGCGGCGCTGCTCGCCAAAGGCTATTATGAAACGCCCCTGGGACGGGTCCCGGTGGACGAAAAATTTTCCGCCGGACTTATTAAAGCCAGTCCACTTTTTGAGGATCTGCCCGAAGCCCACGCCGGCGAGCATTCCATAGAGGTCCAGCTCCCTTTTCTTCAGCGCCGGCTTAAAAAACCTTTCAAGCTCGCGGCCGCGGTCCTTAATACGGACGATCCCGCGCTTCTTGCCGAGATAGGGCGCATCCTCGGCGGAAAGCTTAAAGGCCGAAAAGCCCTGCTGATAGTTTCCACCGATTTCTCCCATTATCCGAGCCACGCGGACGCCAAAAGAGCGGATGAAACCCTTGCCCTCGCCATAAAAACCATGACGCCGGAATTTTTCCGGCTGACCAGCAGGCTCCTCCTCGGCAAGGGGATCCCGGAGCTCGGGACCTGCGCCTGCGGGGAGGCGGCGCTCACGGCGGCCATGACCGCCGTAAACACGCTGGGGCCGGCGCAATTCCTGGAACTGAAATATGCCGATTCCTATGATGAATATCCGGCGCAATCGTCTCCCGACCGGGTGGTGGGATATCTGGCGGGAGCTTTTGTTCCGGCGGCCTCCGCCCCGCCGGCAAAGATCCTCCTTGCTTTGGAACAGCAAAAAGAACTGCTCAAAGCGGCCAGGGCGGAAATAAAAGCCAAGCTGCTGGGAACGCGGGCGGACCGGGAACGGCTGTCCGCGGATTATGCGTTCAATCTGCCGGGAGCGGTTTTTGTCACGCTTACCGAGGACGGGGCCTTGCGCGGCTGCGTGGGCACGGTAGAGCCGCGCACGACGCTGCTTGACGCCGTGCGTTACGCAGCGCTGTCCGCCGCGTTCGAAGACCGGCGTTTCAAGCCCGTAGAAAAAGGCGAGCTTGAGAAGTTGAAGATCGAGATCTCCGTCCTGTCCCCGCTTAAAAAGATAACGGGCGCCGGGGATATAACTCCGCATAAACACGGAGTGGTAGTCGTACGGGAGACGGGGAAAACCGCCGGAGCGTCTTCCGCCCGGGAGGAGCGGCGTTCCGGCCTGTTCCTGCCGCAGGTCTGGGAACAGATCCCGGGTAAAGAGGATTTTCTGGACGAGTTATGTTCCCAAAAAGCCGGGCTTGAGCGGAACTGCTGGCGGGATGCCGGAACCGGGATGTATACCTTCACCGTGGATTCGTTCAAAGAATAGCCGGAGATCGGATAAGTATATTTTTAACCGAACTGTAACCGCAGTTTAACCGTAGTTTAACCGCCGTGATCTAGACTATTCCATAGAGGCGTTTATATGAAACGGACCGTCTTCGTCGTTTTTTTGTTCCTGGCGTCAACCGGGGCCGCCGCGGGTTGGTGGAAACCGGCTCCTATGACCACCTGGCAATGGCAGCTTACCGGGCTCCCCATAGACCAAAGTTTTGAGGTGCAGGCGTACGATATCGATCTTTTCGACAACGCCGCCTCTACCATCGCCTCCCTTCATTCCCGGGGCCGTGTGGTGATCTGTTACTTCAGCGCCGGCAGTTACGAGAACTGGCGTCCCGATCAGGCCGGCTTCCCCGCGGCGGTCAAGGGGAACAGCAACGGTTGGGCTGGGGAGAACTGGCTGGATATCCGGAACCTCGCCGTATTAGGGCCGCTCATGAAGGCGAGGCTGGACCTTGCCGTGCAGAAGGGTTGCGACGCCATCGAACCGGACAATGTCGACGGCTACGCCAATAACACCGGGTTCCCGCTGACGGCCGCGGACCAACTCGCCTATAACCGTTTCCTCGCGGTCGAAGCACACAACAGGGGCCTGTCCATAGGCCTTAAGAACGACCTTGACCAGGTGCCCCAGCTGGTAAATGATTTTGACTGGGCTCTGAACGAGCAATGTAACCAGTACAAGGAATGCGAGACCCTGGTCCCGTTCATTACCGCCGGCAAAGCGGTGTTTAATACGGAGTATAGCGGCGCTCCCTCCGCTTTCTGTCCTGCGATGAACAGTATGCGGATCAGTTCGATGAAGAAAGATCTGAACCTTACGGCGCCGATGACCCCGTGCTGGCCCCCCGCGCAGGTGATCCAAAGTACGCCTGCAGGGGTGAATTATTATGTCGCCACTACAGGTTCCGACTCCTACACGGCCGCCCAGGCTCAAAATCCCTCGACCCCGTGGAAGACGATCCAGAAAGCCGTCAGTAGCGTATCCGCCGGGGCGACGGTGCATGTCGCGCCGGGCACATATTCCTGTACCGGCGCTTCCGGCAGGGACGGCGCCATCCAGGGCGGCGCGAGC
>JBAYJD010000065.1:0-13948 GCA_041665305.1 Elusimicrobiales bacterium
CAGATTGACAGCGCCGTTCAGCGAGGTGACGCCGGTCACACCAAGGCTGCTGCTCAGCGTGGCCGCGCCGGTTACATTTAAGGTGCCGCCCATTTTGGCAGCGCCGGCCGCCTCAAAGGCTCCAAGTATGGTCATGGAGCTGCTGGCGTACATGGTGATGTTGGTATCGCCCGCATTCTGAATGAACGCGGAGTCTATCAGGCCGTCGGCGGTATTATTCACCATTTGCAGACGCCGCACTGAGCCAAGCGTGGATAGACCGGTGGCGTCGTTCGCCCACACCATACCTGCGCCGGCGACCTTCTTAAGCACCTGGCCGGCCGCGCCGCCGCCGAAGTGGACATTGGCCACATCGCTGAAGCTGCTTACGCCGGTGAAGTACGCGCCGCCTGTGGAGAAGGTCGACCCCCCCACAAAGTACGCGCCCGAGGAAACGGAAAGCACTCCGTTTATCACCACATTACCGGCGGTTATCGGCTGGCCTCCGGGATACGAGCTTTGGGTGGAACCGAACACAGTGAACCCCTTGATCTCAACATCCGGGTCCAGAGCGCTGTTCCCACCGGTCCCGAGCACGGTGAGGTCGCCCTCTACGCCGAACTCGGTACTATTGGCCGCATAGGCGGCAGGGACCCACGACAGCGCTATCGCCGTCAGCAGGCCCAAGGCCGCTTTTGTAACAGTTTTCATACTTCCTCCTTGCTTATTTGCAGTACCCGGTATTTGGTTACCGGCCACCGCCCAATCCGTCTATTTAATACTTAACTACATCAATCCTTAAAAGGCCGCTTACCAGATCACCATCAGTTTGCCGGTCTTCGCGTTGGAACCGGAAACCACGCGCCAGATATACACGCCGCTGGCCGTCCTTTCCCCGGAAGCGGTTTTAACATCCCATTTTATTTTCTGTAAGGAAATGTTATCCGGGATGCCTATTTTTTTCACAAGCCTGCCGTCCAAGGTATAGATCTCTATGTGCCCGTTCTGGGGAACATTCAGGAAAGTGATGCCTTCGGCTTCGGTGCCGGTCTGCCCCGGCCCGGCGCCCGCCTGCGGACCATTGGGTCTGAAAGGCACCGGGAAGGCGAACACATTTTTAACCGTCTGGTCCAGCGCGCCGAGCAGGGCATAGACGCCGGGCATGCCGAAATAGACCGTCAGCATCTTGTCGGCCTTGTATTCGCCGGCGTCCTGGAGCCTGACCCAGGAGTTCAGAGCTTCATCCAAGGTCCAGGCGTTCAGCGTTTCCACGCGCACCGGAGGGTTGGAACCGTCCAGGATCCCGTCGTTATTGTCGTCTTTATAACGGAGGCTCAGGACTCCGCGGTTGGCCAGGGGCCGGGTATAGTAATCCTGTTCGTCGAACATGGCCAGCTCGGCCAGATCGTTAGGAAGCACTTGGGACCATTGGCCCTCGTTATGGATCATCTTCTCCGTGGCGTTACGGATCTTGCCCGGATCGGCGATCACGGGCTGGGTCATGGGGTTTTTATTAAGCGTGATGTCAAAAACCCTTTTATCCACCGAATCGGCCGGAAGGGCGATCCGGGCGTCGCCAGAAGCCATGGAGAGGAGAACGGGCAGTCCGCCCTGGTAAGTAAAATGGGGCGGGTTGTAAAAGCCGTTCCTGTTGGCATATTCCCCGCCGTTGGAGAGGCCGCAGCCGGCGGGCAGGCCGTTCTGGCCTATGGAGGCTTTGGAAAGATACTCCCCGCCGGTCAGTTTCTCGCCGCCGCCGTTGTCGATCACGGAGGACTCCATCTGATAGTCCGCGCCCGAAGGCAGGTCCGCGCAGGCGGGCCGGACGGACAGAAGCACAGCCGCAGGCAGGCATACGAGGTTCCGGAATATTTTACAAAGCCGCATATCCATAGTCCTTCCACGATTCCCCTATATTTAGTACTAATAGTATACGCAACACTCAAATCCGAATCCCGAAGAAATCACGAAGTTATTAAGAACAGTTTGTTAAATGCCGGGTTTTGTTATACAATATGAAAGCTGGCGGCGGGCGGGGCAAAAATCTATGATAGAATTCGCTTTGTGGCTTATCACCCCGGACAGGGATATAGCGGACAAATGGTACAGGCTGTTCTCCAGGGAACGGCTTAATGTCAAGCCGCTCCCCGACCTTTCGGCCGCCAAAAAGATACCCCAGGATATCTGGGGCCTGGCGTTCGTCGAATTCGGCGCCGGGGGCTTCGCGGCCCCCAGGGACCTGCAAACCTTCCTGAACGGAAGGAAGAACATCTCGGTCATCGTCTTCGGCAAGCCGGGCAAAACCTCCAATTCGGACATTTCCGGGTTCCTTGAGAACGGAGCCGACGATTTCATAACAAGCGACATAGATGAGAAGGTTTTGTTCTCCAAGACGAAAGCGCACATACGGCGGCTTCTGCCCAGCCTGAACCTGGCCAGGACCGTGGTGACATCCGCGGACGGGGATATCGAGATCGACAATGTTAAACGAACGGTAAGGCTGGGCCTGGCCTCCGGCAACGAAAAGACCCTGCACGATTTTACCCCCAAGGAATTCGGGATCTTCGCGGTGCTCCTCAGCAACGAGGAGCACATAGTTTCAAGGGAATCCCTGATGGAGGACCTCTGGAAAGAAAAATCCGGGGAAGTCAACCTTGAAACCATCGATAAACATGTGGGGACCTTAAGGCGCAAACTGGGGGCGTACGGAAAAAGCATAAAGACCATCTATGGGACCGGATACTCGTTTAAAAGCAGGTTAAAGGAGCCTTCATGAAAGTCCTTGTAGCTGACGACGACGATAGTTTCAGGAGCCTGGTGATCGAAATACTCACCGAAGCCGGCTATCAGGTGGCCGCCGAAGTTAACGGCCTGCTGGCCTGGGAGAGGCTTCAGGCCGAAGGGGCCGACATGGCGGTCCTGGACATAAACATGCCGCAGATGGACGGTTTCGAAGTGCTGAGACATATCAGGACCGACGACAGATTTAAGAATATGCCGGTGCTTATGCTGACCATAAGGGCCTTCGCCGAGGACCAGGTGGCCGGATATGAAACCGGGGCGGACGATTACCTGACCAAGCCCTTCGACGCCGAAGTTTTTCTGGCCAGGGTACGGGTGCTTGAACGCCGCATCCTGAAAGATTGACGGCCATGAACAACATCCTGATAGTCGACGACGATTACTCGATAAGGGAGCTTTACAAATATATTTTCGCCGAATTGGGCTACACCGTTGAGACGGCGGTGAACGGCAGGGAAGCCCTTGAAAAGATCAAGGCCTTCAAGCCGGACTGTATGCTCGTCGATATCTCGATGCCGGAAATGGACGGCTGCGAATTCATAGCCAGGCTGAACAGGCCGCCCGTCGATCCCGCGCTGAAAAAAGTGCCGTTCATAATCATGACGGGAGAGAATTACATGGACATGAAGATCCAGGACGCCTTCCAGGGGAACGCCGCCTGCAAAGGCTTTATGCCCAAGATGTCCGAGCCGGATTCCGTGGCGCGGGCGATCCATGAGATCCTGTCCGGCAGCGCCAGGGAGCGCTGAATTTTATATACTTTAGACGGAAGGCCGTAACCGGCCGGCCATATCTTTCCACGGAGAATACGATGACAACCATACTCACAGTTTGCGCGGTAACAGTTTCGCTGGCCTTCGTCGCGCTGGCCGCTCAGGCGATCCTGACGCTGCGGCAGGTCCGCCTCACCGCCAAGGCCGTGGAATACCTGGCCCTGAACGCGGACGGCAAGCTCACGGCCCTGGACCCGGTCGTCAGCGCCGTTCAGGCAGTGGCCGGCGGCCTCTCCTCGGGCTGGTTCCGCGCGGCGCAGGCCGTCTACGGGTTCTTCAAGAAGTAGGCGCGGCCTCTGGGCATCTTTATCTGGAGCAAAACATGTTTAAAGCGATCCGCCTGCTGAACGGCCTCTACGACAAAGGGACCCTCAAAAAAATAGACTTCCTCAAAAGCATCAGGCTTTTTGAAGGCATCAAAAAACGGGATCTCATCCATATCCTGGAAAACCTACAGGAGCGCACTTATCTCAAGGGCGAGACCATTTTTACGCAGGGAGACATCGGCCGCGCCCTGTTCATAGTATTCTCAGGCAAGATAGCCCTGTCGCGGCTTGACCGCGAAACCGGGCACAGCGAGATCATCGCGGAGGTGCAGCCCGGGGAATTTTTCGGGGAAATGGCGCTGCTTGAAGAAATGCCCCGGACCGCGACCGTGTACGCGCTTGAAGAAACCCGGGTTTTCATGCTTTTTAAAATAAAACTTGAAACGTTGCTTTTTGCCCGGCCCAGGATCGGCGTGATCATAGCCACCCAGCTGGCCAAGATCATGTCGGCCCGCCTGAGAGCCGTGCTGGAGAAAGTATAGCGGCCCCCGTCCCGCCGCCTGCCGCGGCGCTCTGACCTATGTCCACTGAAACACCCGTCAAACGGAATTATAGGGAATTCATCATCCCGGTCCTCATCGTCCTGGGGTTTTCCTATCTGGCGATCCTGGCCAAAGGCGCGGTCTTCCCTTTCGTCCTCAGCGCCGCGCTGGCGTATATCCTGAACCCTGTCATAAATTATTTCGAAGTGCGCGGGATAAAAAGGCTGTACGCCGTCATCGGCCTCTATCTGACGGTGGGAGCGCTTATCTTCATCATCGTCTATCTCCTGTTCCATTTCCTTTCTTTCGAGATAGAAAGCCTCCAGCAGTCCTGGCCCTCTTACGCCGACCGCATCCAGCAATTCGTGCTGAACCTGAACGCCAAGCTCGTAAAAAATCACCCGTTCATGGCCGGCCTGAAACTGACGGAAAAGTTCGCCTATGCCCTGGAAGCCGTGCCGCGGCTGTTGCTCACGCTGCTTCCGGCCCTTACGCTTTTGTTCGTGGTGCCGTTCATAACTTTTTTTATCCTGCTGGGCGGCTCGGACATCCTTGATTATCTCCTGGACCATGTCCCGTCGAGGCACGCGGAGATCATACTCCACATCGCCTCGCGTATCGACGCCTCCCTGGGCAATTATCTGCGCGGAGTTATTACCGAAGCCTTCATAATCTTCCTCATCGCCTTCATCGGCCTTATACTCATGGACCTTAATTATTCGGCTTTCATCGCCATCCTGATAGGCTTTTCAAGCCTTGTGCCGTACGCCGGCGCTTTTGTCGGAGTCGTGGTCTCGTCCATCGTCGCCTATTTACAGTTCGGAAAAATGCTGCCCATAATCCAACTGCTGATATTTTTTACCGGCATCCGCTTTGTGGATGACTGGTTCCTACAGCCGTATATAATGAAAAAAGCCGTTAAGCTCAACCCGGCCATCATACTTTTCGCCCTGCTGGCGGGCTGGGAACTGGCCGGGATCTGGGGAGTGATCTTTTCCATCCCTGTCACCTGTATCATAAAAGAGGTCATCCAGATAGGAGTGGAACTGCAGGAAACCGAGTTCCGGTGGAAACCCAAACCGGAGCCCACCCGCATCAGCATCCCGTACACATAAAGAAAGGCGCCGGGCGGCGCCTTTCTTCTTTTCGCCTCAGGCCGCCTTACTTCTTGACGGCCGCGGAGATCGCTTCCTTCAGGACGGAGATGGTATACGGTTTTTGCAGGAAGCCTTTCACGTTCCTCTCCTGCTTGAAGATCATTTCGGTGGAAGGATCGAAATGGCTGGCGGTCATGATGAGGACCGGGATGTCGCGGGTTTCCTCATCGGCAAGCAGCATCCGCAGCATCTCAAGGCCCGAGACCTTGGGCATCATCACATCCATGAGAATAACATCCGGATGCTCAGCCTTGGCCTTATCAAGCCCCTCCTGACCGTCCAAAGCGGTGAGGATCTCGTGGTCCATGGAGAGCTCCACATCTATGAGCTGAAGGAAATTAAGGTTATCATCCACCACCAGGATCTTCGATCTGCCGCCCATATCGCCCCCCCTTTAACCTGGAAGCCGCAGTTGCAGCTTTCCTTTTCGCGGAGCTCAATGCGCGCTTCGCAAAACCGCGTTATTCTGGGCAAGGAGGGACTCGAACCCTCACGATCGTGAGATCACAGGTTTTTGAGACCTGCGCGTCTACCAGTTCCGCCACTTGCCCATCACTTGTCGCACCCCGCGCTTGATGCGCGGGGCGGATTGCCGCCGGACCTCTAATGGAAATCGGTCCGGTGCTCCACAAGGGGGGCTCTGCCCCCCGTTTCCTCGTCGCTTGCTCCCGGCGCTTCGCTTGGTCGCTGCGCTGAACCCCTCGAAGCGGTAATCTCTTCAATAAAACGGAATCGATCCTCTCCGCCTGTCGCACACCGCGCTTGATGCGCGGGGCGGATTGCCGCCGGACCTCTAATGGAAATCGGTCCGGTGCCTGCTCTGCTGAATTGTGTCCATTAGCAGCGCAGGACTGCCGCCAAGTCCACCCCACGAGGGGAACGAAGTTCCCCTTCGCCACTCCTTTTTCGCGCATTAAAGGCGCGAAAAAGAACTTACTCAATTCTACAAAATTTATCCGGCTTCTTTTGCTTTTTACGGCAAAAATTTTTACTGTTTACCGTCCTGCGCCGGGATCCCGAGCAGCACATCCAGCGTCACGGGTTTTAGACCTTTGCGCCGGGCTTCCTTGAGCACCGCTTCGGTTATGCGAAGCGTCTTTTCCCTCGTTTTGCCGCCGCCGTCGTGCATAAGAAGTATGGCTCCGGGCTTGAGGTTCCTGAGATATTCCCCCGTCATCTTCTCTTCCGGAATATTCGTCCAATCGCTGCCATAGGTCCAGTTGACCAGGGTGTAGCCTCTTGCGGCCGCCACTTTCCTTACCCAGTCCCTGTCGTAACCGTTGGGCATGCGCATAAACACTGGCCTCACGCCGGCGGCCTTCCAGATGGCGGCGGCGCCGCCGTCGAGCTCTTTTTCAAGTATCCTTTCACGGTCCGCGCCTTTGCCGATTTTCGGATAAAACTCATGCTTGTCGGTATGATTGCCCGTAAGATGGCCGGCGGCGTGCTCGGCGGCGGCCAGCGCGGGATATTTGCGGACCGAATAGCCCGTCACAAAGAACGAGGCCTTGGCGCCGTACTTGTCCAGCAGCTTCAACAGGTCCCCTGTTATAAAACCGGGGCCGTCGTCGTAAGTAAGGGCGAACTCGCGCTTTGAAACGGACCCTTCGGCGTAAAATTTCCCCGCATAAGGATTTGCGGCAAAACAGCGGACGGCGAGCGGCGAAAAGCAGCCGGCGACCAGCAGGAATACCGGAAAATATTTTTTACACGATTTGAATGTTTTAAAGTTCATAGAATTAAATCTCCGCCCGCGGATACAAGTTTAGGATTAGATCTCGTACTTCTCAAGGTTCCTGAGCCCCAGCTTCCACGGCACGACCAGCGCCGCCGCGTTCAGGACGGTAAAAGTAACGGCGCATAGAGCCAGGGCCCGCCAGTCCCAGGGATGCGCCCGCCCGAACCGCTGCGCAAAATGCATCTGGACGGGCCAGGCCTCTACTGCGACCAACAGGCTCAGATAACCCATGGCGCAGGCCATGTAAATAAAACCGCCGTAGGAGGATTCCAGCTGATGGATATTTTCCACCTTAAAGTCAGGGAACAGCGCGCCGAGCCCCACCCCCATCACCGAAATGACGACGGCGGCCAGAACGATGGTGCAGCTGGAAAGCGTGGAGATAAAAAGGTCGGCGTTCAGCAGCCGGTTGGAAGCGGTTATAAGCACCGCGCCGATCGCCATGGAAGGGACAAGCGAGAGCAGGAGCTTTTCTTTCAGGATCTGGGCGGTGGAGACCGGCGAGGATTTGAGCAGCCAGAAGCTCGCTCCTTCAAGGCTTACGGCCGGGAAAGTGAACCGCAGCCCGATAGCGGCCATGACAAAGCCCGCGACGCCGATATTCAGGAAGGAAACCAGGCTTTTTATGTCCTGCGAGTCCAGGGGCAGCTGGCGGATGCTGAATAAATATACGACGATAAGCGCCGCGATCAGGATGAGCTGCGACCAGTAGCGGGGGTCGCGCAGGAGCAGCAGCCTGTCCTTCCAGTAAAATGTAAGCAGTTGCCTGAATTTACCGGTTCTCAGGACAAGGCGCTGTTCCAGGAGCAGCCGTGGCGTCCCGTGGAATCTGGGCGAGCTTTGCGCCCCGCTGAAACCCTTCGCGTAGACGAAACCGGAGCAATAATATATCAGCGCGTAAACGATAAAAGCCGCCGCGAAAAGGACCCCGGAATAAAAAAAGAAGGAGCCCCGGCCCCCGGCGGAGTACGAGATCATGGCCTTGGTCACCCACCACGACGGCAGATACGGCGCGGTCGGGGATTGCAGGTATTGTATGTACTGGGCCACCACCTCAAGGCTGTCGGGCCGCAGGAGCTTTTCCGGCTTTGCGAAACGGAACGCGACATAGACGAAGGAAACCGATAAACTCCCGAGCAGCCAGGTGATATCCCGGGTCCTGGAAGACGGAAAAATATACATGACCAGCGTGCTGAAAATAATGCCGAACGAGCCGGCCAGCATAATGAACGGGACCATGATCAGGAGGTAAGAAAGGTAGAAGCCCGGACCGAACCCCTTCACCCGGCCAAGCGCGATAATGAAGGGCAGAAGGGCGAGAGCCAGCGTCCACGAGGAATAGAACACGGTTTCCAGGGCTTTATCCATGAAAAGAGCGCGCAAAGCGACGGGACAGGAGAAAAGGAATTTCAGATCGGAAGAATAGTAAAGCGTGGTCATGGAGATGATGATGGAGGAAACGATGACCATGGAAAAAGTTATAAGGAGGACCATGGAGGTAAGCTTCCAGGAAAGCATGGGACCGATGAACTGTACGCCTTCGAGGTAGGCCAGAAGCCGCAGGAACCCGCCGTACAGGGCCGCCAGCATCAGAAAGCCGACGAGGAGGAACATCAGGGTCTTGGCCAGGCGCCACCCGCGCAGTTCCTTTATCCCGTTTTTAAAGGTCAGCGCTTTCCGTCTGAGAAGGACATTAAGCATATTCCGTCAGTTCCAGGAACACTTCTTCCAGGGAGCGGTCGCGCTGAGCGCCTGAGGCCAGCTTCTTGACTTCCGCCACCGTGCCCTTGGCTATAAGCCGGCCGGCGCAGATAATGCCGATGGAAGTGCAAAGCTTTTCCGCCATATCCAGGATGTGGGTGCACATAAAAACAGCCGCGCCCCCGGCGGCGATCTCCGCCAGCAATTTCTTGAACCGCCTGATGCTTTTCGGGTCCAGCCCGACCGTCGGCTCGTCGAATAAGACCACACGGGGCCTGCGCAGCAGGACGCCGGCGATCAGCAGTTTTTGTTTCATGCCGTGGGAATAGGATTCAAGAAGTTCTCCGCCCTGGGCCGAGAGCTCGAAAACCTCCAGCAGTTCGGGAATGCGCCGCGCCTGTTCCGCGTACGGGACGGAATAGAGATCTCCGAGAAAACGCAGGAATTCAAAACCGGTAAGCTTGGGATAGACGAACGGTTCGTCGGGGATATAAGCGAGCGCTTTTTTGGCCTCCAAAGGCTCCTTCACCACATCGAAACCGCCCACCAGGATCCGGCCGGAAGAGGGCCGCATGATGCCGGACAGGATCTTGACGGTGGTGGTCTTTCCGGCGCCGTTCGGCCCGAGAAAACCGAAGATCTCGCCCGGAGCGACCTCAAGGTTCAGGGCGTCCACGGCCTTGTAGACGCCGAAACTTTTGGTAAGGTTCTCTATTTTGATCACAATAGGGTAGGAGGGCGGCACGGCGGGGACATTTTATCCATCCGCCCTGAACTCTCCCGGCACTACTTTCCCTGCTCGCGCTGCTCCAGATAGCTCTTGATCTCAAGCTGGGAGGTAAGCTGGCGCAGGAGGTAGTTTGCCACCTGGGAAAATTTATCTTTGGAGAGCTCGTCCAGGTATTTTGCCTTGTTCTTGTCGAAATCCTTGAGGCTTTTATTCTTGGCCAGATAGTAGGCCTGGAGTTCCGCCGGCGTTACTTTTACATTCGTGAGCAGGAACTGCTTGAATTTGCCGGCCAGGCGCGCCTGCTTGCGCCAGACCTCGTAGTCGCTCGGCGACATCTGAAACTCGCTAAAAATAGTCTGGGCGTAACGCCTGTAGCTGAAAGCTCCGTTCTCCGTGAACTGGGGCGTATTCTGGATCTCCACCGCCACCTCGAAGTCCGGCACGCGCATGGCCATCTTGTCGCCCTGCTGCGACAGGAGTTCCTCTATCACCATATCCCTGAAAATCTCCTGCTTCACGCTCTTGGTTATGACCTCGTTAACCTCGGTGCCGGAATCCTTGAAGTTGGAGAGGACCCGATTGACCTGCAGGGAAAAGCGCCGGTAAGGGATCTTTTTCCCCCCCACATCCGCCAGGGCGTCCGCGGAAGAGGAGGTAAAGATCTGGCCGCTGAAGAAAAAGGTGGAACCGACGAACACTACGACGACCACGGTGAAAATAACCCTTTTATATTTCGCGAGGAACGAGATCATGTTATTTGACCGCCTTTTCGGAATTTTCAGTTTTAGAATTTTTCGGACTTGTCATGGAACAGTTGCCGTTGAAAACAGCCCCCTCTTCGATTATGATCTTCGGGGCGCGAAGATCGCCGGTGATCTTTGAGCCGGAGAGCACCTCGATATGGTCCAAAGCCGCCACATTGCCGTTGATATCGCCGGAAACCGAGCAGGACTCGCAGGAAATATCTCCTTTGACCTTTCCGGTCTTGCCTACGGTGACAAGATTGGCGTCCACAATGGCCCCGTCGATGCGGCCGTCGATCCGCAGGGACCCCTTGGCGGTGAGAGTGCCCTGGAAATAAGCCTCGTGTCCTATCACCGTGTCGGAGTTTTTCGCGTCAAAAGTTATATTTGTGCTCTTAAAAATAGCCATACAGCCTCCCTGTCCGCGTTTCAGGAAAATATGCTTTCAAATATGCCGGCCAGGGGGCTTCTCTTGCCGCCCTCCTGTAAATATTTTACGGGGTCCCTGGGGATGCCGTCCACCCACACCTCGTAGTGAAGATGCGGTCCGGTGGAAGTTCCCGTGGAACCCACGCGCCCTATCAACTGCCCGCGCCTGACCTGCGCCCCTTCTTTAACGACCAGCTCGCTGAAATGCCCGTAGAGGGTCGAATAGGCGAACCCGTGGTCCAGCACCACTGATAACCCGTAGCCGTTGGCCCAGCCGGAGTAGCGCACAACGCCGTCCGCCGTGGCATAGACCGGGGTGCCGGGCTCGTTGGCGATATCGACGCCGGAATGATATTCGCTGGCGATCCGCAAAGGCGCGATGCGGTAGCCGAAGTAGGAAGTTATCCTGCCGACGACCGGCCAGCTGGAAGGCGTCGCCTTGGCGCTATTGTGCCTGTTCGTGATGTACCAGGTGACCTCGGCGTAGCTGGACAGGCGGCGATGGGATTCCTCCTGCATCTTGAAAATGGAATTATTCAGCGAGGTTTCCCTTATCTCGGAGGCCTTGCTTGAAAGAAGCTTTCTGAAATCGGAAAGGTCGGAAGCGGTGGGCCCGCCGATAGAGTCGTTGTCGTCCGCAAGATTGGGGCTCATGCCCAGCATCTTGCGAAGTTGGCGGTCGGTCTTACGGGTCATCTCAAGGTAGGCGAGACCCTTTTCCACCTGCTGCGACACATATTCCATCTTGGCGCGCAGGATTTTGTTGTCCGTTCTTGTGACGTAATAATCGAACTGCCGGCCGGCGATATACCCCGCCCAGACGGTAAGCGCGGTCCAGGAAACGCCTAAAGCCAGCAGCAACGCCGCCGGCAGGTTCAGCCTGAGGGAGGGCAGGCCGCTATGGGGCACGACAAAAATGCTTATGGGTTTAACCGCGCCCCTGACGATTTTTTTCAGCCATTTATACCGCATAATTTATATATTAGACCAATATACGCGAAGTCTGTCAAATAGAACGCCGGTACGGTAAAAATTATCAATCTCCGGGTGGAGGCGGAACCCTTTTTTTCCGTCCGGCGCCGGACGGTTTGGACGGAGTTTGCATAGCGGAAGTGTCCAGAAGGGCGGGGGAACCGGAGCCCGTATCCGGGGCCGCTTCGTTCCCGGCCCGCGCGGCGACCGGAAACGGAGTTTGCGCCGCGCCGGACATCATCTTCAGCATCTGCACCGCCGACCCCATGTTGCCCATCGGCAGCTTGCTGAGCATGGGCTTAAGGTCCGGATCGTTCATCACTTCCATCATCAGAGGCAGGAAATCCTTTCGCGTGGCGAACTTGAGCGCCAGGCCCTGGATGCTCTTGGTCTTTTGAATGGACGCGATCATCGCCAGCGGATTATTCGCGTCCTTCTGCTTAAGCGCCCGGGCGAAATCGGGGTCTTTCTTCAGCTCGGCCACGAACTCTTTTACTATCGGACGCTTCGCGTATTTGGCCAAAGCCGCGGCGGTCCTTTCCCCGTCCTCCGCCGTTATTCCCGCGGCAGCGGGGCCGTATTCCCCGGAGTTGGTAAAGACGGTAAGGGCGGAGCCGCTCTGCGCCTGAGCGGGAACTTCCGGCCTTTTAAACCCCTCCGGCAGCGCGGCGGACGCGGCCTCCTCACCGGCGCGGAATGCGGTATCCTGGAAGGTTTCCGTCGGAGGCATAAGAATATTCCTGAAACCGGAAAGTTTCTGGTATATGAAAAGCACCGCGCAGAGAAGCAATATGAATAGAGAGGAAAAGACTATGGCCGCGGCTCTAAAGACCTTGTTGCTGGACCTGACCCTCGCCAGTTCCTCGGCAGCCGCAGGACCGTCCGCCGCTTCAACGGCCCGCGTTTCCTCTTTTTTTTCTTCCACAAAACCCTCCGTTTGACAAGAGCGGACAGAATTGATAAACTTTCATTTCAGCGGGAATTTACGCACTGAAAATCGCAGTTCAAATCATACAAAATTTTCAGTCCCGCGTTTCATATTGCGCCCCCATCGTCTAGCGGTTAGGACGCTGCCCTTTCAAGGCAGAGATCAAGGGTTCGAATCCCTTTGGGGGCGCCAATTTTCAAAAAACCCCGCGAGGGGTTTTTTCTTTACAAGCGCCACCGGCGGACGCCTTACCCCCCTCCCCCCGACATCCAAAGTATACCCGCCGCCCGGCCGCGAATCAAGGACTTTTAGTTACACTCCGTGGGTGGGCTATGGGGCTAAGGTGACACACAACTTAATTCCTATTGAATTAGGTTGTGTGTCACTCAACTTATAGCGCGAAGATGCAGAAACAGTTCCTGGCAAATTCCTGTGTCTCCGGGGATTCCCGCCGGTTTGGGTTACGGCATGGTTCGTCAAAAGAACTTACCATGCTTACCCCCAGGTAATGGGCAACGCGCACCGCCGCTATGCGTATTTTTCCCTCCGGATGAACAACCCAGTTTAACAGCAGGTCTGTCCAGATTGGGAAGGTTTCTGGCAGCGCGAAATATAGCGGCCACTTCAACGTGTTTATAAAATAGGCCTGGTGCTCGACGTCCCGGATTTTACCGAAGTCCCGGGCCTCTTCCAGGAAAACAGCAAACTTCAGGCGCGCCTCATCACCCCGGCAGGATTTATTCCAAATGCTCTCGACACGTTTCTGTGCGGCCTTAACCTCTGCCATTGTATCTTGGGATTAGCGCTGTAAATCTCCGGGAGAGGGCGGCGCCGACCGTAATAGCTCGCCACATACCCTTGCGATAAGGCTCGTTGTCGTAATGTCTCCAGGAACGCTACCAGCTTAGGGACGGCGGCGAAGTACTTGTCCAGTAGCTCTACAGCCTGTTTCTTGGGGATGTTGAGCTTATGGGCGAGGCCGGCGGCCCCGCTGCCGTAGAGCTGGGAATAACCGAGCTGCTTTCCCATGGCACGCTGTTCTGGAACGATATCCCCCAACAGAATCCCTAGGAGCCTGTCCGACATAAGGTTTTTAAGGCGAAATTGACGGTTTTGAGGCCGAACCGAAGTTGCGCGAAACGCGCAGGCTCCAATGAACCTGTAAGTTTCGCGCAACAAAGGTGCAGG
>JBAYJD010000066.1:0-13427 GCA_041665305.1 Elusimicrobiales bacterium
TAGACCGGTGGTAATTCCGGAGAGGTAACACCCGTTCCCATTCCGAACACGGCAGTTAAGGGCTCCAGGGCCGATGGTACTAACACCCAATCCGGTGTTGGCAGAGTAGGTCGCTGCCGGTCTTATAAATCATACGAGGTTGTTCAGGATCGCGCATTTGTTTTCAAAGCGGGGCGGCAGGCTGAGGCCTGAAGGCGGCCGGGCGGCCGCGGTTCAGGTTTCACTTCAGCCAGCGGATTTCAGCCGGTGATCAGTTATGAAACTTACCAAAAACGATAAGATCGAACGGTCTAAAAAGCTCGGCGACGAATTAAAAACGAAGGATGTTTTTTTTGCTTCGTTCCACGGCCTCAAGTTCAAGGATATCAGCACCCTTAAAGAGAGCCTGCGCCCGGCGAAATCCAAATTTCAGGTAATGCGCAATACGGTCGTTTCGCACGCTTTAACCAACGCCTCTCTCAAGGCGGAGGATGCCGGTGTCGCCAAGGGGCCGACGGGCGTGATCACCATCGACAGCGCAGACGATATCGCCAAGGCGGCAAAAGCCCTGCTGGCTTTCGCCAAGGACAACCCAGCTTTAAAGATAAAAGGCGGTTTTACCTCCAGCCGCTGGCTGACTCCCAAGGACCTGGAAAAACTTTCCAAGATAGGCTCCAAGACCGAACTCCTCACGCAGCTGGCCGGAGTTCTTTACTCCAACCTGGCGCAGATCAGATGGGTGCTTGAGGCGCCCGCCACGAATCTCGCTTACGCCGTAGAGGCCGTAAGGGAAAAGGCCGCCAAAAAGGCGTAGTTCCCGCCGACTGGCCGCCGGATCCAAACAGCTTTTGCAGTAATTAACTAAAATCCTGATAGCCCCCGGAAGTTCGGGGATAAACCGCTTAGTATTTCTCTTGGGCGGGCTATTCATGACTACAAGGAGACAATAACATGTCAGAAAAACTCAATAAAGACCAGATAGTGGACGCTATTTCCACGCTCACCGTGATGGAACTGTCCGACCTCGTGAAAAGCATAGAGGAGAAGTTCGGCGTTAAAGCCGCCCCCGCCATGGGGATGGCAATGGCCGCAGCCCCCGCCGCCGGCGGAGCCGCGGTCGCCGTAGAGGAAAAGACCGAATTTACCGTGGTGCTCAAAGCCGTCACGGACCCGGCCAAAAAGATCGGCGTTATCAAGGTCGTCAGGGAACTGACCGGCCTCGGCCTGAAAGAGTCCAAGGACCTCGTTGAAGGGGCCCCCAAGAATGTGAAAGAGAATGTGGACAAGAAAACCGCCGATGAAATGTCGAAGAAGATCGTCGACGCCGGCGGAGCGGTTGAACTGAAGTAACCACATACGGCAAGCAGATGGCGATACGGCGAAACGGTATCTGAAGGTACCGCGAGCCGTGCCGCTGTTTGAACTGGAAATTGAAATAATAGTCTCGATCAAGACAGGAAAGTAGGTGGCCATAGGTTTATCCCGGCGGACGTAATGTCCGTCGGGATTATCTGCTGTCGGTATTTTCCACTGTCTGCTCCAAAGCGGTCCCCCAAGATTTAAGTGTAGTCCGGTCTCTAAGAAGTAGCTGCAGCTCGGTCCGACGCCTGATATAGGGATGCGTGTTCCAATATGACGGCGCAAAACCGCGATGCAGTCCACACACTAAAGAGGTGACGATGAAACAACTTAACTTCTCCCGTATATCCCAGATCCTCAAAGTCCCGGACCTGCTGGACATGCAGAAACAGTCCTTCGACTGGTTCCTGCAGCTCGACAGTGAGCCCGAACAACGAAAGATCCAGGGCCTCCAGGCTTCTTTCGTGGATGTGTTCCCGATAGAGTCCGCCGACGGCTCCATGGTGCTGGATTTCCTGAAATTCGACCTCGGCGCCCCGAAATACCACAGCCCCGAAGAGGCCCTGGTCCGCGGCGGCACCTACGCCGCTCCGCTGAAGGCTTACCTTTCGCTCAGCCTTAAGCAGGAAAGCGGCAAGCTCAAGCACATCATCGACCAGGATGTCACGCTGTGCGACCTGCCCCTGATGACCGATACCGGCTCCTTTATCTTCAACGGGGCGGAACGCATCGTGGTCAGCCAGCTGCACCGCTCGCCCGGCATTATTTTCGAGGATGACGACGAGAAGAAACAGTCCGTGCTCGGCAAACCCCTTTATTACGCGCGCATCATCCCGTATCGCGGCGCCTGGGTGGAATTCGAATTCGACCTGGACAATGTGCTGTGGG
Organism: Elusimicrobiales bacterium; assembly: GCA_041665305.1. GTDB lineage: Bacteria > Elusimicrobiota > Elusimicrobia > Elusimicrobiales > UBA9959 > YA12-FULL-51-18. Next base: position 2,227 of record JBAYJD010000066.1, read on the forward strand.
TGAGGCTGGACCGCAAGAAAAAAATACTCGCGACCACTTTCCTCAAGGCCGCCGGCATCGAAACCAACGCCGAGATCCTTCAGATCTTCTATCCTTCCGTCGAAGCCGCCGTCACCGCTGACAACATCGTCAATATCGCGGGCCACTACGCCATAGAGGATATCGTGGACACGAAGACCGGCGAGGTTATCTGGAACCTGGAGGAAAAAGCCGCGCAGCCTCTGGACGAAAAGACCGTCAAACTGATGCTCGAACGCAAGATCTCCCGCGTCCGCCTGATAAAGGGCAGCCCCAAGGAGGACAACCCCGGCATAATCCTGGCGCTGGAAGGCAAGAACCAGCCCAAGAACGCCGCCGAGGCCCGCTACGAGATCTACAAAAAGATGCGCGGACAGGACTTTATCGTCAAGGAACAGGCCGACGAATACCTGGATAACATCCTTTTCAAGAGCCTGCGCCGCTACGACTTTTCCATCGTCGGCCGTTACAAGGCCGCCAGGAAACTGACGCCGATCTACGAGGAACTGGCCCGCGAGAACAAAAAATTCAAGGTTCCCGCCGAGAACAAACGCAATATCTGCATCGAGGACCTTCTGGTCACGGTGAAATACCTGATGGCGATGAATTCTGGCGCGCCCGGTTTCGACCACCAGGGAGCCCGGTTCGAATACAAGGTCGACGATATCGACCACCTCGGCAACAGGCGCGTGCGCTCCATCGGCGAGCTCCTGGAGAACCAGATCCGAGTGGCCCTGGTCCAGATCTCCCGCAATGTGCGCGACCGCATGAACAAGGAAGACAAGACCATTACACCGCGCACGCTCATCAACGCCGCGCCCGTGGTGGCCATCATGAGGAAGTTCTTCGGCACTTCCCAGCTCTCCCAGTTCATGGACCAGATCAACCCGCTGGCCGAACTGACGCACAAACGCCGCCTGTCGGCCCTGGGCCCGGGCGGTCTTAACAGAAAGCGCGCCGGCTTCGAGGTCCGCGACGTGCACTACACCCATTACGGCCGCGTCTGCCCCATTGAAACGCCCGAAGGCCCGAACATCGGCCTTATCGTTTCCCTGGCCGCGTACGCCAAGGTCAACCAGTACGGCCTTATAGAGACCCCGTACCGGAAGGTCTCCTCCAGGAAGGCGACCGACGAGGTGGAGTATCTGACGGCTTTCCTGGAAGACGATATCTTCGTCGGCCAGGCCAACACCCCTATGGAGAGCGGCCGTCTCTCCTCGGACCAGGTCTACGGCCGCGCCAAGGACGACTATGTGTTCGTGGACGCCACCGACGTCAAATACATGGATGTGTCCCCTATGCAGGTCGTTTCGATCTCCGCCGCCTGCGTGCCGTTCCTGGAACACGACGACGCCAACCGCGCCCTGATGGGTTCCAACATGATGCGCCAGGCCGTGCCGCTGCTCGTGACCGAGCCCCCGCTCGTCGGGACCGGCATGGAACCGGCCATCGCCAAGGACTCGCGCGCCTGCATCACGGCCCGCACCTCGGGTCGCGTCATCTATTCCTCGGGAGAGATGATCTCGATCAAGGCGGACAACTCAAAGGAGCCCGACCTTTACCACCTTATCAAGTACAGAAGGTCCAACCAGGATACCTGCGTCAACCAGGTCCCCACCGTCAGGAGCGGCGACTTCGTGAAGAAGGGCGATGTCATCGCGGACGGCCCGGCCACCGGCGCGGGCCAGCTGGCCCTGGGCAAGAACCTCCTGGTGGCGTTCATGAGCTGGGAAGGCTTTAACTACGAGGACGCCATCCTGGTCTCCGAGAAGCTGGTGGAGGAAGACGCTTTGACCTCGGTCTTTATCGAGGAGTTCGAAGTGGAGGCCCGCGATACCAAGCTCGGCCCCGAAGAGATCACACGCGACATCCCGAATGTGGGCTCCGACGCGCTGGAACACATCGACTCCGAAGGCGTGGTCGTGCCTTCCACCATGGTCCGCCCCGGCGATATCCTGGTGTGCAAGGTCTCCCCCAAAGGCGAGCAGCAGCTTTCGCCGGAAGAGAGGCTGCTTAAGGTCATCTTCGGCAAAAAAGCGGAGGATGTCACCGATACCTCGCTGCGCGTGCCGCCGGGCGTCAACGGCAAGATCATCGGCACCCGCGTCTTCGTGCGCCGCGAGAAGCTCTCCAAGCCCGAGGAAAAACGGCGCGTGGACGAGATCAACGAGGAGATGAAGAACAACCTCGAAGCCCTTAAGAACTTCCGCAAGGAAGCCATGAAGGACGAAAAAAAAGGCTCCGAGATCGAAGAATTCTACAAGCTGATGGAGAAAAAGATCAAGGACAAGTACGCCCGCGAGAAAGAGCTCCTGAAGCAGACCGGCGAGCTGCCCGTCACCGTCAACAAGGTCGTAAAGGTCTATATAGCCCTCAAGAGGCGGCTGCGGGTCGGCGACAAGCTTTCCGGCCGTCACGGCAACAAGGGCGTCGTAGCCCGCATCATGCCCAAAGAGGACATGCCTTACCTGCCCGACGGCACGCCCGTGGACGCGGTGCTGTCCCCTCTGGGCGTTCCGTCCCGTATGAATATCGGCCAGATCCTGGAGACTATGCTGGGTTGGGCCGGCAAACAGCTGGACACGCAGATGGTCTGCCCCGTCTTCGACGGCGCGGCCGAGGACAACCCCGGCTACTGGAAATATTGGGAAGAGAAGCGTAAAAAGCTGCGCGGCGAGATCACGGTCGACGATATCGTGGCCGACCTTTCCGCTCACCCCAACGCCGAGAAGCCCGGGGTCATCCAGATGGTGCAGCTTGCCAAGGACCAGTTGAAGAAACGGGGCGTGGCGGAGGAATATCTCCCCGACGATTATTGCCGCATCACGCTTTACGACGGCAGGACCGGGGAGCGGTTCCACGAGAAAGTGACGATAGGCTACATGTACATCCTGAAGCTTATCCACCTGGTGGAAGACAAGGTGCACGCCCGCTCCACGGGCCCGTACAGCCTCATTACCCGCCAGCCGCTGGGCGGCAAGGCCCTTTTCGGCGGACAGCGCTTCGGCGAAATGGAAGTCTGGGCGCTGGAAGGTTACGGCGCCGCTTACGCGCTCCAGGAGATGCTCACCGTCAAGTCCGACGACTTCTCCGGCAGGACCAAGATGTACGAAGCGATCATCAAAGGAGATTTCCCGCCGCAGCCGGGCGTGCCGGAATCTTTCAAGGTGCTGGTGAAGGAACTGCAGGCGCTGGCCCTCGATGTCGACCTGATAAAGGCCGACGACGAGGCGGCCCGCGTGGAAGGCGTGAAAGAAAAGGCCAAGAAAAAAGCGGCCGCGAAAGCGGCGAATTAGGCGGAAGGCCTCTAAGGAAGACGAGGCTGAAGGGAAAGCGGGTTGTAAAGAGCGCGGTTAAAAACCTTCAGCCTGAAGTCTTCAGCCCGAAGCCCCCGGTTTAGCGGTCGCGGTCCGAACATCTTGAAGGTAGTTCAACGAACTGAATGGAGAAAAGAACTATGGACGGAATAACCTCAGAAGCCAGGAATTTTTTCGGTTTGCCCAAGACTTCCAAAAAACGCAAAGAGATCAATTACTCCGACTTCGACGGGATGAAGATCGGCATAGCCAGCCCTGTGAAGATCAAGCTCTGGTCCTTCGGCGAAGTGAAGAAGCCGGAAACCATCAATTACCGCACGCTGAAGCCGGAGCGCGACGGCCTGCTTTGCGAACGCATCTTCGGCCCGTCCAAGGATTACGAGTGCGCCTGCGGAAAATACCGCTGGGTCAAGTTCAAGGGCGTGGTCTGCGACCGCTGCGGCGTGGAAGTCACCGAAGCCAAAGTGCGCCGCGAGCGCATGGGGCACATAGACCTGGCCGCCCCCGTCGCCCATATCTGGTTCCTGCGCAAAAGCCCGTCCCGCATAGGCATTATCCTGGACATGAAGCCTTCCGACCTTGAGAAGGTGGTCTATTACGCCGCCTATGTAGTGCTGGAAGACGCCAAGGACCCCGTCACCGGCCGCGTCGAACACAATGTCGGCGATGTCATGACCGAATCGCAGCTTAACGAGGTCAGGAAGAAATTTTCCAAGATAAAAGTGGGCATCGGGGCCGGCGCCATCAAGGACCTGCTTGAGAGGATCGACCTTAAAAAGGAGATCGAAGCCATCCAGCAGGAACTGGCCAACGCCAAGGCCGACATGGACCGCTCCAAGCTCATCAAGCGGCTGAAGATCCTGGAAGGCTTCGTCGCCAGCGGCAACCGCCCGGAATGGATGATCATGACCATCCTGCCGGTGCTTCCGCCCGACCTGCGCCCCCTCGTCCCGCTGGAAGGCGGACGGTTCGCCACCTCCGATCTTAACGACCTTTACAGAAGGATCATCAACCGCAACAACCGCCTGAAACACATCGAGGCCTTAAGGGCCCCCCAGGTCATGATCTACAATGAAAAGCGCCTCCTGCAGGAAGCCGTGGACGCGCTGATAGAGAACGGCGCGCGCGGCAAAGTGGTGCTGGGCGCGGCCAACAGGCCGCTCAAGTCCATTTCCGACATCCTCAAGGGCAAGCAAGGCCGCTTCCGCCAGAACCTGCTGGGCAAGCGCGTGGACTATTCAGGCCGGTCCGTTATCGTGGTAGGCCCCAACCTCAAGCTCCACCAGTGCGGGCTGCCCAAGGAAATGGCTCTCGAACTCTTCAAGCCTTTCGTCCTGTCCGAGCTTATAAAGAAAGAGAACATCACCCTTAAAGTGGCCAAGAAAAAAATGGAGCACGCGGACAACGAGATCTGGGACATCCTGGAGCGCGTGACCAAAAAACACCCGGTCATGCTTAACCGCGCCCCCACACTGCACCGCCTCGGCATCCAGGCTTTCGAGCCCGTGCTGATCGAAGGTCTGGCCATACAGCTGCATCCGCTTACCTGCGCCGCCTTCAACGCCGACTTCGACGGCGACCAGATGGCCGTGCATGTGCCCATCAGCCAGGAAGCGCAGATGGAAGCCAGGATGCTGATGATGGCGACCAACAACATCCTGTCCCCCGCTTCGGGCCGCCCTATCGCCAACCCGTCGCACGACATGGTGCTCGGCGTCAACTATCTCACCAAAGTCAAGCTCGGCGAGCCCGGCGAAGGCAAGGTCTTCGGCGACAAGGAAGAAGCCCTGACCGCCTATCAGCACGGCAAGGTGGACCTGCACGCCATCATCCAGGTGCGCGGCGTTACCGGCATCGAAAAACTGGACCCCGCGAAGCTGGCCGAAAAGGCCTCCCGCGAGAAGTGCGAAAAGAACAACGAGTTCACCACCGTCGGACGCATTATCTTCCTGGACATCCTGCCCAGGAATGTCGACCCGAAAAAATATAACCGCGTCATCGGCAAGAAGGACCTCTCCAATCTGGTCTTCGAATGCTTTAAAAACCCGGAGATCGGGCATCACGAGACGGTCATTCTGCTCGACAGGCTCATGAACCTCGGTTTCCATTACGCCACCGTGTCGGGCCTGAGCATCTCGCTGGCCGATATGTCCATCCCGACCAAAAAGAGCGAACGCATCGATAAGGCGCAGAAACAGGTGCGCGAGATCGAAGGCCAGGCCAAGGACGGCATCATTACCGAGAACGAGCGCTACAACAAGATCATAGACATCTGGACGCATGTCGGCGACAAGGTGGCCGACGAGATGTTCGAAGAGATGCAGAAGCAGGAGAACAAGACCTACAAGGCCGAGGAACCCCGCTTCAACGCCATCTTCATGATGGCCGATTCGGGCGCCCGCGGTTCCCGCCAGCAGGTAAAACAGCTGGCCGGCATGCGCGGCCTGATGGCCAAACCCCAGAAGAAGCTGACCGGCGGCGTGGGCGAGATCATCGAGAACCCCATCCTGTCCAACTTCCGCGAAGGCCTCACCGTGCTGGAATACTTCATTTCTACGCACGGCGGACGCAAAGGTCTTTCCGACACCGCTCTTAAGACCGCCGACGCCGGCTATCTCACCAGAAGGCTGGTCGATGTCGCGCATAATGTGGTCATCATGGAAGACGACTGCGAAACGATCAACGGCGTGGAAATAAAGGCCCTCAGGAGCGGCGACGAGATCATCGAATCCCTGTCCGAGCGCATCGAAGGCCGCATAGCCCTTGAGGATATCAAGATCCCCGACGGAGAAGGCAAAACGACGACTATCGTCAAACGCAACGAGATGATCACCGGGGAGAACGCTAAGATCATAGAGAAAGCCAGGTCCAAGGAAGAGGGCGTTTATGTCCGCTCGGTGCTCACCTGCGAATCGGATGTGGGGATCTGCGGCAAGTGCTACGGCCTCAACCTCGCCACCGGCAAGAGCGTGGAAGAAGGCGAAGCCGTGGGCATCATCGCCGCCCAGTCGATCGGCGAACCCGGCACCCAGCTTACCCTGCGGACCTTCCACATCGGCGGTACGGCCTCGCGTGTGCTTGAAAAATCCGAAGCCAAGACCAAGGCCGACGGCAAGGTGGAATACAAGGAACTGCGCACCATCAAGAACCGCTCGGGAGAGCATATCTGCGTTTCGCGCGGCGCGTCCATCATCATCAAGCATTCCGCCGGCAAGACCTTTGAGGAGATCAAGCTCAGCTACGGCGCCAAGATAACGGTGGCCGACAAGGCTTCCGTGAAGGCCGGAGACAAGATAGCCGAGTGGGACCCCCATACGGTGCCCATGATCGCCGAGCACGACGGCAAGATAAAATACCTGGACATCAAGGAAGGCGTTACGCTGCACGAGGAACGCAACAAGGTGACGGGCATCATCGAGCGCAAGATCATCGAGCACCGCGGCACCAAGCGCAATCCCCGCATCATTATCGAATCCGCCGGCAAGATCATCGGCTCCCACGCCCTGCCGACCGACACCATCATCCTGCTCGAACAGAACGAGGAGGTGCAGAGAGGCGATATTATCGGCAAGATCCACCGCGATGTGGCCAAGACCAAGGATATCACGGGCGGCCTGCCGCGCGTGGCCGAGCTCTTCGAGGTCAGAAGGCCCAAGAACGCCGCCATCATCACCAAGATCGAGGGCATCGTTTCCCTGGGCACCACCGCCAAGGGCCTGGTCGAGGTTTCCGTGAAAAACCAGGAGACCGGACAGGTGGAGCCCTACGGCATCCCGTACGGCAAGCACCTGGTGGTTTACGAAGGCGACCGCGTTGCCGTGGGCGAAGCCCTGACCGACGGCGCCGTGGATATGCACGACCTGCTGGCCGTAAAAGGCATAAAGGAAGTGCAGAACTATATCGTCGAGGCCATCCAGGAAGTGTACAGGCTGCAGGGCGTCAACATCAACGACAAGTATATCGAGATCATAGTGCGCCAGATGCTCTCGAACATCAAGATAACCGAACCGGGCGGCACCGCGTTCCTTAAAGGCGAGATCGTCAATAAGACCGCCTTCAAGGCCGAGAACCAGCGCGCCGTGGACACCGGGCACGCGCCCGCCCAGGGCGAGCCAGTGCTGCTCGGCATCTCCAAGGCTTCATTGGCCTCGGAGTCGTTCATCTCGGCGGCCAGCTTCCAGGAGACCACCAGGGTGCTTACCGACGCCGCGACGACGAACAAAGTCGACTATTTAAAAGGCCTCAAAGAAAATGTTATAATAGGACATCTGGTGCCCGCGGGAAGCGGGTTCGCCAGGCGCAAGCTTTTTGAGGAAAATAACAAGGAGAGTTAAAGCGGGGTTCGGGCATAGGGTTTGGGGCGGAGATTGTTGCGCAAAGCGGATTTTTCTCCGCCCTCCGCCTTCGGCCCTCCCCCGTAGGAAATTATGTCTACAATAAATCAGTTGATCCGTCATGGAAGAGAATCTTTAAGGAAATTCAGCAAGGCGCCCGCGTTGATGTCTTGCCCGCAGAGAAGAGGCGTTTGCACCAGGGTCTATACCACGACCCCCAAAAAACCCAACTCTGCCCTCAGGAAAGTGGCAAGGGTGAAGCTGACCTCCAAGCAGGAAGTCACCGCTTATATCCCCGGCGTCGGCCATAATCTTCAGGAACATTCCATAGTCCTGGTCAGAGGCGGCAAAGTTAAAGATCTGCCGGGCTGCCGGTACCACATTATCAGGGGCGCGCTGGACGCGTCCGGAGTCGAGGGCCGCAAACAGGGCCGCTCTCTTTACGGCGCCAAGCGCCCGAAAGCGGGCAAGACGGAAGCGAAGAAATAGCCGGACGGCGAAGGCCGTTCGGCAGTCACAAGAGTATAAGTCACATGTCACAAGCCGGGGAGCGGAATGCCGAAGGCTTATAACGGAAGACTTTAAAATTGTAAAATTGGAGCGAACACTATGCCTAGAAAAGGTTTAAGACCCCGCGACAGAAGGGAACTCCCGCCGCCGGATTTCAGATATAATTCCGTGCTGGTTTCCCGGTTCATCAACAAAATAAATTTCCAGGGCAAGAAACTTGCCGCTGAGAGCATCCTTTACGGCGCCATGGATATTATAAAGGAAAAGACCAAGGAAGACGCGCTCGTGGTGCTCACCAAGGCCATAGAGAATGTCCGCCCCATGGTGGAAGTAAAGGCCCGCCGCGTCGGCGGAGCCAATTATCAGGTGCCGATAGAAGTGAAGGCCAACCGCGGCTCATCGCTGGCGATGCGCTGGATCCTGAACGCCGCCCGCGACCGCAAGGGCGCGTCCATGCACGTGCACCTGGCCGAAGAGTTGCTCCTTGCTTTCAAGAAAGAGGGCTCCGCTTTTAAGAAACGGGAAGACGCCCACAGGATGGCCGAAGCCAACCGCGCGTTCGCCCATTACCGCTGGTAACAACACGGCGGCTTGAGGCCCCGCGACCGGCGGCTCGTAACAGAACGATCGCGGGCTGCGGGTCCCCGGACAGCGAACGACTACTATTTAGAGGAACATCATGGCAGACTTTGACTTGACTAAGGTAAGGAACACCGGTATCATCGCCCACATCGACGCGGGTAAGACCACCACGACCGAGCGCATACTTTATTACACCGGCAAGTCCCACAAGATCGGAGAGGTGCACGACGGCAACACGACCACGGACTGGATGCCCCAGGAACGCGAACGCGGCATCACCATCACCGCGGCCGCCATCAGCACCACCTGGCATGATTATATCATCAACATCATCGACACCCCCGGACATGTGGATTTCACCGCCGAAGTCGAGCGTTCCCTGCGCGTGCTTGACGGCGCCGTCACCGTGTTCGACGGCGTGCAGGGCGTGGAGCCCCAGTCCGAGACCGTGTGGCGTCAGGCCGACCGGTATCATGTCCCCCGCGTGGCCTATGTCAACAAAATGGACCGCATCGGCGCGGATTTCTACATGTCCGCAAATTCCATCGTGGAAAAACTGGGCGCCAACGCTTCTCCAATACAGCTGCCCATAGGCGTGACGGAAACTTTTAAAGGCCTCGTGGACCTGGTGAAAATGAAGGCCCTGATCTGGGTTGGCGACGACCTGGGCGCGCACTTCGACGAGGTGGAGATCCCGGCCGATATGGCGGAGCTCTCCAAAAAGTACCGCGATCAGCTCGTGGAAAAACTGGCCGACTTCGACGAACACATCATGGAGAAGTACCTGGCCGGGGACCACAATTTCTCCGAGGCGGAGCTTAAGGCCGCCATCCGCCGCGGCACCCTCACCTGCAAATTCTTCCCGGTGCTGTGCGGCTCCTCCTATAAGAACAAGGGCGTGCAGCCCATGCTGGACGCCGTGGTGGATTTCCTGCCTTCTCCGCTGGATGTTCCCGCCATCATCGGTACGGACGCCAATACCGGCGAAGAAGCGGAGCGCCGCGCCGACCCCAAAGCGCCTTTCTGCGCGCTGCTCTTCAAGATCCAGCCCGACCCTTTTGTCGGAAAACTTACTTTTTTCCGCGTGTACTCGGGCACCCTTAAACCCGGCGACACCGTTTACTTCGGCCGCAAGAAGACCAGCGAGCGCATCGGCCGGATCCTCAGGATGCACGCCAATAAGCGCGAGGAAATAAAAGAGATCAGCGCCGGCGACATCGCCGCCACCGTGGCCATCAAGAGCGCCACCGTGGGCGAGACCATCTGCGATCCCAACAACCCCATAATCCTTGAGGGCATGAACTTCCCGGAACCGGTCATCTCCATCTCCATCGAACCCAAATCCAAAGAGGACGAACAGAAGATGGGCATAGCGATGGGCCGCCTGGCCGAGGAAGACCAGACTTTCAGGATCAAGACGGACGAGGAGACTTCCCAAACCATCATCTCGGGCATGGGCGAACTCCACCTAGACATCATCGTGGACCGCCTTAAACGCGAGTTCAATGTGCAGGCCAATGTGGGCCGCCCCCAGGTCGCTTTCCGCGAATCCATCAAGAGAGCCGTGGAGATCGAAGGTAAATTTATCCGCCAATCCGGCGGCCGCGGCCAGTACGGCCATGTGTGGCTTAAGGTCGAGCCCCAGCCGATGGGCAAAGGTTTTGAGTTCGTGGACGGTATCAAACAGGGCCGCGTTCCCAAGGAATTCATCCCCGCCGTTGAAAAGGGCTGCAAGGAAGCCATGGATTCCGGCGTGCTTGCCGGGTTCCCCGTAGTGGATGTGAAGGTGACCTTGTTCGACGGTTCCTACCACGATGTCGATTCTTCGGAAATAGCGTTCAAAATAGCCGGCGCCATGGCGTTCAAGGACGGCTGCCGCAAGGCCTCGCCGTACCTGATGGAACCCATCATGAAAGTGGATGTCACCACTCCCGAAGCCAATGTGGGCGATGTAATAGGCGACTTGAACTCGCGCCGCGCCAAGATCTCCGAAATGGGCAACAGAGGCAACGCGCGCTTTGTGCGCGGCACCGTGCCGTTGTCGGAGATGTTCGGGTACGCCACGGTGGTGAGATCCATCTCGCAGGGGCGCGCTTCCTTCAGCATGGAACCCAGCCACTACGAAGAAGTGCCGGCGAATGTCGCAAAAGGCGTTATAGAAAAACGGACCCAGGCCGCGACCGAAGCGGTTTAGATTTCAGCGCCCGGCGTAGTGTGGCAACGGTTGAGGTATGGCCGGCAGTCGGCGGATTGCAGGGGAGTAACGGGAGAGAACGCGGTCTAGGCGGACTTTCCCGGGATATAATCATACACAGGAGCTAATAAACTATGGCAAAAGCTAAATTCGACAGGAACAAGCCGCATGTGAATGTGGGGACCATCGGGCATGTGGACCACGGCAAAACGACGCTTACTGCTGCGATCACGAAAGTGTCCGCAA
>JBAYJD010000067.1:0-13386 GCA_041665305.1 Elusimicrobiales bacterium
CAGCAACCTTAATGTTTCCGGCAATGTTACCGCCGCCGCCTTCTTCGGCAACGGGGCTGGTCTGACCGGGGTTACCGGGGCCAGCGGCACGGACAGCACAAAGGTTTTGAAGATAGGCGACACCATGACCGGGCCGCTGACCCTGTCCGGCTCCACGCTTACCGTGGGCGGCGCTTTGGGCGTCGGGGCGGCGCGGGTCGCTTTGGCGGATAATGTGGCCGTTTCCTCGGAGGCCTCCGCCGGGCTGGGCGCGGGCGTGCGCGTCTCAAGCAACATCTACATAGTGGGTTTCAGTTCCGCGGCTAAATATTACGGCGACGGGTCCCAGCTGACGGGAGTTGCGGCCTCGTTCGTGTCCGCGGGCGGAGTGCAGCCCGGGGCTCTGGGCGCGTCGGTGATGGCGTCCTCCGTGGCGGCCGGTTCGGTTTACGACGGCGCGATAACCGGCATGGCTTCTTCAAAATTAAGCGGTCCCCTGCCCGCGGTAAGCGGATTCGCGTTGACCAGTCTGAACGCCGCCGTCCTTGGCGGCGCCGTGCCAGCGAGCAGTCTCGGCAACGCGGTTTTTAAAGGCGGCGACGCCATGACCGGGCCGTTGACCCTGTCCGGCTCCACGCTTACGGTGGGCGGCGCTCTGGGCGTCGGGGCGGCGCGGGTCGCTTTGGCGGATAATGTGGCCGTCTCCTCGGAGGCCTCCGCCGGGCTGGGCGCGGGCGTGCGCGTTTCAAGCAACATTTATATAGTGGGTTTCAGTTCCGCGGCTAAATATTACGGCGACGGGTCCCAGCTGACGGGGGTGGCGGCCTCCTTCGTGTCCGCGGGCGGAGTGCAGCCCGGGGCTCTGGGCGCGTCGGTGATGGCGTCCTCCGTGGCGGCCGGTTCGGTTTACGACGACGCGATAACCGGCATGGCTTCTTCCAAGTTAAACGGCGCGCTGCCCGCGGTAAGCGGATTCGCGTTGACCAGTCTGAACGCCGCCGTCCTTGGCGGCGCCGTACCCGCGAGCAGTCTCGGCAACGCGGTTTTTAAAGGCGGCGACGCTATGACAGGGCCGCTGACGCTGGCCGGGTCCACGCTGACCGTGGGCGGCGGCGCCTTCTCGGTCGGCGGGTCCACTTTCGTGGTGAATGGCGGCAATGTCGGCATAGGCAACGCGGATCCGCAAAATTTTCTGGTCGTCGGTTCGCCCACGAATCGCGGGAAAGCGGCGTTCTATACCGGTAATCAGGGCTTGTGGAATATCGGAGCGGGAGGGCTGAATCCGGATTCCATACTTTCCCTGGATGGTTCATCCGCGGATTTTCTACTCGGCGTGGCCGCGGCGCCCGGCAATTATCAAACCGGCACCAGTATCGGCGACGCGGTGCTTGAGATCCCGAGCGGCAACCTATGGCTTCTGGGTGCGGACCAGGGCAATGTGCTTATGTTCGTCAACAGGGTGAGCGGAAATGTCGGCATAGGGACCGCCAGTCCGGGAGTAAAACTGGATGTGGCGGGCGCTGTCAACGCCACAGCGTTCATCGGCGACGGTTCCGGGCTTACCGGCTTAATCGGCGACAACCTCGGCAGCCATCTGGCGGCTAAGGCCCTGAATATGGCCGGAAACCCCGTCATAAACGCTTCTTCGTTCACCGTGCTGGCGCCCGACACCATACCCGGCGAACTTTGGGTTTCCACTTCGGTCGTTACTCCGCATCTGTTCATTTCAACCGCCGGCAATGTAGGAGTCGGAACGGCGGTTCCCGCATCGCGCCTGGATGTGAACGGGGCCGCCACCTTGCGCGGCCGGCTTAATTCTATCGGGAGTCTCACGCTTTACGCCTCAAACGACGCAAGCTCCGTCACCGTCCGTTCCTCCGACGGCGCAGGCGCCGCGGGCGGCGGTATTTTAATTCAGGCTGGTAATTACAACGGCGGAAGTAATAATGCGACAGGCGGGCCGATAATACTTTCAGCCGGAAATATCGCCGTCGGTTCGGGCGGTAATAATATGACGGCTGGAAATATTACGCTTAACGCAGGCAACGACAATAGTTCCGGCCAGCTCGCGCCCGTAGGAGGGAGCGTGATCCTGAACGCCGGTTCGACCAATACCGGCTCGAAAGGGACCTTGCAGTTCCAAATCGCCGGGAGCGAAAAAGCCAGAGTGGACGGCGCGGGAAATGTCGGCATAGGAACGACCGCGCCCGCCGCCAAACTGCATGTTTCAGGCCCCGGGGCTGTTATAAGGCTCGAGGATTCCAACGCGCCGAATGTGCTTTTGGATGTACAGGCTGCCGGCAACGATATTTTGTTTAACCGCCAGGGAACCTCCGGCTGGTTAAAGTTCCAATTGGGAGGAACCGATCTCTTTACGGTGCAGCCCGACGGCGTCCATGCGCTTAAGTTCTTCGGCGACGCTTCCGGACTGGCTAATGTCGTCTCCACGGGAGCTGTGCTGAAAACAGGCGACGCGATGACCGGCGGACTTACCTTGAGCGGCTCGTCCCTAACCGTAAACTCCGACATCTTGACGCAGTCTTACGCTCTAGTAACCAACGGGCTGGTCATTTCCACCGGCGGAGCGGCGCAGACCGCCGGGCCGGGGCACGGTTCGGTATCGGGCGACCCCAGAGGCGCCGGGGCGGTGGATCTGCAGACGGCGCGGTCCGTCGCCGGGCAGGTGGCCTCCGGTCCGCATTCCTTTATAGGAGGAGGCTTTTCAAACACGGCCTCAGGCGCCTATTCCGGAGTGGCCGCCGGCAATTTTAATACCGCGTCCAACGGCTATTCGTTCGTGGGCGGCGGGGGCAATAATATCGCGGGTGGATTTAGAAGCGTCATAGCCGGAGGCGATTCCAACTCCACCGGCTTCCTTGCCAATTACGCCGCCGTGGCCGGCGGCCAGAACAACGCGGCGCTCGTGTCGTACAGCTTTATCGGCGGCGGCGTTTTAAATGTCGCGAATAGTTCGTCCTCGGTCGTATCGGGCGGCGCGAGCAATTATACCGGCGGGGATTTTTCCACGGTTCCCGGAGGGCGGGAGAATGCGGCTACCGGAGCTTATTCCTTCTCGGCCGGTTACAAGTCCAGTTCCACCGCCGCCGGCGCCTACACCTGGTCCGATTCGGAAGGCGCCGTTGTCCTGAATAATATCCCGGACCAGGTCCGCTTCAAGGCCCGGGGCGGCTTCCTGATCTCCACCAGTACGGTTTACAGCGGCGGCGGTTTGTTCGTTGACGCGAACAATAATGTGGGCATAGGCACGATAACGCCGGCATTTAAACTGCATGTGGCCGGAACGGGCGGGGCTATCGCCGGCCTAAGCTATTCCGGCAACTCCACGGACGCGGCGGTCTACGGCTGGGCCAATTCCGGGGCGGCCGCAGTTAAAGGCGTTTCCATCGGCGGGGGTTACGCCGGGCGTTTTGAAGGCAATGTTTTTATCACCGATAAGGCCGGTATAGGAACTACCGATCTGAATCAGGCGCTGGTCGTTAACGGAGCCGTAACGATAGGCGACACTATAGGTTTTACCACCGGTACGATCCGTTACAACACAAGCGCAGGCAATCACTTTCAGGGCTATAACGGCGCAAGCTGGGTGAATTTCGATGTTTCGGGCGGCGGTTGGTCGACAGGCGCCGGCACAATTTTCACCGGCAACTTGACCGATACGGTCGGCGTCGGAGTTTCCTCGCCGGTTTCCTCTAAATTGCATGTATTGGATAATCTTGAGATCGGCGGTTCCGGATACGGGTTGGGGCAGGTACAAAGCGCCGTTAAGGGTTTGAGTTCCGCAGCCACCTCCAGGACCTTTAAAGCCGGAGTGGCGGGATATCTCGGCGGAGCGGGAATTCCCGCGCGGTCGGCGGGCGTTCTTGGCGCGGCCTCCGACATCGATGATCCGCCGGTCTGGGGCGCGCTGGGATACAGAGATCCCGCTTCGTTGGAATGGGCGGGATATTTTGCCGGGGATGCCTATGTGGAGGGGAAACTGCTGCTTAACGGCAATGTCGGGATCGGCGTGACGGCGCCGCAGGGGATATTTCAGGCGGGTGTGGACGGTATCGTTATTTCCAGCGCCGGAGCGATACAGACCACCGGCAAAGGGTATGGGCTGGTGTCCGGCAATGCCAGGGGGGTGGGCGCGGTGGACCTGCAGACGGCGAGACTGAACGCCGCTGAAGTCTCCGGCGGACTGTATTCGGTGATAACCGGCGGCAGGGAAAACACGGCTTCCGGACCGTACGCGGTGGTGGGTGGAGGCGTCGGCAACGACTCGCTTTTGACGGCCGGGTTTGTGGGCGCCGGCATGTACAACAGCGCCTACGGCAACGAGGCGGTGGTAGTAGGCGGGAACAATAACGCCGGTAACGCCGACTCGACCTTTATCGGATCGGGTGATAACAATAATATCTCCGTCGGCGCGGGCTATGCTGCGATCGTCGGAGGCGAACACAACAAAGTGATGGCGCCGCGCAGCATTGCGGGAGGCGGCGGCTATAATGTGGTCACCGGTTCCGATTCCGTCCTCTCCGGAGGCTCTTATAACGCCGTTGCGGGCACTTCGGCGGTGGTCGCGGGCGGAGCGCATAATACCGCCTCCGGGCAGTATGCGGCCATTCCCGGCGGCTCCTGGAATGCGGCCGCCGCCGACTATTCATTTGCGGCCGGCCGCGGCGCCATGTCGATGGCCGTTGGAGCGTTCACCTGGTCCGACTCGGAGGGCGCGGTCGTTACGAATAATCTTGCCGATCAGGTCAGGTTTAAAGCAAGAGGCGGCTTCCTGGTCTCCACCAGTCCGGTTTACGGCGACGCGGCTTTATTCGTGGATGCGAATAACAAGGTGGGCGTGGGCACGGTGAACCCGCAGGCGGACCTGGATGTTAACGGCGTAGCAAGAATTTCGAAATATTTGATATTTGATAAGGGCATGAATCCGGGCCTTATCTCTTTGACCGTCTACGATTTCGGAAAAACCTTCGTTTCCACAGGCGCCGCCACCGGCGCCACCTACAGTCTCCCGTCAGTCACTAATGCGGACATCGGCGCGCAGTTCACTTTTATTAAACTCGGCCAGGGTAAAGTTACAATTCAGGCTCCCGCAGGGGTTCAGATAGGCGTTTCCAGTTTAGGCGGCTCAATTTACAATGAGGCCATATTTCCGGCTGAAGCTGTGATAACGCTCAGGCTTATCGCGCCGGATAAGTGGATCATAATGAGCGGACAGGGCGCCTGGATGGCCACCTAACATAGGCGAACGGTAATGATCGTATGCGACATGTAAAAGGCTTAAACTTTTCTGCCGTAAGGGAACACGCCGGTCGCTTGGGCGTGGTCTCCTATCCTTCGGGCCTTGCGTTTTTTCTGCTGGTCTGCGCCGCTGTTGCGTCTTGGGCCGCGGATGTTTCGACATATACTTTTGCGAACTGCGGTTTCCGTGATACCGGACAAACGCAGTGCTTCGACAATGCGGCCACTCCCGCGCCAGGGGCCTGTCCCCTGGGTAATCCCGGGCAGGACGGGGATTATTCTCCGGCCTCACTCCAGCCCCGCTACACTGTTTATCCCGGGTCGGTCACGGTGGATGATCTTACAGGTCTAATGTGGACCAGCACCGGGAGTAATAACGGAGTTCCCTCCACCTGGGCGAACGCCTTGCAAAGTTGCGAAAATTCCACTTTCGCGGGTTATTCCGATTGGCGCCTGCCCAATATCAAGGAGCTTGCCGGCATAGCGGATTACGGCGCCGCTGCCGGAATATACGCCAAATTCTTCCCAAACACCATGGCCGGTCCTTACTGGTCGTCAACGACATATCCTTCGGGTACTACCGATGCCTACACTGTGGATTATAGCGCCGGTGTTACAGTGTTCTACACCCCCAAGACTAGCAGCATATACATGCGGTGCGTGCGCGGGGGTTTTCCGCACGCGGCCGAGAAATCCGTGTATTCCTTCAATTCCGGCATGAATTGCGAGGGCGTATATAGATCGCCGGACACCTCCACAAGACCGTATCATTCCGGCACCAACGGGGATGATTCCACTTATCAGCCGGCAGTTTCCTCGCCCAGTTATACGAATAACTCCGACGGCACCACCACGGATAATGTGACCGGCCTTATGTGGGCCAGAGGCGCTTCGATCATCAGTTACACCTGGGCTACTGCGCTATCCTCCTGCACAACAACCATGAACAGCGGTTCCGGTTACGCCAATTACACGGACTGGCGTCTGCCGAATGCGCTGGAGTTGTTGAGCATAGCAGATTATGGCGTGGCCAGCGGCCCTTACATAAATAACACCGACTTTCCCGGGACGATGGCCAATTATTACTGGACATCAACGACATATGTCCCTGACCCCAAAAGCGCGATAGGAGTAGGTTTCAGCAGCGGCGTATCGGTCTACGATGTAAAAACTAATTCGTTTTATGTTCGTTGTGTGCGCGGCGGCTGGTAAGGAATCACCGTAATCCGGTGACATCGTAATTCGGTTAATTCGGTGACATAATACTTATATGGTCCCGGCAAAAGATCTATGACGGCCTGTAAACTGATTTTTGCGCTTCTGTTGCTCTCTCCGGGCGCCTTCGCGGCGGGCCGCAAGAGCGGCGGCGCCATTGTCGTAAGCGACGACCTTATAGGGGCTCCGGCCGGCAACATAGAACTGGCCGGGGGCGCCTTCCTGGCGCAGGGTTTTATCGGGTCGGCGGCCGGCGCGCATCCTTCCGGCGGCCTCGGCGAGGTCGAGTCGGGCTTTTATTCCTATCTTCTGAGCAGTCCGTCGGCCTACGGCTATTCCGGCGTTTCCACCGGGTCGGTCCTTTTTAACTGGCTGGATTCCAACCCCGCCGGCACCGATTACACGTTATTCCTTTCCACCTATGCCGGGACGGATCCTTACCTGACTTTTCTAAGCACGCCGGGATACGCGGCCGATTTTTCCGGGCTGGCGGTCAATACCAGTTATTACGCCTACCTCCAGTCCAATTACATGGAGAGCGATTTTCCCGCGCAGGTTTCAACTGTGGCCGTTACGCTCAGCTCGGCCGTGCCGGACGCTTTTCTTGCGCTGAACGACGCCGGTCCCCGTTCCGCGCAGTTCCGTTACGCCAGTTACGCTAATCCGGGCGCGGTATTCAACACGCCCTGGGCCCAGGAGACGCAGGCGGCCCTTCCTAAAACGCTTTACGGACACGGTTCGGCCCGGTACGGAGGCTTTCTTTACGCCGGCGGCGGCCACGACGGTGTAAGTTTCAGCAGCGCGGTCTATTATGCGGCGGTAAATTCCGGCGGGGGATGGAATTCCTGGGCGGTCGCCGGTTACCTCCCGTCGGCAAGCTACGGGGCGGTTATGCTGGCGGCCAAAGGCCGGCTGTATTCGCTGGGCGGTTATAATTCCGGCGGCGCCGCCGCGCAGGTCTGGTCGTCTGTCGTCTCGTCCTCGGGCGCGCTGGGACCCTGGCGCGCCGAAGCGCCGCTGTCCGGCGCGCGCTATATGCACGCCGCGGTCCTTTATAAGGGGCAGATCTATGTTTCCGGCGGCTACTCAGGCGGCGCCGACGCCGTCGTGCGCAGGGCGGCGCCGGGAGACGACGGGGTTATTTCCGCCTGGACCGCCGAGACCTCCCTTCCCGCCCCGCGCTACGGGCACGCCATGTCGGTTTACAACGGATTCCTGTTCGTGACGGGCGGCCATGACGGCGGCTCCGCGCGGAGCACGGTCTGGACGGCCGCCATCGAGGCCGGCGGCGGCCTCGGCGCCTGGCAGACGCAAAGTCCCCTGCCGTCGGCAAGGTACGGCCACAGGACGGAGATCGTGGACGGGCGGCTGATCGCCGCCGGAGGCAATAACGGCGCTTCCGCGCAGCTGCTTGTGTTCGGCTCCACGATCTCGGCCGACGGCTCCACCGGCGTCTGGCAGGCGTTCAATTCCATGCCTTCCCCGCTGCAGTTCCCGGCGCTTGAAAAGATCGGCGGCAAGCTCTGCCTGCTGGGCGGCTCGGACGGTTCGACTCCGTCCGCGACCGTCTTCGTCTCCACCTTCGCCGGAACGGAATATCTGGCCGAGGCGGCTTCGGATTCCGGTTTTACCGCGATAGCGTCGAGTTCTTCCTGGAACCCCGACCACGGCTGGGACGCCGCCGGGCTTACCCCGGACAGTGATTATTATTTCCGCGTAAAGGCCAGGAACTGGGCGGGGATCGAGACCGGTTATTCCGGCTTTATAACCACCCATACTTATGCGGCGGTTCCGGCGCTTTCCACCCCGACCGTGGTCCACCGGAGCAGCGCCGCCGTAAGCTGGGCCGCGAACGGCAACCCCGGCGGCGCCAATTATTATTGCGAGATCTCAAGTTCTCCCGGCTATGTCCCGCTGACCGCTTCATTGTCCACCGGCGGCGATTCCGCCGTATTCACCACGCTTGTCCCGAACACCACATTTTACGCCAGGGTGCGCGCCGTGGACGGCCTGTCCCGCAATTCCGCTTTCCTGGACCTGCCGCCGTTCAAGACCGTCTTCGACGCGTCGCTGGATACCAGCAGCCCCACCATAGTAGACGCTCAGGCGGGCGACCAGGTATGGCGGAACACCGGCGCCGGCGTCTACGCCGTGGAATTCCACGACACCGGCGGGTCAGGGCTGAATAAATTCCAGGTCCAGGCCGCCACGCAGGCCGGGGGGGCCTCCGGGATAATCGCGCCCTGGACGGATGCCGCGGCGGGCATAGATCAGGACGATTATGTCCAGCCCTGGGCCCTGCCCCCCGCCGTCTGGGCCGGGCTGGCCGAAGGGCCTACCAACTATATTTCGGTCAGGGTTTTAGACAATGTTTCAAATTCCACCGAGGTGTTCGACGCATTCTATGTCCTGAAGGACACCACGCCGCCCGGCATCTCGCTAAGTTACATCCCGCCCGCGGGCTGGGTGGCGGACAATCCGGGCCCGGTTTCCAGCGCCGCCTTCACCGACGCGGTTTCGGGCCTGGCCCGGGCGCAATACAGCGTCAGCTCCGCCAAACTGGCGGCGGACGGACAGGTCATCCCCTGGACCGAGATCTCTCCGGTCCCGGGTTACGCCGTTCTTGAGGCGACCTGGAGTTATGATTTCACGCGCCTGGTCAACGGTTCCACCAATTACTTCAGCCTGAAGGCGGTGGACAGGGCGGGCAACGAAACTCTCTTGGCGGACGCTTTTACGATACAAAAAAATGTAAGCGGTCCGGTGGTGACGATAAGCTCGCCCACGGCGCTTTATCTGTCCACCTCGGCCCAGGTGGTCGGTTATAATCTCGAAACCGATTCCAGGGCCGTTACGGCCACCGAGCTTTCCTTTAAGGATAAGTCCACCGGCCTTTACTGGAACGGGACGGGCTTCCTTTCCAGCTCCCGGTTCTGGTTCGTGGCGGCCGGCACTTATCCGTTCGTTTATAACATGGCCATGCCCCTGGCCGACGGCGGACAGTACGAGGCCGTGGCCCGCTCTTCGGATGTCGCCGGCGATTACTCCGCCTCCTTCGCGACCTATACCTTCACCTTCGACTCGACGCCGCCTTCGCTGGGCCTCGTGCACCCGGCCGACGCGTCGGGCGTAAGCTCCGAAAATTATCTCAGCGGAACTGCGGCGGATGCCGGCAGCGGGGTGCTGCGCGTGGAGGCGGCGATACGGCGCGTGTCGGACGGCAAGTGGTGGGACCCGTCGCTTTCGGACTGGACGGCTGCCCGCGCCGCGATCCGGACCGCCGACTCCACCGCCTGGTCCTACGACTTCACCGGCATCCTTGCCGCTTCGCTTGCCGACGGCGCCGGCTATTACTGGACGGCCAGAGGGGTGGACAGGTCCATGCCCGCCAACACCGGAGCCTTCGATGTCTACGGCGCCACATTTACCTATCATGACATCGTGCCGCCGGGAGCCTCCGACGATCTAGCCGCCGGTCCCGGAACCAATCCGGGCAGCACGGTTTTAACCTGGACCGTCAGAGGCGACGACGGCGCCGGCGGCTACCTGCTGAACGGAGGGTTCGCGGTGCAATATTCCACCTTCGCCGAAGCGGCATTCTCCACCGGCTCCGCTTCCGTGTTCATAAGCACCTCCGGCCTGGCCGCGGGCGCGCGCGCCGGCTACACTCTTATAGGCCTAGCGGACGGCAGCACCGGTTATTTCTCGCTCTGGACCAAGGACGACGCCGGCAACTGGTCCGCCGCATCGAATCTCGCCGCGGGCCTCGCCGGCGGCGCCGCGGTGGGGACGATCTCAGGCCGGGTCACGCAGGCTTCCAGCCAGCCGATCCAGGGCGTGCTGGTGGAGGCGTATACCGCCGCCGGCGTCCTAGCGGGCTCCGACGCCACCTCCAGCGAGGGAAAATATTCGCTCCCGGGCCTGGGCGCGGGAAAATACACTATCAAGGCCCTGTGGACCGCGGAGGATATAGCCAGCTCGGTTTCCAAAGGCGGCGTGGACTGCGGCGCGGCCGAGGTGAATTTCTCGCTCAGTATTTCCTGCCGGCTGGCCGCCGTTTCCGGCGTTATTCCGTCAGGCTACCGTCCCGGCTCGGGCTTCCGCGCCTCCGCAGCCGCCTCGGAAGATTCGCGTCCCTATGTCGAACTCTTCCAGCGGGGACGCCGTATCGCCATGGCATACGCGGACGGAGCCGGCCGGTTCTCCCTGAGCAATCTGCTGCCGGGCACTTACTCCATAAGGGTTTACAACGGCAAAGAATTCTCGGAGCCTCAGACCGTTAAACTGAAGAGCGGCGAACTCCTTTTCTTCACCCCCAAATGGGAAGTTCTTAAGAAGGAGTCCGTTTACGCCTACCCCAACCCGGCCCGGAGGGAAGTCAGCTTCCATTTTGATACCAGTCTTGCGGTGTTCGAGGCGGAGCTCAGTGTTTTCGACATCGCCGGCAGGCTGGTCAAACAATTCTCAACGGCGGAGGTGTCCAATGATCCGCACGGCGGTTACCGTGTCCACTGGGAGTTGGCAGGCGGGAAAGCCGCCTCCGGGGTTTATATCTATGCCCTTAATATGAAGGACCCGAAAACGGGCGACCACGCGCGCGCCATTAAAAAATTTGCGATAATAAGATAATAAAATATCGCAGGGCGATATTTTATCGTATCCGGCACGGGGTTTTGTTCATAAAAGACATGTTTCGCATGAAATTTATACTGCTTCTTTGCTTGTTTTCACCGCTGAGGCTCTGGGCCGACGATTCGGCCAGCCTCCAGTTCACCGTCGCCGCGCCCGACCCCGTGGTCGCGGGGGAAGATGTTAAATTCCAGACTTTAACGGTCAATACCGGCTCCGGTCAATGGGAGAAAGGGTCTTATTACTGGGTGGCAGAGGTCTATACGGTTGAGAACGAGGAACCCAAGTTCCTGGCCCAGACCGAACCGGTGACCCCCGCGGAGTCCGTTCCTCCCGGCGGCGCCAGCGGCGTGCAGCTGGTCTTTACCGTCCCGGACACTTTCAGCGGACGCCGCCTGCTGTACAAGGCCATCCTTATCAAGGACGGACGCCGCCTGCTGGAGACGGATTATAAAGGCTTCCAGGTCATCGAAAAAAAATTCACGCCGCCGCCGCCCCAGGATTTTAAGGCCGGCGGCGATATCGGCGTCACTTACAAAAATTCCAGCACCGGGGGCTGGAACAACCACCAGGTAATAACCTCCGCCAACATCGTGGGCAAGATCAAGCGCTCTTCTTTCCTTTTCAACTCCTACCTGGTCCACACTTACAGCAGACCCGTGACGCCCACCATCGTCCTTTTCAGTCTGTACGCTCCCTGGGGCAACCTGAGCGCCGGCGATATCGCGCCGACCCTGACGCCGCTCAGCCTCGATGGACAGGGGATGCGCGGGGTCTCCTACGAAAGGCAGCTGGCGAAGTGGGCTTTTACGGGTCTGGTGGGCCGGATCGTCGCGCCGCAGACTCCCACTCCCACATTTTCGGGGCGTTTTGCCAGGTACACGGGAGGGGGAAAGGTGACCTATAACCTGAAGCCGTCCCTAAAACTGTCCGTGGATTCAGTGCTCAGCAAGGACGACGCTTTTTCCATTACGATCGACACCTCCGCCAACCTTCTTAAGCCGCAGCAGAGCGCCGTTTCCGGCGCGGCGCTGGAATGGAAATTCCTGGCCGCTTTCACCCTTACCGGCGAATACCAGGTCAGCGCTTTTAAGGACGATCTTAAGAGTTCCGCCCCGGCGGCCCGCGGGTCGGGTTACAGGCAGGAACTTAAGTACAGGTCCGGGCTTCTGGGGCTAAGAGCGGGTTTAAGCCGGGTGGACGCCAAATTCGCGTCCCTGGCCAGCCCCTCCGTGATCCCTGACCGGCGGACCTATGACGCCGAGGCCGGCGTTTACCCGGCCGACTGGTTGTCTTTCTCGGCGGCCTACAACACTTACAGCGACAACCTTGAGAAAGACCCGGCTAAAACCGCCACCACCCAGACCCAGACCAGCGTTTCCAACACGCTGCGCCTGTTCGGGAGTTCCATGCTTACCTCGTCGCTGCTGACCAACACCTCTTTAGGCAAGCCGGCTGGGGTCCAGGACAATAAAACCACCACGCTGAACGTTTCGCTGATGCAGCCTGTAAACGTGCATACTATCAATGTTTCCGCCCAGACCAGCGATTTTAAGGATAATACCCGGCTTTCGCACGATCTGGCCTCGACTCTCGTTTCCCTTAGCGGCTCATTCAGGGTCGCGGCCAGGTTGTCGCTTTCCTCAGGTCTGGTAAATTCGGTCACCAAGGATAAGGTGGACGGCTCCTCTAACAAGAATAATTCGCTTACCGGCAATATCACCTACGGTATGCCGCGCCGGTCCATGGCGCTCCAGCTCTGGGCCACCTTCTCCTCCAATAAGAACAGTTCGCCGGCGACGCCCAGCGACATGAATACGCTGAACCTGAATCTTGAGACGGTATGGCTGAAAAGCGAAAGTTCCAAATTCACCTTCGGGGTGGGGACCAACACCACGACCGACAATCTTAACAGCGCCAACAATACAAGCCAGATCACCTTCCTGACCCGGCTGAATTACTCATTTTAGCGCCGCCAGGCGGACGCGCGGCTGTCCTACATACCTTTAAGGAAACGGCAGGCCTGCGGGTTCGCGGGCGTGCCAGGGGCATGGAACCGCCGGGCACGCTATCGGCCGCAGTGACCGTTTATGCGAAATATTCACATGGATGGACAGGATATACAGGATATACAGGATAACAACACCATGTCTTTGGGTATATTTTGGTTTTTGATATGTGTGTGTATTGTTGTATAATATTCAAACGATTAATTCCCAAGGGGTTGGGGCTCAGGTTTGACCGGATCCGTAGATGAAAACTAAGTATCCGTTGTTTTTATCCTTATTATTTGTCTTCATGCCATTC
>JBAYJD010000068.1:0-12703 GCA_041665305.1 Elusimicrobiales bacterium
AAGCCGAGCCGAAGTTGCGCGAAACGCGCAGGCTCCAATGAACCTGTAAGTTTCGCGCAACAAAGGTGCAGGCAAAAAACGGCGATTGCAGCCAAAATTCCTTATGTCGGACAGGCTCCTAGTCTGCGCAAATCTGCGAAATCTGCGGATTATCTCTTCTGGCGTTGTTATCCTGACTATCCTGTCCATCGATGTGAATATTTCGTATAAACGGCCACAGCGGACGATAGCGTGCCCGGCGGCTCCATGCCCCCGGCACGCCCGCGAACTTGCAGGCCTGCCGTTTCCTTAAAATCTGTGTGAGCCGTGGGCCAAAAGCCCTGCCGCCCGTGGGCCGAACGGCCTTTGCAAATACAGCCGGCAGAAGCGATAATATAGCGTATGGAACGCAAGACCCTGTTGCTGATCGCGGCCGCGCTTTCCGCGCTGATAGTGAATCTCAACGCGCAGGAGCTTCCTTTTGAACGCCTGCCGGCGGAACCCCGGATCGATGCGTTTCCAGTTCCCGCCCCCGCCCCTGTTTATGAACAAAAGGCTTCTCCGCCGGCGAAGCGCGAGTGGCTTGTCCTTATATTCATGAACGCCGTTAACGACCTCGGCATCCTGGGTTACGCCGATGGCAGTATAAACGATCTGGAAAAGGCCGGTTCCACGGATAAGGTCGCCGTGCTGACCGAACTTGGCATGCTCGGCACGGACCCCGCTTCCAGGAGCCTGAAATTCCAGCATAGTTCGCAAACACTTTTCATACAAAAGGACTCCGATCCCAAAACCATTAATTCTCCTGCGCTGTACGAGGCCGGTGATCCCGACATGGGCAGCGCGGCCCATCTCGTCAGGTTCGTAAAACGCGGCATCCGCCGGTTCCCGGCTAAAAAAGTGGCCGTGATCATATGGGATCACGGCTCGGGGATCGGAGGCATTTCCTGGGATAACGCCAGCGGCCGCCATATGGAAGTAGACCAATTGGGCGGAGCCCTGTCCCGGATAAAGAAAGAGCTGGGCCGCAAGATAGATGTTTTCGCCACGGACGCCTGCAAGATGCAGATGGCCGAAGTAGCATATGAGCTTAAAGACTCGGTTTCCGTGCTGGTCGGTTCCGAAGAGATCATCCCCAACGCCGGCTATCCGTACGCCGCCATACTGGCTAAACTGGACGCGAACCCCGGCATATCGGACGAAGCTTTGGGGAAACTTATGGTGGACGCTTTCGCCGCCCGTTATTCCGCCACGTGGAAAAAATCCACGCTTTCCGCGCTTCGCACCTCCGCCCTGCCCGGTTTCATGGACCTTTTGAACAACTGGGTCCAGGCCGCCGCTTCCGACCCCGAAGTTTTTAAAACCGCCGCCGCGCCGGAAACGGTCAACGGGACCTATAAGTTCGAAGATATGCCGCCTTCTTATGATCTGTACGATTATCTTTCAAGAGCCGCCGGCCTAAAGGGCGATGGGAACAGCGCGGCGGGCAGGGCCGCGGCCGCCCTGAAGAAATACATAGCCGATGACCTTATTATCGGAAGGACCGCCCTGGCGGACGCGCCGAAAACCCACGGACTGGCAATTTACATCCCCAAGCTTAAATACGGTTCGGCCTGTTATGAACGGCTAGCTTTCACCGCGGAGTCGCTCTGGGACGATTTTTTAAGACTGATCATGGAGGAACGGCTGAAAACGCCGTCAAATAAATGACGATTTCAAACTTGATCAAAAGGCCGGCCTTTGCGGCCCTGGCAGCCTGGCTTTTGATCTGCGGCCCGGCCGCGCAGGTCCGGTGCATGACCGAGGTCCAGGACGCCCGGCTGATCAAATACGAAGCTTTGATGCTGAGGGGAGACCCAGGCGCCGCCGATGAACTCCTGGCCGATCAACCTCTCATGGCCGCGCTGGCCGAAACCGATCTTCGGAGGGCGGCGTCTCTTAAAGCCAAGGCTGAAGCGCTCAAGGACCTCAACGAGCTTCTCTCCATGCCCTGGGACTCCGCGACCGTGAACAAGCTCAGTCAGGCGCTGGCCCTGAGGATCGACGCCGGCAGCCCTCTGGCGGGCGCCGGGGTGGGACCCGAGCCTGAGAAACTTTTTGTGTGGCTTGCGAGGTACCAGCCCGGTTATCCCGCGGAAAAAACCGAAGTCGTAAAAAAAGCCGTAAGGCAATGGGAACTAGTATTCGACACGGAAACCGAGACCCTGGACATAGCCTGGGACCAGGCTGAGGGAACGGAATGCGTTAAAATTTCCAAAACAGAGTGGCTGACCTGGACCATCAAAGAACGCAACGCCGTAGTCTCCAAAATACTTGAGAGAAATAAAATGTTCCTGAACTATAACGACGCGGCCCTCGCAACGATGACGAACGACATCTCCACCTCGAAGGCCGCGGATAAGATAATAGCTTCCGGAGCGCTTTCCCCTGAGCAGGCGGCGCGGCTGTCCGGCATGAGGCTCCCGGACCAGATCTACCTCCTTGGCGGAATGTTCGACGGCATAAAGGCCGCCATAGCTCCGGACCTGAAGATACGGATAAACGCGAACAGGAATTCCCTGCCCAAAGAGCTCCTGCCGGCCGGCCGGCGGGCCGTACTGGCGTCCATGCTTAACACGGCGGTCTCAAAAGAGCTTGCCGGAACACGGGCCGGAGAGGAAATACTTGCTTTTTATTCACGACACCCTAAAATGAACCTCTCCGTGCGTCCGTGCGACACGGGCTATTCCGGTTACGACCCCGCCACAGGGACCATCCTGCTGGATTCCGAGACCATACAGCAGTTCATGCGCATGAATGGTTATACCGCAGATTCCCTCGTGACAAGCGCGGAGCAGTTGAGGGCGACGGCTAAATATGTTTCCCCGCTGGTGGTCTACCAGGCCGCGCATCAGATGCGCGACTCCTGGGCTAAAAAAAAGGGGCTGTACAACCCGGCCGTGCAGGAAAGCGAAATAGAAGCGATGTCGCTTGAAGCCCTCTACACCCTGGAAAAACTGAAAAAGGACCGGGAGTTCCGGGAACTCCTGGCAAATGCCCGCGAGTTCTCGGATTACGCGGCCAAACGCGTCGAGCTAGCCGGGGAATTCATGGCTTCGGGCTCCAAGAAATTTTCCTCGACGGTCCGGCAGCGATATTGCCCGGGCCTGCCTTCCCTGAACGCGGCCGCCGCGCAGATCCTTGAGGCCGTTACAAAGGAGCTGGGCCGCAGGGCGGCCCTGACGCCGAAAGCAAGAAGGGAGAACGAATCTTCCGCCCTGAACCTGGAGGAGGCGCTGGAGATGACGCCCGAGGAGTTATCCGGCTCCGCCGGGGAAGTCGGCACGGCGGTACTGGAAAAACTCCGCAAAGACCTGATGCAGCTGAGAGCGTACGAAGCCGGTTATGAAGCTACCGACAGCGCTGTCCGCGCCGCGCTAAAGAACGGCCTGGCCGGTCCTGCCGCAGCCGGGTTTAAAGGCCGGCCGTGAACAGCGTACTGGCGCGCAATATCCTTCTGCTCGGAGCGCTTGAAGAAATCGGCCCGGCGGCCGCGGAAAAAGATCTTAGGTTCCTGCTGCTGAAAGGCTCGGCCCTGCTGACGCAGGGCGTTTACGGACCGCGGGAGCGGGAGATGACCGACCTGGACCTGCTTGTCCGTTCCGCGGATGAAACCGGTTTTATCGCCCTCCTGGCGCAGTTGAAGTTCAGGCCGATGGAAAACAGCTCGCAAGCCTATTACAGGCCGGCCTCCCGTTCGGCGCCGCCGGTCATAGTCGACCTGCACACCGGCCTCTGGCACGAAAAAAAGATCGAAGCGCTCTGGCAAAGAGCCGAGCGCTCTAGCCCGGATACAAAGGCTCCTGTTCCCGCTTTTGAAGACCAATTCCTCCACCTTGCTTCCCATACCCTGCTTTATCACGGCTGCCTGGATGAGAAGACCCAGGCGGATCTCGCCGCGCTGCTTGCATTCGTCTACGGGAAAACCGGACGGCCGGACTTCTGGCGCAAAACTGCGGCTCTTGCCGCGGGCGGAGGTCTCAGGCCCGTGATCTATCCGGCGTTAAAGCGTCTAGCGGCGGCCAGGCCGGAACTTATGTCGGAACCGGAGCTTATGCTATTTGCGCCGCGCGGCGCCGAAAAAATAAAAAGCCGCTTTTTTGAAAAAGCGGCCGCCGGACATTCCCGCCCGCTGGAATATCTGCTGCCCGGCCTTTACCGGCCTTCTCTTTTTTTAAGATATCTTTTTCCAGATAAGCGTTTTCTGGAGAGCCGTTACGGCCGGTCTTCCTGGACAAACCGCTTCATAAGGCCCTTCCAGCTGCTCCACGCGGTTTTAAACAAAGAAGCCGATTAAAAATTTTTGCGGCAAAAACTTTTACCATACCACACCGCTGTCATTTGCGGAATTGCCGCCTAAGCTTTTACAAGAGCCACCAGTTTCAGGATGTTCGAAATACGGTCCAGGGCGGGGGGTTTTATCACAAAATCAAAGGCGCCTTCTTTCAGGGCTTTGGCGGCAAGGTCGGCGTTATCTACGCCGGTGATGATGATAACACAGACATCCTTATTCTTCTCTTTGGCGTGGTGCAGCAGCTCCAGGCCTGAAACGCCGCGCACATAAATATCGGTGATGACGGCGTCAAAAGCGCTTTCCTTCAGGAGTTCCCGGGCCTCTTCGCCCGTAGCGGCATGCGCAACCGAAAACTGGGGAAATCCTTTAAGGATCTCCTGTACCCGGTCGGTCACATAACCTTCATCCGTGACCAACAACAATCGTTTGGTATTATCCATATGGCGCGCCGAGAAATTATCTCTACCAGTCCACCCACCAGCGGGAGAGCTCCCGCCTGGCCGCGAATTTGGGATTGCGCGTAGTCAATTCCTTTTCCTCCACTATTCGTTCGATGGAGGTCAGGGGATGTTCGATCAGGTCCACCAGGCGGACGGGAACCTGCGCGCCGTCCGGATCAAGCCATACCGCCACCGTAGGCCTGGTGAGCGAACCCGCGTTGACCTTCACTACGGAGGCGGTCTCGCCGGTGGACAAAGCGACCATCGAGCCGGGCGGGTAGAGGGAAAGAACTTCCAACGCGGCCTTAACGATCTTTGAATTAAAGCCCTTCCCTTCCTTGTCGATGATGTGTTTTATAACATTGTGCGGATGGCCGGCGGGCCGCCACGAGCGGGGGTGGGACATGGCCTCGTACACATCGGCTATGCCTATGATCTGGGCCAGCGGATCTATTTCCTCGTTCGTCAGACGGTCCGGATAGCCGCCCGCGTCGATCCGTTCGTGGACCTGGACTATCACTTTCTTAGCCCTGTCCCGGAGTCCCGGCTCCATGTCCATAAACCTGTCCAGCTTGGCCGCGCCCGACGCGGAGTGGCGGGTGATCTCGGCGTATTCGGCGTCGGTCAGCGGGCCTTCCTTGCGAGCCAATTCCGCGTAATCGGTCATGCCGAGGTCGTGGGCCAGGGCGCAGAACCCCAGAAAATTCACCACGCTCTTGTCCAGTTTCAGCTCAAGCCCCATGGCCTGGCTGATGACGGCGACATTGGCCGAATGCGCATACAGGTAATCATCCGGCGTCGCGTAACGGGTATAGCTCAAAAGCGACTGATTTTCAGAAAGCGTCCCGGAATTAAGTTCGGCCAGGCGCATGAGGCTGTCGTAATTTTTCAGATAGCCCAGATCGGCCTGGGTTATGAGCTCTTTGGCGAGCGAAATGTTGCGGGAATAGATCTCCCTGGCCTGGGCGTCCAATTCCTTGAACGGGCGTTCGACCGCGCGGTCCGCGGCTTCATGCTTTCGCTGCCTGTTCTTCCTGGAAATCGGCGGTTCCGCCGGGGCGGTATCGGCCTCGCTCCCGGTCCTGGGCGCCGGGTGCGCTTCCGGGACCGCCGGTCTTTCCGGCGCGGCTGCGGACAAGGGGCCGGAAGGAAAATCCGGAATGGCCGCGTCGAGCGGCTTAACGGGCTCTTCTGTCTTTTTTGCGCATTCCGGCGGCGCGTTCCGGACCGGACTCCCTGCCGGGACTTCACCTTTCTTAGCGCGGCTGTTAAGGTCTGAAAATCTCATATTGCCGTTTCGTAGATGCGGAATGTTTTATATATCCTGCCGCCGGCCGCACGGATGATATTATTGATCCGGTCGTTATCTTCCAGGACGAGGGAGAGGTCTCCGTATTCCCAGCCCATTTTAGCCGCGGACCCGACAGCCTGTTTGATCAGGAGCAGTTCCAACCCGCGCCCCCTGAATTCTTTTTTTACGCCCAAAGCCAGCAGACGGCCGCGATTTATCCTGAAAAACATCCTATAAAGGAACGGCAGGAAATTAAGAGGGCTGAGCGAACCTTTGACCGTTTTAAGAGCTATATTCAAATCGGGCAGGAGAAGCGCGAACCCGGCGGGAACCCCGCCCACCTTGACGAAATAAAGATATTCCGGCCTGAGCATGGGTTTGAGGGAGCGGGCCAGTTCATCTATTTCCTCGCTGGTCATGGGCACAAAGCCCCAGTTCTTTTCCCAGGCGGAGTTGTAGATATCCTTAAGCTCGACCAGGGCTTTATCGGCGCGCGCGAGATCCGCCGGTTCCAGCCGGATGTTTCCGGCCCGGATCATGCGCCGCACTACTTTATCGAGCCTTTCGGGGAACCCGTTCCTGGTATAGGCCTGGAAGGCGTAAAGATCCTTTATCTTGGCGAAACCGGAGGCGGCGACCAGGTCCGCGTAATACGGAGGGTTGTAAGGGGTCATGATCATGGGCGGAGAATCGAAGCCGTCCACGAGAAGGCCGCACGACGCGTTGAGTGAAGGATCTACCGGGCCGCGGACCTTGTCCATTCCTTTGGATTTAAGCCACTTCAGGGCCGCGGCGAACAGGCGCCCGGAGACCGCGCGGTCGTCCACACAGTCGAAAAAACCGAAAAAGCCGCACTTTTCATCATGAAAAGCGTTGTGTTTGCTGTTGATTATGGCGGCGAGCCGTCCGACCGGGCGGCAGTCGCTGTAAGCCATAAAAAGCTTGCGCTCTCCATGGCGCCAGAAGGGATGTCCCAGATCCAGCAGGCGGCGGGCGTCCTTTTTAAACCCTCCCGCCCAATAAGGATGGCCTTTAAAAAGATGATAAGGGAAATCCACGAAACCGCCGAGAGCGCTTTCATTCAGCTCTGTTATTTCTAACGGCATATGATTATCTTGTCAGAACCGAGTGCTTTTTTTTAATGATCTTGGCGTAGCTGGCTTCGAAAATATTCAGGGCCCGGTCAAGGTGTTCGCGGGTGTGCGTGGCGGTCACCACGACGCGCAGGAGCGAGCGTTTGGGCGGCACAGCGGGACTGACCACCGGATTGGTAAAAATGCCTTTCTCATAGAGCGCTTTCCAGAGGGCGAAAGTTTTCATATTGTCGCCTATAATGACCGGAATAATGGGGGTCTTGGTCTCTCCGGTGTTGCAGCCCATGGCTTTAAAACGTTCCATCAGGTATCTGGAATTATCCCACAGCTTCTTGATCCGCTGCGGTTCGCTCTCGATGATATCCACGGCTTTGGAAATGGCGGCCACGGAGGCCGGCGGCAGAGCGGCGGAAAAGATCATGGAGCGGGAAAGGTGCTGGATATAGTGGATGAGCTGCGTGTCGCCCGCCACGAAACCGCCGACCGAGGCGAAAGATTTGGAGCAGGTGCCGACCACAAGATCGACATCCTTGCAGGTCAGGCCGAAATATTCGCAGGTGCCGCGGCCGCGTTTACCCAGCACGCCGGTGGCGTGGGCGTCGTCGACCATAAGCCTGGCGCCGTATTTTTTACAAAGCCTGGAGATCTCCGGCACCGGGGCGATATCGCCCTCCATGGAGAATACGCCGTCCACTATCACAAGTTTGCCGTGTTTGGGCCCGATCTCTCTGAGCACCCGTTCAAGGTCCTCGGTATTATTGTGTTTATAGCGGCGGATCTCTCCTCCGGAAAGCCGGCAGCCGTCCAGAATGCTCGCGTGATCCAGCTTGTCCACAACAACGACATCGCCCTTGCCGACCAGCGCCGAAACCACCCCGAGGTTCATCTGGTAGCCTGTGGCGTACACCAGCGCGGCTTCGCGATGCTTGAACGCGGCCAGTTTCCTTTCCAACTCGGTATGAAGAACGGTGTTGCCGTTCAGAAATCTCGAACCGGCCACCCCGGTGCCGAACTTATTCACCGCGTCTATGGCCGCCTTCTTCATCCTGGGGTCGTTGGCGAGACCCAGGTAGTTGTTTGAACCGAACATGATGAATTTTTTGCCCTCTATCAGGACTTCCGGCGCCTGTTCGGAGGCGAGTTCCTTAAAATAGGGATAGATGCCGGCTTCCATAAGCTGTCTTGCGGCATGGAAATTCCCGCATTTTTCAAATATGTCTTTCATTGTTACCTCTCTCAAAGTATCTTTACAATTTTATTAAATTTAAGAGGCCAATCATAGGGGAAATTACGGGGCGATCGAACCGCGGTCCGCGGAATTGCCGCCGTTTATTTTCTTTATCAACCCGCTCGTGGAACGCCCTTTGACCAGTGAAATTCTTACGGTGCGGCCCGCGAACTCGCGTCCGACTATCTCACGACGGGCGTAATCCGCGCCCTTGACCAGGATATCCGGCTTCAGGGCCCTGATAAGTTCGTAAGGCGTGTCCGCGGCGAACGGCACCACCAGATCCACGGCCGCGAGCGCAGCCAGGACCCTGGCCCGGTCTTTAAGGCGGTTAAGCGGCCGTGAGGCCCCCTTCAGCCTCCTTACGGAAGCGTCGGAGTTAAGGCCCACGATCAGAAAGCCTCCTAATGAACGGGACTTTTCCAGCAGACTTACATGACCGGAATGGACAAGATCGAAACAGCCGTTGGTAAAAACCGTTTTTTTTCCGGCCAGCGAAGCCTTGCGCGCCGCAGCCAGGGCGTTTTGAAGGGTCAGGATCTTATGTTTTGTGGTCATTTCACGCCGGCGGCCGGCGCCAGCAGCCTTTCCATAAAGCCGGTATCCACGGCTCCGGACTGGAACTCGGGGGAATCCACTATCATTTTATGCACGTCTATGGTGGTGGAGACGCCGAGCACTTTAAACTCCCCCAGGGCGCGCCTGGAACGGGCTATGGCGGCGGCGCGGTCCGGCCCCCACACGATCAATTTGGCCAGCATACTGTCATAATAGACCGGCAGCGTGTACCCCTGGTACATATGGGTATCCAGCCTGATACCGGGCCCGCCCGGAACGACCCATTCCTCGATGCGGCCCACGGAAGGCGCGAAATTCCTGGAAAAATCCTCGGCATTGATGCGGTGCTCTATGGCATGGCCGTCGAAAGCGGACGCCCTGGAACGGGACAGGCTTAGGTTTTCCCCGGCCGCTATCAGGATCTGCTCCCTGACCAGGTCGGTCCGGGTGATGGTTTCGGTGACCGGGTGTTCGACCTGCAAACGGGTGTTGACCTCCATGAAATAAAAATTCTTCTCCCGGTCCATCAGGAACTCCACCGTTCCCACTCCGACATAATCGGCGGTGTCGGCCAGGCTGACGGCGGCCTCTTCCAGCCTGCCGCGAAGTTTCCGGTCCACCGCGGGGGACGGCGACTCTTCCACCAATTTTTGATGACGGCGCTGGATGGAACAGTCCCGTTCCGGGAAAGCGACGGTATTGCCTTTTGAGTCGCGGGCGAACTGGACTTCTACATGGCGCGGACATTCTATGTACTTCTCAAAATAAACATCCCCGTTATTGAAGGACGCCTTGGCTTCGGAAGAGGCCATCTGGAACTCATGGTCGAGCATCCCTTTTTCCCTGACGATACGGATGCCCTTGCCGCCTCCCCCCGCCGCGGCTTTGATCATGATGGGAAAGCCTATTTTTTCAGCTTCCTTCAGGTAATCCTTCGTTACGCAGTCCCTGGTGCCGGGGGTGACGGGTATCCCTCCCTTAACGGCTATCTTGCGGGCGCTGGATTTATGCCCAAGCATCTCTATGGCCCTGGGGCTGGGGCCTATGAAAACTATGCCGTTCTCGACGCAGGCGGCGGAAAACACCGGATTTTCGGACAAAAAACCGTAGCCTGGGTGGATGGCTTCGGCGCCTGTAACTTTCGCCGCGGAGATTATGGCGGGGATATTAAGGTAACTCTCCCTTGCCATGGCCGGACCGATGCAAACCGCTTCGTCGGCTTCTCTTACATGCAGGCAGGGCCGGTCCGCCTCGGAATAAACCGCCACCGACCGTATACCCATTTCTTTCAGGGTACGGATGACCCTGATGGCGATCTCACCCCGGTTGGCGACCAATATCTTGTTGAACATAGACAAAAACCTCCAGTTACTTCCGCACAGCGGAGTTGACTTGCGGGGGCAGCGCCCCTTCTTCAAGCCTGATAACTCCGGTCCACAGGTTTACCATGAAAACATAAACATTCTTAAGATCTCTCTGCCGGGTGCGGGAATTGAGCCCCTCCTGCCTGAGCACGACGCGGTATTCCGGGCCGGTAAGATGCGCGGCCACCCAGCTGTCTTTCGGCATATACCGGGCGTTCTTGGGCCCCAGCCGCGCCGCCATCGACTCCCGCTCTGCGCGGCGCAGTTCCATGAAAGGCGGCAGATCGGCCCGGATCTTGGTCCGCTGCGCGAAAGAAACGGCTTCAGCGCGCGCGTCCCCGTTCATAAAACGCATGCGTCTCGCCACTTCCGCGCGATTCGGCTCGTCGACGCACACGCCGTCGGCCTTAAGCATATCGTCGAGAGCCGAGTCGTACCTGGTGAGTTTTACGAAGGCGTCGGCCCGGCTCATAAAAAGCGGGCATTGTTCCTTAGCCGAAAGGGCGTCTGATCTAAGTAATTCCCCGTACTCATCCAACGCCAGCGACAGCTTCCGGGTGAACCGCAGGCTGTCCGCGTAATAGAACTTGAACCAGAAAATTTCCTCCGCGCTGAACCCCACCGGGTAGGTTTTTGCGGAAACGAGGGTCTTCCTGCAGGCATCTGCGGCCTTGTCGTAAAGCCCCAGAAAGAACTCGGTCACGCACAGATAGCCGGAAGTGCGCGGATCGATCGGGTCGGTCAGATAAAGCCGCTGCGCCAGGAACAGCGCCTGGGGGTAATCCTGCTTGGCGATAGCGGTGTCGATGGGTTCAAAAAGCATCCAGATATACGGCCGCATCCAGTTGTCATGTTCCTTGACGAACGAAATGTAATCCGTACGCCAGGAACCGGTCCCTTCCCTCAACTGATACCGCACCATGGCGGCATCCTGTTCCATGGCGAACACCTCCACATTCCTGAACTCCCAGGAGGGTATTTTGCCGTAATACTGCTTGCCGTATTCGACATAACTTTTCATGGAGCAGGCCGACTTGGAATTAGTTGAAAGCATCGCGTACGCTTCCGCATACCGGCCGGTGGAAAGCTTCTTGAGATAGCTGTTGGCGGCCATCTTGAGCGAGAACTTGGGGATATACGGCGCCGCTATCAAATACAGAAAAAAACCAAGGACGGCCAGCAGTCCGGCTATAACGAGCGCGCCTGAAAGGTCCTTTGTGATAAAAATGCGCGAGGTCAGATGGATCCTTTCCGGTCCGGGCGGCAGGGGAGGTGCGGCCGGGGCAGGGGGGATGAACGCGGGCTGCGGGGGTACCGGGGCCGCCGCGCCCTTGCTGCGCTGCCTGAAAGAATCTTCCTTCTCCGTCACAGTATCCTGTATAGGCTGCATCTCAAACTGGAATTTGGGCTTTTCCGAGGGCTTTTCACCCGCGGCGGGGGGAGGAGGGACCGGCTTGGCGGGAGCCGCGCCGGGCTCTTCCGGCTGGCCGGGCCTGAGGGCCAGCAGAATACCGCATTGGTAACAGTGATTATTCTCCACCGCGTTCAAAAACCCGCATTCGCCGCAGACCTTCTCAAGCCTGGAACCGCACTTTACGCAAGTATCGCTTATTATGTTCGAGAGGGACCCGCACTTCTGGCATTTTATGACCGCATATTTCTGAGCCATTTGTTTTATCCTAGCTGGATCGGTATCAGGAGTCCGGACCCCGGGCCGGTTAACCTGAAAGTTTCAGTTGAAACCTTCCAGGCGCATAGAGCCGACGCGTTTTGCTCGGGTCACGCCATCGCAAATACGGCGCGCAAGGCGCCGGCTCTGCGGCCCGCATACCCGCCTTCAGCCCGCTATTTTACTTGGGCTCGATAAAGAACAACGGCTGGCCGTATTCCACGGTCTTGCCGTCTTCCACGGAAATGATCTTGAGATAACCGTCCAGGGGAGAGATGACGGGATTTAATTCTTTTGCCACCTCCACCACGCCCAGCTCGGCGCCTTTTTTCACGGCGGAGCCCTCTTTCAGGGTATTGGTTTTACCTGGACGGGCAAAACGGAAAATGCCGATGGAAGGAGACGCCACCGGTTCAATGGTGGAGGAGAATTTGCTGTGAGACTCGGGGGAATTGTTGACTTTAAGGCTGATCTTGTCCCCGCCGTTCTTCCAGGTTACCTCTTCCAGATCGGTAGATTCCATCCATTTGGTTATCCTGCCAAGGGTCTTGACATCCATGTGGCCTCCGTTTGTCGCACCTCACCTGTCGCACCCCGCGCTGTACTCACGCGCGGGGCGGATTACCGCCGGACCTCTAAAGGAAATCGGCCCGGTGCTCCACAAGGGGGGCTCTGCCCCCCATTTCATCGTCGCTTGCTCCCGGCGCTTCGCTTGGTCGCTACGCTGAACCCCTCGAAGCGGAAATT
>JBAYJD010000069.1:0-12584 GCA_041665305.1 Elusimicrobiales bacterium
ATCACATTAAATATTAAACCACGGTAGGCAAGATTTGCAGCTTATATTGCCGTTTGTATGAAGGGCGGCGGGGTGTAATTGGCGGGGTGACAGCTATGGGTGGATCGGGCCGAGGAGGAACCGGCGCGAAGTCGCCGGGCCGGCCGCAGGCCCGATGGGCCCCATAGCTGGCAGGACCCCGAACCTGTAACCCGCCGTTTCCTTAAAATTTTCTGGTATAGCCGAGGCCGTGTCACCGGGATCCTAGGAGCCTGTCCGACATAAGGAAACGGCAGGCCTGCAAGTTCGC
Organism: Elusimicrobiales bacterium; assembly: GCA_041665305.1. GTDB lineage: Bacteria > Elusimicrobiota > Elusimicrobia > Elusimicrobiales > UBA9959 > YA12-FULL-51-18. Next base: position 290 of record JBAYJD010000069.1, read on the forward strand.
GGGCGTGCCGGGGGCATGGGGCTGCCGGGCACGCTATCGTCCGCACCGCGGCCGCGCTCCCGCCAGGGTAGCGCTTGCGGGGAGACATTATGCCGCGCAAATTTTTCTCAGGAGTTCTATTATTTCCAGATCGCTGGGGTAGCTTAAATATTGTTTCGCTTCATCGAGCGAACACCACATTTTGCCGGATATCTCTTCGGGCGTTTTTACAACGCCGTCGCCGCCCAGATGTTTCATGAGATACCAGCGCACATCTTTCTCCACCTGGCGGCCGTTCCGTACGAATGAATATCCGGCGGTATAAAGGTCGCGGATTATCTCGCAGTCATAGCCGGTTTCTTCGGCTACTTCCCTTATAGCCGCGGCCCGGGGGGTCTCTCCCGGTTCAAGGTGGCCTTTAGGAAAGGTCCAGACCTTTTCGCCTTTGAGCGTGTTCATCCGTATCAAAAGCACCCGGTTGTCCGTCAGGATCACTCCGCCCGCCGAATGTTCCAGTATTTTTTCAGTTCCCGGCATGAGTCAGCTCCGCCATATGGGCCGCGTCTTTTTTTGTTAGTTCCCCGGTATCCGCTAGATAGGCTGGAGCGGGGCGTATTTAAGCATAAAAGTTTGTCTTACGCCGCTGTCGAAAACCACCGTCACCTTGGCGAATTCGCCGGAGCCTATCTGGTCCACCACGCGGCCGGCCCCGTATACGGGGTGCGCCACTTTGCGGCCTTTCCCCACCCTGGGGACGGGGGGCGCAGGCGTACAGGCGGGATCGGCTTCGACCGCCTCTTCGGCGCGCCCCGGCGCGGTTTGCGTCGTGATCTTGCTTTCAAAAATAAATCTGGAAGCCATGTTCGGGTAAGTCGTCCCGAAGATCCTCCGCGTCTGGGCCCAGGTCAGGTAAAGCTTGTCTTTGGCGCGGGTCATGCCGACATATGCCAGGCGCCGTTCCTCTTCCATATGCGTTTCGGAGGAATTGGCGGAGTTTATGGGAAAAAGACCTTCCTCAAGGCCCGACAAAAAAGCGACAGGAAATTCCAGGCCTTTGGCCAGATGCACGGTCATGAGCGTGACGGCGTGGGTGTCGGTGTTAAGTCCGTCCACCTGCGAGGCCAGCATTACCTCCTCCAGATACTTGTGCAGGGTGGGCGCGCCGCCCTCTTTTCTCACCTTGTCTTCAAACTCCTTTATCGCGTTGACCAGTTCCTGAAGGTTGCCCAGCCGGTCGATGGTCCCCTCCGGGTCCTTCTGCGATTCTTCCTCGATGGACTGCCAATAGCCGGACTTGCTCAGCACTTTTTCCAGCATCAGGGTCGGGGTGTTGGTGAACAGGTCGGACTTCACCTCATCCAGCATGGCGAGAAATTCCCTCATCCCGCGCCGCGCCGCCGGGGTCAGGCCGGGGATCTGATCCTCCGCCAGCATGGCGTCGTAAATAGGTATCTCCTTCAGCCGCGCATAGGTCATGAGCTTTTCAAGGGCCGTCTTGCCGATGCCGCGGGCCGGGGTGTTGATGATCCGCAGCAGGCTTACGGTGTCGGCGGGGTTGACCAGGATCTTAAGGTAGGCTATCGTATCCTTGATCTCTTTGCGGTCGTAGAACCTGACGGAGCCTATCAGGCGGAAGGGGACGCGCCCCCTGCGGAACATTTCTTCAAAAGAGCGGCTCTGGGCGTTGGTGCGGTAAAAAACCGAGATCTCATTGTAGCCGTAGCCCGCCCGGGCCGTCAGCCATTTGACCTTCTCCATGATCCCTTTGGCCTCTTCCATCTCGTTGGCGTATTCCAGCATCTCCACCGCTTCCCCGTCCGGTTTTTCGGTCCAGAGGTCCTTGGGCCTGCGGCTTCTGTTATGCTTGATCACCTCATTGGAGGCCTGGAGGATCCTGGAGGTGGAACGGTAGTTCTGCTCCAGTACGATCGTTTTTGCGTCCGTAAAATCTTTTTCAAATTCCAGGATGTTCCTGATGTCCGCGCCGCGCCACCCGTACACCGACTGGTCCGGGTCGCCCACGACGCAGAGGCTGCGCTGTTTGGCGGACAGGGTCTTTATCAGCACATACTGGGCGTGGTTGGTGTCCTGGTATTCATCCACCAGGATATACCGGAAATATTCCTGGAAGTACCCGCAGATCTCGTCGTTAGCCTTTAAAAGCTCGGCCGTCCGTATGATAAGGTCCCCGAAGTCCAGCGCCCCGGCCTCATTGATCTTTTTCTGGTAGCGGAGATAGATCTGGGCGGCCTTGACGCGGTTCGGATCGCCGGAAGCTTCCGCGTTTATCATGTAGGACTGGGCGTCCAGCAGGTCGTCCTTGGCCCGGGAGATGATGGAAACATAGACCGCGGCCTTGTTCTTCTCGCTTTCGAGGCCCAGTTCCTCCAGCGAGAGCTGGATAAGTTTTTTCTGGTCGTCCTCGTCGTAGATGACAAAATCCGGCTTGATGTTTATAAGCCTGCCGTGGGCGCGCAGCAGGCGCGCGCCGAACGAGTGGAAAGTGTGGATCCACATCCCGCCCGAATAAGGCACCAGTTTCGCGATCCGGTGCTGCATTTCCTGGGCGGCTTTATTGGTGAAGGTGATGGCGAGGATGCGCGCGGCCGGAACCCCGGAGGAGATCAAAAGCGCGATCTTGGAAGTGAGAGTCTTGGTCTTGCCCGTGCCCGCGCCGGCCAGGATCAGCACCGGCCCGCCGAAATAGCGCACGGCCTCAAGCTGCTTGGGGTTCAGGCCCAGTTTGGGCAGGATGTCCGTATTTAGCTCAAGCTCTAAAGCGCCCATAAGCCGGGTCTATACATTGAATTTAAAAAAGCAGACATCGCCGTCCTTCATGATATATTCTTTGCCTTCCGAGCGGATAAGGCCTTTTTCCCTGAGCGCCTTTTCATCCCGGTATTTTACGAGATCCTCAAAGGAATAAATTTCGGCGCGGATGAAGCCCTTTTCAAAATCGGTATGTATGCGGCCGGCCGCCTGCGGCGCTTTCAGGCCGCGGCGCAGGCTCCACGCGCGCACTTCATCCTCGGAACCGGCGGTAAAAAAAGAAATAAGGTTAAGCAGCTTCTGACCGGCCAGGATCATTTTTTCAAGTCCGGTATATTCCTCGCCTAGGTCTTTAAGGAACAACGCCCTCTCCTCGTCCGGCAGCTCTATTATTTCGGACTCTATCTTGGCCGAGATCTCCACCAGGATGGCTCCCCGCGCGTTAACGAATTCGCGGAGTTTCGCCTGCACGGCGGCGTTGGGGGTTTCGGAAGTGTTCGCCACGAAAAAAACCGGTTTTACCGTAAGCAGGTTGAAGTCGCGCACTTCATCCGCGGCGTAGCCGGCGTCCTTCGCCGGCCTGCCCTCGGCCAGCAGCTTTTTGATCGCTTCCAGTTTTTCCTGCCGCTCTTTGGCTTCCTTGGCGCCGGAACGCACGGCCCCGGTATTTTTCTCTATCATTTTCTCCACCGCTTCAAGATCGGCCAGCATCAGTTCCGTCTCGATCACTTCGATATCGCGGATGGGGTCCACTTCGCCCAGCACATGCACTACATCCGGGTCGTCGAACACCCTCACCACCTGCACGATCGCGTCCACCTCCCGGATATTGGCCAGGAACTTGTTGCCGAGCCCTTCCCCTTTGGAAGCGCCTTTCACCAGCCCGGCGATGTCCACGAATTTTATGTAGGAAGGGACTTTTTTGGGCGGTTTGAAAATTTCAAAAAGAGCGTCCAGCCGCTTGTCGGGTATCGGCACCACTCCCACATTCGGGTCGATGGTAGTGAACGGGTAGTTGGAGGAAGCGGCGCCCGCCCTGGTAAGGGCGTTGAAGAGCGTCGATTTGCCGACATTGGGAAGTCCTACGATACCTATTTCCATGGCTCGATCCTTGTCCGCGCGTAGCTTTTAAAGTAAAAGCCGTCCCCCGTTTTTCTTAAAAAGGTGGGACGGCTTCCCGCCCGCAAATTGTGGCGGCCTGTACGGGATTTGGCCACAAATCGCGTCCTCGCCGTCGCGAGTCCGCGTTCGCGGCCCCAGCTCACTGCCGCCGCCTGCCGGCTTGGCAACGCTCCGCTTTTCAAATCCCGCCGCGAGCCAAGCAGTTGGCTCGCTTAAAATATAGATACGGCCTGTACGGGATTTGAACCCGTGATCTCTGCCTTGAGAGGGCAGCGTCCTAGGCCGCTAGACGAACAGGCCGTAATGATTACTAAAGGTATTATAACACTTTTTGAATTCCCGGGAAATGATCAGAACAGGAATTTGAACATGAACTGGTAGTTCATGGAAGACCGGTTATAAAGTCCGGCCGCGCCCTTGTATTGCGTGACCAGAGCGGCGGTTTCCAGTCCGACATCCACGCAGTCGTCAAGGTGGATCACGGCGTTGACGAAGGCGGTTGAATTCTTTGTCCTTCCGCCGACCGCCACTTTTGAATTATCCGGGTCGTCCTCGCCGTAAACGGCGTTGAACCAGAATGTGCTTTGCGGTTTTATCTTCAGGGCCAGAAACCCTCCGCTGGAGGTCACGGCCTTCTCCCCGTAGCCGGTGTTCCCCAGCCCGCCCAGAAAGTCCGACATGTTCCGTCCGGTCCAGGCCTCTCCGTAGAAAGTATAGATGGAATACGGTACATAAAAAGCCGCCACCAGCGCGGATACATCGGCGCTTTTCTGCGTTGAGGTGCTTTTCCATACCGCGCAGGCTCCGGCCAGGCTTACCCGCGCTTTACCCAGCTCTTTTTCTACCTTGCCCTGCAGCCCCGGCAGCGCCGAGTGCGTGCCTTCGGCGTCCGTCGATTTCGAGGTCGGCCTGGTGACGGCCGCTATAAATTTCAGCCTGTCCACCGGTCTGTAAGTGGCGCGCAGCTGGGGCGCCCTGGCCCAGAGCGCCCCGGAATTGCCCATGCTGTAGTCGTTAAAAGTTTCCGGGAGGTCGGCCGTTATCGGGTAGTAGGTCTGGCCGGCCAGAAATTCCGTCTTGCCCGCGGTCAGGACCGCGTAAGCGTGCCTCAGCCGCAGATCGGCGGTCGTCCCCGCGGTCCCGCCTATGGAATCTGAAAGGCCGTTAAAATCCGCTTCTATTTTGCCTGTGACCTTAGCGCCGTTGTTTATGTCGAAACCGAAGCGCGTCGACCTTGCCGAGACCCTGAAAGACCTTTCATTGCGTCCGCCCGTGGTATAGGTCCTGAGCTCGTTAGTGGAGGTGCCGTGGTCCGAGTAGATAAAGTCGGTCTTTATAAAACCGTACATATCTATTTTAAATTTAGAGCCCATCTCAGCCGAAGCGGGCAGCGCGGTCAAGATCGCCAGAAAGCCGGTGCGTATCATGGTGCTTTTCATTTTATCCTTTGTTGTGACGGAGGCGGTAGCGGTAAAAATTTTTCCCATACTCCGCCCTGGAAGACGGAACCGCCTCGCAGCAAATTAAAATCAGCCGATGGCCGGGATTGAACCGGCGACCTACCGCTTACAAGGCGGTTGCTCTACCGCTGAGCTACATCGGCGCGTTTCATTGATAATTCTACAATATTTGCGCATGGTGGCTGGTGACAGTATATTTTTAATTCGGCCCGGCAGGTATTAAGTATACTGTCACCCGGAATAAATATTTTTATATAATTAAATCGTGCCGGGAACCAATCCCGGCGCTATTATGGACAATTCCAGCCACTAATCGGTTCTTCGTTTCTCCGCCGGCGCTATGCCGGCCATTCCTAAATATTTGCATCGATTATCCAGGAGGTATTCCTATGGGTAATGTTTTATTGGAGGCCAAAGAATTGGCTTTCTCCTATCCCGGTTCTTCCGAGTCCGTGTTTTCCGGCGCGTCTTTCTTTATCTATGCCGGGGACAAGACGGCCCTTTTGGGCGACAACGGCAGCGGTAAAACCACGCTCCTGCGGCTTATCGCCGGGGAGCTGGAGCCGGAGCGCGGATCGGTGTCCTGGCGTAACGGTGATGTGTTCCTCCTTAGGCAGGAAGATGTTGCGGGCGGCGATATGAGCGCGATGGCCTGGGTGTTGAGCAGCCTTGACCGGGGGTATCGACGCGGGACCGCTTCTGATGAGACGGCTGGGGAGGCAAACGCCGCCGCGGATTTAACGGAAGCCGGCGGCTGGGAATTGCGCGACACAATAATCAGGGCGGCGGCCGGTCTTGGCTTTGACGATGAAGCGCTTGAGCGGCCTGTCGAAAGTTTCTCCGGAGGGGAAAGGAAGATGCTGGCCTTGATGGCCGGTTTCCTGCGCGGTCCGGATATGTATCTGCTCGATGAGCCGACCAATTATCTGGACGGATCTGCCCTGAAGCGGCTTGTTGACGCGATAAAGGTCTTTAAAGGCGCCTGCCTGGTGGTTTCGCATGACAGGGCGTTCCTGGATAGGTGCGTGGATAAAGTATTTGAACTGGAAAGGCTGGCATTCTCTATTTATGCCGGAAACTATGCCTCGTATGCGGAGCAGAAGAGCGCGGCCTTCGCCAGGGCCGAAAGCAAGAAGGAAAAAATCGAACGGGAGATAAGCGGGTTGAAAGAAATGGAGCGCAACTATAGGAACTGGGGCGCGGCTAAGGAGAAAGAGAAGAAAGGCGCGGCGGACAAAGGTTTTATCGGCGCGCGCGCCGCGCGGTTGCAGAAAAAATCCGCGAGGGCTGCTGAGCGGGCGCGGGAGAAAATAGAGGAGCTTGAGCGCTCTAAACCATTCGTGCAGAAGAACCGCCGCATATTCTTTTCCGGCGGCGGCGCCAAGTCGTTCCTGAAGGCCTCCAGCCTGGGGAAAAAAGCCGGGGATAATACGCTTTTCAGCGATCTTTCCTTTTACCTGAAGTCCGGAGACAGGCTTTGCGTGGAAGGAGATAATGGAACGGGGAAGTCCACGCTGCTGCGAATTCTTGCCGATGAAATTTCCGCCGACTTCGGGACGGTAGTCCGCAACGGTGCGGCCAAAGTGTTTTACTTGCCGCAGTTCTGGCGTGCGGCGGGCGGGGTGTCAAAGGGCTCTGACTATTTCCCGCCGGAATCGCTTCAGGCCGCCTGCACCATGCTGGATCAACTGGGCGCGAAAGGTGAAATGATGTTTGAGCCTTTAGCAAAACTCAGCGAAGGCCAGCGGCGCAAGGTGGAGCTGTCCAGGTTTCTAGTGTGCGGGGCCGATATCGCTATTCTAGACGAACCCACAACCCACCTGGATATAAGGAGCATTAAAATATTGGAGGAGGCGTTGGGATCATTCCAGGGAATACTGGTGGTAGTTTCGCACGATATCGCGTTTCGGAGAAAAATAAATGGGGTATCTTTAACCCTTGCCCGGTGACAGGGGGTTTTCATTTCGCCCCCGGCTCGGTGTTGAGTCCGAAGGTGGCGCATGAAAAGTAAAACGAGGCAGTCATGAATGAAGAGACATCCGTTTTGGGCCCGACCATAGCTCTAATAGCAATTTGCGACGCAAAGCAATATAATAGATTTTAGGGGTTTTCAAAAAATATCGTTTTAATCAGTCATCGTTTCAGAGACGAAATGCCAAACCGCAAAGTTGGGCGACGAGGCAAAAAAAATATGAAATACCACTTAATCCAGGATAAAAGCTATAAAGCCTGGCTTGCAGGCAACAATTACTCGCAACTGGAGCCGCAGCGTGCTGGTGCGCCAGATCGAAAGCGGACTTTATGCTGTGACATGTGTGCCCTATAAAGTGAAGACAATATGAAAATATCCAAGCCGACAAATATATTCACCCCTAGCGCCGTGAGGCGATGGGCACAGATTCCCCCGGATATACAAGGAAAGATTCTGGCAAATGTATGGTGCGGTAATTGCCGTAGTTCAGTTCACATCGTTCTTGAAACTGCGGAGATAATACGAAAATCCCTGATTCTTAGAGGCAAATGTAAGGCGTGCGGCAAGGATGTCTGCCGAGTGGTTGAACCGGAAAACGAGGACAATGGAGGTTTGATGGCTGGTAATAAAGAGGTTTCGTTTACGATTCCGCGGAAGCGGTCGTTTGAAACGGTTTTTCAGTTTAAAATAACCTTGATCGGGGTGGAGCCGGCGATCTGGCGGCGGATACAGGTGCCGGGCTCCTATACTTTCTACGATCTGCATGTGGCTATCCAGAACGCTATGGGCTGGGCCGACAGCCATTTGCATGCCTATGAAATGCAGGGAAGGCGGAAGGTTCGCATCGAATCCCCTTATGCGGTTGAAGATCTGCATAAAAAGCCGTATGGTTTCACACCGGAAATTATGCTTGCTGAATTTTTCAAAAAAGAAAAAGACTCTGCGATCTATGAGTATGATTTCGGCGACGGTTGGCGGCACGAGGTGCTGCTTGAGGATATACAGCTTAAAAAAGCCGGGATGAAATACCCGGTGTGCCTGGATGGGCAGCGGGCCTGCCCGCCGGAGGATTGCGGCGGGCTCGGCGGCTACGCGGGCTGCGTGGAGGTGGCGACCAGTAAGGCTATTTCGGATGAGGATGACGAGGCTCTTGCGCTGCTGACCTGGCTGGACGGCTGGAATCCGGAGACATTCAACCCGAAAGATGTGGTTTTTGAGAATCCCGCCAAGCGTTTCCGCGACAGTTTTAACGAAGACTGCTGAGCCGATTAACCTTTCGAGAGGGGGCGGAAAGCGGTTTTTGTCCAACAGCCTGTTTCGCAGAGGCGGGGTCAGGTCTTGAATCTTGAAGAGCGGTAGCTATCTGGGAATAATTCGGCATGAGAATATGGGATATACAACCGAGATTGTTGTGCCGCAGCCATTTACTTGGCGAGCATAGGGAACTGCATTGTATCTGGGTGGTGCTGACGCAGGGGAGAAAGGGTTATTCCAGGCATCCCGAAACCCTGCGCTGGCACGGCCGGTTGAAAGCCCTTTATTTGCGTCATGCGAAGCTGGTGGCCGAAATGGAGCATAGGGGGTATCGCCACAAAAGTCCGCTGAATAAACGCCTGGCTTCAGGAAGCTCTGTTCAGAACAAATATATCGATCCCCCGCGCCGCCAGAGGCTGCTGCTGGCCGCTAAGAAATGCACATGCTTGAATGTGGGGAATAAGGAGCAGCCAAAATGCTGACTGAGGCGGAAAAGGCTTTCAGTTCAGAGATTTGCGGATTTGCGGACCGCGACAAAAGCATTTCGCGGGAAGTGACGGCGTTTAGGAGATTTTGGACAATTCGCCCATTATGGCTGCGATGTCGGCGGCGGCGGCGTTCATTAGCGCCAGCATTTCCCGTTTTTCGGCGGAAGAACAATTTTTAAAAATGTCGGAGGCGCTTTTGAGGCTGGAACACTTGGCTTTCAGGTCATGCAAAAGTTTTGTCGCGTCAGATTGTTGCGGCATGGATCCTCCTATAAACTGATCCCGTTCTTTTTAAGTGTTGAATAAAGCCGTCGAGTGGAAATTTTCAGATCCGCCATGGTTTTAGTTTTCTTGCCTTCGTTTTCGCCAAGGTTTCTTATTATTATTTCGGAAGCCGCTTTATCTATAGCGGCATCCAGGCCATGTTTAAGGGCATAAGCGTAAAGGTCTCCGTTAGCACTGGCGTTGCCGGGAGATTTTTCATGCCCTTTTAAATGCTTCTGCACGGTTTCTGCGGCTATCCGGCCGCCGGAGCCGGAGGAAAGAAGATCTATGAATTTTTTAAGTTCCCGCACATTGCCCGGCCAGGAGTAGTTTTCCATATACTCTCTGGCTTCCGTGGTGAAGGACAGCCGTTTGCCGCCTTTTGTGAAATGCTGCGCCAGATGAAAGATATCCCCCGTCCTTTTTGAGAGCGGTTTTAGATTGATGGTGTATCCGTGTACACGCTGAAATAAGTCAAAACGCATTTTTCCGCTGGTTATCAGCGCCTGCGGGTTTTCCAGGGTGGCGCTGATGATGCGGAAGTCCGACTGCTCAGGCCTATCCGAACCCAGAGGGTAGAAAGACCGTTCCTCTATGGCTTTCAGCAGCTTTATCTGCATATTAAGACTCATGGTTCCTATTTCGTCCAGGAACAGCGTCCCTTTATGCGCCTCAAGGAGGCGGCCTTTGCGGGTTTCCTGCGCGCCGGTGAATGCGCCTTTTCTGTAGCCGAACATTTCCGCTTCAAGCAGGTCATCGGTGTAAGCCGCGCAGTTGATGGCGACAAAGGATCCCTCGCGACCGGACTGCTGGTGCAGGATCTTAGCCAAAGAGGTTTTACCGGTGCCGGAGGGGCCTAAGATCAGTAGCGGCAGCTCGGTCGGCGCGTATTTCAGCGCCTCTGAAGCGGCGGCCCGGGTTTCGGGGTCGCAGGTTATAAAGGCCGAGGTGAAAATATCGGCCGCGCCTGCGGCTTTCCTGTTTTGTACAAACTTACGCAGTATGTCCGCCACATTGGATTCTTCGTTGCCCTTGGCGTAAAAATCCGAAGCTCCTAGGGCGTAGGCCCGGTCGATCATCTCTTCGGAATCCGAACTGGAGACCACTACCGCGTGGATCCCGTTGGCTACCGCGGGCTGAATGGCTTTAAGCCCCGAGCAGCTGTCGTCCGGGCCCAGCATCAGGTCGAAGAATCCGACATCGTATTTCCCGGTTTTAATTTTTTGTAATGCGGTCTTGAGATCGTCGGCCAGGTCTATATTGTGGGCTGCAAGCTGCGCCGCCATCACTTTTTGGGCCAGCTTATCGTCTTCTAAAACAAGGATATTCAGCTTTTCCATAGGGACCTTCTCTTCCGGGAATATACATTTTCAAATGAAAATGTATCCGCTTTAAGTTATTATACAGAAATTGTGCGCAGGTGGAGCTATATTTGGAGCATAAATATAGATCGCTTATACATTGGCATTAAAATTGCTCTGTATGGGAGGAAAATCTATAATATGCCTGGGATCTAATATGAAACACATTCATAAACAACGATTGACCGCTTCGGCCTCCGTTCGTACTTCAGCCGCGCTTATCGGCGCGCTTAAACTCGCGCACATGGCTGAAATGTCGGAAGAGGCATTTGAAAAAGAACTGGCGAATATGGAGGGGAACCGATTCTTTCTGCTGCTGAAAACATCCGGGGCCATTAATCTTGCGGAATTTCCCGCCGCGCGTTATGCGGCCCGCCGTTACGCCGGCTACGGACTGAAGCTGACAAGCGGCTATCTGCCCGAGCTTACCGATGGAAAAGGCGACCTGGTCGGATTAATACAGGGCATAGGCCAGGAGAAGTTCGAGGCTTGTTTTTTGAAGGACGCGGTAATGAGCGATGCGGAAAGGGCCAGGGAATGTAATATTACGGTTATAAATGCCTCGCGCTTGCGGGATTTCGTCGACCGCGCTTTCATACAGGCCGAATTCGATGGTCCCGTCGCGGCCCCGGCGGCAAAAGTTTTCAGCGCGGTGGCCGGGATCGAGATAGAAAATGGAACGCCTGTACTGACATTTTTTCACCGCGAGATCTGGAAGGGGCGGTATAAAGTGGATCCGGATAAGCTTTCGGCCCTGCTTATGGACCTGCCGCTCCCGGAGCGAAGCGGCATTGAGAAAGCGCTCAAGCGGGTGGAGTACGCCGATAGCCGCAAGAGCACGCTATACCGGGCATTGGAAATCCTTATAAGCATACAGGCCGATTATCTGCTCAGCGGCGAGCCGGGCCGCCGCCGCCCGTTGTCCCAAAAAACCTTGGCCCACAATCTTGAGGTTCATCCAAGCGTACTGAACCGTTTGGTTTCAAATAAATCCGTACAGCTTCCCTGGGGAATGGAGGCGCCCATGAGCGTTCTTTTGCCGAGTTCAAAGACGGTAAATCTGGAACGGCTTTATTCCATAGCGTCCGGGAACCCTGAATTAAGCGATGAGGGGTTGCGCGCCGAACTGAAAGCCCGTCATGGCGTAGAGCTGTCCCGCCGCTCCGTGGCCCAATACCGCAAAGACCTGCGCCTGGCCGCCTCCGGTGCGCGATAATAGCGTACTACCTGATCCGGGGCTGGTGTCGGCGGGGGTAATTTCGGAGGGTATGCGTAATAAATTGTAGTTCGTGCGCGTAGATAACTAATGATCACAGATAAAAAACCGACTAATGAAGGTGCTGGAGAGTCTGTGCCGTTAGAGGCCGGGAGGTGGCGCGAGCAGGATTTGAGCGTGCTTAAAAACTCCGTCAGCGGCTTTTCAAGGGCCGTTTTGTTCTCTTGGTTCCCTGGCCGGCGTAAAAACAGCCGCGCCGGCGACAATAATTGCTCTAAACAAGGGTACATATATGACAAAAAAATTATTAATGGGTGCATTGGCCGGCCTCGTAACAAGTTTTAGCGTGGAGTGTATTAAAGCTTATGTGTCTTTGACAAAACTGGAAGCACTCGTAATATCTATATTCA
>JBAYJD010000070.1:0-10293 GCA_041665305.1 Elusimicrobiales bacterium
GGGCGGGATCACGATTGAATATTAAAGTATTTAGGCAAGATTTGCAGCTCACATTGCCGTTTGTGTGAAGGGCGGCGGGGTAAAGTTGGAAGGGTGACGGACATGGGTTGGATCGGGCCGAGGGGTGCGTAGCACAATTCAATGAACAGGCAACCGGCGCGAAGTCGCCGGGCCGGCCGCAGGCCCGATGGGCCCCATGTCCGGCAGGACCCTGAACTTGCAGCCCGCCGTTTCATTAAAATTTTCCCGGGACAGCCCTGCCAACGGTCCAGGCCTATTTTCCGCCGGGACAGCCGTGTTAACGCACGGCTGTCCGACGACATTTTATTTGGTCTGGTACTTGTAGGCGAACTTGGATCGCTTGTGCGGGGGGGTTATCTGATGCTCCGACCATTCGAAGTTTTTGCCGGCTATCCTTATCTGGTCGCCGGGGAGAACTCCCGCCTTCTTCAGCGCTTTGTCCAGGCCGATAAGCTTGAAGATGCGCCTCAGGCGGTTGATGGAATCGGGCTGATTAAAATTGGTCATGGCTATGATGGTGGTCAGAGCTTCGCTGTTCGCCTCCATCAGGCCGTCTTCCGCTTCGCTTATCTTGAAACCTTCTCTCACGGGCTTGTGCAGGGCCGTCGCATCCCTGTCCAGCTCCGGTTTGTATACCGCAGGCTCTTTTATTTTGGGCAGCAGGGCTATAATGTAGTCCAGCAGGCCTTTTATCCCCGCGCCTGTGGCCGCTGAGATAAGGAACACCGGGTGTTTCTTGTATTTTTTTGCCAGGGCATCGTGCACTTTTTTGGCCTCGGGAAGATCGGCTTTGCTGACCGCCAGGATGCGCTGTTTTTTCGCCAGTTCGGGATGATAGGTCTTGAGTTCTTTGGCGATCACGGCCACCGAGTCCACGGGTTTGAATTTTCCAAATCCCGCGGGGTCCACCAGGTGGATCAGCAGTTTGGTCCTGAGGACATGCTTCAGGAACAGGTCCCCCAGACCCCTGCCTTCATGCGCGCCTTCTATGAGGCCGGGAATGTCTGCGGCGGCGAAGCTCTTGCCCTTATGGGACACTATGCCGAGGTGCGGGGTAAGCGTGGTGAAGGGATAGGCCGCGATCTTGGGTTTGGCGGCGGAAATGGTGGAGAGCAGGGTGGATTTGCCGGCATTGGGAAAACCGACAAGTCCGATATCCGCCAGAACGCTCAGTTCCAGGTCGGCGGTGAATTCCTGGCCCGGTTCGCCGTTCTCCGAGATCTTGGGGGCGGTGTTGAACTTGGTCTTGAAGGAAGTATTGCCGCGTCCGCCGCGCCCGCCGCGCGCCGCGAGGAAACGGTCGCCGTGGCGTTTCAGGTCGGCCACTACGCGGCCGTCGAACTTTACAATGGTGCCGCAAGGCACATGCAGCAGGATGTCCGAGCCCTTGAGTCCGCTCATGTGCTTGCTCTGGCCGGGGCCGCCTTCCGTGGCCCTGATATGGGGGTGGTTGGCGATCGCATGCAGCGTGGTGATATTGGTGGAAGCCTCGAAATAAATATCGCCGCCTTTGCCGCCGTTCCCGCCGTTGGGGCCGCCGTAAGGCACGAACTTTTCCCTGCGGAAGGACGCGCAGCCGTCTCCGCCTTTGCCGGCCCGGAGATAAACCCTGGCCGTATCGATAAAATCAGTGCGTTCCGAGCGCGTCTGGTTCTTTAGAATTCCGGGTGCGGTATTTAAATCGTTCTTCATAGGTAAATTCCCCGGGAATAACGCCCGGCCCGGGACGCGTTCCCACGCGCATAACAAAAAACCTCCTAATTGCTAGGAGGTTTTAAGCGGCGGCGGGGGTTATTTCGCGACCTGAGGATAAACGCTCAACTGCTTCTTGTTGCGCTTCGCCCATTCGAACTTGACCACGCCGGTTACTTTGGAAAAAAGAGTGTCGTCGGAGCCGATCCCCACATTGAGGCCGGGCAGGAATTTCGTCCCCCGCTGTCTTACCAGCACTTCGCCGGCTTTGACGGTCTGGCTGCCGTAGCGTTTGACGCCGAGGCGCTGGCCGTGACTATCTCTTCCGTTAGTAGATGAACCCTGGGATTTTGTTCCTGCCATAACTTTCAAACCTCTGGATGTTTAATCGGATAGCCAGAAACTTATGACAACTGAATTTCTTTGATCTGAAGTTCAGTCAGTTCCTGACGGTGGCCCGAGCTCTTCTCGTAGGCCTTTTTGGGCCGTTTCCTGAAAACGATAACTTTGTCGCCTCTGAGGTGCCTTACGACCGTAGCCGTTACTTTGGCCGAGGGTGACTTGCCGGGAACCGCGTTTTTTTCTTCCTGCGACGCCGTCCACAGAGCCTTGAACGTGACTTCCTCGCCGGCCTTGGCCGTGAGCCTTTCGACTTGCAAAATCTCGCCGGGGATGACCCAGTACTGCTTACCGCCTGTTTCGATTATTGCGTACATAGTAGATATATGTTAGCAAAACGAACGCTTTTTTGCAATTGAAATCACAAGCGGAAATAAAGGATAATAAAACCTTAATGAGCGCACATCAAAAGATCCCGGTGCTGGTCTATCATAAGATAGCCGAACCTTCGGCTCATGACTCCAATCCCAATACCTGCGTTACGCCGGCCGATTTCAGCAATCAGATGAGGTTGTTGTCGATGCTTGGATACAGGACCGTGGACCCGGGGCAATATCTCAACTCCAGGCTTGGACTGCCTGCGGATCTTCCGGATAAACCGGTGCTGATAACATTCGACGACGCCTTCGAAAGCGTGAGGACCCGCGCGCTTCCGGTCCTGGAAAATTATGGTTTTCGCGCCGCGCTTTTTATGGTGTTCTCCGGCTTCGGCCGAGGCGCCTTCTGGGACGGGGAACCGGACGATTCCCCGAACCTCCTGCTCGGTCCCGGCGGGCTGAGGGAACTTGGCGGCGCGGGCTGGCTCATCGGGTCCCACGGCGTTTCCCATTGTAATTTCAGGGACCTGGACGCACCGGCGCTGGCGAAGGAAGCCTGCCGTTCAAAAAGCGGACTGGAGGACGCGCTCGGCCGTGAAATTACCTGGTTCGCATATCCTTACGGCGCTTATACCCCCGCCGCCAAACGCGCGCTGGCCGAAGCCGGGTATAAGATAGGTTTCGCCACGGAGGAGGGCGACGGGGACATCTTCGCCGTTCCGCGGCGCATCATAAGCGGGAAAAGCGGACTATTAAATTTTGCCTTGCGCCTGCGCCAGGCGGGGAGGAGCTCCCTTCTATGAACCTGGCACTGATCCTTCACGCGCTTTCCGTTAACAACGGCGTCTCCCGGGTGGTGCTGTCCCACGCGCGGGAATTTTCCGCCTGCGGCCATACGGTCCATCTCTACGCTTCCCGCCTGCTTCTGCCGGAAGAGGAGAAGAGAGCCCTGCCCCCGAATATTTTTCTGCACAGGTTCCCCTGCCTGCGGGGCTCCAACAGGCTCTGGGCCACGCCTTTCGGCGCCCTCCTGCCTTTTTTGAACTCCGGCCATGACCTGGTCGTCAGCCATCTGCTGACGGTCCGGCAGGATGTCATAGTGATGCATAACGATCCGCAGCCGGTTGAGGTGGAAAAGCTGTCGGCTGTGCCGTTCACCATCGACCGGCCGCGCCTGCGCACCAGGAACAGGGTCATCCGGACCTTTATAGAAAAAAAACGGTTCGCGCCGGGGCGCTATAAAAGCGTGGTAGCCCTTTCCAGGCGTTCCGCGGGTGAGATCTCCACGGCATACGGCGTGGAGCCCGGCAGGATACGGACCATACGGCACGGGGTCGACGCCTTGCGGTTTTCTCCGGCCTGGCGCGCCGCCCGCCGGGCTTCGGCGCGGGCGGCGCTGGCCCTGTCCCCGGAAGAGCTGGCTTTTGTTTATATCGGAGATTCCTGGAAAGGGCTTGAATTCGCCATCAGGGGCCTGGCCGCCGCCCGTCGCCCCGGCAACAGCGTCCTTGTCGCGTCCGGGCCTTTCCATGAGCAGCCGTTCTCCGACCTGGCGTCGGACCTGGGGCTGAAGCTCATTTGCAAGAACGATTGGGCCGATATTCGCGACCTTTACAGCGCCGGTGATGTGTTTATCAATCCTACGCCCATGGACACTTTCGGCCTTGCCGTGCTTGAGGCGATGGCTATGGGCCTGGCCGTCATTACCACTAAATACGCCGGTGTAAGCGAATTCTTCAAAGACGGAGAGAACGCCTTTATCCTTGACCGGCCATGGGATACGGGTGCGATAGCCGGGCTGGCCGACCGCCTCGGCGACCAGGATTTGCGGCGGCGGCTCTGCGCCCGGGGAGTCGAGCTTGCCTCCGCCCTTTCCTGGAAGGAGCCGGCACGGGAGCATCTTGAGTTGTATGAAGAGCTGGTAAAGCGCAGGAGGAAGTGACTTGTACCCCCGGCAGGACCCGTGAACTTGCAGGCCTGCCGTTTCCATGAAATTTTTATAGACAGCCGTGGCCCTAAGGGCCTATTAAATTCAGGGTCGTTAGCCACTTCTGTATTTCCGGATTTTAAGTCATACTATAAAGGTAACGATACGGAGAGATCATGGCGACAAAAAAATGTTTCAAATCTGCGGCTTTCTGTGCGGCCCAGCTTTTTGTTTTTTCCCTGTTTACCGGAGCCGCGGGCGACCTCAGGCAGTTGACGGCTAGGCCTGCCCCCGTCAAGACTGGAATTACTCCCGGATCTGCGGCGGGGTCCGGAGTCAAAGCCGGCGGCGCGGCTTCCGCGGCTAAAGCGCCCGCCGGCGGTACCGGCGGCGCCGGTTATACCGAGTTCGACGATTTTAACAATGTGAGCGATCCTCTTTACAGGGAAGGTTCAAAAGCCCTTCTGAAAATCGCGATAGAAGACGACGGCGCCCCCAGGGCCGCCGGAAAAGAGAACGGCGTTCCCGCCGCCGCGCGGACGGCGGGCGAACGGCCGCGCGGGCCCGCCTTCGGCGGAAAACCGGGGCTCATGAGAGACGCTCCGTCCGACACCCCCGCTGGTTCTGTCCGGCCGGTCCGGATGCGGCCGGGCGGGGCAAGAACTTTTCCGATATTTCCGGCGAAAAAAAACCGCGTTAAAAAGCTGGCCCCTGCGGATCCCGTAAAAGCGAAATCAACCTTGTAATCCCGTAGCTCCTTATACGCCTTAAGCTTGCGCTATGCGCCGGGAGTTTGCACGCCGCCTTGAGAATTAATAAAATAGGGACGCAGGTAATTCTCGGCCGGAGGCAAAATGCTCAGAGATACAGCCGACCTTTTTATAGACCCCGTTCTTCACATTTGGACCACCTTCGTCATCTACATCCCGGCTATCGTAGCGGCTTTGCTGTTCATTATTTTCGGCTTGTTCATCGCCAGGCTCCTGAGCTCTCTCCTGGAGCAGTTCCTAAGGAAGGTAAAACTGGATTCATACACCAGCCAAGTCGGCATTAACGAGGTAATGGTCCGTTTCGGCTTCGGACGTTCGACTTCAGCCATCCTTGGATTTATAGTTTACTGGTCGCTTCTTATGGTCTTTTTCGTCACGGCGGCCAATATCCTCAATCTTACCGTGATCTCGGTCATTCTTCAACGGTTTATAATCGGTTTTGTTCCTAGGATAGTGGCGGCGATCTTCATCGCCTTCGGCGGCCTTATGTTCGCGAAGTTCATCTCCGATGTCGTGACCAATTCCGCGGCCGCCAATAATCTCCGGGGGGGGAGATCGCTTTCAAGGATAGTGAACTTCGTCATCCTGGTGTTCACCGCCATAGCCGCGGTGGAGCAACTGGGCATAGAAATGAAGATCATCCGTTCCAGTCTGAACATCCTGTTCGCCTCCCTGGGCCTGGCCTTCGCCATAGCGGTCGGCCTGGGCGCCAAGGACATCGCCCGTGATATCATCAAGGGCATGTTCACCGAGAATAAGGATGAAAAATAACCCGAAAATCCGGGTCCAACCGGATTTTCGGGTCCAGAAAGGAAAAAACCGCCCGCTTGTATAGCGGGCGGTTTTTTTAATCGATATAATCCCTGAGCATCTTGCTGCGCGAGGGGTGGCGGAGCTTCCTGATGGCCTTGGCCTCTATCTGACGGACCCGTTCGCGCGTGACCCGGAAGATCTTGCCGACTTCCTCAAGGGTCCTGGGGTAGCCCGATTCGATGCCGAAGCGCAGCTTTATGATCTTGGCTTCCCTGTCGGTAAGCGTATCCAGGATCTTAGTCACTTCACGGCGTCTCAGCAGGTCCAGGGCGGAGTGGGATGGGGGCAGGCCGCCTTTATCCTCGATAAAGTCCTCAAGGTGGGAATCCTCGTCTTCGCCTATCGGCGTGGAAAGCGAGATGGGGTCCTGCATGATCTTGAGCGCGTTCTTCACCTTGTCCATGGAAATGTGAAGGTGTTTCGAATACTCTTCTATGGCCGGGTCTCGCCCGAATTCCTGCCGGTATTTCCGGGTGACCTTCATCAGTTTGGAGACCATTTCCTTCATGTGCACCGGGATGCGGATGGTGCGGGCCTGGTCCGCTATGGCGCGGTTTATGGACTGGCGGATCCACCAGGTGGCGTAAGTGGAGAATTTGAAACCGCGCTTGTACTCGAACTTCTCCACGGCTTTCATAAGGCCCAAGCCGCCCTCCTGGATGAGATCGGAAAGTTCGAGATTGGAATTAACATGTTTCTTGGCGATGGACACCACGAGCCGCAGGTTCGCCTTGATAAGTTTCAGCTTGTCCTGAAGGATCTGGTCTTCGAGAAAGGTGATCTTGTCGTTCAGCGTCATGAAGTCGTCGGGGCTGATCGGCAGCGTACGGATGAGGTGCTTCTCCCGTTCCTTTAAGGCCGCGATGTTATCCAGGGCCGCTTCCACTTCGGTCGGGTTATAGCCCCACTTGGATTTAAAGGCGCCGGGCTGCATGCGGTTCCTGCGCACCAGTTCGTAGTCGATCCTCAGCTTGCCGAGGTCGCCGTACTGTTTTTGGTATTTTTCCAGTTCGTTGCGGTATTCCTTTATTTTGTGGGCCAGGTTCTTGATCTTGTTGGTCAGGCGCTTTATTTTTTCCTGGTTAAGGTTCAGGTTGATTATGGTCTTGACGATGTCCTTGCGCTTCTTATCTATGATCCCGGCGATATTCTTTTTCTGTTCGTTCGGCAGCTTCGGTTTGTTGAAGCGCTCGGTGAGCTTGGCTATCTCTTTTTCGGTTTTTGTAATGAGCGCGGCCACATTTTTCATCTTGCGCTTCATGGCGGAAAGTTCCTGGTTGGATTTGCGGCCGCGCGGCATCAGTTCCTTGGTGGTCATTTCCTCCTGCTCGATGAGGTTCTCCCAGTTGCGGATCTCGCGCATGGTGATGGGCGATTCCAGCACCAGCATCCGCAGTTCTTTCTCGCGCTCGCGGGAGTTCCTCGCCAGCGTGACCTCTTCGTCGCGGGTCAAAAGCGGGACTTTGCCCATTTCGGAGAGGTACATGCGTATGGAATTGGAGACATCCGGCGCGGAGTCCCACTCTTCGGTGTATGCCTCGCGTTCCGCCGCCGCGACCATCTTGAATTTTTTCCGGTCCACGACCTCTATTCCCAGGTCCTCCAGCGTCCCCATAAGGGTGTCTATTTCCTCGCTGGACATGGAGGCGTTCGTGAGAGAGCGGTTTATCTCTTCAAGGGTGATGTAGCCGTGCTCCTTGCCGAGTTCCACGAGATCTTTTAAAGCTTTTCTTGCCTGTGCCATAATGTTTCTCCTTCTTTGTCGCACCTCGCGCTGAATGCGCGAGGCGGATTACCGCCGGACCTCAAGAGGAAGTCGGTCCGGTGCCTGCTCTGCTGAATTGTGTCCATTAGCAGCGCAGGACTGCCGCTAAGTCCACCCCACGAGGGGAACTATGTTCCCCTTCGTCGCTCGCTTCATCGCGCCATTAAGGCGCGATAAGCGAACTGAACCCTTCTAAGCGGTCCCCGCGCTTGCTACGAAGGAAACGCGCGGGCCTATTGTCGCACCTCGCGCTTGTCGCACCCCGCGCTGAACGCGCGGGGCGGTTTTACACACTCCGCCGGACCTCAAAAGGAAATCGGTCCGGTGCTCCACAAGGGGGGCTCTGCCCCCCGTTTCATCGTCGCTTGCTCCCTGCGCTTCGCTTGGTTGCTGCGCTGAACCCCTCGAAGCGGAAATCTCTTCAGTAGAAAGGAATCGGCCCTTTCAACTTGTCGCACCCCGCGCTGAACGCGCGGGGCGGTTTTACACACTCCGCCGGACCTCAAAAGGAAATCGGTCCGGTGCCTGCTCTGCTGAATTGTGTCCATTAGCAGCGCAGGACTGCCGCCAAGTCCACCCCACAAGGGGGGCGCTCGGCACCCCTTCCCGGGGATTGCCACAGGGGACACCGCATTGCGGTTTCCCCTACGCTGCGCTGAACCCCTCGAAGCGGAAATCTTTTCAGTAGAAAGGAATCGGTCCTTTCCGCTTGTCGCACCCCGCGCTGGATGCGCGGGGTGGGGATTGCTGTGTTACTCCGTGTCGGCCCGGGCCGTGGTCTTTAGGAACGCGGAAAGCGTCCTGAACTCCTCCAGCTCCGACGGGGTCAGCGACCCCATACGGCTCTTCAGCTCCTTGCGCCTGCGGTCCATCGAAAGCTTTTTGAGCGTTTCCGCGGCTTTGGCCGCGTTCTGGGGGGTATTCATGTCCGGACCAAGCTCCATGACCGAAAGTTTCATTATGAGCGCGGAGTGTCCGGGGAAAAGTTCTATCAGCCTGGAAATAGTCCTGGAAGGGTCCGAACCTTCCATCTCCCTGACAGCCGAAAAAATAGCTTTTGAAACCGGGCTTAGAAAATCGGACGCCGACAGTTCTTTCGCCTGGGCGATCAGGGAAGGGTCCTTCAGCAGCAGATGTATGAAGCCCTGCTCAAGGGCCGGCAGCTCCGGGAGTGTCGGGGTTTCGGTTTCCCGGCTCCTGAGGTCCCGCGTTTCATTGCCGGCGAAGGAGGTTTTTTTCTTAAGCTGGCGCAGGATGGATTCCTGCGGCACATCAAAGCGGGCTGCGAGCGTTTTTACCCATTCGCTTTTAAGGATCTCGTCGCTCTGCCTGGCCACTGTGTCCAGGAGAGTTTCTATCAGTTTGGCTTTGTCCTGGGAGGCTATGACGCCGGGACGGCCGCGCAACAGGGCGGAGATCCGAAATTCCAGGGGATCGGCGGCCTGGGCGAGTTTGGCGTCGAAGGCTTCCCGCCCGTATTCGTTAAGGTATTCGTCCGGGTCTAGGTTTTCTCCTAGATCCGCGACTTTTACATACATGCCGGCGTCCATGAAGATGTCGGAAGCCCTGACGGAGGCGTTGATGCCGGCGTCGTCCGCGTCGAACATGAGAATGGTGTCCTTTGAGTACCTTTTGATGAAAGCGGCGTGGTCCGTGGAAAGCGCCGTGCCCAGCGGGGCCACCGCGAAGGTGACGCCGTGCTGATGGGCGGCTATCACATCCATGTAGCCTTCCAGGATCAGCATGCGGCCCTCTTTACGGATCCTGGGCAGCGCTTCGTAGATCCAGTACAGGGTCCGTCGTTTTGAAAAAAGCGGGGTTTCCGGGGAATTAAGGTACTTGGGCTGCTGTCCGTCTTCCAGCGCGCGGCCCCCGAAAGCGGTGATGTCGCCGGCGGCGTTGCGTATGGGGAACATCAGGCGGTTCCTGAAATAGTCGTATACCGAGCCGTCGGCCCGCAAGGCGCCGAGCCCGGCCGTGACGATCAGTTCTTTTGAAAATCCGCGCCGTTCCAGCTCCGATGAAAGGACCCGTTCGCCGGGGGGGGCGAATCCCAGGCCGAAATGTTCGACGGTGGCCTTGTTTATCTTCCTGCCGCCCAGGTATAAACGCGTTTTTTCTCCGTTGTCGGCGAACAATAATTTCCCATAAAATTCCGCGGCGGCGGCCATGATCTTTTTAAGGTCGAGGCGTTCGCGTTCTTTGTCGCTCAATTGATGATACTCGGTTTCGGTCCATTGAACGCCGGCTTTCTGGGCCAGTTTTTTCAGGGCCTCCACGAACGAAAGGCCTTCTATCTTCATCACGAATGTAAACATGTCTCCGCCCTCGCTGCAGCCGAAGCAGTAGAAGAACTGCTTATCCTGGCTGACATTGAAAGAGGGGGTTTTCTCGTTGTGGAAAGGGCAGACGGCTTTGTAATTGCGCCCTGCCTTCCTGAGTTCCGGGATATAATCCCGCACGACATCCACAATGTCGAGTTTTTCCCTTATGGAGTCGGAGATCCCGTGAGAATTCATGGTATGTAACGGGGAGCTGATATGGGTAAAATATCCCCGCGCCGCCTTGCGGGGCGCGGGGACGGGGCGA
>JBAYJD010000071.1:0-10141 GCA_041665305.1 Elusimicrobiales bacterium
GCCTGCACCTTTGTTGCGCGAAACTTACAGGTTCATTGGAGCCTGCGCGTTTCGCGCAACTTCGGTTCGGCCTCAAAACCGTCAATTTCGCCTTAAAAACCTTATGTCGGACAGGCTCCTAGAGCGTGTGAATATCTTTCAATTTTCCGGACCGGCAGCAGTTCGATCCCGCGTAAAGCCGCCAGAACCATAAGTTTACCTAAGGTTCACCGTGGGTTCCACGGACATGCCCGGCGCCAGCATCAGGTCCCCCACAGGCTCGTCGAAAACTATCTTGACCGGCACGCGCTGCACCACCTTCACGAAGTTGCCCGTGGCGTTCTCGGCGGGCAGCAGGCTGAATCTGGCGCCGGTGCCGGACTGGATGCTGTCTATATGCCCTTTAAGCGTCCTGCCTGGGAAGGCGTCCACTTTTATGGAGACCTTCTGTCCCCTGCGCATGCGGGTAAGCTGTGTTTCTTTGAAGTTGGCCACCACCCAGACCTCGTCGGTGACCAGCGCGAGCAGCGGCTGGCCCACCTGCACATAGGCCCGCAACTCGGCGTTCTTTTTTGTGATCTTGCCGGCTTCGGGCGCGGTTATGCGCGTGTAGGACAGGTCCAGTTCGGCGGCCAGAACTTTTTTCTCGGCAAGGAGGGCCTTGGCCTTCAGCACTTCGGCGTCGGCCACGGCCTTGTCGTAGGCCTGGCGCGAGAGGTCGTCCCGGTCCAGCAGCTGTTTGGCCCTTTCCGCGTCCACCGTGGCGCGCCGTGATTCCGCCCTGGCGGCGGAGGACTCCGCGCGGGTTTGGTCCAGTTTTACCTGGTAGTCGCGCGGATCTATCTCTATGATAGGCGCGCCCTTTTCGATATGCTGGTTGTCCTCCACCCTGACGGCCTGTATCTGGCCGGGCACTTGGGAGCTTATCGGAATGATATGCGTCTCGATGACGGCGTCGTCCGTGGCTTCATGCTCCGCGGCGTAGTGCCAGTAGGCGGCCCCGGCGGCCAGCATCGCCGCGGCGGCCGCGACGAGCACGCTCCAGTGAGGTTTTTTGACTTTTTGCTTTTGTGGAACGGGATTCATGTCGTGGGTATTTTCCGTCATAGGTTCCTTGCCGGTCCGGCCGTGCGGCGTTAAAATTTAAGGTCTTTCATCCGTCCGAGGGCCAGGGTCAGGCGGATATTGGCTTCTTTATGCCGCGACAGGGCGTCCACCCGGCTGTCCCGCGCGCGCGACAAGGCGGTCTGGGCGTTGACAACTTCGACATTGTCCCCGGCTCCCGCGGCGAAGCGGTTGCGGGCCATCTCCAGTTCCTGTTCGGCCAGCGTTACGGCCATCGAGGAGGTTTCAACCTCTTCCGCGTAGGCTTGCAGCCGGAAAAACGCGATCCTTACCTCTTCTTCCACCTGTACCTCGGCGTCTGCCATGCGGCTTTCGGCCTGGGTCTTGACGGCCGAGGCCCTGTCTATGCCCGAGTTTATCCGTCCGCCCGAAAAAAGCGGCAGCCTTGCCGCTATCGCCATGTCGCCCACCAGGGCGTCGTTATGGTCCGCGACAGACCCGCTCATGGCGGCCGAGCCGGACACAGACACCACGGGCAGGCGGGCTCCTTTCGCCGCCCGTAGGGCGTATTCGCCTGCGGAAAGTTCCGCTTTCGCCACGGCGATCTCAAGCCTCGCCGCCAGCGCGCCGGTTACCGCCTTGTCCGGGTCGAACGCCGGGTCCGGAGTGAACGATAATTCCTCGGTCAGGGTCAGCCTTTCCGACAACGGCAATCCGAGCAGATGTTTCAGGCGGAGGCGGGACTCTTCAAGGGAAGTGCGCGCCCGGATCGTTCTCAGGCTCTCTTCAGCTTCGCTTGTTTTTGCCCGCACCACGTCCAGGCCGGTGGCTGTGCCGGCGGCATGCTTGTGTTCGGCAAGGACCCGCAGGTTTTCGGCCAGCTCTCTGCCCGCGGCGGCGGAATTCTGCGCCGCGGCGCAGCGCAGGACATCCAGATACGCGAGGGCGGCGGCGGCGGTTATCTGTTCTTTGACCAGTTCCAGCCTGAGAACCGCCGTTTTCCGCTCTTCACGCCTGGACCTGGCGGCGTTGCGGGAGGAAAGGTCCAGAGCGTCGAGCACGAGGCGCAGCCGGGCGTCGAAGGTATTGAACGGGCCGAGGAGATAAGTTCCGCCGCCGGGGGCGTGGCCGAAGCCCATAGCGGTAAGATTTTCCTTGAAGGTGCGCTCCTGCGAGACGGAAAATTCCACCTGGGGCAGCAGCCTGGCGGCGGCCGCAAGCGCTTCGGCCTTGCGGATCTCGCCGTCGGCGGCGGCCAATTTTACATAAAGGTTGTTCTTCAGCGCCAGGTCCACGCTGCGCGGTATATCCAACCCGTCTGCGGCGCAAAGCGGCGCGCAGAACAGCAGCGGCATCAAGAGGAATATCATGGAGTTCTTCATAATTATTTTTTCGAGGAGCGGTCAAGAAGAACGGCGTCGAACCCCGGATCGCTTATCAGTTTTTCGCCTTGAACCGCGTCCGGTTATATACTTAACGGAAAATCCTTCCAGATTTCAGGGCGTCCGAAAGCTTTTCGCCTAATCCCACAGCATCGTCGATGATCAAGATCCGTTTAGCGCCCGCTTTTTCCCCCCTTTTTTCAGCCGCACTATCAAAGACGAGCCCTTGCCGGGTTCGCTTATAACATCAATGGAACCTTCATGAGAATTTAATATCTGACGGCACACCGAAAGTCCAAGGCCCGTGCCTTTTGCCTTGGAGCTGAAGAACGGATCGAATACCCTGCCCAGGATATCTTTATCGATGCCGACCCCGTTATCATTGACGCAAACTTCGATGAAGTCGTTCTCATGACGGCCGAGGATCTCGATCCTGCCCTTCCGGTCCGTGACGGCGTCATATGCGTTATTCAGAAGATTGGCAAAGACCTCTTTCATCTGAAGCGGGTCCGCGTCAATACGGACATTTTTCAACGCTTCGATCCGTCTTGTGACGGAGATCCGCTTTTTGTCCTGTTTTTCGGCGTGGTCGGCGCATTCTTCCAGTATCTTGAAAAGATCTATATTTTCGTATGCGGGCGGCCGTATCCTGGAGTAGAACAACAGGTTGTTTATGATCTGATCGCTTTCGGATATTTTCTTTTCAATGTTGCGGATATGCCGGCCCAGATCCGCGTTCTTCGCCTTTCTTTTGATGTTGCCGGCCGCCAGCCCGATGGCCGCCAGCGGATTGCGCAGTTCATGCGCTACGGTAGCCGCAAGCGTTCCGATATCCGAAAGCCGTTTTGCCCTTTCCAGTTCCGCCTGAGCGGAGAACAGTTTCCTGGCGCCTTCGTTGACCTGCCTCTGGAAGGTTTCGTTGTCCCTCTTCAGGATCTCCTCGGCGCGTTTGCGTTCGGTAATGTCGCGGAAGACCAGAACCACACCGGTGAGTTTCCCGTCCTTGTCCCTGATGGGCGCGCCGCTGTCGTCGATCGCCACTTCCGTGCCGTCCCTGCGGATCAGGATCGTATGGTTGGCCAGAGAGACTGTCAACCCATTTTCAAGGACCTTGTCGACGGGGTCGGGCACCTCGCTACGGGTTTGTTCATTAACGATGCGAAAGACCTCTTTAACCGGTTTCAGCGAAGCATCGTGAAGAGTCCAGCCGGTCAGCGTTTCAGCCACGGCGTTCATGAATGTGATCCGGCCGGAAGTATCCGTTGCTATGACCGCGTCTCCGATGCTGGTCAGGGTGGTCGCCCAGCGTTCTTCGCTTGCGCGCAATTCCCGCTGCGCCTTCCTCATACTTGCCACCAGCCGGGCGTTCTCTATAGAAATTGCCGCCTGCGAGGTCAGGAGTTCCGTCATTTTCGTCTTGTCCGGAGTGAACACGGACATGGAAAGGCTGTTTTCCAGGTACACTATTCCCACGGTCCTCCCCTGCGCGGTTACCGGCAGGCACAAAAGGGAGCGCGTATGCGCGCCCATGCAATCCGCACTGGTTCTCAACAGGCATTCCGCGGAGGCGTCGTTAAAAACTATCTTCTCTCCGGTCCGGTATACATAGCGTACAATGGACCTGCATATGTCCCTGGCGGCATCGAGGCTGGTGTCAACCCTCTTCACGGCCCCGCCGCCCGCGGCATGGTTTTCAGCGCAAATAACCAGGTTCCCCTCTTCCTCGGCCAGAAGATAGCCGTGCTGGGCGCCGGAGCATTCTACGACCACGGTCATGATCTTTTTCAGGAGCTCATCCAGTTCCATTTCCGCGGAGATGGCCGCGGTGGACTTCATCAGATATTCGATATCGAGATTGGGCAGGACGGGTGAAGCGGAGAACGCCGGCCCGGCGGCGGCGTGGGACGGCTCCTCTTTAGCGAAATACCCGGGATACCGTTCACCAAGACGGAGCTCCTTGCGTTCGGCCCCGCATTTTCTGTAAAGCCGTCCGGCCTCCGTAAAATATGTTCGCGCGCCGGCTTTTCCGGAGCCGATGATAAGTTCGCCGAGAGCTTCGTTCAGATGCGCTTCCAGGAAGGTATAGCCCTGTTCCGCGGCGGAGCCGATGGCGTCCAGGTAAAGATTTCTGGCTTCTCTCGCGTCGCCCAGCACCCGTTCCCGTTCGGCCTGGAGAAAGGCGAGATATGGTTTCAATAAAGGGCCCAGAGCGGCCCATTTTTCAACCTTTTCGATGAGCGGCCGGATGTGGAGGAGAAGCGCCTCTTTAGTTTCAAATCCTTTCTTTTTTTCAAAGAGCTTAAGCGCGTTCAGCGCCAGGAACACATGCCATTGCCTTTTCAACACATTGTCCGTAAGGCCGGCCAGGTACTTGCGCACGCCTGAGAGATACTCGCCGGCTTTTTCGTGTTCGCCGAGGTAATAACTCGACAATCCCATGTGAACGTAATAGCTTCCGGCCGAAGCGATATGGTTGTCCCGTTCCCATTTCTCCAGTTTTTCTTCCATGGGCGTCGGCGGAGAACCGGTTTTCATAGGTTCGATCCAGCCCGCCCGCATCGCCTCCGCGAGTCCCGTGGAAAAGGACAAATGGTATCTATCGGAAAATTGCAGGCATTCTCCTGCGTAAGCCTCGATTTCCGGCATCGATCCGCCCTGGACCTGGAGGTTCCACATCAGCGGACCGTACGAAAGACCGGCGTTATATAGGTCCCCGCAATTCTTTCCGGACTGGATGGCCTTAAGGCAGTAATCGATGATCTCCCGCGGGCGGCTCCTGGAATGCATATTGCACCAGACGATGCCGTTCATGCCGCGGGTGGCTCCGAAAGTATTCGGAAATTTGGCCGACAGGTCGCGCGCGAGATCCTCGTATTTGAACGCTTGCTCGAAATCTTCCGCTTCGCCGAGTTGAAGCCCCATGATGCTGAAGGAATAGATGACGGACTCGTCCATGCCGCCGGCCAGGCAATGATGGGTCGACTGCGCCGCCGCGAGATAAAGCTCGTGCACGCGCCCCGACATATAAAGGTCCGGGATAAGCTCGCTGTAAAACTTAAGCTCTATCCTGGATCTCCTGTCCCGGGTGAAGGGCATGTTCAGGATCGTTTCCCGGATATCGATGTCCCTGGAAGCGATCTGTTCCATCAGTTCCCGTCTTCGCGAGTCGGCCTCCTCGGGTGAAACCGGAATGGCTTTGGCAAAATAAGCCAGTCCCCTGTTGGCCGTTTCCACAGCCTTGTTAAAATCGCCTATAGAGGAAAGAGAGGTCGTCTGTTCGGCCAGGCACTCCGCCTTGTCAAGGTCGGTTTTAGCGTGGGCGAGCAGTTCCGCGAGTATTTTTTCGGAGTCCTTGAAATTCCCGCACATGAGCTCCGACTTCGCCGCCTTCCGGAAAATTTCGAATGTCAGCGCGTAGTGCGCCTCCTCCCACCGGTCGGCGGGCAGGAGTTCCCTGCTGATCTTAAAATAGTCGTTCGCGGCTTGGGTCGCGAGGGAATTCAGGGCTTTGTTGCCCGCGTGAAAATTCAGCCGCGACAGGAAATACGCCTGTTCCGCGCCCGGCTTCTCTTCCCGCGCAAGGTTCAGATGGGAGACTATCGGGAACAGGTTGCCTATGGTTTCGGGATCCGTATCCACGGGGACGGCCGCGAAAAGTCGGCGTCCGATTCCACCATGGACCGACCTGCGGCGATCCGCGGACATCTCCGACAGGACCGCTTCCTGGACTTTGTCGTGGACGAATTGCAGATTGCCTTTGTTTTCAACCAGCAGTCCCTGCCCGAGGGCGGGTTTCAGCGTTTCAAAAACTTCCGCCAGACTTTGTTCCCTGATCAGGGCCAGGTCGGCGGGCAAAAACGTATTGCCCATACAGGCGCAATATTCCAGAAGAGCCGTCAGGTCCGGAGAGAACCGGCGTATCTTCGAGCTGAAAAGCGCCACTATTGTGGTCGGCATGTCGGAGCGCCGGATCTTTTCCAGATCCCATTTCCACACTCCTTCCCCGTCCAGGTAGAGGAGCGCTTCGTTATGGAGATAGGAGAGGCTTTCGCTGACAAAAAGAGGATTGCCTTCGGTCAGACCGGTTAAAAAGGAGGACAGCGTCTCCGTTTGTTCCGGCGTAGAACCAAGGATATAGGAAACCATTTCATGGCAGTGCCGGGGCTTTAACGGCCCCAGCCGGATCTCCGAGAGCGGCCTGTCGTCCGCTTTGATGTTCTTTATAAGTTTGGCCAGCGGGTGGCTTGAGTCCACTTCATTATGGCGGTAGGCGCCCAGGAAGAAGAGGTGCGGATGCCCCGCGGAGTTGGCGAACAGATTGGCCAGAAAATCGAACGACGCGACATCGCACCATTGCAGGTCGTCTATGAAAAGCACAAGCGGATTCTCTTCGCTTGCGAGGGAACCGAGGAACCGGTCGAACAGATCGTGAAACCGGTTCAGCGATTCGACCGGGGGTAGAGGTTTGACTTCGGGCTGTGCGCCTATCAGGATCTTAAGTTCGGCAATAACATCCGTGAGCACCTTTCCGTTCGGACCCACGGCGGCCAGGATCTTCCCCTTCCACATTGCCGCCCGCTCATCGCTTTCCGTAAGAAAGGTCCGCGTCAGGCCGCTGAGCGCCTGTATCAGCGAACTGTACGGGATATTTTTCTGATATACGTCAAATTTGCCCGAGGTGAAGTAGCCTCTGTGTTCCACAATGGGTTTTTGCAGTTCCTGTATCAGCCGCGTCTTTCCGATGCCGGACAAACCCGAGATCAACATGGCGCGAAAAGCGCCTTTGGCGGTCTTTTCATACTCGCCGAGTATTTTTTCGGCCTCGCTGCCGCGGCCGACCATTTTGGAGATAAATGCGGTCCGGTGGGTGAAAACGCTTTTTTCGAGCGGGAATGCGCGTACGGCGCCGGATTTCTCCATCTCGTCCCGGCAGAAAGCAAGGTCCTCAAAAAGCCCCTTCGCGCTCTGGTAGCGTTTTTCCGGTTCTTTAAGCAGGAGCTTGGAGACGATCCCGCTTAAAGGCCCGGGGATGTCCGGGTTAAGTTCATGAACGGGGGCGGCTTCCCGGGCAAGGTGATGGTGGATCAGTTCAAGCGGATCGTCCGAATAGAACGGAAGGCGCCCGGTGAGCATTTCGTAGAGCACGATGCCGAGCGAGTAAAGATCCGATGAAAAGACCATGCGGTGGTTGATCCGGCCGGTCTGTTCCGGGGAGGTGTAAGCAAGGCCGTCCCTGATAAAGGACCTGTCGTAAATAAAATGGCTGACATCTTCCACATCCACGCCGCTCAGGAAATCAATAAGGCGCAGCTCGCGCGTTTTTTCGTTGATAAGGATGTTGTGGGGTTTGATGCCGCCGTGGACGATCCCCGCGTCGTGGACTTTTTCAAGCGCCCTGGAGAGATCGCAGGCCGCGGCAAAAAAATCCTTTAAGGGAATACCTCCGTCCGTTTTTATAAGCGTGTCGAGCGTAACTCCGTCGAAGTGATCCTGGGTTATAAAACTGACGCCGTCCTTTTCACCCAATGAAAGCGGGGTGATTATGAGGGGATGGTTTAATGTTTTCAGGTGCTCTATCTTCTGGCGGAACTGCAGCTTTTTATGCTCGGAAAGCTTATTCGCCTTCAGGAGCTTAAGGGTCAGCAGCCTGCCGGGCTCCCTCTTGCGATACGCCTTATAAACAACCGCATGAGGAGCTTCCGCGACCTTATCCAGGAGCTCATAATTTGTAATTTCCACGATGTTAAAGCTTCTCCATGCGCCCGGAATTTCCGGCGATCGGCCCGGGTATATTTTAGCAAACCTGGGGGCCTCCATGCCTTTTATTAAAAAATTTTGCGGTAAGAGGGAGTTCGGCCGGAGGAAGAAATTTCTCTCTCAACTCCGGCACGGGGATGGATACAGCCTCCGTGCCGGGTGCGATAAAATGTCGTCTTACGGCATGTTATCGTGTCTGCACGCTGATATATACCCCTTCGCCGTCGCGCTCGAGATCGAACAGGACGCCTTCGGCCAGGTTCGCCGCGCCGAAAACAGCCGGCAGATCGGCGGAGGAGGCGATCGGGGTATTGTTGACGCTTTTGATTATGTCTCCCCTGCGGAGGTAGCCGAGCAGCTTGGAGTCCGCGCTTATCCTGTCGACCACGGCCCCGTCCTTTTCAAAGCGCCAGTCCACGCCTTCCCACGAATAAGGGACGGGCTTTTGTTCCGGCCCTGCGTTTAAGTCGCGGCCCGCGGTATACGCCAGCGGCGTATCCCGGGACGGCCGCTCCGCGAGCCGGATCATTGCTTTATTCTTGACCCCTTTGCGGAGATAGGCCAGTTCCAGCAGGTCGCCCGGCCGTTTGATGTAGGTCCTGTAAAAGAGATCGTCTTCTTCGGAGACCGGCTCACCTTCGCACTCGGTTATGATATCTCCCCTGACCAGGCCGGCTTCATAGGCGGGCGAACCTTTGGCTACGGCGTTCACGATCCCCCCCGTGGTTTCCTTAAGGCCAAGCCTTGCGGCCATGACCGGGTCCAGCGAAAGAAGCGAGATCCCGAGCCAGCCGCGCTTAACGACCCGGCCCGCCAGCAGGTCCGGGAGAACGCGAAGCGCTTCGGAAGCGGGAATGGCGAACCCCATACCCGCAAAAGCCCCAGAGGGCGAGAAGATGGCCGCATTGACGCCGATCACGCGGCCGTCCAGATTTAACAGCGGCCCGCCCGAATTGCCCTGGTTTATGGCGGCGTCGGTCTGTATGAGCTTTTCGTATTTGCGGCCTTCAAGCTTGATGGAAGCGTTAAGGGCCGAGACGATGCCGAAAGTCAGGGTCTGCCTGAAGCCGAAGGGATAGCCCACGGCAAGCGCGAAATCCCCGACCTGGACTTTGCCGGACCGGTCCAGCTCCAGATAAGGGAATTTATTCCGGGATTTTATTTTCAGCACGGCCAGGTCCAGGGCGGGATCCTCCCCCTCGACCGAGGCGATATAGGTTTTTTCTTTGCCGTCCGGATCTATGACCGAAACCCTGATCCTGGTGGCGCCCTCGACCACATGATAATTAGTAAGCACATGGCCCTCCGGACTTATAATAAATCCGGAGCCGACCCCCTGGATGTCGTAATGGTAGGTTTTTTCTCTCGGCATGACATAGCCGAAAAAGAATTCCGGTTCTATAAAAGTTTCGGCCTCTTCGCGCATGACCTTGAGGCTTACCACGGAAGGTTTGGCTCTGGAGGCTACGCTGTTCAGGCCCAACTGCACCTTGTGGGCCTCGTCCTGCCCCGCGGCTATCGTGTGCAGGGAAAAAAATAGTACGAGCGGCAGTAGACTTTTCATCATCTTCTCCTTTCATGTCCGACCGGGCTTGCGGTCGAAGAAATGCGCCGTGCTTTCATCTTCCCAGAATATACAATTTCGTAAATTTTCCCGTCAAGAATCAAACCCGTAATTCGCCGATCGGCGAATTACGGGCCATTTCCCGGGAATGAACGGTATGTTTACTTTTTTATATATTCGAAGGAAACGCCCTGCCTGCCGGCGCTTT
The DNA here is from genome assembly GCA_041665305.1 of Elusimicrobiales bacterium. Lineage (GTDB taxonomy): Bacteria > Elusimicrobiota > Elusimicrobia > Elusimicrobiales > UBA9959 > YA12-FULL-51-18. The sequence goes on from JBAYJD010000071.1 coordinate 9,956, forward strand.
CGACTTCCGACGCGGGCGCGAATTCTATTTTAAAGTACGCTTTCGCGCCGGAGTAGGACCATAGGTGAGGGGAGCGCCGGTAAGTTCCCCAGATCTCTGCGGTTAAAGAATCCCCACATCAGCGGCGGCGTAAAACTCCCCACCCCCGGTTGCGGCGCGTAATTCATACATCCCGCTCATTTTCGC
>JBAYJD010000072.1:0-9655 GCA_041665305.1 Elusimicrobiales bacterium
AAGCCGAGCCGAAGTTGCGCGAAACGCGCAGGCTCCAATGAACCTGTAAGTTTCGCGCAACAAAGGTGCAGGCAAAAAACGGCGATTGCAGCCAAAATTCCTTATGTCGGACAGGCTCCTAGATCTGCGATCGGGGACAGTATATTTAATTTGGAGTTATGCATACTGTCCCGAAAATTCAATAAGCCGTAAAGTTCAGGTTTATATATGTAGCATTTGCTAAAATGTTGAAATTGGGGAAAAACGGTGGATTATTAACTTCCTATATTCCGAATCACTGCCGGGAGTTTAAGATTGGCTATGACGAGTATGGAAACGGATATTAAAACTAAGTGGCGCCGGATTGGGATATGAGTGTAAGTAATAAAGACTGGTTTAAAATTTCGGAGATAGACTCGCGAACTTTCGTTATCAGCGAACCGGCCCACTGGGAAAGGCCGAATTGTTATCTGTTCATCGGCGACGAATACAGCGCGCTTATAGATACCGGCCTTGGTATCGGCAATATGTGGGAGGCGGTACGGTCTGTTTCGGATAACCCCGTAAAAGTTATAACGACGCACACACATTGGGACCATATAGGCGGCCACGCCCTTTTTGATACCATCCTTGTGCATCCAGGGGATGCCGCGCTGGCGAAACTCGGCCGTGAGAAGAAAATCCATCATGGTTCCGGGGTGCATGAATTAGCGGCGGGCATTTCTATTAAGATGTAAAAATTATGGCTAAAATAGAAGAAAGTTTTAATAAATGCCCTTTGTGCGGAGCGGGGTTGGAACCGGTGACTGACCGCGATAAAGGGACCATGGATTGCCCGAAATGCCGAAGCTCGCTTTGGTTTCGGTCTAAGGATATGACGATTGCTCCGGGATACAAGGAACATGCCCGTACCGTCACCTATTTCCGAGTGATGGAGAAGCCCGGGAAGAACGCAAGGTGTCCCTGCGGCAGCGGACACGCTTATGCGCGGTGCTGCGGCCGCCGCGCAAAATAAATCGGGGGATTTCGGGAACGCACTTAACTTGTGGTTTAAGTGAAAGGCGCCAGGATAGTTCTTGGAGTTCATGGAGGGTCCGTTTTGTGCTCCTGATGCATACCAAGGAAGCCCAAAGACAGAAAACAGGGACGATTCCGCACCTTTTGTGCGGCGGCAACGGAGGGACTTTATGAGAACAATGGCAATGCTAATACTTTTCTTTTTGGCCGGCTGCTCTAAGCCGCCGGAGCCTGAGAATTCCGAAACGGTCAGGTTTATAAGGTCCGATAACGGTTCGCTGATGCAGAACCCGGGTGCGGCCGCGCCTGCGACCGCCGTGGAGCGCAAGCCGCGTTAGACTTCGGTGACACAGAACTTAATTCCGGGTGCTGACGCCGGCCTGCTATAGGTATTATGTCACCGGAATGTTAATGATGGTGTTCCATCCTTTCGTGATGCTCGTGTTCGAATATTTCATCGAAAAAGAGTCGTGTTTTTATAGACTTTTTTTCCTTTTGATAAAAAGAGTTAAAGGCTCCAGTGGCGGAGAAAAGCGGAAGGCCGACATTATTTATGCGAGGCTCAATAAGATATAATTTGTTTAAAAGGCGGCGGCAGCATTTTTCATGGATGGTTAAATTATGCGATATATATGTATTATTCTCGGGTATCTGACCGGTAAAATCAGGGTGAAATGCGAAGAGTGCGCCAATCTTGACGCGGAAGGAAAATGCTACGGCCACAAAATGCCTGACGACATGGTCCATAAGCCTATAGCCTGCGGTTTCTGGAAGCATAAATAGCCGGGCGCCATAATCCTGATGTTAAGAATAAGGAGACGATCGATATGAAAAAAATGATACTGACGGTTTTCGCGCTATTAATAACGGGGGCGTTTCGCGCGCCCGTTTTTGCCCAGAAAGAGCAACCTGCCCCGGCGCTGACGACCCAGGCGCCGCCGCCCGCCGCGGTTGTGAAACCGGCCGCGCCTGTAACTAAAAAGGCGGCAGGGAAGCAGGCTGTAAAGGAGGCGCCGGCGCAATCCCCGGCGGCCAAAACCGCGGAGAAAGCTGTCAACCCGGAGCCCGCTCCCGCCGTTGCGGCGCCGGTTGAAGTTCCGCAACCCGCGCAAATGCAGACCGCGACGGCCGCGCCGGCGGCGGTCAGCGCTTCCGTAGCCCCCGAAGTAGTCAAACGCTCGGCGTGTCCAAACTGTTTCCAGCCGCTGTTGGAGGGGTATAAAGGCATTATTGACGACCTGAAACCCTGGATGGACGAAATGGATCTTAAGGCCGCGGACCTGGACCGCAGGCTTTCGACCATACAAAAACAGATCAACGAAAAAGATGACGCCATAGCAAAGGCCAAGCTTGGGACCGATAAAAAAGAGGTCAAGGCCGCCGTTAAAAGCCTCGGTAAAGAACGGAAAATGTTTTTGAAGGAATACTCCGTCGCGAGCGACGAAAAAGAAGAGTTTTATAAGAAGTTCGCACAAGAAGCGGAGAAAAAAATAGAGGGCTACAATAAAATAGTCGAAGTAAAACTGAAAATGACGCAGTCGGCCGCTTCGCAGTAAGATCAAGGAATTACGGCGGCATAATACCCGATGACCTGTGTGGACGCCTGTAAGCTGCGGGGGGGATGCCGTCTGACATGATGAGGAATATTATTTCGGGCTCTGATTAAGACGACTATCGGAGGGCAGATGAAAATAGAGGTTCGGAAACCGACTGAAAGCGAAGGGCGGGCCGCCGCCTCGTGGCCCATATGGGAAAAGGAGGTTTCTTCGTTCCCATGGCGCTACGATGAGAAGGAAACCTGCCTTATCCTTGAGGGGGAAGTGATCGTGGAGGCTGAGAACGAAAAAGTGTCTTTCAAGAGTGGGGATTATGTGGTTTTTCCTAAAGGCCTGGATTGCACCTGGAAGATTAAAAAAGTCGTCCGAAAACACTATAAGTTCGGATAACATAATCCTGGGACAGTATATTTAATTCAGCGGCGATGGGGAGAAGGTAAGGCGTTGCGGCATGAGGAAGGGCGCCGGTCGGCAATTGGAATATGGCACAGCGTCGGGCTTTGCCGGCAGACTGCGGCTTTTCCAGGCCTGAGGAGAAAGGTGCACAAATTTAAAGTTAAGACTTCGGGGAAGTCCGAGATGGCGGATATAAGCCGTGAGGCGGCGGCGATCGTCCGCGAGAGCGGAGTGGCGAGCGGAATCTGTCATATTTTTGTGCCGCATACCACCTGCGGCCTGGCTATAAACGAGAATGCCGATCCGGATGTTAAGCGCGATATTATGGACAAACTGAACGAAAGCGTGTCCGAGGATTTCCCTTACCGCCACTCCGAGGGTAACTCACCTGCCCACATAAAATCGGTCCTGGTAGGACCGTCGCTTACGGTTTTTATAGAGGACGGTAGGCTTCAGTTGGGCCGATGGCAAGGGATATATTTGTGCGAATACGACGGTCCGCGCAACCGTGAAATATGGGTCAAACTTGTCAAAACATAAGGAGACCGGATGAGCAGGATCAAATTAAAAAATTTTGACGCAAAAATTTTTACCATGCCGGCATGGGAATGGATAAAGCCCCGGGCCGGATATAATAAAATGTCGTCCCGCAAGATTTTATCGGGATTGTGCCTGGGGCTTGCGTTGACGGCGGCGGCCGGCGATTGCCTGGCCGGGTGGTCGCCTTTCAAATTACAGGTGTCCCAGGAAGGCTGGGTATGGCCGGAAGATATAGATACGGTCGCCGGACTTAACCTTAATATTTCCGGAGACACGCCGGAGATGTACGGGTTGCAGATGGGATTTCAGAACGGGGGTAATACGGCCGCCGGAGCGCAGCTTGGCCTGGTTTATAATTATGCTTTGGACTCTTTTTACGGATTACAGCTGTCGCCCGCGCGCAATTTAACGGAGATGCAGTACGGGATACAATTCGGCGGCTGGAATGTTTCCAGTGAGATGTTCGGCGCGCAGGTGGGCTGGTTAAGGAACCAGGCGGGGAGCGGTCTCGGCCTGATGCTGGCGCCGGTCAATGTTTCTACGGCGCGCATGAGGGGGATACAGATAGGCGTCGTCAACAATAGTCCCGGCGACATGAGCGGGATACAGCTCGGCGCGGTAAATATCTGCCGCGGCACATTGAAAGGGTTACAGATAGGTTTTGCCAACCTCGCCGGCCGCAATGGAGTATTGCCGGTCACCATAGGCCTGAACGCCGGATTTTAAAGCTTTTAAAAAGGTAGCAGCTACCTTTTGCATCGAAAAGGCAGCTGCTGCCTTTTTGGGATGGTGGAAGGGGTGAATATGGGCGGAAATCAAAGAGAAGAGCATCGGATGGACAGGATCGGGTGGCTGCGTGCGGCGGTTTTGGGGGCTAACGACGGGATTTTATCCACCTCAAGTCTGGTCCTGGGGGTGGCTGCGGCTCACGCTTCCAGACATTCTATCCTGGTCGCGGGGATAGCGGGCCTGGCGGCCGGGGCGATGTCGATGGCGGCTGGGGAATATGTGTCGGTAAGTTCGCAGGCGGATATTGAACGGTCGGACCTGGCGCGCGAACGCGAAGAGCTTAAAACGGACAATGAAGGCGAACACAGGGAACTTGAGTCTATCTATGTGAAGCGGGGGCTGGAGGCTCCGCTCGCCCGGCAGGTAGCGGACCAATTAATGGCCCATGACGCGCTGGGCGCGCACGCCCGCGACGAACTGGGGATCTCCGTTAATTCCACTGCCCGGCCGGTACAGGCTGCATTGGCCTCGGCGGCTACTTTTTCAATAGGCGGCGCTATGCCGCTGCTGATCGCGCTTGCGGTGCCGGAGGTAAGCCTGATCCCCGTTATTTTCGGGGCCACGCTTGTTTGTCTGGCGGGGTTGGGGATGCTGGGGGCGGCCGCCGGCGGCGCGCCGATGCTGAAGGCCGCCGTCCGGGTCACTTTCTGGGGAGCGTTAGCGATGTGCGTGACCGCCGCCGTGGGCGCAATGTACGGGACGACAATATAAATCTGGTAAACAAACTCAACAGGAGGTCCCCCCATGGGGCTGGAAGAAACTTATGATGTTTGGGCTTCGCAGTATGACAGCGATAATAATAAAACAAGGGACCTTGAGGGTCTGGCTTTACGCAGGATTTTAATGAATATCCCTTTTGACAGTTGTCTGGAGATAGGCCGCGAGGGGTTTGTTGCCGGGATGATTTAAGGAGGTTCGTATGCCGGGAATGCTGCTTATCGACGATGACGAGGATTTTAAGGACATGTTGGCCTACTATTTCAAGGATACCCACGGCTATCAGGTCGAACAGGCCGGGAACGGGCGGGAGGGGCTGCAGAAGGCGAAGGTCCTTAAGCCCGATATAATAATTCTTGACGTGATGATGCCGGATATGGGCGGCATTGAAGTGCTCCGCGCGCTGCGGGAGGATTCTGACACGGCCTCTATTCCGGTCATAGTGCTGACCGCGTCCTTTTTTGATCCCAACATGAGCGATCTTTTTAAACAGGAATCCAATTGCCGGGAATTTTTAGGCAAGGATACGGCTATCGCCCAGGTGCATAAACTGGTCGTCCAGGCCATGGACCGGCCGGCGTCCGGCCGGCCGTGAGAAGCCGGCGCCGGGGTGTATGCAAATGCGGCATAACAGCCATGAAAGCGACGGAGGGCCGATGGTAACTATCAAAGAAGCGGTTACGAAAAAAGACCTGAAAGATTTCGTCAAGTTCCCGCACACCTTGTACAAGGACTGTCCGATGTGGGTCCCGCCGCTTAACTTCGATGAAATGGCGACGCTGGATAAAAAAAAGAACCCGGCTTTTGACTCCTGCAAAGCGAAGTATTGGCTGGCGCTGAAGGAGGGCAAGATCGCAGGAAGGATAGCGGGGATCATAAATGAAAAATATATAAAGGTCTGGGAACATAAATACGCGCGTTTCGGCTGGGTCGATTTCATCGACGATCCCGAGGTGTCCGGCGCCTTGTTTAAAACGGTGGAAGAGTGGGCCGCGGACAACGGTATGGAAGGGATCCAGGGTCCTCTCGGGTTCACGGATTTTGACAAGGAAGGCATGCTCATCGAGGGCTTCGACGAACTGGGCACCATAGCCGGCATTTATAATTATCCGTACTACGCGGACCATATGAAGGCGCTGTCGTATGTTAAGGATGCGGACTGGCTGGAATTCCGGATAAAATTATCCTCGGCGCTGCCGGAAAAAATAGAGCGAATGAGCCGGATCGTGGCAAGACGGTTCCATTTGAAAACGGTTCCTCTGCGCAAAACAAAAGACATCCTGCCGTATACCAAAGAGATCTTCAAGCTGCTGAACGATTGTTATAAGGACCTGTTCGGTTTTGTGCCGTTGTCCGACAAGCAGGTCGCTTACTATACGAAGCAGTATTTTTCCTTTATCCGGCCTGAGTTCGTCCAGATAATCACGGATAAGGACGACAGGCTCGCGGGGTTCGGCCTTACCATGCCGTCCTTATCGCTGGCGCTGCAAAAAACAAAAGGCCGGTTGTTCCCGCTGGGATTTCTCCATCTGTTAAGAGCGGTTAAAAAGAACGACAAAGCCGATCTTCTGCTTATAGCCGTCAGGGAGGACCTGCAGGGGAAGGGCGTTACCGCGATGATCATGAGAGAAGGCTACAGCGCCTGCATCAGGAACGGCGTGACCGTCGTGGAGGCCTCTCACGAGCTTGAGACCAACGATAAAGTGACATCCATATGGAAACATCTGGACGCCCGCCGGCACAAAAAAAGACGGTGTTTCCTGAAACAGTTCCGGCAGCCGGCGGTACGGAGTTGATGCGCCGCGTTGAAAAAATTATCGGATAAGGGGGAAAGTTCATGGCTGATAAAAAATACGCGGTGATTACGGGCGGCTCCTCGGGGCTCGGTTTTGCCATCGCCGGGAATCTGGCGAAAAAAGGTTATACGCCTGTTCTCATAGCGCGAAGGAGGAACAGGCTTGACGAAGCGGTGGAGGCCCTTAAAAAGGCGGGGTTTGACGCTTATGGCTTCGCGGGTAATATAGCCGACCCGGCCGAAATGTCGAATATAGCCGAACTTGTGCGGAAGGAATTAGGGTCCGTGGATTTTCTTGTGCTTAACGCCGGCGTGGTTACCGTAGGACTGCTTTCAGAGCACACCGATTACGCGAAAATAAAAGAAGATATCGAGATCGATCTCTGGGGCACCGTGGTCTCAACCCGGGTTTTTATGCCTTTGCTGACTACGGGTTCCAGGATCCTGATGATCTCCTCCGCTTTCGGCCTGATGGGCGCGGCCGGTTATTCGACCTATTGCGCGGCCAAAGCGGGAGTTATAAATTTCGCGCAGGCGCTCAGGCGCGAGCTGCTGTGCAAGAACATCTCTGTTCATGTGGCCTGCCCGGCCGATATCGATACTCCCCAGTATGCGCAGGAAGCCGGCAGTATGCCGGGGTGGATGAAACAGGCGGCAAGCGCGCGCAAATCGCTCCTGTCTCCGGAGTCGGCGGCCGAGAAAATAATAAACAAATGCAGGGGGAGCAAATTTCTGATAACGACCAATTTTGAGATCGCTCTGTTCCGTTTTCTGGGTAAGATCCTTCCCGACGCCGTTGTGGCCGCCTTAATGGACGCTTCTCTGCCCCGCCCGAAGTGACGGGTATGGTACGGCGCGTGTTGCGCCGTCCGTTCAAATAATGATACAAAGACCATAGGGGCAAATTAAATTGTCGGGGGGGAGATATGGGGGACAAACAGAGGATACTTGTCGTTGACGATAACGCGAGTTTCAGCCAGTTGATACAGTGCGTGCTGGAAGAAGAGTTCGAGGTGGCGCTCGCCGATGACGGTTTTGAAGGCGTTAAACTGGCGGGGTCGCTGAAACCGGACCTGATCCTGATGGATGTGATGATGCCGCGTATGTCGGGCATTGAAATGGTGAGGATGCTCCAGGAGGACCCCGAGATGAAGACGATCCCGGTGATAGTCCTCACAGGGAGCCATATGGACGCAAGCATCCGTGATCTTTTCGAGCAGGAAAGCAATGTCCGCCTTTTCCTAAGCAAGGTAACGCCTGTGGCCGCGATCGTGGAGGCGGCAAGAAGGACCATGTCGGAGCAAAAGGCGTCCGCTAGCCTGAACTGACGCTTCTTCCGACTATGCCGTGTAGAAGAGCCGGGCCGGAGGGTCCGGCTCTTTTGGGTTGTCGTGAAAAGAAGGAAATTATGGGAGAAAGAAAAAAGATACTGGTTGTGGACGATGATGTGAATTTCAGCCAATTGCTGCAATGCGCGCTGGAGGATGACTTCGAGGTGACCACGGCTCCGGACGGCCTTGAGGGCGTCAAGCTGGCAGGGTCTCTGAAGCCGGACCTGATCCTGATGGATGTGATGATGCCGAATGTGGCGGGGATCGAAATGGTGAGGATGCTTCAGGAGGAAGAGGATATAAAAAAGATCCCCGTGATCGTCCTTACCGGCAGCCATATGGAAAAAGGGGTTCCGGATTTTTTCAAGCAGGAAAGGAATGTCCGCATGTTCTTAAGCAAAACGACCCCTGTTATGGAAATAGTGGCGGCGGTTAAAACCACGCTGGCGGCATAAGAAGTTTTTCGCTTTTAAAACCTTAAAAATTTATAGGATAGCCGTGGGCCAAAAGACCAGGATGCGCTGGGGCTTTCGGCTCATGTGGGGAAAGGAGGTTTCTCGGTATACTTCTATGGACGCTTGAAAGCGATCATGGAGGATACTGTAATGAAAAAACTTCTGCTTCCCTTTGTTCTGCTGTCTGTAAATTCGCTGCCTTGTTTTTCGAACGATCTCACCGGAGTCCGCAAGGAACTGGAGGCTTATGCGGCGCCGGAGACGATGATAAGCATCACGGGATTGCCGGACGCCGCTCCCGTGGCCGTCGATCCGGCTGTCGATCCGAGCCCGCTGACCGAGCAACTCCTGCGTGAAGAGGCTGCGGCCGACCCCGACACTTTCATAGACGAGCGGACCCCGGAAGAAGTCGGCATAGCGTTCGGGCTCTATCCCTCCCGTTTCCAGATAACGGACCCCGTCAGGATCCAGAACGCCGCTGTTCTGCTGACCGTGGACCTCAGCCGCCAGCGCCTGCTGGTGAAGTCTCCTAGCGTTAATACCGAGTACAAGATCTCCTCCGGCGTACCCGGACATCTGACACCCGGCAGCGGCAGGTGCTACTCGCCAGATACGATGGAACTTATGCACCATTCCAGCCTTTATAACAACGCCCCTATGCCGCACTCCGTATTTTTTAACGGTAATATAGCGGTGCACGCTACCAGCGCGAAGAACGAAGCGTTTCTGGGCCGGCAGGCCTCGCATGGCTGTGTGCGCCTGTCCAGGGAGAACGCAACGGTCGTCTATGGTCTTATCGCCAAGAGCGGAAAGTCCAATGCCGTCATCTGTGTTAAGGGTTCCTCGCCCCAGAGGTAATATATGTCAGTAAAACGGCCTTTTATCGTCCCCGGCACGGGGTTTTGTCCAGCCTTGTGTTTTGCGGTAGGAATTATCGATAAGGCCGTATGGGCCTGGCCTAGGAGCCTGTCCGACATAAGGAATTTTGGCTGCAATTGTCGTTTTTTGCCTGCACCTTTGTTGCGCGAAACTTACAGGTTCATTGGAGCCTGCGCGTTTCGCGCAACTTCGGTTCGGCCT
>JBAYJD010000073.1:0-9625 GCA_041665305.1 Elusimicrobiales bacterium
AGGATATGCGAGGTTTATCGCAGAAAATCTGCGAAGCGACCACAATCGGAGTTAAGAAGCGAAAAGCAGGGCCTATTCCAGATTAACACCTTAAGTTAGTGCCATTCTATTATGTCACCGGATATGTTTTATGGGCACTACGGTTGTTCCGGATACATCGGGCAGATCTCCACAAGGGTCCCTTTTGAAACCGCTTTGTAGATCTTTTCAATTTCGGCGTCGGTAACCGCGATGCAACCGGTGGTCCAGTTGTAGTACGGGTGAACAAGGTTCATGGGGTTCTCGAAGGCAAATTGCCGCCGCTCTCGCTCCGTAAATCCGGACAGGTCGCCCCTCAAAGCCCGCTTCAGTTTTTTCTTATTGGGGAAGCCATGTATCATTATCTCGCCGCCGGGCCGCACACCGCGCCGTCTGGCCGCCGCGATGTCGCCGCTATCAGGGTAGCTGAGCTTAAGAGCGCGATGATAATCGCTTCCGCCGGCTTTTTTGCTGTGTTTGTATTTCGCCTCGCCGAGCTTTTCCGTGATGGTGTAGATCCCTTCAGGAGTGCGGCCATCCCCTTCTTTTCCTTTATCGCCTTCGGGATGAAAACCGAGAGCCACTTTGTAGGTTTTTAATAATTCCACTTTGCCGTCGTCAAAATGGAAAAAATACATTTCTTTCCTATCCTTTCTTACTACGATCCTGTCAACATCGTCAAGATCGCCGAAGCCGGAGCCGTTCTGTGTTATGCCGTTAAGCCAGTCCGGCCGGGAGCAAAAGGATTCCCGCCGGCTGTTAGAGGACGGCGGCTGCGAACCGAGCTCCGGCGCGTAGCGGCGGGAGCCGTGCCCGCCGGCGTAAACAAATCCCGTAAGCCCTGATAATGCCAGACTGAGAATAATGTTTTTCATAAGATTCCCGTTGAACCCGCTCTGCGTTTGCGTTACATATAGTTTCGGATATACGCGCGCTCCGCGCATGGGTACAATGGCGATTCCCCGTTGCTAAAAGGCCCGCGCCCGTGTGGGTCTTTGAGAACACGGCTGTCCCAGAAAAATTGGAAAGCGGCGATAGACCGGTAGCCGATGGTGCTCCGGCCGAAACCTACGACGCTTTTCATCTCCGAATAGGCGATCCTGAAAAACCCCTTCTCGCCCCAGTCGGAGCCCCAGCTGTTCTTTACGCTTTTTAACCCGAAAGATAAAGGCAAAGAAGCGCCGGTAAAATCCAAATTTTGTATTATTTAGGTCCGGATTCATGGTTTGCGTCCGGACAGGGAAAAATATGCCTGAGATAAGGATCGGAGACATAGCGCGGAACAGGACCTCCGGCGCTTTCGGCGTGGTCGTTGATATAGAACCGCCGAAGAACGCCGTAATAGCCGTGCACGGCCCCGAGGAGGTCCACAGGATCAAATCCGTGAACGCGGAACTGTTCGCGCCGCCGGCTTTGAACAAGGATTTTAAATACGGGCAATTCGCGAAGGACAGGTTCCCCGGGATGATGGTCGCGGTCAGGGGCGATAAATATCTGGCGCTGGCGCCGGACGGAAAATGCTATCCCAAGGGAAGGAAATATGAAAGCGGGGACTGGTATAAGCTTTCCGAGATCAAGGAAGTCACCAAAGAAGAAAAAGAAGAGTTCCTTTTCAAGCTCAGCGTGCGCCACACGGAAGAGGAGTATGCCGCACGGTATGAAGCGACCAAAGCCGGGTGGCGGGCGGCCGGGCTGGCTCCTGAAGTTAAGCGCTTCGAGGTGTTTTTCGACAGGATCCTGTCGCTGATAGGCGGGAAAGCCGGCGTTAACTGGGGCGCCAGGCTAAGCACGGTGTTCGCGCCGGACCCGACCCTGAACCTGGCAAAAGATCTCCGGAAAGATCTTCAGGCCAGAATGTTCTGCTTTTTCTCCCTGGGGCTTGACGCCAGGACGGGAAAAAAGAATCTGTCTGTTTTTATCAAAGAGTGGAAGTGGATCCCCGAAGCCGCCCGCGCGTATTTCCCAAGAGAGGGGGACGGACGGTTCTATCCGCCGGGCCATTGTACGGCCCTGGCCCTGGATGTTCTGGATGACGCTGCGCTGCTGCTGTGCGCCGATTCCCTGGCGAAGATCTATCTTGCCGCCGACAAATAGGCTCCTAGCGAAGCAGCAGGACGGCTGATACGGCGGCGAGCAGAGACAGCGCCGTAAGGCTTACATACCTGCGCATGTTTTTCCAGTCAGTCTCAAGTTTTTGAGCGGTTTCCCTGTCGGCGGACAGGATCTCCGACGCCTGTTTCTCAAGCTGCGTTCCGAGCTGCGAATATTGCAGTTCCAGACGCCCCAGCACTTTCTTTATCTCCGTCAGGTCCGACCTTAAAGCCGCATTTTCAAGCGCCAGTTTATTTAGAACGAGATCCGCCTTCCCGTTGGTTTCACGGCCGGCCGCCGGGTTTTGCGCCGTGGGCGGCCTGAAAATCCCACTGGGGGCGGCGGCGGCCGCAACCGGCACTCCGGCCGGAGGCCCGGCGACAGGGGTAAGATCGGAAACCGCCGGCTTGGCCGCCTCAATTGCGGCCGCAGGCTGCGGCGCGGCCGCTGGAGGCTTTATAATGGAAGGCGGAGTAGGTTTTGGGGTAAGCGTATCGTCTTCCGACATGAACGGCGTCGCCGCTTTCGCGATCCGCGCCGATTTATTCTTATCCGAGCCGGAGAGAGCGTCTTTCTGAAGTTCCGCGGGCGCCAAGCCGGCGGAAAACTTTTCAAGGACCTGGGGGACCGGTTCTGTGGCGGGCGCCTCCGCTTTTTTTGGCGTTTTTTCCGGGTTCTTGCGGAAAAGGTCGTCAATGGTCTGGATAAGTTTTTCGTTGCCGGTGCCTTTGCTCAGGATGGCGTCCGCCCCGGAACACATAAATTGCAGGCGCTCTTTTTCCAGGTCCCGGCCGGTGAAAATTATGATCTTGGGCGGTATCGCCATTTTGGAGTGTATTAATTCCGAGACCTTATACCCGTTCATTTTGGGCATATTGACGTCCAGAACGACCAGGTCATATCTCTTCGTCGCAAGCCGCGTGAAGACTTCGTCCCCGTCCTTGGCGAATTCCACCGTATGCCCGGCGTCGGTAAGCATATGCCATAAGAGAGCGCGGATATTGGGGTCGTCGTCGGTTGAAAGGATCTTCAGCGAAAGATCCGCGGCGGCCGCCGGCGCGGGGGTGTCGAGCGGTTCGGAGATGTCGGATTTGACGCAGCCGGCTAATTCCGGAAAAAGGGTGATCCGGCGCCAGCGAGCGGGACCGGTCTCACACTCGGCATCGGTGCAGATCAGGGTTTCCGGTGCGACGCCGCCGTACAGTCCCGTTATCTCTTCCGGCAGATATGGGCCCACCACTTTCTGCTGCGTGTACATGTAGTATTTCATTAAAAATTTTTACCATACCCCGCCCTAAAGGGCGGGGATACCTTGCGGTAAGGGGGAGTTTGGCCGTTTGAAGGCCATAGGCCCTGATACGGCGCCTACGCAAGTATTAGGGAGAAAGAAATTCATCCCTCAACCCCAAAGTATTCTATCAAATTTTTTGAAGCCGGCAGGCGCGGGAAAAAATGCGCATTGCCCGCGCGGCGGCTTATCGTGTAAACTTTGTCTAATGGCACGGTTTTTCGACGCTCACGACCATCTGCATAGCTATCCGGGTCCGGCCGGTATCGGGGAAGTTCTTGAACAGGCTTTTGCCGCCGGCGTCAAGGCGTTCCTGTGCAACGGCGTCCGGCCGGAAGACTGGAAGGCCGTCCTTGACCTGGCCGCGCGGCATAAAGGCGTAGTTCCGAGCCTGGGGCTGCATCCCTGGTTCGCGGATAAGGCGCGTCCGGACTGGCTTGAGGTTCTTGAGACCCTTTTGACGCGCGCCCCCGCCTGCGTGGGTGAGATAGGGCTGGACAGGGCCGCGGCCCCGGATCCGGCCCGGCAGGAACATGTTTTCAGGGCGCAGCTGCGCCTGGCCAAAAAGCTCGGGAGGCCGGTCTCCGTGCACTGCGTAAAGGATTGGGGCAGGCTGGAGGCTGTTCTTAAAATGGAACGCCCCCCGGCTTTCCTGCTTCACGCTTACGGAGGGCCTCCTGAAATGGTGGACGGCCTGGCCCGGCTCGGGGCCTATTTTTCTTTCAGCGGAGAAATTATGGATCCGAGGCGTGAAAAGATGCGCAGGTCGCTAAGGGCCGCGCCGCCGGAAAGACTGCTGTTCGAGACAGACTTCCCGGGGGATAGTTCCGGTCCGCCGGCTCCGGCTCCGCGCTTTTTCCGAAAAGGCAGGCTTGAGGATCTGGCGGAGGTCGTCCTGGCGGCGTCGCAGGCCCTGGGGCAAAGCCAGGAGTCGCTTGGCGCTTTGAGCTGGCGCAATGCTAAAATATTCCTGGGGAAATTCTTCCCCGTAAAATAAACCGTCGTAAAAATTTTTGCGGCAAAAATTTTAAATTATGACCGAAGACCGTCTGGCGCGCATAAGACTGATGCTGGGTGAAGAGGGCGTAAACCGCCTTAAAAGCTCATTCGTGACCGTGGTGGGGCTGGGAGCGGTGGGCAGTTACGCCGTTGAGGGGCTGGCCCGGGCCGGGGTGGGCCGTATGCGGCTTGTGGATTTCGATGTCATAAGGGCCAGCAACATAAACCGCCAGCTCTACGCGTTGGGTTCGACGCTGGGGAAGCGCAAATCCGCCCTGGCCGCGGAGCGGGTGCTGGACATTAATCCGCATTGCCGCGTGGAAGCGTTCGATCTTTTTGCCGGACCCGAAACTTTCGACGCCATACTTGAAGGCTCTCCCGACATGGTAGTGGACGCCATAGATTCGCTGGGGCCCAAAGCCGGACTGATAGCCCGGACCGTACGGCGCGGGCTGCCGCTGATAGCCTCCATGGGCGCCGCCCTGCGCACCGATCCCGGCGCGATAAGGGTCGGTCCTCTGGAGGCGGTGCGCGGCTGTCCGCTCGCGGCCGCGCTGAGGAGCCTGCTCAGGAAGAACGGCACGCCCCTGGGCCTTACCTGCGTTTACTCCCTGGAGCCGGTGGGTGAACTGCGGAGGGCGCGGCAGCTGGATCCCGAAACGCAGTTTTATGAGAGGGGCCGCAGAAGGGCCGCGCTGGGCAGCCTGCCCACGCTTACCGGTATTTTCGGCCTGGTCGTCGCCAACGCCGTCATAAAAACGCTGTCCGCCGGACGGAAGGAAACCGGTCAGTTACAACGCCCTCCCGGTTTGTGATGACGCCGAGCTCGTGGTTCGGCCCGGGTCGTCCAGGAAAATTTTAAGGAAACGGCAGGCCTGTGAGTTCGCGTGCGCCGGGGGTATGGGGTTGCCGGACCTGTTATCGACCGCATGGCGTTTTATTTTCTCACCCTTCCTTCTTTATGTTCTCCGGGCCTTCCGGCGTGGCCGGCGCGGCGGAGTTCTTATAAATGGCTTTTATGCAGTCAAGATAGGCCCGGCGTTTTTCGTCCGTAAACTCCTTGTAGCTCAATTCCACGGCGCGGCCTGCGCCGAACATGGCGTGGTCTATCGGGAACAGGGATTCGCAGCCGGGCGGCAGGAATTCCTTTTTTATTTCCATCCTCAGGCCGTAACCGGCCAGCAAATTAAGGCAGTACACCCATTTCTGCGTGGCCTGGTTGTAAACTTTCAGCACCGGGCATGGATTCGCGGTGGTATTCGGCTTCATCTCCCAGGTTTTGCCGGGCTGGTCTCCCACGGCGGCAAGGATCTCCGTCCAGAAAACCCTGAAAGCTTCCCCGGATCTCGGATATCTGAGAGCGATATGCCGGATGAATTTGTCGCACGCGCTGCGCATAAGTTCCGCGTCGACTATCCTTGCCGACGGGGCCTTCCTGTTCTCGTCATCTTTTTTCAATTGTTCTATCAGCAGCTTGAGCGTTTCGGCGCCGGCCTCATCCGCCGGCTCCAGGTATTGGGCCTTGAAGGTCATCCTGCCGCCCGTCTTTGCGTGCACGGTCACATTATCTCCGGCGATCTTGACCACTACGCCCAACGCTTTGTTGATCACATTTTTAACCGGTGAATACAGTCCAAATTTTTCGGTTCCCATAGCGGTTCCCCCTTTGCGCCTATATTATACGAAAAGTTGTCCGGCCGCGGCGACAGGACGCTGTCGGGGCGGCCGTCTATACTATGGTGAACGACCGGCCGTATTACAGGGAGGGGAATATTATGTGTAAAAATATAATGGAAATGGAGAAACTGGAGAGGCCGAGGGAAAAATTGATGCGCTACGGCCCTGAGAAACTTTCGGATAACGAGCTGCTGGCCATATTATTAAGGACCGGGACCAGGGACCGCAATGTGCTGGATCTGGCCGGGGACATCCTTGCGGAATTCAGGAGGGAGAATCTTACTAATGCTGGCTTTAACGGCCTCAAAGGACATTCCGGCCTCGGTCAGGTGCAGGCCTGCGGGATAGTGGCGGCCTTTGAACTGGGAAAAAGGTTCTTTACCGGCAAAAAGACCAATATCTATCTGAAGCCGCGCGATGTCTGGGACGAGCTCAGGGATATAAGGGAAAATAAAAAAGAGCATTTTATAACCTTCTATCTGGATACCCGCAACCAGGAGATAAAAAGGGATATAGTTTCCATCGGCACGCTCAATTATAATCTGGTGCATCCGCGCGAGGTCTTTGAGCCCGCCGTAAGGAACCTGGCCGCGGGCATAATCCTGGCGCATAACCATCCCTCGGGCTGCCTTGAACCTTCCGACGAGGACCTGAGCCTTACAAGGCGCCTTGTGCAGGCCGGCAAACTGCTGGGGATCGAGGTGCTGGATCATGTGATCGTGACCAGGGAGGCGTTCGCGAGTTTTAAACAGAAAGGCCTTCTCTGAAGCTTTTTGAATGCTATAATTTTACGGCGGACAAGGCCCTTGGGTCCGTCGTGGAATTACGGGAGGATGAATGCTTTTTGACAGGATGAGTGCGGACATGGTCAAATCGATGATAGAATGCATACCGGCCGAAGTTACGGTCATAGACGCCGACGACGAGGTCGTGGGCTGGAACAAACATGCGACCAGGTTGTTCCGGCGGCCCATGGAATCCATGGGAATGAATTTCAGGCAATGCCATCCGGAGCGCAGCCTGCCTATGGTGGAAAAACTGATAGCCGAAATGAAAGCCGGAGTCAGGGAGAAGGCCCGGTTCTGGATAGATCTGGAGGTGAAAAAGGGGGAGCCGAAGCACAAGATCCTGATAGAGTTCTATGCCCTGCGCGACGACCGGAAAAAATATCTCGGCTGCCTTGAATTCACCCAGGATGTGGAGGAAATAAGGCGGCTGGAAGGCCAGAAGCGCCTGATGGACTGATCAAAAATAAAATGTCGTTTTACGGCATTTTATTCTATTTTATCTTGTAAAGCCCCGGCCAGATCGGGGTAAGGGAGCTTGCGAACGACTCCGAGATCTCCCTCATGGCCGAAGTTATGTCGAAGCCTTCGTAGGACATGGACGCGGACCACATTATGGAGCCGGTCTGCACATCCACCATGCGGGAGACCAGCGACACATTGGCGGTGGTGCTGAGGATCTGCGAATTGGGCATGCCCAGAACGGAACCGTCGGAATAGACCGAGCCTCCGGAGACCTGGGTCACGGAGGTTACGATGGGATTATTGGACCCGTTGACCAGATAGCTTGTCTGGGGTGTGCTTTCTCCGACGGTCCCGACGAAGATCGCGTCCACGCCCAGGAGCTTTCCCAGCTGTTTGGCCGTCGCGGAATCGAACGCGGTGGAGGACGAAAGGGATTGTTCTTTCAGCACGGAGTCAAGGCGCTGGCGTTCCACCACATCGGCGCCGTGCATGATAAGGCTCTGGGTCAGCATGTCCGCGGCCAGGTCGCCTTTGGGGCCGTTAAAAGGGAGCACCGCCACGCGTTTGACGGCCGAGAAATCGGCGCGCGGATTTACCGCCACCTGCGGCGCCGCGCAGGAGGCCAGCAGGAACAGCGCGGACGGGAGCAGCATGAGCTTTGAATTTTTCATCAGTTCGTCCTAAGGGTTCCTTAAATGGTGGAGATGTTTCAGCGCGGTTTCGCGAAGGCGGGGCTCGGCGGTGTTCTCAATGCAGGCTTTCCAGGCCGCGACGGCATTTTCTTTCAGGCCTTTTTTTTCGTAGATGAGGCCCAGCATATAATGCGCTATGGCTTTTTTGGGGTCCAGCCGGACGGCGTTCTCGAAAGCTTTTTGGGCGTCGTCGGCCTGCTCAAGCTTGGCGTAGGTGAAACCGAGCCGGATGTATAGTTCGATATCGGCCGGTTCCAGTTTTACCGCTTCCTCCAGGGCCGCGGCCCTTGTTTTAAGTTCGGCCGTGCTCAGGGGCCTGCCGGAGTCCCAACGGCCCTCGTCCGACCATGCCCGCGTTCCCGGAGCCGCCGCAACCAGAAAAACCGCCAGCAACAGATATTTCATATGTTTTACCCTTCCGCAGTAAGTATATAAAATTT
Organism: Elusimicrobiales bacterium; assembly: GCA_041665305.1. Classification (GTDB taxonomy): domain Bacteria; phylum Elusimicrobiota; class Elusimicrobia; order Elusimicrobiales; family UBA9959; genus YA12-FULL-51-18. The sequence goes on from JBAYJD010000073.1 coordinate 8,456, forward strand.
GACCGGTTTATGCCGCTTAAAAAAGGAGGACCCCCCCAATCTTGGGGGGGTCTCCGCTAGCTCTTAACCAGTAAGGGGCGGGACCGAAGGGCCGGCTTGCGCTTAGCGCAGACACGGCGGAGGGGGCCGCCCTCCCGGGCCGCGCCGCCCGCAAGGGGGGCCCGACGCGAACCGGGTACTCGTGCTTCAGGGCCGGGAGCGAATCCCGAGGCCCTGTCAACTCCGGGGACCGCCCCGGGATCCGTCCGGCCTGGGAGGCCGGGCGACCGATCAACCACAGTGAAGAGATCAGGACTACATAATTAGTATAACAGACCGACATTGACTTGTCAAGGGGTCGAATTGAATCAGTTAAAATGTTGCCGAAACGGGTGTTGACCGGTGAAAGGGAATGTTTGTACTCTTTTTCCGGGAACTGAAATGGAGGAGAGATGCTTAAGATAACGGCTTTTAACGGCAGCGCCCGTAAAAACGGCAATACGGCCATTCTTCTGAACGCGGCGCTGGCGGAACTGAAAGAGCGGGGTTTTGAGACGGAGCTGGTGCAACTGGCCGGCAAACCGCTGCGGGGCTGCACGGCCTGCAACGGCTGTATAAGGAACAAGGACAAAAAGTGCGTCCTGCCTGACGACGGACTGAACGGTTATGTGGCCAAAATGGAGGCCTCGGCCGGGATCCTTATAGGTTCGCCCACTTATTTCGCGGATGTGAGCAGCGAAACCAAGGCGCTTATAGACCGCGCGGGTTATGTCTGCAGGGCCAACGGCGGGCTTTTCAGGCGCAAGGCCGGGGGCGCGGTGGTGGCGGTCAGGCGCGGCGGGGCCATACACGCCTTCGACACCATAAACCATTTTTTCACCATAAATCAGATGATAATACCGGGTTCCGATTATTGGAATATCGGTATCGGGCGGGCCGCGGGTGAAGTGGAGAACGATAAGGAAGGCATGGCGACCATGAGGACGCTGGGAGAGAACATGGCCTGGCTGCTTTCAAAACTGCACGCCTGACCGTAATTTAAAAATTTTTGTGGCAAACATTTTTGGGGCTAGGAGCCTGTCCGACATAAGGTTTTTAAGGCGAAATTGACGGTTTTGAGGCCGAACCGAAGTTGCGCGAAACGCGCAGGCTCCAATGAACCTGTAAGTTTCGCGCAACAAAGGTGCAGGC
>JBAYJD010000074.1:0-9152 GCA_041665305.1 Elusimicrobiales bacterium
GGCCCCGGCCAACGGCGCTATTATCTCCGGCAGCGTAGGCATAGGTACGCCTTCGCCCTTATCCGCGCTGGATGTTGCAGGCGGGGTCGCTATCGGCTCTTATGCCGGCGCAAACGCAGCGCCCGCAAATGGCGCGATAATATCCGGCAATCTGGGGATAGGAACGAACGGTCCGTCCGCTCTTGTGCACATTGGAGCCGGAACCTCCAACAGCGGGCATTTAAGGATGGACGGGATAGCCGGCAACCCTGGCACACCCACGGACGGAGACCATTGGTACAACACTACTCAGAAGAGCCACCGATTCCGGGAAACAACCGGAACGGCAGGACTGGTTGGGCTGCTTTATGCCAATACTGCGGTCTCCAACGCCGTTTCCAACACCACCACTGAAACTAATTTTAATACAGCATACACCCTCCCGGCAAATTCGCTGACCGCCGGGAAAGTTATAAGGATCTTGGCGTCGGGAACAATAGGATGGAGTACCGGCAATATAATCTTGCGGGTAAAACTGGGGACGACGAATATTCTGGCGACTGCCACGCTGACGCCGACCGCAGGGCCTTACCTGTGGCATACGGAAGCAAATATTACCTGTCTAACGACCGGAAATCCGGGTACTGTAGAGGGGCAGGGGATAACATTGCTTGCAACCAGCGCCACCGACGGTGTACAAGCTCAGATGATAAATACCGCTTCCGTTTCAGTAGACACTACCGCCAGCCAGACGGTACAGCTTAGCGCCAAGTGGGGTACCGCCAACGCCTCGAACACCATCACCCTCCGCCAGATAACCATAGAGGCGATGGACTGATCTTAGGAACTTTAATTTTAATAGTTTGCAGGTGAAGTTTTATTTTGTAGTATTTGTTGCAAGGGTTGTGGAATGTCGCAACGGGCACAGGAGACGAATATGAAAAAACCAGGTAAACTTATAGGAGCGGGTATCGGTCTGGCGGCTGTCGCCGCCGCCGGAGCTTATTTTCTTTACGGCGAAAAAGGCGCCAAGAACCGCGAGAAGATAGCCGGCTGGTCGCTTAAGATGAAGGGCGAAGTGCTGGAAAAAGTGGAGGCCCTGAAAGCGATAGACAAGGAAGCCTACCACGAATTGGTGGATAAAGTCGCTGCGCGCTACGCGAAACTGGAAAAGGTCAGCGCGGCCGAACTCAGGCATCTCACGGTAGAGCTTAAGAACGCCTGGGCGCATATCAGCAAACAGCTGAAATAAAATGTCGTAAGACGACATTTTATCGTATCCGGCGCGGAGTTTTATCCGCCCCGTGTCGGATTAGAGGGAGAAATTTATTTCTCCCTCTGTTTTTTTGCCGTTATAAAATTTGCGCCCTCCGCTTTACGAATCCTCCCGCCCATTCATAACCGCGGACGGGCGACCGCCTTACCGCACGCTCATGGAGTGGGCCTTTCCGTCGTCGATGATCTTCAGCGACAGCACCCCGCCCGAAATATTCCAGCCCTCTTTCCCGGTTCCCCGGTTAAGAGGCTTTCCGTCCTTAAGCACTTCCCGGACGCCCTGCGCCGAGGCCGTGAACACAAAACTGCGCGACGCCGGAAGATACGGTCCTTCCGGTTTAAGCAGTTCTATGCGCATAGTGTTTCCGGACCTGTACGCGTTTACGGCCGTGCGGCGGAACATGCCGTTCTTGTAATCCGGACTGCCGCCGTCGTCCTCATATAGGACCGTGGAAGCGGACCCGTTCTTATCGGGCCGGATCGCGAAGGTGACGGGGTCCGCGGGTTTCTCGCCTATATAGTTCATTTCCGGCCACATAGGAATGACGGCTCCCCCGCGCACAAAGAGAGGAACCGTTTCCAGAGGGGCATCCACGGTTATGGTCCGCCCGCCGTTATACTGCTTCCCCGTCCAGTAATCATACCAAAGCCCGTCGGGCAGATAGACCGCGCGGGAAGTTCTTCCGGCCGCGAGAATGGGGGCCGCGAGCAGGTCTTCGCCTATCATGAACTGGTCGTCCAGCGTAAGCGTGTTCTGGTCTTCCTGATAGTTGAGCAGCAGCGGCCTGAACGGAGGGACTCCGGTACGATGGGCTTCCTCCAGGCGGTTATAGAGGAACGGCATCAGCCGGTAACGGAGCTTCAGATATTTGCGGATAATATCCTCGTAATAGCCGCCGAACCGCCACGGTTCCTGGTCATAGCCGCTGATATCGTGATGGTTGCGGCAAAACGGGGTAAGGAAACTGACCTGATACCAACGCGTAAGCAGTTCTCCGTTCGAATCGCCCATAAATCCCCCGGTATCGCTTCCCACAAAAGATTCGCCGGAAAGGCCCAGGGTCTGCAGCATGGGCACGCTCAGGGCGAGCGCGTCCCAGGTGCTGGGAGCGTCGCCGGTCCACATGGTCGAGTATCTTTGTATTCCGGCGTACCCGGCGCGGGTTATAAGGTACGGCCTGCGGTCCGGGGCCAGCTTTTCAAGGCCCTGATAGGATGCTCGGGCCATAAGCAGGGCGAACACATTGCGGTTCTTGGCATGAAGCGACATTTCCCCCTGGTCGTTGGAAACCACATCGGCCTGCGTACGGCCCGTCTGATCAAAAAAATCGGCGGGCTCGTTCATATCGTTCCAGATCCCGTCCACGCCGTGGGCCAGATACGCCTTGTGCAGACCGCCCCACCAGCCGGCGGCCGCCGGAACGGTGTAATCCACAAAAACGCTTTCTCCGGGCCACACTTTCCCTATGTAGAGCTCGCCGTTCCCGCGCTTCAGGAAATAATCGTTCTTCAAACCTTCCTCATAGACATAATAGTTCTTGTCATGCGGCCCCAACTCGGGCGAGGCGGACTTTTTCGCCGGCGCGGCGGCGGGCTGGTATTTCACTCCCGGATCCACAATGACCACCGTTTTCACCCCCTGCTGTTTAAGCCTGCCGGTAAGCCCCGCGGGGTCGGGGAAGAACCTGCCGTCCCAGGTGAAAACCCTGTAGCCGTCCATATAATTTATATCGAGGTGCAGCGCGTCAAGCGGCAGGTCGTCTTTCCGGTAGCGCCTGACTATCTCTTCGGCCATAGTGTCCGGATAATAACCCCAGCGGCTTTGCTGATGGCCCAGCGCCCATAAGGGCGGAAGCGGCATGCGTCCGGTCAGTTCGGTATACCGCGAAAGTATCTTTTTGATGGAAGGGCCGGCGAAAAAATAATAGTTCATCTCCCCGCCGTCGGCCGCGAAAACCGCATATTGCTGTCCCGAACGGCCGAAGTCGAAATAGCTCCTGTAACTGTTATCGAAGAAAACGCCGTACGCGGCCCCGTTGCGCCAGCCTATATAGAACGGTATGGTCTGATAGATCGGGTCCGTGCCCTCGTGATACGCCGGAGTGTCAGAATTCCAATTGGTAAAAGCTCCGCGCCGTTTGTCCAGTTTTGCGGCTTTTTCGCCGAGTCCGTAGAAGTGCTCATCCAGCCCCAGCTTCTTTGCCGCGGCCACGGCGGCGCCCTGGGCGTCGAACAGCATGGGCCTGCCGTCGCCGTTTATAAATTCATGCGTCTTCGCGTCCCGGAACTCCACCAGCAGCGGCTCCCTCCGGACCACGACCTCCAGTTCGTCCGTGACAATGGTCACGCTCTCCTTATCTTCTTTAAGGTCCCAGCGCGGCGTCTCCCACGCGGTTTTATCGATAGCCCAGGAGTGGTCGCGCTCCGAAAGATCTTTTCCGAACGACGCCCTGACCCGGACCAGATCCGGCGCCAGTATGGAAACGCGCATCCGCGAACCGTCCTTGCATGAAAAGGTGACGGCCGCGCCGCTTCTGGTAAAACCCGACACCGGGCCTATTTCAGAAAATGAATCGATATTAACGGCGGCGTCCGCCCGTGTAAGAATCTGCAACAGCGAGATTGCCGCCAAAAACCGAGTGATTTTTCTCATATTGTAAATATCCTTATCCTGATGCTGAAGTCGGATTAAGCAGGCGCCTGCAAAAACAGGCGCCTACCGCCATGATAACAAATAAATGTTAAAATTTCCCTACGTATGACCGCAAGGCTCCAGATCACTGTGGCGTCCACGGCCGGGTTTTGCCCCGGAGTGAAGAACGCCATAGACAAAGTCCTGGAGCTCGCCAAAGGCGCCAAAAAACCCATCTACACGCTGGGCCCTCTTATCCACAACCGCCAGGTCATAGAAACCCTGAAAGAGAACAATGTCCACTCCGTAGAGGATGTTTCGGAAATAAAAGAACATGACGCCATCCTGGTCATCCGCGCGCACGGCATCCCGCCGGAACTTGAGGCGGAAATAAGGGCAAAGTCCCTGGAAGTGGTGGACGCCACCTGCCCCCTGGTCAAGCATGTACATCACACCATAGCCAGGTACGCCGCGAACGGCTACGACACCGTTATTGTCGGCGACAAGGACCACGCGGAGGTCATAGGGCTCATGGGTTACACGCAGGGACGCGGACGGGTCATCAGCGGCCCCGAGGAGGCCGCCGGCCTGCCGAGGATGGAAAAAGCCAATATCGTGGCACAGACGACCCAGGAAGAGGAGGTGTTCCTGGCGGCGGTTTCGCAGGTCAGAAAAAAAACCGGCGAGCTCATAATTTCCAACACGATCTGCAAGCCTACCAAGGACCGCCAAAAAGAGACCGTGGAACTGTCCCGCGCTTCCGACCTCGTGATAGTGGTGGGCGGCAAGAATTCCGCCAATACGGCCCGGCTCTTCCAGATCTGCCGCAAGCTGGCGCCGGCGGCGATCCACATCGAAAAAGAGGACGAGATCCCGGCCACGCTGCTGAAAGATAAAAAGGCCGTTTTTATCACCGCCGGCGCCTCCACCCCCAGCTGGATGATAGAGAAAGTGTCGGCGCGCGTGCGCGAACTGGCCGGAGCCGAAAAAGGCGGGGTTGAAGAATGGCTGTCCTTCCTCTGGAAACTTGCCATCACCTGCGGCGCCTACACGGCCCTGGCCGCCGTGGCGCTTGCCTATGTCTGCATGAAGCTTGAAGGCTCCCCCGTCTCGAACAAGGTCATGCTTATGGCCGGCCTTTTCGTACTCAGCCTGCATATGACCAACCGCGCGGAGGAAAAAGGCGCCGCCGCCCCCGATAAAGCCAAGCGCCTGCTTTTTATCCGTTTCAGGTCCGCCACCAAGTTCGCCGCGCTGCTGTCCGGCGCGCTGGCTGTGATTTTATCCGGTACGCTCGGGATCCAGGTGCTTCTGCCGACGGCCTTTTTCTGGGGCGCGGGACTGCTTTACCCCTATAAACTGCCGCTGGGCCTGGAAAAATTCGCCAATTTCCCGGCCTCAAAAGATCTCGTGACCGCGCTGGGCTGGTCTTTCGTCTGCGCCTACGCGCCCGGCCTCTGGCACGGGGCTATCCTGTACAAATCCACCCACTTGGCGGTAACCTTCGCGGCGCTGCTGGTCTTCAGCCGTTCGGTCATGTTCGGCATAAGCCACGCGCACAGCGATATGATAGTCGGCAAGGAGAATTTTTATAAAGCCGCAGGACCGCGCCCCACATACCTGACACTGGCGGCCATGTTCATTTTCCTTGAAACCATTCTGGTCCTGCTGATAAACATGCGCTGGAAACCCGGCCTGGCGCTGGCCCTTTTCGCGGGCCTTTTTTATTACCTGGGCCTGATCCTGTTCTTCTGTTTCGGGAAAACACCCGGACGCATCATCTCAGAAACCCTCATAGATTCGCAGTTCATTCTGCTGGCCCTTTTCGCCTGGAAAGCCTGAACGGCCTCCGCGGGATGACCGCTACCCATCCGGTTACCTGACGCGGCCGGCATAATATCCGGCGGCGGTTTTACGCGCGTAGGAAGAATGCGGGGCGCCGGATCCCATCGGCCGTGTCTCGAACAACCCGGTGGCGTCCTTCCCGCACCCTTCGAGAATGGCGCTGCCGCCCGGATGAAAAGGGATAAATTTCGTCACATCGTAAATATTGCCGTGGATTATCAGCCAGCAGCTCCCCTCGGAATTGTGCCCGGCCACCTCTCCGGCCGAGTGGCCCCCGGCCGGCTCCTGGGCCGCGGCCGGACGCCCCGGCGGCATCCCGCCGCCGGCAAGACTCAAATCATCCTTCAGCCCCGCCTCGCCCATACAAGCCACAGCCGCCATAACCGCAACTATCAGCAATATATTTTTAAGTCTCATAAAATAAGCCCCCACCGCGCATCATGTGTTTTTTACACCTTACTTTCCCTCATCCCCGCGCCCCATCCCCAGCCAATGTATATATTTATGCCCAAAAATGTCAAATGCCGTAAATTTCCTGCGCCGCATAGGCGCCGGGCAGGTGAGATTTTACCTACAGCCGTAAGTATAATTCCGTATAGCGGCCGGGAGCGCTGGAAGGGTATCCTATGGATATGAAAGGGAACGGAACAAGCCAGGTACAAAAAATTAAAAGCGCGAACAAAAACAGGTTCACCGGAAAAACCGGCGGACCGTGGGCGGGTCCGATCACGCTCCGCATACGCGCCGCCATCGCGGAAACACAAACCAATTGCGACCTGCTGCTCCGATATCTTGTGCAGCGCGGCGGGCAAGCCCGCGGCAATGCCGATTGAATGCCGTTAATTTAAGGAGAGCTAATGAAGGAAACCCAGCCGGCTCCCCTGGCGGCCAGGCGTGCTCATCTTATCACCTTTCTGGGCGCGCTCTTCGCCTGCGTCGCCGCCGTTATCTGGATGATAGGCCCATACATGCTGTCGCTGTTCTTGGGCGGCACGCTGGCCATGCTTACCTATCCGCTATATCAATGGTTCCGGGCAGGCAAGTGCGGCCCCAGGCTGGCCGCGACCGCGGTCACCTCCCTCTTATTGCTGCTGGCCATAGCGCCGCTGGCCGGCTTCTCCACCCTGGCCGTAAAGCAGGGGATCGCCATCGGCCGGGAAATGAGCGGGCTCAGGGAATTTTCCCCTAAGACGCTCACCGCGACCCTGAACAGCTGGCAGTTGGTCAGGACGGTGTTCGGAGACCCGGTGCAGGTCAATGCGCGCCTCAGGAGCGCGGTCCAGGCCGCGGGACAGTTCACCAGCACGGCCGTCCTGGAGCTGGGCAAAAATGTCCCGGAATTACTTCTTCAGCTCCTTCTGGCTATGATCGCCTTCTTCTTCTTCCTGCTTGACGGCGAACGGTTCATGGCCTGGCTTCTGGGCCTCGGCGTGTTCGACCGGAATGTGCAGGAGAAAATGGTTGAGTCTTTCCGGGACGCCACGATCTCCGCCGTCCTGGCCGGCCTTGCCGCCGCCGCTTCCCAGGCCGCTCTGATCGTGCTTGGGTTCCTGGCCATCGGCGTACCGGGCGCATTTTTGGCCGGGGGACTGACTTTCATCTTCGCGTGGATCCCGATGCTGGGGACCACCCCGGCTTCGCTGGCGGGAATTCTCTATCTCTACATGACGCATGGGTCATGGGTAGAGATGGCATTAATGATCGCCCTGGCGCTTGCGGCCGGCGTCATCGACAACCTGGTCCGGCCGATGGTCCTAAAGGGCCGGACCGATATGCATCCGCTGGTGGGGCTCATCGCCATTATCAGCGGCCTCCGGATGTTCGGGATACAGGGCGTCCTCATCGGGCCGATCCTGGCGGCGATGCTGCTCTCGCTGCTCAGGCTCTGGCCGGTGATAAGAGGCCGGTTCGGATAAAGTTACCGGTAAGCTGATGCGACAGTTTCGAACGCTACAAGCCAAAAAACGGAGAATATATTCCCATGAAAACCCATCATAAGATCTTCGCTTTGCCCGCAGGGGCGGCGCTGCTGGTCGCCGTAGCGGCGGCGGGCGCGTTCTGGGCGTTCGGCCAGATCAGGGATGAAGCCGAAGCGCGCAAGCGGACCTTTCTTGTAATAGACAGCGCGAACAAACTGCTCTCCTCGCTGATAGATGCCGAAACGGGGCAGCGCGGTTATTTGCTGACCGGCGACAGGGCGTTCCTGGAGCCGTATTCGGCGGTTAAGAACGGGATCAGCGGCCGCCTGGAAGAATTGCGGCGTCTTACATTAAGCGACGGCACCCGCAAACACCTGAACGCACTGGCGCCGCTGACCGCTGCCATATTGGCGCACCTGGAACGCACCATTGAACTGCGGCGCAAGAACATGCCTGCCGCATTAGCGAATGTCCGCGGCAGCCAGGGCAAGCGGCTGATGGACGCCATCCGCGCGGAGATAAGCGGTTTCACCCTGCTGGCGGCCGCGGGGCTGGCGCAGCACGATGCCAAGCTTCAATTGGACATGCGGCGGTTGTTCGGCCTCATCATCATCGGCAGCCTGTTCATGCTGTTACTTACGCTTTCGGCCGTCTATTTTATCGACAGGGAAATACAACAGCGGCTCAAAGACCTAGTGCATCTTGAAACACAACGCCTGCTGGCTATACAGGAGGAGATGAACGGCCGGCTGAGGCAGGCCAACGCCACCCTTCAGATCAGCGAGGAGAAGTTAGCGGTCACGCTCAACTCCATCGGCGACGCGGTGATGGCGACCGATGCCCGGGGGCATGTAACATTGATCAATCCTCTGGCCGAACGGCTCACCGGCTGGACGCCGGCCCAGGCCGCAGGCCGCCCCGTGGACGACATTTTCCACATCATCAGCCAGGAAACCCGTCAGCCCACCGCCATTCCAGTAATGGAAACCCTGGCTCACGGCACGGTCCATGGCCTGGCCAACCACACCATACTGATCGCGCGGGACGGCCGGGAATGCGCCATCGCCGACAGTTGCGCGCCCATCCGCGACCGTGACGGGCGGGTGGTAGGCGCCGTGCTGGTGTTCCGCGACATCACCAAACAAATGGAGATAGAAACAGGTCTGGAAAAAACCAGGAAAGAGCTGGAGATAACTAAAAAAACCGCGGATGAAACCAGTGAATTCGCCGAAAGCATCATCAACACCGTACGCGAACCGCTGATCTCCCTAGACCAGGACCTGAGGGTGGTCTCCGCCAGCCGCTCCTTCTATGAAGTTTTCAAAGTGAACCCTGAAGAGACCGTCGGCCAGCTTATCTACGACCTGGGCAATAAACAATGGGCTATCCCCAAGCTCCGGGAACTGCTGGAGACAATACTGCCCCAAAAAGCGACCTTCGACAACTACGAGGTGGAACATGATTTCGCCGACATAGGCAGGCGCATAATGCTTTTGAACGCC
>JBAYJD010000075.1:0-9138 GCA_041665305.1 Elusimicrobiales bacterium
ACTGGTCTGGGAGGCGACGGCAGGCGCGGGCGGTTCGGTCGTGTGGCCGGGCAAGAATAACTCGGGCGGCCAAGCCGCCAGCGGCCTGTACCTGGCGTATGTGAAGTCCGGCAAGGATGAGAAGGTTCTCAAGCTGTCGGTGGTAAGGTAGCCGTAAATCCTGCGTCAAAGAGCCTGCTTCCGCAATAAGGGGGCCGGCTCGATTTTTTTTATTTCCGAATGCTCTTTCAGGTAGAAGCCGGTATGTGAGCCCTGGACCTTGAGTATCCCGGGGGTATCGCCGGCGTAGATCAGACTGCCGCCCTGCGCGCCGCCTTCCGGTCCCAATTCTATTATCCAGTCCGAAGAGGCTATCACATCAAGGTTGTGCTCTATGACCAGCACCGTGTTGCCCTGGTCCACCAGACGGTGCAGGACTTTCAGAAGTTTTTCCACATCGGCGAAGTGGAGCCCGGTGGTGGGTTCGTCCAGGATAAAAAGCGTACGGCCGGTAGAGCGTTTCGCCAGCTGTTCGGCCAGCTTCAGGCGCTGGGCCTCCCCGCCGGAAAGGGTCGTGGCGCTCTGGCCGAGTTTGATATAGTCCAGGCCCACTTCGCGCATGGTGGACAGCACTTTTGCTATCTGGGGGATCTCCGAGAAATGGACGGCGGCTTCTTCGGCCGCCATGTCCAGGACCTCGGCGATGGTCTTGCCTTTGAACCTGACCTCGAGCGTGTCCGAATTGAAACGGCGGCCGTGGCACTCCTCGCATTTCACGAAAACATCCGGCAGGAACTGCATCTGGATCTTTATGGTCCCGTCGCCCTGGCAGGCCTCGCAGCGTCCGCCTTTGACATTAAAGGAGAAGCGGCCGGGCTCGTAGCCGCGGCGCCTGGCCTCCGGCAGGCGGGAAAAGATCTCCCGGATATGGTTGAAAACGCCGGTGTAAGTGGCGGGATTGGAGCGGGGCGTGCGGCCGATCGGCGACTGGTCCACGATGACGACCTTGTCGATCCGCTCTTCGCCTTTCATCCCCTTGAAGCGCCCTGGGTTTTCTTTTGAGTTATACAGCTTTTTGGCCAGGGCCTTGTAGATGATCTCATAAAGCAGCGTGGATTTGCCGGATCCCGAGACGCCGCACAGCGAGACGAAAAGGCCCAGGGGGATCTTTACATCTATCCCTTTCAGGTTGAACTGTTCGGCTTTTTTAAATTCCAGCCAGCCTTTAGCGGGTTTCCGCAGGGGATGGTCGAGCGATACTTTTTTATCGCCGCGCAGGAAGGCCCCGGTTATAGACTTCTTGTTCGCGAGAATAGAGGCGAGGTCTCCTTCCGCCGTGACATAGCCGCCGGCCAGCCCCGCGCCAGGCCCCAGGTCCACGATATGATCGGCGTTGCGGATCACGGCTTCGTCGTGCTCCACCACTATCAGGGTGTTGCCGAGGTCGCGCAGTGATTTCAGCGTTGTTATAAGTTTGGCGTTGTCGCGCTGATGCAGGCCTATGGTGGGCTCGTCCAGCACATAAAGCACGCCGGTCAGGCCGCTGCCTATCTGGGTAGCCAGCTGTATGCGCTGGGCTTCGCCTCCGGACAGGGTTTCCGAGCGGCGTTCCAGCGAGATGTAGCCCAGGCCCACATTGGTAAGGAAACTGAGGCGGGAATTTATCTCTTTCAGGATCAGGCGGGCGATGGTCCGGTCTTTTTCGCCGAGAGACAGCCCCGCCATGAATGTTTTGATCTCCGATATGGGCAGGCTTGAAACCTGGACGATGTTTTTATTCCCCACAAGAACATGCAGGCCCTCGGGTTTCAGGCGCAGGCCTTTGCAGGTCCCGCAAACGACCTCATGCATGAATTTGCCGTAGATCTCCTCTTTCACGAAATCGGACTCCGTTTCGGCGTGGCGGCGTTTCAGATTGGTGATGACGCCCTCGAACTCCCCGTCGGGATCGCCCCGCAGGATGATCTCGCGATCCTCCTTCGGCAGGTCTTTCCAGGGCTTGTCCAGGGAAATGGAATTCTTCCGGGCGGCGCCCGTTATCATTTCCATATAGTAGCCAGACCAGGAATTTTTCCAGCGATGCGTGCGCGTGGTGACCGGGTTGGACCAGGCTTCTATGGCGCCGCCGTTGATCGATTTTGAGGCGTCGGGGACGACCAGGTTCTCATCGATCTCTATCTTTACGCCTAATCCGCCGCATTCCGGACAGGCGCCGAAGGGGGAATTGAAGGAGAAGAGCCGCGGCTCCAGCTCCGGAAAGCTGAGCGCGCAGGAAGGGCAGGCGTTCTTTTCGCTGAAAAGGACCGGTTCCCTGCTCCCGGTCTCCACCGCCACCAGTCCCCTGCTCTGGGCCAGGGCCAGTTCCACGGCTTCCGTGAGGCGTTCTTTTTCAACCGGCCCCGCGGTCAGCTCGTCCACCAGCAGTTCTATGTCGTGCTTGACATAGCGGTCGAGTCCGGGAACGGCCTCCAGTAAGCAGACCTTTCCGTCCACGCGGGCTTTTACGAAGCCGTTCTTTTTAAGCCTGGCGAACAATTCCTCATAGGTGCCTTTGCGGCCGCTGATCAGCGGCGCGAGGACCTTTATTTTTTTGCCGGCGTACGCGGAGGAGATCTCCGAGACTATGCCCTGGGCGGACCAGGCCTTGATGGGACGGCCGCATTGAGGACAGAAGGGGGAGCCGATCTTGGCGTAGAGCAGGCGCAGGTAATCGTAGATCTCGGTGACGGTGCCCACGGTGGAACGCGGATTCTTAGAGGGGGTGTGCTGCTGGATGGCGATGGCGGGCGAGAGTCCCTCGATGGATTCCACATCGGGCTTTTCCATTTGTTCCAGGAACTGCCTGGCGTAAGCGGAGAGGCTCTCCACATAGCGGCGCTGGCCCTCGGCATAAATGGTGTCGAAGGCCAGGCTGGATTTGCCGGAACCGGAGAGGCCTGTCAGGACCACCAGTTTGTTCTTGGGCAGCTCTATCGTCAGATCCTTCAGATTGTGCGCTTTCGCGCCCGTGATCTTGATCGTATCCATGCAGTTTCACCGCTTCGCGTTAAAAACCCGACGCCGGACAGGCTCCCGGCCCTGACGGCGCCGGATCCGTCATCCGGCGTTTTTCTCCGTGCCCTGATACCTGTCCACCGCCGTGTCCGCCGCGTAGTTAGCTCCGGTCCGCGGATAGTCCACATTAAAGTGAAGGCCGCGGGATTCCCTGCGCTTCGCCGCGGAACGGATGATCACCTCGGCCAGGCAGGCTATATTGCGCAATTCCAGGAGGTCGCGCGTCAGCAGGAAATCCCAGTAGTATTTTACTATTTCCCCGGCGATGATCTTTATGCGGGCTTTGGCGCGCTCCAGGCGTTTGTCGCTGCGCACGATGCCCACATAGTTCCACATAAGCGTGCGCACTTCGTCCCAGTTATGGGTTATCATGACCGCTTCGTCGGACGGGCGCGCGTTGCCGTAATTCCAGACTTCGGCTTTGGCGCGCGTTCCGGCTCTTTTTTTAACATAACCCGCGCTTATATCTTCGGCCGCGCGGTGGGAGAACACACAGGCTTCAAGCAAGGAATTGGAAGCCAGGCGGTTGGCCCCGTGCAGGCCCGTGTGGGCGACTTCGCCCACGGCGTACAGGCCCGGCAGGGAGGTCCGTCCCCGGTCGTCCGTTCCGATGCCGCCGCAGAAAAAATGCGCGGCGGGGACCACCGGGATAGGGTCCCTGGTCATATCTATGCCGAAGGCCAGGCACTGTTTATAGATATTGGGGAATCTTTTTTTTATGAACGCCCCGGGTCTGGCGGTGATGTCCAGATAGACGCATTCCGCGCCGGTCTTTTTAAGTTCGCTGTCTATCGCGCGGGCCACAATGTCGCGGGGGGCCAGTTCCCTGCGCGGATCATAAGCCGCCATGAAAGGCCTGCCGCCGGCGCCGCGCAGGATCGCGCCCTCGCCGCGCACCGCCTCCGAGATGAGGAAAGACTTGGCCCTGGGGTGGTAAAGGCAGGTGGGGTGGAACTGGACGAACTCCATGTTTACAAGCTTCAGGCCGGCCCGGTAGGCCATGGCCATGCCGTCGCCGGTGGCGGTGTCCGGATTGGAGGTATAAAGATAGACTTTCCCGGCCCCGCCGGAGGCCAGGATGGTGACGGCGGCCAGGAAACTGTGTATGAGACCGGTCCGCTCCTCCAGCACATACGCCCCGCGGGCCGTGTTGCGCTCCGGCCTGACCCTTGCCGGATGCGAGTCCAGGATGAGATCTACGGCGGCGTGGTCCTCGTGAAACCGTATCTTTTTTTCGGCGCGGCAGGCTTTGAGCAGGGCGGACTCTATCACATGGCCGGTGGAATCCGCGGCGTGGAGTATGCGCCGCCTGGAATGCCCGCCTTCTAGGCCAAGTTCGAAACCGGAGCCTTTTTTATTAAAGCGTACGCCGAGAGCCGTAAGCTCTTTTATCATGCGCGGGCCTTCGCGTACGGTCAGTTCAGCGATGCGCGGATCGGTCAGGCCGGAGCCGGTGCTTAAGGTGTCGGCTATATGAAGGTCGAAATCGTCTTCCCGGCTCGTGACCGCGGCAAGTCCGCCCTGGGCGAGATCGGTGTTCGAGACCCTGGCGCCGCGCTTGGAGACAAGGCTGACCGTTCCCAGACGGGAAAGCTTATGGGCCGCCAGCAGGCCGGAGAGGCCGGTCCCTATTACCAGAAAATCCGAATTATAAACAGACATTTCCCTTTTCTTCCCCGCCTGAAAGTTTTAGAATATAGCTTAAGACCGCGGCCGGGTATACGTAACATTTTACAATAATTCAAGCAAATGACCGACTGGAAGAAAAAACTGTTCATTTACGCTCCCATAGCGCTCTCGCTGGCTATACTTGCTTCGCTGGTCTACCCCAACCTGGGGCCGCTTTCCGCCGCCCTTAAGACGGCCCATTTCGGTTTTCTTTCGCTGGCGCTTTTTTTCTCGTTCACCAGCTATCTTTTCATGGGTTTTTCCCTTTGGGAAGTGCTCAAGATCCTGGGCCACCGGCTCCCCTTCTGGGAAACCGCCGGGGTTTCTTTCGTTTCCACCACCGTGAACTATTTCGTCTCTTCCGGCGGAGTCAGCGGTTTCGCCACCCGGGCGCACCTGCTGAGCCGCCGCAGGATCCCTTACGGCATAAGCGTCACTTCTTCGGTGGTTATAAGCGTCTTCATCTACCTGGTCCTGTCCATCATTATAGTGGAGGGGATGGTCCTGCAGCTGCTTAAGACCGAGCATCTGGGCATAAAGTTCTTTGAGGGGGTGGCGGGCGTGCTTTTCGTGCTTTCCTTCGCGTTCGCCCTTGTCCTGGTCTTTTTCCACCACGAACTGCGTTCGTCCTGGTCGCGCAAACTTTACCACGCGGTCAACCACCTGTTGTTTTTCTTTTCCAAAAAGGAGATCCCCGAGGAAACCTTCAAGGAATTCGAGTCCCAGCTCTCGAAAGGCATCCATACCATCCATTCCCGCAAATACGAGCTTCCCCTGGTCCTGGGCTATGTCTGCCTGGATTGGATAAGCAACATCTTTATACTGAACTTCGCGTTCCGCGCGGTGGGCGTGAATATGGGGTCCACCAAGCTTATCATCGGCTTCGCCGCCGGGCAGCTGATGACCGTCATTCCGCTCCTGCCGGGCGGCCTGGGGGCGATGGAAGCCGCCATGACGGCGGTCTACGCCCAGATGGGCGTATCGGTGGGCCGGGCGCTGGCCGCCACGCTTATTTTCCGGTTCCTTTATTATCTGGTCCCGTCGTTCGCCAGTGTTTTCGTCTACTGGGGGCTTAAAGTCTCGGAATCCCGGCGGCAGGGCGGCCCGGCGGGCGGGAACTGAAAAATATTATGGAAGAAAAATTCATGGAATTCGAACCGCGCATAGCGCCCGACGCCTGGGTGCATCCGTCGGCTTCGGTGATCGGCTGCGTCAGGCTGGATCCCCTGGTGTCGGTGTGGCCGGGCGCGGTGATCAGGGGGGATGTGGACGCCATAGAGATAGGACAGGCGTCCAATATCCAGGACCTGGCCGTACTTCACCCCAACCGCGATAAGCCGGTCATACTCGGCAAGGGCGTGACCGTGGGCCACAGCGCGGTGATCCACGGTTCCCGCGTGGGCGACCATTGCCTTATAGGCATGGGCGCTATCGTGATAGACTCCCTGATAGGCGAATTTTCCCTGATCGGCGCCGGAGCCGTAATAACGCCGGGTTCGGTCATCCCGCCCGGCAGCATGGTGCTCGGGATGCCGGGAAAAGTCGTGAGGCCTCTGAAAGAAGAGGAAAAAGCCGCCCTGATCAGGTCAAAAGAAGACTATATAGAACTCGCGGCGCGCTACGGAAAATAACGCCTCCGCGCGGCGGGCCTCCGGCGGTAAGTTCCAGGACCGACTATGACGCAGCCGTCAAAAAATAAGATCCTGATAGTTGAAGACAGCAGGAATACTTCCCTCGTCCTCAAGGAAGTGCTTGAGAACGGCGGCTACACGGTCTTCCTGGCCGGCGACGGCGTGGCCGGCATAGCCCTGGCGCGCCGCGAAAAACCCGGCCTTATACTTCTGGACCTCCTGCTCCCCAAACTTAACGGCTATGAGGTCTGCAATAATCTCAAGCGCGACAATCTCACCCGGCACATCCCCGTCCTGGTCATCTCCACCATGGACAGCCCGGAAAGCGTGGAGAAGATCAAATTATGCGGCGCCGTGAACTTCATGAAGAAGCCGTACAACCTGGACGACCTCCTGCGCGAGATAAAAAAGCTGCTGACATGAACAAACACGGCGTGAAAGATGCCCGGCGCTCCGCGTCCCGGCGGCTGCGCACGATCTATAAAAAACTTTTTAAGGCTTTCGGCCCGCAGGGCTGGTGGCCCGTTTCCCGCGCGGCGGGAGCGCCCGGGCGGTACCTCCCTTTATTTTACGGTCCGCATACGGGACCGGAGATGTTCGAGATCTGCGCCGGCGCCATCCTGACGCAGAACACCGCCTGGACGAACGCCCGGACCGCGCTGGCCGGACTCGGCGCGGCGCGGGCGCTGTCCCCGTCCAGGCTGGCCGTGATGCCGTCCGTCCGGCTTTGCCGCCTGATACGGTCTTCGGGTTTCTACAGGCAGAAAGCCGCGCGCCTTAAAGGGTTCTCGGCATATCTCTTATCCAGCCACCCGGAGGGACTTGAGAACTGGTTTTCAGGCGCGGACGCCGGGGAACTGCGGACCGAACTGCTGAAGATAAAGGGCATAGGCCCGGAGACCGCGGATTCAATGCTTCTTTACGCCGGCAGGAAGGCGAAATTCGTGGTCGACGCGTACACTCACAGGATCTTCGGGCGCCTGGGGCTTATAACAGGCTCCTATGCCGTCCTCCAGGAGGCGTTCGAGCGGGCGCTGCCGCGGGATCACAGGAGCTATAATGAGTATCACGCGCTGATCGTGGCGCTGGGCAAGGATTATTGCCGCAAGACAGGACCGTTTTGCCGCCGGTGTCCGCTTAAGGAGTTGTGCGTCCGGCGCGGAGTTTTATCCTCAAGATAACCATAATGTCAGAAGGAGCGATCATGATCATAGAAGAACTTGAAAAAGCGGCGGATCTGCTTGAAAGCGGAAAGCCGGAGGCCGCTTTTAGGCTCCTGAAAGCGACGGGGCACCCCAAAGGTTTCGAGGGACGCTGGTATTACTTGTACGGCGAGGCCTGGCGGCTGAAAGGGATCTTCGATAAAGCCATAGACGCTTATGGCTCCGCCATGACGCGCGGCCTGCCCGCGGCCGAGTTCTTTTGCCAGGCGTTGATCAGGACCGCGGCCTGTCACCGGGCGCTCGGCCATGAAAAGCAGGCCTTCGCATTCGCTTCCGCAGGACTTAAAGCCGCCGTGAAAACCTCAGCCCTGAAGCCCGAGGCCGAACTGGAACTGGCCATGGCTTACCGGCTGAAAGGAGATTTTAAAAAAGCCTCCTCGATGCTTGAGCGGCTGCTTCGCGCCTGCCTGAAGCAGGCCGATCATGGCGCGGCGGCGTTTATCTTATGGGCTCTGGGGGGTATCTACAGGCTCGAAGGCCGGTACGAACTTTCAATAGAATCCTTTAAACTCTCCGGCGCTTACGCGGCGAAGGACAACGACCCGTCGGCACGGGGATACGCGCTTTTCGGGCTGGGCGGCGTGCTGCGCGTGGCGGGTTTTATGAAGCCCGCGCGGGCGGCCTATGAAGCCGCGAGAAAGTTCTTTCGAAGGACCGAGGACGCCTTCGCCAAGGCCTACGCGGAATGCGGGCTGGCCAATGTTCTGCGGCAGCAGGGGGAACTGGACGCCGCGTTCGCCGGCTATCAACGGGCCCACAGGCTTTACTCCGAGATAGGCGACAAGCCGGACCTGGGTTTTGTGGAGTGGGGCCTGGGCGAGGTGTATAAAAAGCAGGGGGAATTCAAGAACGCCATGGCCTGTTTTAAGAACGCGCGCCGGTTGTTCGAAGGCAGCGCCGAACCGCGGGGAGAGGTCCTAAGCGAGCTGTCCATGGCGAATGTCCATTATCTGGAAGGCCGTACCGCCGAAGCCGACAAGCTCTATTTCGCCGCCCTGGCCAAAGCCAGAAAGCGCCATCTCCACACCTACCTGGAAAGCTTCACTTAACCTGAAAGTTGCAGTTGCAACTTTCCGCCGGCGCTGCTGGCGCCCTTCGGGAGGTATAGTCGCGCATAAACCGCGTAGCGGTGTTGCGCGACCCCGCCCCGGCGTTTTCGCTGCGCAGAAAACCGCCTTTGCGGCTTTGCGGCCCGGACGCGAGGCAAATTTATGCCTCGCTCTAAAGCCGGGCCTCACCTTGTCGGGCACGGCGCGCATAGCGCTTGCCCCTTCGCCCGCTTTGCGGGGAATCCGCAGAATAATTCTGTTCCCCTGATTTCTCTTTGTAAATCACCTTAAAATCCCAAACAGAAATGTAACCGAACTGTAACCCTGGTTTAACCGCGGCTTAACCTGCGTACCATACACTATTACCAGGAGGCGTTATGAAAAAGACATTTCACCTCGTCTCGGCGATGCTGCTCCTGGTATCCGGGCTTCAGGCAGCCGGTTTCAAATCCTCCGCCGTGGGCACCACGGGCGGCTCCTTTTTCAGCTTCGGCGCGGGCGCAAGGGCGATAGCGATGGGCGGCGCGTACACTG
>JBAYJD010000076.1:0-8701 GCA_041665305.1 Elusimicrobiales bacterium
AGGCCGAACCGAAGTTGCGCGAAACGCGCAGGCTCCAATGAACCTGTAAGTTTCGCGCAACAAAGGTGCAGGCAAAAAACGACAATTGCAGCCAAAATTCCTTATGTCGGACAGGCTCCTAGGGGCAAAAGTTTATTCGGTTCATCTTATTTCACATCCCGCTTAAAACTTTTTTGCGCGGCTTTAACTCCGGTTCGCGCCTCCTTGACTACGGTCTGCACCGTTGAGGATACCCTTTCTTTTACCTCCGGGTACTTCTCTTTCACCGCCTCCCCGACATGGGGGTATTCTTTTCGCGCCCATCTGGCAGTGGACCGCCCGGCCTCGGCTGCGGCCTCTTCCGCGCGCTTAGCGCCTTTAACGGCGCCGTCTTTCGCCTCTTCGGACTTTTCTTTTGCCGCCTCGGAGACATGAGGATATTTTTTGCCGAACCAGTCGCCGGCGGACCTGACGGCGCCGCCTGCCGCCGCCAGCGCGGCGCGCGCGCCTTTAACGGCCTGCCCGACAAAGCTCCCGATAGCGCCGCCGGCGCGCTCCCCCCAGGAGGGTTTCGCCTCCGCGCGGGCTGTGCCGAGGCAACAAACCGCGATAACAATGAATAAAACCGTTTTTTTCATATTGATCCTCCCCGCTCTTTGGTACCGGGTTACCTTGCGGTGAGAGAGAATTAGGCCGGAGAAAGAAATTTCCCCCTCAACTCCGGCACGGGGTTATTAAAACCCCGTGCCGGGTACGATAAAATGTCGTCTCACGACATTTTATTTTACAAATATTCGGCCTTTGTTGTACTATTGCAGCGATGACAAGGAACCTTATTTGCGCCGTTTTAACTGGCCTGGCGTTTTCAACCGCGCGGGCCGGCGTACCGGAACCGGCCGGGTCCGGCGGACGGACCGGACCGGTCTGCGCCGCTCCCCCGCCGAGCCCGGCGTCCGAAGTCCCGGGCGAATGGACTGTGCTGGTGTTCATGAACGGCAAGAACAATCTGGAGTCCTACGGCCTCGCCGATCTCAATGAGATGGAAACCGCGGGGTCCACGGACAAAGTGAATATCGTGGCGGAACTCGGCCGCTCCAAGGCCAACGACACTTCCGACGGCGATTGGAAGGGCGCCCGCCGCTTCCTGGTACAAAAGGACGCCGATCCGGACAAAGTGACCTCCCCCGTCCTGGCCGAGCTGCCGGACGCCGACATGGGCGACTGGCGGCATCTGGCCGATTTCATAGCCTGGGGCAAGGACAGGTTCCCGGCCCGGCATTACATGTTGATCGTCTGGGACCACGGCGACGGCTGGAAAGGCCGCGCGCCGGCCGCCAGGGGCATATCCACGGACGACGAAACGGGCCACAGTATAAGCACGGGACAGCTGGGCCTGGCGCTTGAGCGGACCGGCAGGCTGGATCTCTTCGGCATGGATGCCTGCATCATGCAGATGGCCGAGGTGGCCTGGACGGCGCGCAATACCGCGGATTACATCCTCGCTTCCGAAGAGGTCGTCCCCAACGAGGGCCAACGCTACGATCTGTTTTTCGCCGGGCTGGCCGGGAACCCGGCGCTGACCGCGGAGGAACTGGGCAGACACGCCGTTAAAGTATACGCGGACCATTACGAAGCCCTGAAGCGCTCGGGCACGATGTCGCTTATCCGCGCGGAGGCGCTGCCCAAATTCGCGGCGCTTCTGGACGAATGGACGGACACGGTGATCCTGAAACAGGAGAGGATGGCCGTTCACGAGTCGCGCGGTCGTGTCCAGCAGTTCTGGTACGACGACAACATAGATATTTATCACCTGATCCAGCTGACGAACAAGGCTCCGTATCTAAGCAAAACAGTGGCGGAGAAGGGCGCGGCGCTGCTGGGACTGATGGACAAGGAACTGGTGGTCTCTAACCGTCGCATAGGCGGCCAGTACGCGAACGCCCACGGCCTGGCGATATACATGCCGAAAGAATGGCAGGACCCGGCTTATAACTCCCTGGATTGGGCCGCCGCGACGAAGTGGGAGAAGTTCTGCGCCTGGATGCTCGGGAAATTTCTTTCTCCCTCAAACTCCCCTTACCGCAAGGCAACCCCGCCATAAAGGGCCGGGTATGATTAAAATTTTTTCGCAAAAAATTTTAATCAAAAATAGAAATCGACGGCCCTCCGCGCGGAAAATTCATCCGGACCCGGAGCTGCAGGGTCCGCCGGCATCCCGCCGCCGGCCGCCTCCACCGGGCGGAGAAGCGGGATCGCGTCCAGTACGAGGTCCAGCTTATTGACGGCCGTGCCGTAACCCGCGTTCTGCGGCCTTACACTGTAGACGCTGCAGCCGTCAAATGACGGGATAAAACTTTCACCTTCCCCGCGCACCACTATTCCCTCTATAAGGCCGGTGACGGCGTTAAAAACAGCGGCGCCGGAGTTGCCGCCGAAGCTGTCCAGGTTCGTGACAAAATAAGCGGCGTCCGGCTGAACCTCTTTCACGACTAAGCCGTTGGCCGTAAATTTAAACGGGAGACCGACAGGATGTCCGACCGCAAAAACCTTGTCGCCTTTTTTCAGACCGCCGAGCCTGTTCACAGGCACGGGCTTTCTGCCGGCAACTTTGCGGTCGAGCCGTATAAGCGCGTAATCGGGGCCGTAAATAAGCTGCGGGTTGTTATCCGTAGTAACGGTCGTATCCTGCTGCTTGCGCTTTATTATTCCGGAGCAGGAATAGATGTCCCCGACATCCATTTGTGTGCGGGCATTTTTACCCGGCGCGTTGATCGCGTAACCGAAAACAACGGCCGTGGCGTCACAGTCCGATTGGGTTATTATACAGTGGCCCGCGGTCAACACCAGGTCTTCACCGACCAGTTCGCCGGAACAGAAAGCGCCTATCGGCTGCTCCCTGAACCTGACTTCGGGGCAAAGGTAGTAGGAGTCGCCGAAATTAACCGTAAGCAGGTTATATTTGCCGGAAACCGGGTCCTGCTCCAGCTTCGGTTTTTTCCAGAGCGAAACGGTGGCGGCGGCCGCGGTCCTGAAATTCTCAGGGACCTCATAAAACTCCAGCCTGTCGTCCGCGCCGTAAATAGTCCTGTCTTCTGCCCGGACCTCAAGGCCCGTGGAAAGCAGTAGTGCGATAAAAACCGCCGAAGCGCCGTGACATTTCATCACTTATCCTTTCGTGCGTAAGCCGCCGCGGATATCCCCGCATGCGCCCGCCGGACCCGCCGGGGACTCAGATCCTGGTGCGGATCAGGCCCGATCTGGAGAAGGTGAGGACCACATAAAAATCCCCTTCCAGATCAGGCTGTCCGCCGGCCGGAAAATCTATTCCGGCGACAGCCCTGGTTATGCCGTAGACATGGTTAAGCGGAAACCGCGCGCCGGCTGAAAATCCCCACACCAGATAGTTTCCGTTGAGATAGAGCGGACCGCCGGCGGGATAATCCAGCCCCGCCTTCGCCTTGCCGACCCTGATCGCCAATCGGAATCCGTCCTTAAAAACTATCACTTTGCCGTTGACGGCCCATTCGGGCAGGGCCGCGCGCGCCCGATAATCCACGCCGGACACCGGTTCGGACAATATCGCGTTTTCTTCGACGGCTATTCTCTGGGTTTCGATCACCAGTATTTTCCTTCCCGTCAGGTAGGAAGGAAGCAGACTGCCGGCGGGATAATCTACCCCGACCACAGGCTCCTCAAAAAAGCAGCTGATGCCGGCGGTGTTCATATCGGCCTGCCGCACGGCAGGCTCCTGCGCAGCTTCGTCCGGTTCCGGCGCCTGGAAGTCCGCCGTCTGCAGGGCTTTAAAACTAAGGCCGCGCATATCGGCGGAGGCCGCCGTCCTTTCCATCTCTCCGGCGGAAGCCATGCCGAACGGTATTGTCCCGAAAACAACGGTGGTTAATATTTTTTTCATTTCATCTTTCCCATGTCGATATTTGAGCTCAGAACGCTCTATTGCATTTTAGCCGTTATCAGGCGTGATGCTAAGGGTCGTAGGTCCCAGGCCGCAAATGACAAATGGCCCGGGTGGACATGGACCGGATAGGCCGCGCCGGCCGACCCGGCCCCGGAAGCCAACCCCGTCGGCGTCCCGCGAACTTGCAGGCCTGCCGTTTCCTTTTTTCCTGGACAGCATCAACAGCCGTATTTGTCAGGTTGCAGAAACCACCGGGCGGGTTAATTACGCTTTATCATAGTTAAGGGTGGGATATGTTGAATATTGAATAAGCGGCAGGTGAATAAATTGGAACGGGTGACGACGGGGATTGGCTGTAGGGGCATCCGGAGCCCGACTTTTGCATTCAGGAGGGCGAGGATAAGGGCGGCCGCGCTGGCCGACCCGGCCCCGGAAGCCAACCCCGTCGGCAGGACCCGCGAACTTGCAGGCCTGCCGTTTCCTTAAAATTTTCCTAGACAGCCGTGGGCCGAAAGGCCTATAGGACATCCGCCAAAAGACTACTACCGGATGGGTCTAAATACCCATGACGCGGAAAAATCATTTTTCATACAATGGTAGTGGACAAATAATAAACAAACAGGAGAAATGATAATGAAAAGAGCGATATTAGCGATAGTAACGGTCGTATCCGTCTGCGGCACGGCCCTCGCCTCGGAACCTTCCATGGAGAATTCCCAGGCCAGGACTTATGACTGCACGCGCCAGAACACCGGCGAGAAACTGGTTTTTACAGCTTCTAAAGACGGGATACGGTTCACCGAGTGGACCTCGGCCTTCGACGGCTGCGAAATGGACACAGCTAAAACCTTTCCCGCCAAGATGGTCACGAGGAAAAATATTCCCCAGCCCTACAGGCCGCTCCTGCGCGGCGCAAATTATGTGGTCGAGTATACCTGGTACTACACCACCCAGTATTATCTTTCCTTCAAGACGCCGATGCGCCGCCACAACGCGGGCGACACCGTCGCTCTTGAAGTCAACGGCGACGATTCCGACGGTTGTTTCCTTTACAACTACGAGTTCGCCTGTCAGGTAAAATAAAATGCCGTAAGACGGCATTTTATCGCACCCGGCACGGGGCTTTATCCGTCCCCGTGCCGGAGTTCGAAGAAGAAATTCCTTTCTCGGCCGAATTCCCCCTTACCGTAGATAACCGCGCGGTTTTCACAACGCGGCAGCCCCGGAGCCATGCCGAGCCCCGGGGTTTTATTTTGCCGCCGCGGCGCCGGTCGCCGGCGCTTTGTTTTGTGGTAGAATATCCGCATGGAACTTGCGCCCGAGATCTGCCGCACCATATTCGACGCTCTGGAACAGACCGCCGAAACTTTCGTCATCACGGACGCCGCAGGGATCATAGTATACGCCAACCCGGCCTTCGAACGCCTTACCGGCTACACGCTCCGGGAATCCCTGGGGAAAAACGCCGCCATCCTGAAGAGCGGAGAACACTCCCCCGATTTTTACGCAAAGCTGTGGACCACCATAAAAGCCGGCAAGGAATGGACCGGACGCTTCATAAACCGTCATAAGAACGGCGCCATCTACCACGTCTCCACCCGCATTTCCCCGATCCGCAACGAGAAGGGAGAATTGACGCATTTTCTGGCCCTCCGGCACGACGACACCAGGGAAACCGCCCTGCAGGACCAGTTGAGACAAAGCCAGAAAATGGAGGCTCTCGGGCTCCTCGCCGGACAACTTTCCCACGATTTCAACAACCTGCTGACCATTATTATCGGTTCCATGGAAGTGATCATGGAAGAACTCCCCAAAACAAGCGTAAGCATGAAGCTCTCCCAGGGAATACTGCAGACCTCAAAGGAATCATCCGAGCTTATACGGCAGCTCCTCATTTTTGCCCGCCGCCAGGAATACGCGCCGAGGATGGTGGACCTCAACGACATCATCAGGGAAGCGCAGATTTTGCTGGACCGCCTGCTAGGTCCGGGCATAAAGATAGAATACAGCCTGGCCCGGGACCCTGGAAAGGTCAACATGGAACCGGAGCACTTCAAACAGGCGCTTATGAACCTCGTAATAAACGCCAAAGACGCCATGAACTCCGTCGGGGTCATTAAGATACGGACCTTCAGCAGCTCGGAGGACACGGCCCCCGGTCCGGGAATGAAACCCGGCAACTACGCTGTGGCGGAGATCTCCGACACCGGCAGCGGCATAGCACCCGAGATAATGGAACATATCTTCGAACCTTTTTTCACCACAAAACCCAAAGGCAAAGGCACAGGACTGGGCCTGGCCACCGTCTACGGCATCATAAAGCAAAATAAAGGCGCGATCTCGGTCGAATCGAAGCCAGGAGAGGGAGCCGTCTTCAGGATACATCTGCCGGTCGTCTGACGACTTGCCGCCTTTCCGCGCGCCCCGCGCCGCCCCGCCGTTTTACCCCCGTCTTTTTTTCTTTCTCTTGACATTATTCCTTTATATTGGTATAGTAATACCACTATGCTACTTGGAGGACGACAGATGAGGACGATCCTTAAAATTTCCGATGCGGCGGTCATAGCCCTGCACGCGGTGGACCTGATGGGCGCAAATCCGCGCCGCCCGCGCAGCGCGGCGGGGATAGCCGGGGAGTTGGGCGTGTCCTACAACCATCTTTCAAAGATCATGCAGCGCCTGACCAAAGCCGGCTTCGTCGCCCCCATCAGGGGTCCGAAAGGCGGCTTCGCCCTGACCGCAAGGGCCGGCGGCGCCTCGCTCAGGGAGATCATAGAGGCCATAGAAGGCCCGCTGGCGTTCACCGACTGCCTGATGGAAACCAAGATCTGCGGAAGGAGCGCCTGCCTCTTCAGCGATTTTCTGAAGGACGCCAACGAACGGCTGTTAAAAATGCTGTCGCAAAAAGTATCGGTTTTTGCGAAGACCAGATAAAATGCCGCAAGACGACATTTTATCGTACCCGGCGCGGGTTTTTTATCCATCCCCGTGCCGGAGTTGAGGTAAAAATTTATAGTAATAAATAAATGGAGGAATTAACTATGGGAATGTTCTGTTATCAATGCGAGCAAACGGCTAAAGGAACGGGCTGCACCGTACAGGGAGTATGCGGAAAGGACCCGCAAACCGCCGCGATGCAGGACCTGCTGCTGTGGCAGGCCAAAGGCGTGGCGATGTACGCCCACAGGGCCCGCAAGCTGGGCGTAAAGACCGCGGCGGCGGACCTTTTTGTGGTCGAGGCCCTGTTCACCACGGTCACGAATGTCAACTTCGACGCGAACAGCATAGCCGGGCTGGTAAGGAAAGGCCAGACCGTGAAAGAGTTGACCCGCGCGGCCCTGGAAAGCGCCGATAAAACCGCCGCGGCGCTCGGAGCGCCGGCTTCCTGGAAGGCTCCGGACGACTACTCCGCCCTGCTCAGGGAAGCCGGAAACACGGGCGTGGACCGGGAAATAAAAAAGCTGGGGGCCGACAGGGCGGGCCTGGCCGCACTGCTGACTTACGGGGTCAAGGGCACGGCGGCCTACGCCCATCACGCCAGGATACTGGGCGTCGAGGATGATTCGGTCTACGCTTTTTTCCACGAAGCGCTGGACTTCCTTGCCGGCGCCGATCCGACCGTGGACGAACTTTTCGGCTACAATATGCGCTGCGGCGAGGTGAATCTTAAAGTTATGGGCCTGCTGGATGCCGCCAACACCGGCGCCTACGGACACCCAGTCCCCGTCAAAGTGCGCGTGACCCCGCTCAAGGGCAAGGCGCTGCTGGTTTCCGGCCACGACCTCAAGGACCTGGAAGACATCCTTAAACAAACCGAAGGCAAAGGCATAAATGTTTACACCCACGGAGAAATGCTCCCGGCGCACGGTTACCCGGCCCTGAAAAAATACGGGCATCTGGCCGGCAATTACGGCGGCGCCTGGCAGGACCAGCAGAAAGAATTTGCCTCTTTCCCCGGCGCCATCGTAATGACGACCAACTGCATCCAGCGCCCCGCCGAATCCTACAAGGGCAGGCTGTTCACCAGCGGCCTTGTGGCCTGGCCCGGCGTTACCCGCATAACCGGAGG
The DNA here is from genome assembly GCA_041665305.1 of Elusimicrobiales bacterium. Classification (GTDB taxonomy): domain Bacteria; phylum Elusimicrobiota; class Elusimicrobia; order Elusimicrobiales; family UBA9959; genus YA12-FULL-51-18. Next base: position 7,965 of record JBAYJD010000076.1, read on the forward strand.
GGACTTTTCCCCGGCGGTAGACGCCGCGCTCGCGGCGGAAGGCTTCGCCTCCGACGGAGAGGATAAGACAATAACGGCCGGTTTCGGACGCAACGCCGTCCTGGGCGCGGCCGGCAAGATCGTGGAGGCCGTAAAGGCCGGCCGGATAAAGCGCTTTTTCCTCATCGGCGGCTGCGACGGCGCCAAACCGGGCCGCAACTATTACACGGAGTTCGCCGAAAAGGCGCCCAGGGACACGGTCATTCTGACGCTGGCCTGCGGCAAATACAGGTTTAACAAGCTGGAGTTCGGCGATATCGGCGGGATACCGAGGCTGCTCGACATAGGCCAGTGCAACGACGCCTACTCGGCCATACGGATAGCGGAGGCGCTCTCCAAAGCCTTCTCCGTGGGCATAAACGAGCTGCCGCTGTCGATGATCCTGTCCTGGTACGAGCAGAAAGCGGTCTGCATCCTGCTGAGCCTGCTGTCCCTGGGGATCAAAAACATAAGGCTCGGCCCCGCGCTGCCGGCCTTCGTGACGCCGGCCGTGCTCAAGGTGCTGATCGAAAAATTCAATATCATGCCGGTAACCACGGCCGAACAGGACCTCGAAGCCATAATGGGAACCGCCAGGGTCTAGGAGCCTGTCCGACATAAGGTTTTTAAGGCGAAATTGACGGTTTTGAGGCCGAACCGAAGTTGCGCGAAACGCGCAGGCTCCAATGAACCTGTAAGTTTCGCGCAACAAAGGTGCA
>JBAYJD010000077.1:0-8172 GCA_041665305.1 Elusimicrobiales bacterium
ATAAGTAATAGAATTTCTGGAGGCTTGGATTTGAGATGGATGCGAGACGCGACGAACGAGCATACCGGCGGTCTGTGAGTTCGGAGCAACGAAGCAGCCGCTCAAAGGCAAGCCTCCCTTTCCCTTCGGGAAAGGGCCGGGCGCTTTTGGGCTGCAACTGCGTCACAAATCGCTTACATAGCGCAGCTATGCCGCGCGATTTGTTCCTTGTTTCGCTCCAAAATCGGCCCGGCCAGGATTTCTATTATTTATGCGTAGGTCAATAGCCTGTTCCCGCGCTGTTGAGCCTCACATAAACTAAAAAACCCCGGCTGGAAGCGGGGTTTTTTATTGCGGGCGCGCGAGGTCAGTTCCACTTGATTTCGTCGGGAGACGGCAGTTGCCGGGGTGCGGCCACATCGGTGTTGACGCCCGGGACCTTTATGGTAATGTCCTTAAAATTGCCGTTGCCGTCGACCCCGTAAGTCCAGGTGCCGCCTTTGGTGAACAGCGCAGTGGAGATTATCCAGTTAAGATCGGATTGCAGATAGGCCACAGGTCTGGTTTTGGAGCCGATGTTCATCGGGTCCGACATCTTTACGGTGAGGTCGAAATTCCAGCCCCACCCGATGCTCACTTCGATGGGCTGCACGGTGAAATTGGTGATGTACGCGCCGTTTACCGCTTCTTCCGCGGTGGTCGCGGCCGGCGCGGCGGTGGACTTGGTCTGCGGGCTGCCGGAGGCTATAGTTGAGTAGGTATTCGCATCCATGCCCCTGCCTCCGGAGTCCTTGTCGGAGCCCTCTGTCCCTCCGTAAAAAAAAGAGATCCTGTATTTTACGCTGATAACTTCCGTCCCGTTTTCCCCTATCAGGTTCCTGACCTTGTAACTGTAAATGAAGGTCTTTGGGCCTTTCCAGCCCGTGATCTTTCCCCAGTTGAAGGAAAAACCGGGAATGGCGCTTGCGTAGGCGGAAGCGTAACCGCCCGAAGGGGCGCCGTTATTGATCACATTCCACATGGTCGAGCCCGCGTTGACCAGCGCTCCGGCCGCCATGGGGTTTTTGTTCATGTTCGCCAAGGACGCCTGTACCGGCATTTTCTCCGGCACGGCCGGCAGGCCGCTGTCGACTTCGGCGGTGAAGGAGATCGTTTCATCCTTTATGCGGTAGTAGTCAGGATCGTTGGTAATGTCCGCTGAGTGCCCGGGCAGGGAATTGAAAGCTAAAACGGCAAAAAGGGTCGCGGACGCTTTGAAGTTGTTTTTCATGGTTCTCCTGAATGATCGTGCGGTCTCCTACCTACATTTTAGCGCAACGGTGGAATATAACAAGGGAGCAAAGACCCATAAGACTATGGGTCTTAAGGCACACGGCTGTATATAAAAATTTTATGGAAACGGCAGGCCTGCAAGTTCGCGGGGATAAAATGTCGTCTTGCGACATTTTTTCAAAGGACCCTTGACAAAATCGACCTTTCATTTTATCCTATGTAAAGGATAAATACATCTTTATGGCAAAATTATTTTTCGGGCCGCGTGTTTTTTTGCTCGCCCTTGCCTTCGCCGGGGGAACGGCGTTTTGCGGAGAAGCCGCCGGGGGGAAACCCGGCGCCGGTCCCGAAGCGTCCTCGGCGCCCGACATGTCTGCTTTGCACGGCGGGGATTATCGGGCGTTCAGGGAGAACCTTCACGATTCCCCGGACCTCGCGGCCAGGGCCCTCATAAGGCTGCTTAACGGAATGCCGCCGGACAGGGCCGGGAAATTTATTTCACGGCACATCGGTCCGATAGCCGAAATGGTGTTGCGGCTTGACCTGGTTTCGGGCTCAGGCCTGCTGGGCCCGCAGGAGTATGACGGCATTACTTCCGGCCTTGCCCCTTTCCGCCTGGATACCGTCAGAGGGCGGGAAAGGTCCCGCGGCGGACACGGGCATAAGCACGCGGGAGACAGGAACCCTTTCGACGACGTAGTGGACGCGAGGAAGCTCCTCGATTCCGGCGATAGGAACAGGTCCGCCGCCGCGCTGAAAGCGCTAAAAGAGGGTTATCCGGACGATCCCGGAGTGCAGTCCGCGGTAGCCCGGTATTACAACGAGATCCAACAGTATGGCCTGGCCGATAAGGCGGCTACCGATGCTATCCTTCTGGATCCGGAGGATCCCGATTCGTATAAGGCCAGAGCGCTCGCCCGGATCTCGCTCCAGGACCGCAAAGGGGCCATAGAAGATATCAGCCGGGCCATGGAAATGGATCCCCAGGACGAATCCGCAAAGATCCTTGCGGCGCTGGTGGACAGCAAAAAAGAAGTGACCGGGCTTAAGTCGCTTTCCTCGCTGGAGGCGATGCGTAAAGACCTTGGCGGCGGTCTGGACGCCTCAGGCGCCGTCAGGACGGCCGCCGTCCCCGCGGCGGGCGCGCCGGCGGGGCGGGACGGGGCGTCCGGCTCGCGGCCGCCGGATTATGCCAGATCGAACATTTATCTTAAAACGGCCTCTACGAAAAGCCGGCTGGGCGACTACGAGGAGGCTTTAAAATACGCAGGGCTGGCCATAGAAAGGAATCCGGCCAATCTCGAAGCCTATCTTGAAAGGGCCAATGCCCAGAATTTTCTCGGCCGTTACGACGAAGCGGTGAAGGACACCACTTTTGTTATCGGGCGCGACCCGGCCAGCGCCCAGGCCCTGAACATGCGCGCCTGGGCGCTGAATCGCAAGGGCATGTCGAAGGACGCAGAGGCGGACGCCGATAAGGCTATAAGCCTTAACCCCGATTTCGCGGATGCCTGGTTCAACCGGGCGCTGGCCTATGAAAAGCAGGGGAATTACAAGCGGATGCTGGAAGACTTCCGTCAGGCCGCTTTTTTGAACAGCGCCTACGGCGCCCGTTTTCAGGACGCCGTCGCCCAGTACGCCGGTCGCGTCCCTGATTCTTCCTATAACAAGGGGGCGCCGGAACGCGCCGGCCTGGAGCCGGACGGCGCCGGTTCCGCCAAAACAGGCTCCCCGGTAAAGCGCTTCCTGATCCTGCTGGTCTTTACTCTCACCGGCGGCCTGTTGGTGGCTCTGGGGCTCCTGCACATCGTGACTTCCTCCAGGGAAAAGTCCGGCGCGGAAGACGGCCGGACGCACCCGGAGATCCTCGCTCCGTCCATTTTTTATGAAGGCGTGGCCACCGGCAAGTACAAGATAGAACGCCGGATAGGTTCGGGAGGGATGGGCATAGTCTACGAAGCCACGGACCAGTCCCTGGAAAGAAAAGTGGCCATCAAAAAAATGAACGACGAGATCCGGGTCGACGAACGGGAAAAGCGGCGCTTCCTGGAAGAGGCCCGCACGGTGGCGCTTCTCCACCATCCCAACATCGTGGAGATCTACACTATCTTTGAGGAAGACGGGAATGTTTATCTGGTGTTCGAGCATGTCAACGGCGTCACCCTGGACAGGCTCCTGGACCGGGAGGTCCAACTGCCGTTTTCCCGGGCGCGCAAGATCTTCGCCGCCGCCGCCGAGGCGCTTTCCTACGCGCATTCCAAGAATGTCGTCCACAGGGACCTTAAGCTTTCCAATATCATGATCTCTTTTGAGGGCGAGGTAAAGGTCATGGATTTCGGGCTGGCCCGGCATGCGCAGGAATCCCTGGCCCGCGTCTCCAACCGGGAAGTGGTCGGCAGCCCGGCCTATATGCCGCCCGAACAGGACCTGGGTGTTTCGTCCAAAGAGTCGGATATTTACTCGCTCGGCGTCTGCCTCTACGAAGCCCTGACGGGCGGGCTGCCTTTCAAAGGCCCGGATTTTCATTACCAGAAAGAACGCGAACTTTACCAGCCGGCCGGCGACTCCGTTCCCGGCCTGCCCCCGGCGGTCGACGAACTTATAGCCAGGGCGCTTTCCCCGGACCCGGGGAGCAGGTTTAAGACGGCGGAGGAACTCCGCGCGGCCCTGCTGGCCATACCCGAAAGATCATAACGGCATTATTGTAGAATATCCATATGGTACACCGTATGCCTCACCGCGCTCCGGCCGCCCTGCTGAAGGCGGCGCCGTGGCTCTTCCCGCTGATCTTTCTGGCTTGCGTCTGTCGGGCCTCCGAGCCGGTCCCCGCCCCTTCCGCCGCGCATCTCGCAGCCTCCACTTCCGTCTTTTCCCTGGGCGCGCTGGTCGACGAAAAATATGACCGCGGCATAGCCCTGATGTACCGCCTGGAATTCGACAAGGCCGAAGAGAATTTCAGGGAAATAATCCAGGTGGATACGGCCAACCCGGCCGGATATTTCGCGCTGGCGGCCCTGTCCTGGTGGCGTTATTCCCAGAATTTCGATGTGCAGGCGGATTTTAAGGACCTTGAAAGCGAGTTCATGCGCAACGCTGACGCCGCTATAAAGGTTTGCGAGGAACGCCTGGATAAAAAACAGGCTTTGGACCAGACATATTTTTTTATGGGCAGCGCCTACGGCCTGAAGGGGCGCTGGTACGCCGTGCAGCGGCGCTGGTTCAAGGCCTATAAGAACGGCAATAAAGGCAGGAAGCTGCTGGCCAGGGCCGTCAAAGCGAATCCTGAGCTTTACGACGCTTATCTGGGCCTGGGGATCTTCGATTATTTCGCCGACACTCTGCCCGGGATCCTAAAGATCCCCGCCCTCCTGTTCATCAGCGGGGACAAGGCGCGCGGGATCTCCGAGGTCAGGCTGGCGCTTGAAAACGGGCGGTTCTTCTCGCTGGAAGCCAGGCTTTTCCTGGTGGAGATCCTGACCCGCCACGAAAAAAATTTCAAAGCCGCCCTGGAGGAAGTGGAGAAGCTTAAGGCGGGCGACCCTTCAAATCTGTTCTTCCGGCTGGGCGAGATCCTGACGCTGATCCACGCCGAAAACTGGCAGAAGGCGCTGGACGACTGCGACAAATTCCTGACGGATTATAAGAAAGCCCCTTCCCCCGGCATAACCCAGCAGCTTTCGCTGATCTACCTTTCCGCGGGCGACGCCTATCTGGCCCTTAACAAACCGAGAGAGGCCGCCGCGTGGTTTACCGGCGGCATGGGGGAGACCGCCTTCCCGAAGAAAGGCTGGGTCACTTATTGTTATCTAAGACGCGCCCAGGCCATGGACCTTCTGGGCAGGCGGGACGACGCCACGATGGATTACAAGACCGTCCTGGCGCGGGATAATTTTTGGGATTCCCAAAAGTACGCCAAATCCGGCCTGTCCAAGGCCCCTGATTTTAAAGAAATTTACCGCCAGTTGATAGAAGATTAGCCGGCGCGAGACCGTGCGGCTATTTCAACCCGGTTTTTAGTTTCTTCTTAGAAGATTCCGCGCGCGCCCTGTCCGCCTGGTCCAGGGATTTTTGGCGGCGCAGGTTCATCGGCAGTCCGGCGTTTCCCTGCTTGTCCGTGATGGCCCGGCTTTCCGCCACCTCTTTGCCGTAGAGCCCGGAGTTGTTCCGGGGCGGGTTTGCGGCCGGCGCGGAAGCTTTGATCTGTACGCCCGCGGGTCTTTTGGCCGGTATATTATTTGCGCGGGCGTTTTGTCCGTCGGGCCGTTTATGTTTTGCCTGTTGTTTCACCGCGGCCCGCGGGCGGACGGCCTGCTCCGCGGAAGTTCTGGTCGACACCGCGACTGCGGGCTGCGACCACGCGGAAACGGCCGCCGCCAGCGATATTACCACCGGCAAAATGATCATTTTTTTCATATTGCCCCCTTAACGATTTTTATGCAAAACCAACGCGCAAAATCACCAGACGCGCGCGCCCTTGCCTCCGCTCATAGGGTCTTTAGCGCCGCAGGAGAAAGCGCGCTGGAATTCAGGCATAACCGACATCTGCCCGTTGACGCGGAATTGATTGACAGGATGATTGTCTGTCTGGATGTTCATTTGGATGTCCTTTGTTGTCTGATTAGTGCACCATACCTGCGAATAGCCTAGGAAAAATCGTTGCTCCGGGGTGAAGCCGTCGATCTTTCCCGTGGGATGTTTTGCCTGCTCCCTCCGGAGCGCGGCATAGGCCACATTAAGCCCGCCGTTGTCGGCTATGATCTCGCCCAGTGCAAGATTTCCCGCTCGTTCCGCGTTGGCTTTTGGATAGTTGGCTTTTACATATTCAACATATCTTTTTTTTAACAATGCCGCCCGCGCTTTAAAGGCTTTAGCGTCCTTCGGAGTCCACCAATCGTTCAAATTGCCGTCTCCATCATACAGGCTGCCTTCATCGTCGAATCCGTGCGTAATTTCATGGCCGCTGACCACGCCTAGAGCGCCGAAATTAACGGCATTATCCGCAGAGGCATTGTAGAACGGAGGCTGCAGTATGCCGGCCGGGAAGTTGATGTCATTGGTGTCCGCAGAATAACCGGCGTTGACCGTGGGCGCGGTCATATACCATTGCGAACGGTCGGTTTTCTTTCCGATCTTGTCGAGCCCGCGGGCCATCGCAAAAGCATTGGCCCGTTCCACATTGCCAAAAGCATCGCCCTTCTGGATCCGCAGACTGGAGTAATTTTCCCATTTGTCCGGATAGCCGATCTTGTCGACCACTTTGGAAAGTTTTACAAGCGCTTTGCGCTTGGTTTGGGCGCCCATCCAGGTGACCCCTGAAAGATCGTCCCGCATAGAAACCTTTATATTCCGCACCATGTCGCGCGCGGCCTGCTTGGCATTTCCACTGAACGCTTGGTTGACATAGTCCCGGCCCAGCGCGTCACCCATGGATTCGTCGAGCAGCGCCACACATTTCTTCCATCGCGGCCTGAGTTTCTTCTGCCCGGTAAGCCTCAGGCCGTTAAACGCGAAATCCTCGTTTACAAAAGCCGACGACAAAAAAGGAGCGTGTTCATTTATTATGTCCCAGCGCATATACGATTTCCAGGAATCCAGCGGGGTGTCTTTAATAATCCCGTCCAGGGCGGAAAAAAAGGACATTGAGTTGACATCGATCTGCTTCATGCGCGCCACAGGGGCGCCTGCTTCGCTGAAATAGGCTTTCCAGTCAAATGACGGAACCAGCGCTTCAAATGCCGCGAGTTTCATTTTATGATGGATATTCTCCGGTATCCTGCGTTTTGCTTCGTCCATGGAAACGGCAGCCAGTTCTTTTTCCAGGTCTACGACGCGTTTGGCTTCCGCTGCCGCCTGTTCGGGAGGATCGCCCGCAAGTTTGAACATCGCGGCGACATGCTCTTCATACGCTTTCAGGTCTTCCGCGTATTTGCCGTCCAGATAGTAGTCGCGGTCTGGCAGCGAAATCCCGCCCTGGTCTATGCCCGCCATCACCATGTTGGAATTTTCATAATCCGTCAGGTATCCGAAGCCGAACAAAATCCCGGACCCGGCTTTATGCATCCGCGCGATCTCCAGCGCAAGATCCTCCCTGCCGTCAAGTTTTCCGATGCGCGCGAAATACGGGTCAAGCACGGCCCCGCTTTTCACCTCAGCCGATTTCTCGTCGGTGCAGGTGGAGTACATATCGGAGAGTTTTCGGTCGTCCTCGCCGGCCTGAGCCCCCTGGCTCGGTAGTTTGTCCAGTATGTTTTTTAAAGTTTGTAGGTTCCGCTCGCGGAGCTCATTGATCCGCCCCCAACTGGAATGATCGTCGGGTATGGGGTTGTTTTTGAGCCAGGAACCGCAGGAGTACTGGTAAAAATCCGCGCAAGGGTCCACAGAGGAGTCTATAGCCGCCAGGTCCACTCCGCTCGCCCTTGCCGGCGCCGCCACCGCCGGTGAAACTGAAATGGCGGGCTTTAAGTTGTTCCCGGTACGGAGCTTGTTCAATGCGGCCGCGCTGTCAAAAAATCTGTCTCCTGTGCCGTGCAAAGCCTCCATCTCATCGCCCGCCGGTTCCGCCTGCTCCAGGCCGGCGGTTGCGGGAAAAGCGTCTCCGCCTTGCGCGCCCGCCGGTCCGATGCTTGACAGGCACAGGATGCCGCAGATCGTCAGATGCTTAATTTTGATGTTCATAAAGTTTCTCCGTGCGCCTCGCCTATGGGTTCCCGGCGATTTTTCCGCCGCGGGACCCGCGCCTTTTAAGGCCGTGCAAAAATTATAATGCACGGATCCCAGGCTGTCAAGGGCTTGTTGTCACCCGGATTCTCGGATAAGATTGCCGTTACAGGCTCAAAACTAATAAAATTGCCTCACGTCCCGTCGTAAGGACCGCTCCGGAAGAGCGGAGGTGAAAAGCGTCAACTTTTCACCCGTGAGGTG
>JBAYJD010000078.1:0-7256 GCA_041665305.1 Elusimicrobiales bacterium
CCTGCACCTTTGTTGCGCGAAACTTACAGGTTCATTGGAGCCTGCGCGTTTCGCGCAACTTCGGTTCGGCCTCAAAACCGTCAATTTCGCCTTAAAAACCTTATGTCGGACAGGCTCCTAGACGCTTTGCCTATGACTGGTCATTATAAAAACAGGACTTGTATATTTTGCCATTTTACCGCCATGGGCTCAAGCCGAGCTCAAACATGGGCTCAAGCCGAGCTCAAATCGTTGACCGGTTATCTCCGTAGCTTGCATACGGCGGGTGTTTTTATCCGCCGGTATTCCTTGCTCCGTTTAACACCGCTTGTTTGCGGGAATACTCCTAAATAATAAATCCCGCAAAGATATTGTAAATGCAGTGCGAAATGATCGCTGCTTTTAAAGAGCCGGTGACGAAAAACAGGCCGCTCCAGATCATGCCGCTGAGAAAAAACACGGCATAATCAATAGGGTGACCTGTCTGGTGGACAAAGGCAAACGCCAGCGAGGAAGCAACGGCAAACAGCGCTTTTTTGACCGGTGTCTTCCCCCAATATGCGCAAAGCAAACTAAGCAGGCCGCCCCGGAAAACTATTTCCTCTTCTATAGGTCCCATAATTCCTAAGCCCCAAAAAGCGCCGGCCATGTTAAGGTCGTTCCTTTCAAAACCTTTTAAAATAACTGTTAGTCCTGTGTTCATGTCATGTTTTGAAACTAAATTGCAAATGCTGGCAAGCGGGTAACATAAGACTGCGGCGCCCAGGGCTGAAGCAACCTCTTTTAAAGTTACTCCAGGGTGGAAACCAATATCGCTTAACGGCATATCCACCCGTTTGGCGATAATTGGGATCAAGGCGGCAAAAAGCAAAAGCTCAATTCCCGGCGACGCCAACAGATACCACCAATAAAAAGAGAAAATCGGTTTAAAAACCCTTGCGACTCCGACATCGGAGAGGAATACATGTATCAGCAAAAAGTAAAGCGGTAATTGTAGAAACCCTGGAATCCTGAACATGTTTTTCTTCATTTATTTTTCCATTTAAGCGCCGGCGCGGTATTAATCATTCGGATATTCGCGAGCTGGATGTTCGTCAAGCGCCCTGCGGGCGCCGTTCGGTTCCTGCTCGCCGTGGGTCCGCCAACCGTCATACTGTTCATGCGCTTCTCTGTTATAATCATCCTGGGTTTTTCTGTTATAATGATCGACAGTCGCATCAATGGCTTTATCCGCAAGAGTTATCCCGGTAGCGGCCCTTTCCAAAACTCCCCAAACACTCGCAACCAGCATCCCCTCTTGCCTGTCCGCATTTTTTTGAGACACCGTGAACGGATTTTCGACTTCGGGTGTAGGCACGGTGGACATTCCGATTTTCTGTTTGTTTTGATTTTTATCGGCGCCGGCTGCCGCGGAATTTACCGATCTTGTTTTCGTCTTGCAGCTTTTATCGGTGCTCAGGGATACCGGTCCGGTGTCGTTCTTCTTTTCACCCTTACCACCCTGATAGAAGGCGTCCAGGGTCGCCGAGATTTCTGAGGTATTGTCGGGGTTGATGGCGTTTAATTTCTCCGTCATTTCCTGGATCCGTCATGAAGCATAAGTCCCTTTACCGAGAGCTATGATTACCAGCATTGCCGCCGCCACTGTCATTGTCGCATTTTTCATATTTCTTCTCCATTCTTTTTAAATTACCGGAGGAATTCCGCCCCGCCGGTTTGATTACACCACATACGGAGCAATTATTGTGCCAACATGGCACGGCGCACATATTTAAGGATCCTATAAAGTGAAATTTAAAGCTGTATGATTTTGGAAGGGATAAAATAGGTCAAAACAGTCTGAAATATTTTCGCTTGAAAATACTTCCTTTCAAATGAAAACGAAATGTCGTAAAACGACATTCCGTTTTCATTCTTACCTGCAAGGATGCCCCGCCCTAAAGGGCGGGGTATGGCAAAAATTTTTAATCGGGGGCCAAAACGATGTTAACCAGCCTTTTTTTAACCACTATGGTCTTAACGATCCGTTTCCCTTTTATGGCGGCGGCTATGGCTTTATCGGCGAGTGCGGCCTGCTCCGTCAGCTTTTCGTCGGTATCCGGCGCAATGTTGATCCTGGAGCGGAGTTTGCCGTTGACCTGCACTACTATGGTGATCTCCGGGGCGGCGGCTATTTCCGGGTCGAAGACCGGCCACGGGGCTTCGCAAACCAGGCCTTTTCCCCCGATCATGCTCCAGAGCTCCTCGGCCAGGTGCGGCGCGAACGGCGCTATGAGCCGGATCGAGGTTTCGACCGCTTCGGATACCACGGCGGGGTCCGGGGCCGGAGCTTCCGGCTGGACATAGGCATATAGTTCGTTGGTCAGCTCCATGAACGCCGAAATGGCGGTGTTAAAACTAAAGCTCTCGGTATCCGCGCCGACTTTCTTTATGGTCTGATGCAGCTTTCTGCGGACTTTCACGCCTTCCGGTCCCGTTGTGCCGGCCGCGACGAGGGTTTTCCAGTCCGGGTGGTAGGAGGCGGAGAAAGACGCCATCCAGCGCCAGAAGCGGTTCAGGAACCTGTAGGAGCCTTTTATCCCCTCCTCGGTCCACTGCACATCCTCTTCGAAGGGGACGACGAACATTTCGTAGACGCGCAAGCTGTCGGCGCCGTACTTTTCAATGATCTCATCGGGAGAAACGGTATTCCTTTTGGATTTGGACATGCGCGTCCAGCGCCAGACGATCTGGTCGTCGGGAAAATCTTTTTTTTCCTCCTCCTTCAGAAGGATCCAGTCCACCAGGCCCTCTCCGGCGTCTCCGGCTTCGGGACGCGGGCGGCGGCCCGGGGTGCAGGCCAGCATGGATCCCTGGTTGCGCAGGATCCGGAAGGGCTCGGTAAAGCCCACAAGTCCTTCGTCATACATGACCTTGCACCAGAACCTTGAATATAAAAGGTGGGAGCGGGCGTGTTCCACGCCGCCGCTGTAAAGGTCCACCGGCAGCCAGTGGTCCAGTTTTTCGCGGGATGCAAAAGCTTTGTCGTTGCCCGGGTCTGCGAAACGCAGGAAATACCAGGACGAGCAGGCATAGCCGCCCATCGTGTCGGTTTCCCTCCTGGCGGGGCCCTTGCATTTCGGGCAGGGTACGGCGGTGAAAGCGGGGATGTCCGCCAGCGGAGATTCCCCGGTACCGGAGGGCTGGTAATTGCTCACCTCCGGCAGCAGCACCGGCAGTTGGTCCTCCGGCACGGGCACTTCGCCGCAGCAGGGACAGTGGATTATCGGTATGGGGGCGCCCCAGTAGCGCTGCCGGCTTATAAGCCAGTCGCGCAGGCGGTATTGCACCGTTCTTTTGCCGAACCCGGATTCTTCGACCCAGTCGGCGAACTTTTCTCTGGTTTCCGGAGAGCCCTTGAGTCCGCTGAACCGGCCGGAATTTACCACCGTTCCGCCGTCCGGCTCCGCGCAGGCCGGAGGCTCGTCGTTTTTTTTGTAGACAAGGGTTATCTCCAGCCCGAATTTTTTCGCGAAATCAAAATCCCTCTGGTCGTGGGCGGGTACGGCCATGATGGCTCCGCTGCCGTAATTCATCAGCACATAGTCCGCCGCCCAGACCGGCATCAATTTCCCGTTGGCGGGGTTGATCGCGTAGGCTCCGGTAAAAACGCCCGTTTTCGCCCGTTCGGCGTTCATGCGCTCCATTTCGGTCGCGCGCTGCGCGGCCCTGGCGTAATTTTCCACTTCCGTTTTTTTCTCCGGTGCGGTTATCTTGCCCAGCAGGGGATGTTCCGGGGCTAGGACCATGAAAGTCGCGCCGAAGATCGTGTCCGCGCGCGTGGTGAAAACTTTTATGGATTCGGTCGAATCCTTGAGCTTGAAGTCCAGTTCCGCGCCCGAGCTTTTGCCTATCCAGTCGCGCTGCATTTCCTTGAGTCCGTCGGACCAGGCGATCTGGTCCAGGTCCGCCAGCAGACGTTCGGCGTAGGCGGTTATTTTAAAGAACCACTGAGGCATCAGCCTTTTCTCGACCTGGGCGTCGCAGCGCCAGCACCGGCCTTCTTTAACCTCTTCGTTGGCCAGGCCGGTCTTGCACTCGGGGCACCAGTTGATAGGGGCGGTGGACCGGTAGGCCAGGCCGCGCTTGTACAAAAGCAGGAAGAACCACTGGGTCCATTTATAGTAATCCGGCAGACTGGAGTTTATTTCGCGGGTCCAGTCGTAGCTTGCGCCGACCGATTTCAGGGTGCGCTTGTAATTGGCGGCGTATTCGGGCACCATTTCGCGCGGATTGCGGCCGCGCTTTATGGCTTCGTTCTCGGCCGGCTGGCCGAAGGCGTCCCAACCCATGGGGTGCAGGATATTAAAGCCTTTCATCCGCTTGTAGCGGCAGAAGGCGTCCATCGGTATATAGTTCTTAAGGTGGCCGACATGCAGGCCCGCGCCGGAAGGGTACGGGAACATTTCAAGCGCGTAATATTTCGGCTTTCCCGGGTCGTCTTTTGTGAGATAGGCCTGGTCCTTATCCCAGACGGCCTGCCATTTTTTTTCTATAGCGTTAAATTCGTATTTGCAGTCCATGGTTGCCTCCAGACGATGTTTCAGGTCCGGCGCTGACTTTTTCGGATTTGCCCGCGCGCCGGCGTTCAAGGACGGGTGGTCGGATCTTAGAGCTTGAATTTGGGAAGCTTGAGCTTGCCGGGGGCGGCCTGGTCTTTAAGATTCTTGAGGAGTCCGTCGCCGGAGCCGGAAAGGCTTTTCTGCGCTGCATCCAGCTTGTCTTTGAGTTCCTGCTGCTTTGCCGCAGCGAGGGCGTCCAGTCCGGCTTTGTAGGGTTTGAGCGCGGCGTCTACTTTGGCCTGGGCCTCGGCTTTAGCTTTGTCCAGTTCGGCGCCGAAGGCGTTCTTGAACGCGCTGTTAAGTTTGTCGGCCAGGTCCGTGGTCAGCGCGAGAACGGGGGCCTTCAGGGTCCCGGTTATGCCGATGCCCAGGCTGACTCCGGAAAGGCCCGACAAAGAATTTGTTATCGCGGCTTTGAGCGGGGCGAATTTAATGCCGTCCGCGTTCGGGGCCACTTTAGCCCCTTCTACGCGAAACGCCGCATTACCCTTTATATTCTCCCCCTCCAGGGCCAGAACGCCGTCGAACTTTCCCGTCCCGCCCGTCACCGCCGCGCCCATTGAACCGGGATTGCCCAGGGTGAGGCTGTTTACGGCCATGCCTGAGTACTTCAGGGACAATTCGCCTTTCATGGCGGTTCCGGTGTTATCCAGCAGGGCCCTGAAGTCCAACGCCCGCGCGCCTTTTGATCCCTTTATCGCGGCCGTCAACGGTTTGCCGTATATCTGCGGCTGGGTGGTGAGTCCTTCGATCGAGCCGGCGTATTCCAGCGGAGCGTCCGAACCCAGTTCGCCGGAGACGGCCATTCTCTTTATAAGGAAAGAGGGGGCGGCGTTGAGTTTGGGGAAATGCACCGTGCGGCCGCGTACGGCGTCCGCCTTGAGGATCTGTTTCTGGGAATTATCCGGCATGTATCTGCGGGCCAGGGCCAGCCATTTGAAAGCGGTCTGGGTCTTGTCCGCGACGGCGGGTCCGGCCAGCATTCCCGCCAGTGATCTTGCGTCCAGGACCGGCATTTTCATCTTTCCCATGACCGCTTCTATATCTTTTTTGCGCGCCTCGTCCGCCGCCTTAAGCCCTTCTTTGAGCCCGGCGGCCGTTTCTTCTATCAGCTTGCGGTCGTTCTGGAAGTCGTCGCCGACTTTTTTAACGTCTTTTTGCAGGGCGGCGAAGTCCTTGATCTGCGTAAGAGGATTTTTTTCCGCGCGGGCCTCTTCGTATTTCTTTTTTATCCCGTCCATGCGGGCCTGGTAGGGCTTGAGATCGGCTTTTTCCTTAAGCGCGGCGTATTGCGTTTCGTAAGTCCGCCGCAGTTCTTCGTAAACCTTTACCGAGGAAAGAGAATCGGCCGAGAGCTGCAGGTCTTTAACGGCGCCGGCCTTTATCTCGTTCATCCTGTCCGCGGCCAGCTCTTTGGACTCCTCTTTCAGATCCTGGACGAATTGGGGCGTTTCTTCTTTTTTGGCGAGCGGAAGCCTGGCCGAGGTTTTACGCGGAGTGCCGAATTTAAGGCCGCTCAGCGAGGCCTCGTCTATGACAAATTTCTTCTCCAGCAGCGGAGCGCCTTCCAGGCTGAGCTTTATTTCCGAAAATTCGAAGAGGTTGGAGTATTCTTCTTTGGCGCTGCCGACGGCGACGCCGCCCATATAGAATGCCGGGTGCAGGAAAGAGGTCTTTACCGCGCCGATCTCCACCCTGGCGCCGGCCGCTTTCTCGAGGCCTTTTCTGAGGGACCATTTAAGTATAGGGTCGAAGGCAAAGAAAAAGAACGCCCAGATAAGGGCCAGGAAAATAAATCTCGGCAGGATATAGGACCAGCGCATGATCAGTTCTGTGACTTACACTCCCTTAAAATACCAGTCGAAAAGCCAGGACGCTTTCAGGCCTTTGACGGCTTTGGAATTCATTACCCGCTCTTTCAGTTTGCCGTTGTAAAAGACGCCGAAGCTTCTGCCCGCAGAATAGACCGGGAACAGCAGGACAAGTCCGACCACAAGCCCCCCCGCGAGGACGGTGTTGTTAAATCCCGTCCAGGGGATCACCGGCATATTGTAAAGTTTGGTCCACAACGGGTAAAGCGCGGGACTGGTGAGCAGATAGTAGCCCACCGGGTCGGTGAGTTTGTCCATCAGCGGGTTTACGAAGGTCATAAGCAGAACTGTTATCAGCGCCATCGGGATATTGACCCGCAGCGCCATCAGGAGTACCAGCAGCAGCTGGGCGGTGAGCGTGGCCTTGGGCAGTAATCCTATCAGGAAGCCGAGAGCTATGCCCCAGCCGATCTGGCCCGGGTCGGTGTCCGAGGTCAGGCCGCTTATGAACTGGCGCAGCAAACTTAAAGGATTCATATCTATAAAACAATATACTTAAATCAGAGGTCTTATTTCAACCATTTTTAGCCGAATTTTTAACCAAATTGTAACCGCCGTTTAACCGCCGTTTAACCATGGTGTTCTATACTATTGGCGGGAGAAAATTATGAAAAAAATATTTTGCCTCATCTCCGCAATGCTGCTTTCGACCTCCGGACTCCAGGCCGCGGGCTTTAATTCTTCCGCCGTGGGCACCACGGGCGGCTCCTTCCTCAGCTTCGGCGCGGGCGCAAGGGCGATAGCGATGGGCGGCGCGTACACTGCCGCTGCCGACGACGCCTCTGCGGCTTTCTGGAACCCCGCG
>JBAYJD010000079.1:0-7063 GCA_041665305.1 Elusimicrobiales bacterium
AGGCCGAACCGAAGTTGCGCGAAACGCGCAGGCTCCAATGAACCTGTAAGTTTCGCGCAACAAAGGTGCAGGCAAAAAACGGCGATTGCAGCCAAAATTCCTTATGTCGGACAGGCTCCTAGCAGGTTTCGCGGTCTTAACATGCGACATCGCCGTCACATTCATAGGCTTATAGTCGCCGGTACCCCTAAAATAGCCGCCCCTCCAAAAGGAGCCTGGCTCCTTTTGAAGGGTTTGAGCCCAAAACAGGCAAAAAGGAGGCTGGCTCCTAACGATCGGCTCCTAAATCCGACAGTCCTTATGGGCCCTTTATCGCGATTTTGAAGGACAAAAGGCCCATGCAGGCATAAGCGCGGCGCAATATACTATAAGTATGGCGTCCCTGTATTTAATGGGAGAGGGGGGGCATATGAAAAAAATTCTTATCACGGCGGCAGTATTCGGGATGACGGGTGCGGCATTTGCTGTCGGGTCCAACAGCCCTGTGGCCGACCTGAAGGGGCTAGCGGCGGCTAAGGTTGATATAAATAGCCCGGAACCTCGTCCGGCGGCGGTCACCCGCGCCGATATAACAGCCCGCATAACAGTCAGCGAGGAAATTTCTACCGAGGTTAAAGAACTGATTAAAAAAGCGCTGCTGGACAACAGAGCCCGTATTCTGAAACTGGACCCCAGCATAAGCATAGCATTTGATGAGCATTATAACCCGCGCAATCCGATGGTCAACCTGCGCTCTCAAATCGGCGCTGCCGCTTTTTATCTGCATCAGGCTAAGGAAATCAGATATGCGACGGCTCCGTTGAAAATGAAACCGGCGCTTTTTTTCGGCACAAGCACAGATCCGGATACTATGGATATCTATAACCAGGTGGAAGCGGTGATAACCGCGGCAGAATTCGTCACTCTGAAGATAAATAAAATGCCGTAGACAATGTTTTATCGCGCCCGGCACGGGGTTTCAAACATCTCCATGCCGCGACCAGGGTAAAAATTTTGCAGCAAAAAAATTAATAAAATAAAAACGACATGAAAAATACGGCCGCAGAGAGTTTACGGCGGTTACGCGCCTATGCGATATCCAATTCCCTGTTTAACCCGACAACCCTGAAAACGGCTATAGACCGGATGGGATTCGTACAGGCCGATCCGATCCGCTCCCCGGCGCGGGCCCAGGATCTGATACTGCGGCACAGGGTCAGGGGCTACCGCATCGGCGACCTCGAACGGACATATCCTACACTGGACATCGAAGAAGATTATTTATACGCCTACGGCTTTGTGTCGCGGGCAACATGGCGGATACTGCATCCGCGGCAAGCGGTCAAACTTACCGCACTGGAAACCCGGATACTTGAAACAGTGCGGAGGCAGGGCGAGACTCATCCGGCACAACTGGAAAAGTATTTCGGAAGCAAACGCGTAATAAACGCCTGGGGCGGTAATTCTAAAGAGACCACCCGCGCGCTAGACAATCTGCACTATCGCGGGTTTTTAAGGATAGCCAGGCGCGACAACGGTATAAGAGTCTATACTGCGGCGCGGCCGCGGCCTGAGCCGATCTCGCCGGCGGAGCGTCTGCGAAAACGCATTCTTGCGACCGTAAATATTCTCGCGCCGGTCCCGGCAAAAACGCTTCAAACTTTAACGGCGCCGTTGTTACGCAGATATTTCCCCGGCTCCGGAAGCGCGCGGACGGTGTTATCTGGTCTGCTGCGAACGGGCGAACTCAAGAAGGCGACCGTGGGTGGATCGGACTATTTCCTGCCGCCGGTCGAAATGGCCGCCGGCGAAACACCGCGCCGCGTGCTGTTTCTTGCCCCCTTCGACCCGCTGATCTGGGACCGCCGCCGCTTTGAGCATTTTTGGGGCTGGCCTTATCGCTTTGAGGCGTACACGCCGCCCGCCAAACGACTGCGCGGCTACTACGCCATGCCGATGCTGTGGGGAGATGATATTATCGGCTGGGCGAACGCGAATGTAACGGGGAAACGCCTGAACGTGGAATTGGGATTCGTGTCCAAACGCCCCGGCGATAAGGAATTTTCTCCGGCGCTGGATGCGGAGATCTCCGCGTTGAAAAAATTCCTGAATTTGAGGACCAAGGAGCCAGGCTCCTTTTGAGCGGACCTTAAAAAAGATAGAATGTTGAAATATGGAAAACGACGCTTCATTGAAAAAACAGTCCGCAAAGGCCGAGGCTTCCGAAGGGTATCTACCAAAGCAGAGAGAGCCCGTTTGGTGTAAAATGTGGGAGGAAGCGAAACTTCACCATTACGACCCGGCCGTTCCCCGCAAGGACACTTTTATAGTCGATACTCCGCCGCCCACCGTCTCCGGCTCGCTGCATATAGGCCATGTCTTCAGCTACACACAGACCGACATTATCGTGCGTTTTCAGCGCATGTTGGGCAAAAACATCTTCTATCCCATGGGATGGGACGATAACGGCCTGCCCACCGAGCGCCGCGTGCAGAACCTCTTCGGCGTCCGCTGCGAACCGTCGGTGCCGTACGACCCCGCTTTTAAGTCTTCCGGCCCCAAGAAGGATCTGAAGGATTACGAGCATATTTCACGCCGCAATTTTCTCGACCTCTGCGAGATGCAGACCGCCGAGGACGAGAAGCGCTACGAGGCGCTATGGCGCCGCCTGGGCCTGTCGATAGACTGGCGGCAGACCTATTCCACGGTAGGCGCCCATTGCCGCAGGACCTCCCAGTTGTCCTTCCTGGACCTTTTTAACAAGGGCTACGCCTACAGCGCCGAAACGCCGACCTTGTGGGACACAACCTTCAGGACGGCCGTGGCTCAGGCCGAGACCGAGGACCGCGAGGCTTCCGGCTTCTTCCACGACCTGAAGTTTGCCGTCGAGTCGGGAGGAGAGTTCGTCATATCAACCACGCGCCCCGAACTGCTGCCGGCATGCATCGCCGTGGTGGCCCATCCCGACGATGTCCGTTATAAGGCGCTGTTCGGCAAGAAGGCCGTTACCCCTCTTTTCAAAGCGCCGGTTCCGATAATGCAGTCTTTCCATGCTGACCCGGAGAAGGGCACGGGCATCATGATGATCTGCACATTCGGCGACATAGCCGATGTTGAGTTCTGGCGGCATGAAAAACTGCCGCTGCGCCAGATAATCGGCCGCGACGGCCGGCTGCTTCCGGTCGAATTCGGGCCGGACAGCTCGTCGGTTTTTCAAAGTCTCGACCATGCGGCAGCCAACGCCGCCTACGGCCAGCTGGCCGGATCGTTCGCCAAGCAGGCCCGCACCAAGGTGGTAACCCTGCTCAAGGATGCCGGGGCCGTAGTCGGCGACCCGAAGCCCACCAAGCAGGCGGTGAAATATTACGAAAAGGGCGACCTGCCGCTGGAATTCGTGCCCGCCAGGCAGTGGTACATAAAGATCCTCGATAATAAGTCCGCCCTGCTGGAGCAGGGCCGCAAGGTGAAGTGGCATCCGGACTACATGTTCAAGCGCTATGAACAGTGGGTGGAAGGGCTGAATCAGAACTGGTGTATAAGCCGCCAGCGTTATTTCGGCGTTCCTTTCCCGGTCTGGTACCAGGTGAAAAATGACGGCTCGCCCGATTTCGATAAACCTCTGCTGGCGGCGCCTGAAGCGTTACCGGTGGATCCGCAGACCGACTGTCCGCCCGGCTACAGGCCGGAGCAGCGCGGCGTGCCGGGCGGTTTTGTCGGCGACCCGGATGTAATGGACACATGGGCGACCTCGTCCCTGACCCCGATGATCTCCAGCGGCTGGGCTACGGACAAGGCGAAGCATGAAAAGCTCTATCCCGCCGACCTGCGGCCGCAAGCGCACGAGATCATCCGGACCTGGGCCTTCTACACCATTACCAAGTCGTGGATGCACGAGAACTCGGTGCCATGGAATAATGCCGCCATCAGCGGCTGGATAGTGAGTCCGGATAAGAGCAAGATGAGCAAATCAAAGGGCAACACCATAACGCCCGAGAGCCTGCTGGAAACTTATTCGGCCGACGCCTTGCGCTACTGGAGCGGCAAGGCTAAGCTGGGGCAGGATACCGTCTATAACGAGAATGTCTTTAAGGTCGGGATGCGCCTGGCCACTAAATTATACAACGCCTCCAAATTCACCCTGTTGCAGCTCAAGAGCCCAGCGGCGGCCGGCGCGCCGCTGACAGGCGCCGACATTACCGAGCCGCTGGACCTGGCCTGGGCGGCGCGCGTAAAGGAGCTGGCTGAAACCTCGCGCTCCGACTTTGAAAACTACGATTATGCGGCCGTCCTGCTGTATGTGGAAACCGCTTTCTGGGACTTCTGCGATAATTACCTGGAGCTGGTCAAGAACCGCGTTTATTCGGACAATTGCAGAGCGGCCCGCTCGGCCTGCGCTACGCTGGAGTGGTCGCTCGGAGTGTTTCTGCGCCTGCTCGCTCCATTTCTGCCCTTCATCACCGAGGAGGTCTGGAGCTGGTTCTCTGCGGAAAGCAAAAAGCCGCCGTCCGTACATAAGGCTCCATGGCCGTCCGCCGCCGAGCTGGCCTGCGCCCCGGGCGATCCGCTGGTGCTGGCAATTACCCGTAAAGTGTTGGAGGCCGCGCGCACGAAGAAAGCCGCAGAAAAGCGCAGCGTAAAATGGCCGGTTACGAAGCTGACCGTGGAATGCGGCCCCCGGCAGGCCGCGGCGCTACGGTTGGCGCTGGATGACCTCATCGCGGCGGCGAATGTGGGCCGCGCCGGACTTACCGTAGCCGCGACAGGGGCCGACGACAAGGATCCGCTCACTACCGTGGAGCTCAGCGCGGCCTGACTTCAGCAATTCCGCAAACAACGCGGAATCGCTGTAAGCCGCATAAATCTATAAATTCCGGATCCGGTTGACCTAGGAGCCTGTCTGACATAAGGTTTTTAAGGCGTCCGCCTTAGGCGGATGAGGCCGAGCCGAAGTTACGCGAAACGAGCAGGCGGATTTGTCAATACCGCGGATGGGAAATATTATTCCGCGGTCTTCAACGGCCATGGGTATATCATGCCGGACGGCAAATACCCGCCTGTAGTCGGCTGACGCAGCAGATATCGGGGCCGGTTCCAGCCTATTGGCAGAGCCATTCCCGGTGCTGTTCGAAATTTTCGACCCAATCGTCCGCTTCGGCCTGCCATTTAGAGAACCATGCGGGCCAAAATCGGTAAGTGAGCAATGCCTCACTCACAGCCGCCGTCAAAAGTTTCTTATTCTCACCATCCAGCTTCTCAATACCACAAGCCTGTCCCCTGATAGTCAGCGCGGCGGCGAACATTCCAGTCCTGTCGTTGCCGGCCATGCAATGAATGTAGATCTTGCGGCCCGCCTTCAGTTCATCAACGGCAAACTTAAAACCGTATTGGAAGTTTTCGCTCCCGCGCCAGCTGGTCATATCAAACGGTAGTTTTTTGAAATTTTCGCATTTCAAACCGTATTGCCCGCATTTCTCCATGTTAACCGGGTGTATGGTTTGAATACTGCTAGTGCTTTGAACACCAACGGCTTTCAGCAGCTTATAATCCATTTCATTTACTTCATATCCCAGCGGGCCGCCGCGAAACGCCATTTCATCCGTCATTCTTTCGGCGGGCTCGCGTGTGAGTCTTATCGCCCCGAAATTTTGGATCGGAAACTGATATTTATTCTGATTAACCGGTACCCGCGGGTAGCCTAATTTCGCTATCGTATCCTGGAAAATATCATTTTGCGCGGGAGGTTTAGGAGAATTCTCCGAATACTCAAGGAAAGTCTCCAGGCCTTCGTAGTATCGTCCCCGTAATCCCTCCGCTAAGGCGGGTTGCACCGCCGTCGCCAACAATATAACCGCCGCGAACATTTTATCCAGCATGATAATTCTCCTTTGCTACACTAGCACTTCTATTGTAGTATAAGCCGTTACTCCAATATCCGCATGGGTTCAAAGACCCGGCCATCACAGGTAAAAGGCCTTATTGTTTCTGGGCCCTTAGACCCACAGGAGCCTGTCCAGCATAAGGATTTAATTTCGTTAAAGTTGTTTTCCTAAAATACTGGACAGTCTCCTAATAGGTAGCATTAGGACAAAAGGTAGCCGCAATCTATATCTCGTCGCAGACTGTGTTGCGAGGAGTGAAGGAAAAAGTTCTCTATAATAATAAGGAAGTCGTACGCGCGCGCGTACGGGGAGCCAATATGACCGAGAGAACCTTCCGTCCTTACGACCGTGACCAGTTAATCCTTTTACCGCCATCCTTGCAGGACTGGCTGCCGGAAGGGCATCTATCGGATTGCGTGGCGGAGATAGTAGACGCGCTCGATTTAAACGAAATATTTTCCTATTACGGCGGGCCGACGCGGGGGACAGTTCCATTTAATCCGCGGATGTTGGCCACGGTGTTAATTTATGCCTACTGTGTCGGAGTGTTTTCTTCCCGTAAGATAGCCGGGAAACTGGAAGAAGATGTTGCGTTCCGTGTGCTGGCGGCGAATCAGCGGCCTGATTTCAGGACTATATCCGAATTCAGGAAAGAGCATCTGAAAGCGCTGACAGGCCTGTTCATGCAGGTATTTGAAATGTGTCGGAAAGCCGGACTGGTAAAGCTGGGGTATGTTGCCATAGACGGAACGAAGGTCCAGGCGGCAGCGTCCAAGCATAAAGCAATGAGCTATCACCGTATGGAAAAAGAAGAAGCGAGGTTGACTGCCGAGATAGAGGCAATGTTCAGGGCGATAGACGAGCAGGAAGACGCCCAGTACGGCAGCGACCGGCGAGGCGATGAATTACCGCCGGAAATGGCGTTCCGTGAAAGCCGGCGCAAGAAGATCCGGGAAGCCAAGGCTGAGTTGGAGCGGGAAGCGAAAGAAAAAGCTGAGGCGGCTAAACGGGGGATAGCGGGGCGGGAAAAGGAAGGGCCGCAGGATGGTCCCAGACCGAAGGAGCCGAACGCTATTCCCGGTCCCAAAGCGCAGAAGAATTTTACCGACCCGGAATCTCGGATAATGCCATCTTCCACCTATAAGGGCAGTTTTGTGCAGGGCTATAATTGCCAGGCGGCGGTTGACGGTGAATACCAGATAATA
>JBAYJD010000080.1:0-6631 GCA_041665305.1 Elusimicrobiales bacterium
GAGGCCGAACCGAAGTTGCGCGAAACGCGCAGGCTCCAATGAACCTGTAAGTTTCGCGCAACAAAGGTGCAGGCAAAAAACGGCGATTGCAGCCAAAATTCCCTATGTCGGACAGGCTCCTAGTGCACACAGACATCGCAGGATGAATTTTCAACCGGCTCGCTTTCGACCTGGAAAGCGCAGTGCTTGATCTCGAAACGGCATGCAACGGCGCAGGTGGCGTCTTTCAGCACCCGCTCAAAAAGGCTTTTTTCTTTAACCACCAGATGCGCGCTGATGGCGTTAAATCCGGCCGTAAGGCTCCAGACATGCAGTTCGTGCACGGCGTCGACCCCGGGGATCCCCGCCAGCGCCAGACGGACCTCTTTAAGGTCCATCCCGGTCGGAGTGCCCTCCAGCAGAATGTGGAAGGTTTCAAGCATCAGCCGGGTGGAACTGTAAAGGATAAGAGCTATTATCGCCACGGACACCAGCGTATCCATGCGGTAATAACCGGTAAAATAGATCACGGCGCCCGCAATAATCACGCCCACGGATCCGGCCATATCGCTCACTACGTGCAGAAAAGCCGCCCGGATGTTGATATTAGCGTCCTTGTGGGCCAGGAGGAGCCGGGCGGAAATGATATTTGCGGCCAGGCCTATGAACGCCACTATCATCATGGGTGCTGAAAGCACCGTCACCGGCGCCAGAAAACGCTCATAGACTTCGCGCAGCATATAGCCGGAGACCAGCCACAGGAGCAGGGCGTTCGCCAGGGCCGCTACCACCTCCACGCGCCGGTAGCCGAAGCTGCGGCGGTCGTCGGGAGCCAGCGCCGACAATTTCGACGCCAGAAAACTTATCGCCAGGCCGGTGACATCGGTGAGCATATGCATGGCGTCGCTGAGAAGCGCCATGCTGCCGGTAAGCAGGCCCCCGGCCGCTTCCACAACGGCTATAAGGACGGTCAGGAAGAACGCCGCCTTTATGCCGCGCCGTTCCCCGGCCCCGGCCTGATGCGGCCGCCCCAGCGCGTGGGGAATCGGATGCGCGTGCCCGGACGAGTGATGATGGTCGTGCATAGTCGTCCTTAATTATATAATTCCCAAATCCCCCGGTAAAGGAGTATCCTGTGCGCGCGACGCCGCGCGCGCAAAAATTATTTTTGCGGCCGGTTCTATGCTAAAATGTTTTTGCCGCTATGAACCAGCCTCCCCCGCTTGACGATTCCCTTGCCCGCATAAACCGGGAGATAAATTCGCTGCTTGACGGCGTGGATAAAGCCGTTTACGACCACGGCAGGAACGATTTTAATTTCATGGGCAAGGCCGTCAGGTCCCGTTTCACCCTGCTGCTCGGCGACGCGCTGGGCCTGGAGCGGACCGCGACCGAACGCGTCAGCGCCGCCGCCGAACTGGTCCACACCGCCTCCCTTATGCACGACGACTGCATAGACAGGGCGGCTCTCAGGCGCGGCCTGCCCACCCTGAACGAAAAACTGGGCATCAACACCGCGATCCTGGTGGGAGACCTTGTCGTCTCCTTCGCTTTTGATTACGCCGTCAATATCTCCCCTAGCGCGCCGGGAGACCTGGTGAGGGCCGTGCGCAGGATGACAGAGGGCGCCCTGTTGGAGGAGAACTCCCGCTATAAAAAGATCCCGGCCGCGGAAGCGGAACGGATCCTGCGGCTTAAGACCGGGGAACTTTTCCGCTGGTGCGCCCTGACCGCGGCCTATCTTGCGAAAAAACCGGACTTGTACGAAATCTGCGGGACCATCGGCGTGGAAACGGGCGCGGCCTTCCAGATCGTGGACGATGTCCTGGACTTCGAAGGAGAAACCGGACTGACAGGCAAGGACGCTCTCAAAGACATCACGGAAGGCCGCATGACCCTCCCGCTCATCCTGGCCCTTAACGACGCGCGCTTCTCCGGAGAAATAGAAAAAGACCTGGCGGCGCTCAAAACCGGACGGCACGGAGACCTGGCGCCGGCGTTGCGCATAGCGGGCGTGATAAAAGAGAACGGCTTCGCCGCCGAAGCCCGGACGCTTGCTGACAAACGGATCCGCGCTCTTGAAGCGGGGACGGCGCGCCTGCCCGGACGGGACGCGGCCGGCGCTTTTAAGGATTATATCCGCGCTTTCTCGTCGCGGACGAGATAAAATAAAATGCCGTAAAATGGCATTTTCTCGTACCCGGCGCCGGGGCTTATCCATGTTTTATGAAAAAAATATTCATTGTTCTCAGGGCTTATTCCTGGCCGGCCTCGGCCGTGCCGGTCATACTTGGGTCGGTGATCGCGTACAACTCCGGAACTTTTTCCCCGGCTGATTTCATCCTGACCCTGCTGGCGGCGCTTTCCGTCCACTCCGGCGCCAACCTGGCCAACACATATTTTGACTTCAGGAACGGCGTGGATAAACCCGCCTTTTCGGACGACCGCGCGCTGGTGGACGGCCTGATCTCCCCGGCGGCGGCCCTGCGGCTCGCCGCAGCCCTTTTTGCCGCCGCGGCCGCCGTCGGCGTATACCTCTCGTTCAGGCACAGGCTCCCGCTCCTGCCGGTCCTGGGAGCGGCGGGCTTTCTGCTGGCCTGGTTCTACACGGCGGACGGCATAGGCTACAAATACAAAGCTCTCGGCGATCTCGGGATCTTTCTCGCTTTCGGTCCGTTCATCGTGGCCGGAACCGCGCTCATCCAGACGGGACGGCTGCTGCCCGGCGCCGTGTGGGCCTCCGTGCCGGTGGGGCTGCTGATAACCGCCATCCTTCATGCCAACAACATGCGCGACATGGACTCGGACCTCGGCTCGGGGATAAAAACCCTGGCAGGACTGCTGGGGCCCGAAAGATCGAAAATGTTCTACCTGGCGCTTTTATTCGCCCCGTACGCTTTCGCCCTCTCCCTCGGACTCTGGCCGGCGGTCTTCACCGCGCTCTCCGTGCCTTTCGCCCTGAAACTGGCCGCGATGTCGGCCCGCGGAGACTATGCCCCCCTGGTGGGCGGAACCGCCGGGTTCGTCGCCGTTTTCGGCCTGCTTTTTTCCGCCGGTCTCTGGATTTGATTTGCCGTCGTTTTTTTTATAGATTATACAGGTATCCAGAAACGCTGTGGAGGACACTAAATGAAGACGAAAACTTTCCTTGTAAGCCTGCTTGCCGTATTTACGGCTTTGACCGCCGTTTCCTGCAACAGGAAAAACATTAAAAATCCCGGCGACAAGACCGACATGACGACCGACATCTCCGCCAATCCGGCCCTGGATATCCAGGAAAGCTCCGGCGCCATGAGCACGGAGGGAGAGATCCGCGGCGGGGAGTTCGTCTCCCAGGAGACCATCCAGCCGATCTATTTCGACTTCGACAAATACGGCCTGTCCGAGGAAACGCGCAGGACCCTGCAGAAGAACGCCGAGGTCCTGAAAACCCACAGGGACTGGACGATCCTGGTGGAAGGATATTGCGATATTCGCGGGACCGTGGAATACAACCTGGCCCTGGGCCAGAAACGGGCCAAGGAAGTCCGGGATTATTACACCCGCCTCGGCATACCGGAATCGTCCGTCGGAACCATCTCGTACGGAAAAGAAAAGCCGTCCTGCCAGGAAGACACCGAAACCTGCTGGGAGAAGAACAGAAAGGCCGAAACCAAGGTAAGATCAAGGTAACATGAGAAATTTCCTGAAGCTCGCCGCCGGTCTGGCCGCGTTCGCCCCGCTTTGGGGCTGCGTGGCCACGCAGCAGGACATGCTGCAGATGCAGAGCCAGATGGACGACCTGAACACCAACATCAGCAATATGCAGAAGAACCAGGCCGACCTGGCCCTGAAGATAGATTCGCTCTCCACCAGCCTTAACATCTTCTCCGAAAACCTCAAGGATATCACCTCCCAGATGGCGCGCCTTTCGGGCCGCCTGGACGAACTGGATTCGATGATGAACAAGCGCGTCAACGCCATAGGCGCCACCATCAAGAAGCAGCAGGAAGATGTGGAATCGGCCCTGCTGCCCTCCAAATTATACAACGACGCGTACAACGCTTTTCTAAACAACAGCTTCGACGGGGCGGCGGCGGGTTTCAAGAGCTACCTGGCCAAGTTTCCCGGCGGAGACCTGGCCGAGAACGCCTATTACTATCTGGGAGAATCGCTCTACCTGAAGGAAAAATGGCAGGATGCGGCCCTCAGCTACGCCACGATCCTGGACAAATTCCCCCAATCTCAGAGGATCCCGGCGGCCAGGTTGAAATACGCGCTGTCCATTTTAAGGTTCCCCGAGGACAAGAAGGCCGAGGCCCTGAAATACCTTGAATCCATCACCAGGGACTATCCCAGGTCGCAGGAAGCCGGCACGGCGAAAGCGTATATCGCGAAACTGCGCCCGGTAAAAGCGGAAACGGCCAGGCCCAGGCCCGAACCGGCAAAAAATAAGATCAAGCCCCTGAAAACCAGATAAGCCCCAGATGAAAAAAGTTTTAGCCGCGGTCCTGTTCCTATGCCTCGCCCCGATCAAGAACGCGCCGGCGCAAACCGATATTTATATAGGCGTCGCGTCCGGCAAAGAATATAAGAAGACCGCGCTGGCCATGGCCAAATTCCTTCCGGCCAGGCCCGACAACCCCGGAGACCTTGAGCTTGCGGAGGAATTCCGCGACATCATACGCGCGGACCTGATGTATTCCCGTTATTTCGAGGTCAAAGAGGAACCGCTCAGCCCCGCCAACCTAACTACGGATCCCGACGCCCTCAAATTCTGGAAAACCCTTGGCGCCGGCTGGTTGCTGAGCGGCAGGGCTTCCCAAAACGAAAAAGTCTGGACCTTCACCGCCCGCCTGCACGACCTGGAAAGCGGCAAGGTCGTCCTGGAAAAATTTTACCAGGGCGAGCCGCGGGCGATGCGGCGGGCCGCGCACCTGTTCTCGGACGATGTCGTCCTCAGGGTGACCGGCAGAAAGGGCGTCGCCCACTCCAAGATCGCCTTCGCGAACAATTCCACCGGTTCGAAGGAGATCTACACCGTGGATTATGACGGCGGGAACCTGACGAAACTTACCAGCGACAGGACCATCGCGCTGCTGCCGCGCTGGTCGCAGGACGCCTCGCGGATCTATTACACCACCTACCGCTACGGAAACCCCGACATGTTCGAGATCGACCTGAAAGCCGGGAAGATCCGCCCTTTCGCCACCTTCCAGGGCCTCAACATCCCCGGAGGCTTCTCCCCGGACGGCCTGACCATGGTCATGACCCTTTCAAAAGGCGACGACCCCAATGTTTACAGCCTGGATATAGTCACCAAGCAATTGAAGAAACTGCTGGGCCGGTTCGGGGTCAGCTCTTCCCCGACCTATGCCCCGGACGGCAAACAGATAGCTTTTATCTCCGACCGCGCGGGCAACCCGCAGATCTTCGTGCTGGACCTTGAAACAAAAGCGACGCGCAAGCTCACGCGCATGAACTGGTGCGATTCCCCCGGCTGGTCCCCCTCGGGAGAGTGGATCGTTTTCTCGGGCCGGGAAACCTCCAAGGAAAGACTGAACATTTTCCTGACCGACCTGACCGGCGGCCAGGTCCGCCGCCTCACTAACAACAGCGGCGATAACGAGGACCCGTCCTGGTCGCCCGACGGAAGGTTCATAGCGTTCACCTCCAGCCGCCGGGGACGCAGGGAACTGTACATCATGGACGCGGACGGTTCGGCCCCCCACCCTCTTACCGACCTTAAAGGCCAGACCAGCACCCCCAACTGGAGCCCATAAACAGCGCAAAGCGCTGTTTATCCAGGGAAAAGGAGCCAGGCTCCTTTTCCCGCGCCGGGTTCCAAATATTCCTACTGCCGATCTCCGCCGTCATGACCGTTCCGCGGATATTATGAAAAAACAACAGATAAATTCGAACCGTAGCGCAAAGACCTTAACCACGAATGTGCGGCAGTGGTATGAGCGGGCTAGCGAATATGACAGGACAGGATTTGAGAAAAAAGCGGAACCTTGTTATTCAAAAGTTTACGAACTGGGCTGGAGAAAACTGCCGAAAAAAGAATGGCCGGGGTTTTTTGTGGGATTCGGAAGCACTCTGAGAAACAATCGTAAATACAGAAAATCAGCTGAGATATTAACAGAAGGCGTTAAAAATTTCCCGCGGTACCCGGCTCTGAAATTTTTTCTCGCCCTCACCCTTTACTCACGCGGTGAATTCAAAAAATCCGCCCGCATATTATTCAATTCCTGCCTCGAAATGCCCGAAAAATCCTTCGACGGTTACGAACGCGCTATAGAATACTACATATCCCGCCTGTGAAAAGGAGCCTGGCTCCTTTTCACACAGCATTATTATTGTCAGGTTGCAGAAACAACCGGGCGGGCTAATTGTGCTTTATCATAATTAAGGGCGGGATCATGTTAAATATTGAGTATGCGGCAGGTGAATAACTGGAGCGGGATGCCGGGGGTGTGGGGCTGACGGGCCGTCGCGCAGGGTGAGGCTTACGCAAGCGCCGAACCTAGTGTAGCGTCTCGCAAATGGCTTGACTTTTGAAGGCTCAGATTTGAGCCGGATGTGAGGCGCTCGGACGATGACATACTACATGTATGTTGAGGACGAGCAACGAAACAGCCGGCCAAAGATGAGCCTCCCCCAAGGGGCTGGC
>JBAYJD010000081.1:0-6501 GCA_041665305.1 Elusimicrobiales bacterium
GAATGGCATGAAGACAAATAATAAGGATAAAAACAACGGATACTTAGTTTTCATCTACGGATCCGGTCAAACCTGAGCCCCAACCCCTTGGGAATTAATCGTTTGAATATTATACAACAATACGCACACATATCAAAAACCAAAATATACCCAAAGACATGGTGTTGTTATCCTGTATATCCTGTCCATCCATGTGAATATTTCGCATAAACGGTCACTGCGGACGATAGCGTGCCCGGCGGCCCAATGCCCCCGGCACGCCCGCGAACCCGCAGACCTGCCGTTTTCTTAAATTTCCCCAGGCAACTTGAACATTTATGTTTGTTATGAAGTTGCAGAAACCACCGGGCGGGTTAGTTACGCCTTACCATAATTACAGGGCGGGCACATGTTAAATATTAAGCGCGGCAGGTGCATAACTGGAGGGGTGGCGGCCATGGGTCGGATTGGGCCGAGGGGTGCGAAGCACAATTCAATGAACAGGCAACCGGCGCGAAGTCGCCGGGCCGACCGCAGGCCCGATGGGTCCCATGGCTGCACGCGCTTTTGCATAGATTTAGGTGGAGGAGGCGAGCTCATAGTCCTGTTGGCACAACCACTATGGCTGATTAGCCGCTTCCTTCACCCCTGTTTTAAGCGAAGACGCCTCGGCCGTGAACCAGAGACATGTTGGCCCGGCGGAAGTCGGCAGCCATAAGCCTGTAGGCGGCATTGTCCGCCATCAAATGGATACGGCAGGGAACCAAAGGTTTTCTGGGCCCTCGGAAGAGGGCAGGGGCAACGGCAGGTTGTATAGCCGGAGTCTTGATCCTGATGAGTGACTGGTGCGGATTCGTCTGATGCCAGATAATAGAGAACCCGGACGCGGATAAGCTTAGAACAGCGTTTGAGTATGAAATAGATTATAAGGTATGAAAAGCCACAAACCTGTGGGAGGGATGCTTTTGTCGGTTGACAAGGGAACCTCTAATGAGTGACAGGACCCCGAACCCGCAGACCTGCAGTTTCCTTAAACTTTATTAGCCGCCATAATTCCGGCGACAGGACGCTGTCGGGACCATGTTCTATACTATTCCAACTATCATTACGCATGGAGGAGATATGAAATGGGATATAAAAGAATGCCGCGACGGGTACTGGGCAAGAAAAACCAACGGTCTGAACGCCTACATAAAACGCGCCTGCCTATGGCCGGGACTGAGACCTTTTCAAGGACCCGGATACGATGTTAAATACCTGGGCCTGACCATAGCCAGGATCTACTTCGGCAACAAAGGGGCGACGGTAAAGTCGCTTCAGATGTGCGGGTCGTTCCCCGAGATCTCCGACCTGGACCTTGTGGAAATAGCCCTGCGGGTCAATAAGCTGCGCGCCGCCGGGGCGGCTGCGCTGAATTAGCCTGGATTCCGCAGTTCAACCTGATCTTCATTATGAAAACCAGGGAACAGAATTATTCTGCGGAATCCCCCGCGGAGCGGGCGGCGGGCCAAGCGCTATGCGCGCCGCGCCCGACGAGGTGAGGGCCGGCTTGAGAGCGAGGCACAAATTTGCCTCGCGTCCGGACCGCAAGGCCGCAGGCCGGTTTTCTGCGTAGCAAAAACGCCGAGGCGGGGTCGCGCAACACCGCTATGCGGTTTATGCGTGACTATGCCTCCCGAAGGGCGCCCGCTATGCGGGCGGAAAACTTTAACTAAAGTTTTCAGGTTAGCGCCACGCTCTCCAGGGCCGGGCCGCCTTGCGGCAAATGGCGCGATAAAATGCCGTCTTGCGGCGTTTTATTTTTCCGAGCGCCGTTTTATTTCGGCGGCGAGGCCGGCGAAGATCACTTTGTGCAGGGGGTAAAGACCGTACCAATAGATGTAGCCGAAAAGGCCGCGCGGCTCAAAATACGCGGTCTGGCGCAGGATGGAAGAGCCGTCGCTCTGTTTGTGGGTCTGGAATTGCAGCCAGCCTTTACCCGGCAGCTTCATCTCGGCCCGCAGCAAAAGCAGACGCCCTTCTATCACCCGCTCCACCTGCCAGAAATCCAGCGGCTCGCCCTGGTGGATCCGGTCCGGATGGCGGCGGCCGCGGCGCATCCCCACGCCGCCGATACACCGGTCCAGGGCCGCGCGCAGGATCCAGAGCGGTCGCGCGTAGAACCAGCCGCGGTCCCCGCCTATGCCCGAGAAGATGCCGAAGATCCTGTCAGGCGGCGCGTTAACGGTGAGATAGCGGTCCTCAAGAATGAGGCCCTCTGCGTCTATAAAAGAGCAGGCTTTGTCCGGTCCTTCCGGCTCCTCATTCGGCCCGCAGGGGCAGGGCCGGCTGTAATGCGGGATATAGGCCATGGTCCAGGAGGTTTCCACGGCGTTCTCAGAGATGCGCCTGAGGGCGTACTGCACGGCGGTGCGGTAATCCAGCGGCTTTATCCCGGGGAACAGCCGCAGGGCTTCGTCATTGGAGCAGACGACATTGTTGGAAAGGCTTTCCAGCAAAGGCTTGGCGAACATCGCCGGCACGGGCGTTATCAGGCCGATGAACCGCGAAGACAGCTCCGGAGACCAGAGGAAACACGAAAAAAATCCGCGCTTCAGGCCGCGGGTCTCGGCGTAGATCTTCAGCATGTCGCGGTAAGCGAGCACCGTGGGTCCGCCTATATCTATCACCCTGTTGCCTGCCGCGGGCGTTTCAAGCGCGCCGATGAGATAACTAAGGACATCCCGGATGGCTATGGGCTGGCACAGGGTATCGTTCATGTACTTAAAGCAGGGGATGAATGGCAGGCGTTCCGTCAGATAGCGCAGGAGCTCAAATGAAACGCTGCCGGAACCGACGATGATGGCCGCCCGGAATTCCGTCACATTCAGGCCGGCCGCGCGCAGGAGCTCCCCCACCCGGTGGCGGGAGGTGAGATGTTTGGAAAGCCCGCCTGCCTCGGAACCGAGCCCGCCCAGATAAATAATTTTCTTTACGCCGTACTCTTTGGCGGCGGCGATAAAGTTTCCGGCGGCGTCCTCCTCAAAAGCCTGGAAATTGGGGACATCCGCCATGGAATGAATGAGGTAATAGGCCGCGTCCGCGCCCCGCAGGGCTTCTTCCAGGCCGGAACGGCAAAGCACATCGCCTTTCACTATCTCGACCGAATCCGTCCAGGGCCGCCCCGCCAGATGGTCCGGCCGACGCGCGAGGCAGCGGACTTTGTACCCCTTCTCCAGCAGCCTGGGTACAAGCCGGCCGCCTATATAACCGGTAGCGCCCGTGACCAGAATTGTTTTCGGGGGGGTGTTATCCATAAGCGGTTGAAAGCCCGTCCGCCTGATGTGCGCCGCGCTCCTGCCAATAGCGGTTTTACACTTCAGTGCCCTATGCCGCAAACTGCTTCCGGTCTTAAGACCGGACGAGTATTCACACCGGCAGGATGCGCCTTTCTTTAGCCCAGTCGCGCAGGGAAGTTATCTCGTCCGCCTTGATAACGGAAAGCGGACGGGTAAGACGGAGCTGTTCGAGCACATGGGCAAAGGAGAGCTGTTCGTTCGCGCCTGAGGCGCTGTATAGGGCGGAAATCACTGCCTGTTCTATTTCAGCGCCGCTGAACCCTTCGCAATTACGGGCGAGGCCGGGAACATCGAACCGGGCGGGGTCCAGGCCGCGTTTTTTAAGGTGTATTTTTATGATCCCCTCCCGCGCAGGGGCGGCGGGCAAGTCGGCAAAAAAGATCTCGTCGAAGCGGCCTTTGCGCAGGAGTTCCGGAGGAAGGCTGTTGATATCGTTGGAGGTGGCGGCTATAAAAGACCGGTCCGCGCGCTCCTGCATCCAGGTAAGCATAGTGCCCAGCACGCGCCTGGAAACCCCGCCGTCCACATCCCCCGAAGAGGCGGCGAAGGCCTTTTCTATCTCGTCCACCCAGAGACAGACCGGGGCCAGGCGTTCCACGGTTTTAAGGGCCTTGCGCAGGTTCTCCTCGGTCTCGCCGATGTATTTGGAATAAAGACGGTTCAGGTCCAGGCGGTAAAGCGGAATGCCCAGCTGACCGGCTATGACCTTGGCGGCCAGGCTTTTGCCGCAGCCCTGCACGCCCAGAAGCAGCAGCCCCTTCGGCGGCGGCAGCCCGGTTTTATCGGAAAAAAAAGAATTTTTGCGGTCAAGGATCCATTTTTTAAGGTTTTCAAAACCGGCGATATCGGACGGGGACTCCGCCCCGAAATATTCAAGGATGCCTTCCCGGTCGAAAAGCTCTTTTTTATATTTTTCTATCTCAGTGAGATCGGCACTGTCTAGCCTGGCGTCCTTCAGGATGCAGCTGTTGACGACATTACGGATCTGCTGGAGCGACAATCCCTTGAGGGCTTTGACCATGCGTTTAAGCTCCTCCGGCGCCAGCTCCACCGTCAGCGCGGACGAAGAAAGTTTAAAGGCCGCGACCGAGCGGCTGAGCTCGTCCATGATCTCTTTTTCTTCCGGATAGCCGCCGGTAATGCGCGCCGACAGGGGCGCGAGGTCGGCCGGAAGCTTCGGGTCGGCCCCGACTATCACCACTGTGGTGCGGGTATTGTTTATCCTGACCAGGATATCCTTAAAAAAACGAGCCGTAACCGCGTCGTCCAGGAATTTATAAAGCTCGCTGAACACGAAAAGCGACGGTTTGGCGTCGTTCAGCAGGTCGTTGACCAGCTTAAGCATCTTGAGCGGTTCGCCGCTCTGGTAGAAGGAATTCTCGTTGCTGCCGACGCGCAGGCCTTTTGTAAGCGACCAGAAGTAGGAGTCAAGACCCAGGTCCGCGGCTATGCCCGAAAGCTGCCGGGAAACATAATCCTCATCGATGGTCTCGACAAGGATCAGCGGATATCTGGATTTAATAAGGAGGGCGATCTCGGATTCAAAATTCATAAGAACGGCGGAGGCTAGGAGTTGGAGCGGGGCCCCGGGAGTTCCATTATCGCTCTACCCCGCCCCCTCCGCCCTATACCCTGAAATTTTGGTGCGCCCGGCAGCAGTCCACCCGCGGCATCCGCCGCTCCGGCTTTCGATTCCGGTCGAGAGCCAAACTATTGGCTCTCGTTTACATAATTTCAGCCTTCAGGCCGGTATGGCAATTCAATCAATGAACAAAAGCTGGTGCGCCCGGCAGGAATCGAACCTGCACTAGAAGCTTCGGAGGCTCCTGTGATATCCATTTCACCACGGGCGCGCAAATTCTCGACGGAAAAGGCCTGTTTTCTGTCCCTTCAATTCTGCGCTAAACAGTGCGAAAGGTTTCCGATATGATAAATTTAGCGCAAAAGCGTATCTGCTTCAAATAAGTAAAGACCCTGTGGCGCTCAGTTACCCATAGGTGACTGCACAAGGTCCTTAAATTGAAAACTACCTGGTACGGCAACTGAGCGCACTTTTATTTTACCATGAAGCGCGGACCGGCGCAAGCATAAGAATTTATCGCATTCAGCTCTGACTCAGCGATAATCTCTGGAATCTATGCACTGATCATAGAGGCGTTTATCGAAGGGAATCCAAGTTGAGCCGTTTATCCCTCGAGTATTATTATAAACTGGGCTCATTGGAAATGCTGACACAACCTTAATCCAACGGTCTTGCTCTTGTGAAACACAACGTATTTCATCGACTGCCTCGGAGAGATCTTGATCTTGGCTGAATACCAAGGCTACATCATACTCCTTTTTGTGAGCGAGTCGAATAACGTCGAGGGCAATTCTTATATCTATTCCTTTTTCGACGCCACCGAAACCAGTATGCTCCACCCCCGCTGTGTCGCGCACTCTGAACATTCTATATTTCAATTCCCTTGTGAAAATGAAAGTTTTAGCTATACGCCCCATAACTGATAGTTTTTTAGACCAAAAAACATTCCACCTTTCGTCATCTCGTTTATTTGGGATTCCGGTATAAAATCGAAGTTGCTTTAATTCCCATCCAGATTGTCCAGCACATATAGCTGCGCACAATTTTGCAAGATCATAATTTGGATGGTAGTATCCGAAAGCATCCTTTACTGATCGGTACAGATTTTGACCATCTATGAAGGCCACCACTTTTTTTATTACAGGTTCTATTCTCATTAAGTCACCTAAAATTGATGACCCGGGCTAAGACCTTTCGGTAGTTAGCCCGGGATCAATTATATTTTAGATAGAAATCCAGCCAAAATGCTTAAAGCAATTTCGCCGGTTGGGTATAGGTATATTTTTGCATATAAATACACCATCGTCAAGGGCCTTTTGTCCCATAATGTCCCCGAATATCCTGATATATCCTTATATGTTCCGAGTTGTCCAGTTATGGCCGACCGTGGCCCTCTTTACAAATCCCCCTCACTACTATACCATAATTTCCATATTCGTGCTTATCCGATCTCACTGGGGTTTTAATAGTCGGGGTTGTCTAGGAGCCTGTCCAGCATAAGGAAAATATCAGGCTAAAAAAACAGTTCTCCTGATAAACTGGACAGTCTCCTACTTTTCAGACGATATTTCTCGCGGTTTTAGACAATATCCCGCACTTTTA
>JBAYJD010000082.1:0-6488 GCA_041665305.1 Elusimicrobiales bacterium
ACGCTATCGTCCGCACCGCGGCCGCGCTCCCGCTCGGGTTCGGCGCTTGCGTAAGCCTCACCCTGCGCGACGGCCCGTCAGCCCCACACCCCCGGCATCCCGCTCCAGTTATTCACCTGCCGCTTATTCTATATTCAACATATCCCACCCTTAATTATGATAAAGCGTAATTAGCCCGCCCAGTGGTTTCTGCAACCTGACTACAACAATGCTGTGGTCTATGCTGTCCCGTAAATCCTTATGCAAAAATATGTCCACTGATACGGATTTAGCCCTCTAGCAGCCCTCTCTTCATTAATTCAGCTCGGAATTCACTCTTCCAGATGCCTTATAGCGCCAGATCACCTGATTTTTCGGGACACGCCTGCTACTGGGTCAGGGCTGTCTAAGAAAAATCAGGCATCTGGCGCTATAAGACGCCGGGGGATGTGGGGATGACGGGTCGGCGCGCTATTTTTGGGAAGGGCCCTGGGGAACGGCGTCCATCAGCGGGGTTTCTCTCACTTCCAGCTGGACCCTGCGGCCCAGCTTCTCCTGGCCGGAAATAAATTCATTCAGTTTCAACAGACAGCCGGGGCGCAATTTGAGACAGCCGCTGGTGTCCCGAAAACGGAAATCCTTGATTTCGAGGCGGCCGGCATACCGTGGATCCGTTTTGCGTTCCGGCGCTTCCCATCTGTCCGTGTGCACGGCGAAGCCGGACCGTCCGTAAGGGCCGTAATAATAACGGGGATCATGAGCCAGTTGAGCCGCCTGCCTGGACCGGGCCTCCGGGGACGCGGCGGCGGGGCGCCGCTCAAAATATTCGGCGCCCGGGCCGGAATCCCGGGAGTTATAGGGCCCGGCCCACATCATATCGACCGGCGCCGCCGCGCTCCCTTTGTTATACCAATGCTTATATACGGCGGCAAAATACGGCTTTGGCAGGTTATCTGGACTTTTTATCCGGGCAAGCATTTCTTCCTCGCCGCGGAGTCCATCCGGCGCGTCCAGAACGGCGATCTCATACCGGTCCGGAGTTATGTTCCTGAGATCATAAACACCGGGGACCGTGGCGCCGCCGGTTTCGTCCTGTGGAGCGTAATAGATCGTAACTCCGTCTATAAGCCCGGCCGGCCAGCCGGCCCTGGGGGCGTCGGAGGTCGCGCCGCGTCCAAGCGCCTCGCATTGATATATCCCGGCATCCGGACCTTCCTCTATTTCAAAGCTTATCGTTCCGGCACGCGCCCTGTCGCGCGGCAGAAGAGCTAATGCGCGGGAAATAGTTTCACCCTGAACTGACATGCCGTTAAGCTTCAGCGCGCCGGCCTTAGAACGCAGCTCGGCAGTTAATTTTTCCATAGCGGGCCCGCCGACCTGGATGAACGACGGCAGCAGCCGCGCATCAATCTCTGGCGGCCGCGGCGCGGAACGCCCGGCGCAACCGGCCAGCATGACCATGGAGCACAGGAGGATTTTTGCGTACACGGTGAAAAACGGTGGTCTGGTATCGTCTGAAGGCGGCATAAAACGCGCTCCCTACCGATATAATACAATATCGGCCTTTGCCTCCGGAAACGACCTCTCGCAAGACCTCTCGCAAAGCCCTTCACCCCGCAGGCCATGATCTTATGAGACCCATCTATATGATAGGCCTTTTGCCGCTAATTAACGGGTAATTCAGCCCATACACTACGGCACGCCTGGCGGGTATAATATGTGCATAATGCAAACGGCGGAGGAGGATTTTTTAATATGAGAAAATTGAGCACGGGTGTTTTCATCGCGATATTGGCGCTCCTATGCTGCGCAAAGTTCGCATCGGCGCACGGACATCATGACCAGGGGACCCAGACATTCAAGATGCAGACCGGGCAGTTCGAATATCCTTCGGACGCTGAAAAATCCATGAACTCGGCCGTCCAGCACCTGCACAGAGCCGGTTACACGGTTCTTGAAAGCGGCCTGAACTGGGACCGCTATACGCTGATCTTTATCGCGCCGATACGCGCGAAGGTTACGACATTTGTCAGTTCCCAGTATTCCTTTCCCAACGAGGCGTCGGCGGCAATGACTCAGACAGTTAACTCTCTGCTGCAGAGCGGCAAGATCGTACTGGAAGCCAGACTGAACTGGGATATATATACCATCAGCTACCTGGAAACCCCCTATAGGGGGCACGCAAAAAACGGCGGAGACGCGCTCATCCCATCTTCAGCCGAACAAGCGGACCTTCCCGCCGGCACGGTCCCGGCCCAACGGGGCTATTGCACTATTCTTTATCAGAGCGGAACGGTCGACGCCTTCTGTCCGTCTTCCGCCGAGGGCACGATACGCTGTTACGCCGATGTGGAGAAGGACGGCAAGCAGTTCCGGGTTAACGGCGACTGCTATTCCAGCTACGGCGACTGCTACTTTGGCGGCCCGGGAGCGGTAGATCACTGCGACCAGCGGGCCACGCGAAGTTAAATATTGTAAAACGATGTTCTTATAATATGTTATTCGAGCCGGCCCGGCGGCGGAGCCGCGTCAACCTTTTTTAACCGGCTTATATTCCAAGGCCGGATCCACCGGACCCACATACGGACCGTTCCAGGACCGCGCAAAAATATCTTCAAGAACCGAAGCGCCCGCCGCGCCTTCCACGATGAGCGCCGCGCCTCTGGTATCCGTGAAATAGTCAGGGGCCCAGTTGGAGGTGCTCAGCATGGCCCGCTCCCCGTCGAACACCAGGTACTTGCAGTGTTCCACCCGCGCGAACGGTATGGGGCCGGAGCTGTGGGGCGCAAGCGAAGAGATCTTTACGCTCACATTTTCGGCACGGGCAAGAGCTTTAATATCCTTATCGGATTTACCGCCCATGGACCAGTCCGCGAAGATCAACTCCACCTTCACCCCTCTTTTACCGGCCGCTCGCAAGGCCCGGTCCAACTCCTCCCAGCGGGTCTTTTTGCCGTACGGAAAAAGCGAATAAGTCATGACCTGGGCGTGGATACTCCTCTTCGCTCCTTTTATAAGCCGCAGCAGTTCCTTAATTTCAACATCAAAACCGCCAGGCAGGAACCCGGCGGGACTGAAGGCCAGATGATAGCTGACCGTCGCTCCGCGCACGAGAGCGGCCTCCTGGTTCCCGGCATTAAGCGGGTTGTCGGGTTTTACGGGAAATACGGTTTTAAGGTCCGCGCCTCCGGCCAAAGCCCAATCGGCCTCGAAGACCAGGCTGAAATCCCGCGCCGCGCGGCCGCTTTTTACGCGGGCGCCGAGTTCGTGGATCTGGCTTAAAGAGCGCCAGTCGAAATTCTGGCTGCCGACGAAAATTTCCCGCCCGTCCACGATAAAAAATTTCGAGTGCTGTATTCCCCCGGCTATCTTACCGAATTCTATAACACGAACTTCAATATTTTTATCCCCTTTCAGGCCCGGCAGGACTTTTGAAGTCTCCTTCATCATCGCTTTCTCCACTATGAAGCGCACCTTGACCCCGCGTCCCGCGGCGGCCCTGACCGCGGCCAGGACGGGTTCCAGCGCGGCGCCGGGCTTGTCGGCTATATAAAACTCCTCGAAGTCCAGTGTCTTGCCGGCTCCGGCTATCATGTCCAGCCACATTTGGGCCGGGCGGGCGGCGAGGGTAGAACCATAAACGGTTTCCTCCGGCACGCTTTCGGCAAATTCTATCTCCGCCCCCCTTAGAGCCGGACCTTGCAATATCAAAATTACGATCAGTAATATTTTGTTCATCAACTTTCTCCTCCGGCTCTTAACCTGAAAACTTCAGTTGAAGTTTTCCGCCCGCATAGCGGGCGCCCTTCGATAGGAATAGCCACGCATAAACCGCATAGCGGTGTTGCACGGCTGCACCGCCGCCGCGCGGACAGGCTCCTGGGAAATTATACCTTTTGTTTTACAGGCGGAATTGTGTAAGGAGAAAAAACGAGATGCCGGTCACCATACCCACGCGGAGGACTTCTCTCTATCCTGCCTGTCCGTCCGTTTCCCGGAAGTTCTTGAACGCCGGGCCGCCGCATCGCCGGCGCCGATCCTGTAGGACAAAGCCAGGAACTGGCTGCCGTAATTGGTGGCCTCCACCGCGCGCGACACCACAAAAGCGTAATCCACAACAAAGTCCCCAGAGGTCACCCCTAACCCCGCCGTAAAGGCGTTGCTGTTCACTCCGGCCCTGAACGACATGGAATTTACGGGGATCTCAACGCCTAATTTCCAGGTATCCGTCCGCGAATACCGGGTGCCCAGGCCGTCGTCGCTTTCCTCCAGTTCCGCCTGGACCCTGGCATAAAGCATCCGATACATGCCTCCTATCCGTATCTCTCTGGCCACCGGATCATATTCCTGCAAACCGACATCCGGCCTGTTCAAATTGCGCACCGACGCGCCTATTTGGAATTCCCTGTTGAGAAAAGCGATAACCCCGAGATTGATCCCCGCAGCCCCCCTGGAACTGCCGTCCGCAAAAACCGGCAGGGAAGAATATGCAGGGTCTCCGGCAATATCATATTTGTGGTAAAGATAACTGACCCCCGCCCCCACCGCCAGCTTAGGGTTTATCCGAAAACTCCCGCTGAATCCGGCCTGATATTCGCTGAACAGACCCGCGGCCTGATATATGCTGGTATTCATGGCCGCGGCCCAGCGCTTGCTCAGGCGTGTTCCAAAAGCCAAATACCCCTGGTTCAGATCGATCCCCTCAAGTCCGGCGAGCGGTTTGCCGTACATCATGGCGAACTCGGAATACCTG
This sequence comes from Elusimicrobiales bacterium, assembly GCA_041665305.1. Taxonomy (GTDB): domain Bacteria; phylum Elusimicrobiota; class Elusimicrobia; order Elusimicrobiales; family UBA9959; genus YA12-FULL-51-18. The sequence goes on from JBAYJD010000082.1 coordinate 4,733, forward strand.
AGGCTGGCCAAACCTGCCGGATTGATCCAGGCGGCGCCCGCATCCCCGGACATAGCCACAAAAGCCCCTCCCATGGCCTCTGCTTTCACGCTCACAGGCGTGTCCTGAAAACCGGCGCGTGAAGGGCTTACAACAAAAACCAAACCAAGGGCCGGTAATAGACATGATCTTTTCATGCCGAACCTCACTTCACGACCATGAGGGGTTTAACGCTGGATTTACCGGAACTGTCCTTCATCTGTATCAACAGCAAGCCCGAGGTCATGCCTATGCCGGTATCCTGCGCGTTCTGCAACGAAAGCACGAGAGAGCCGCCTTGCCTGGACGCTTTTTTAATCACACGCCCTTTCAGATCCACCAGCGCCGCTTCCCGGATATCTTCATCGAACATCAGGGTCTGCTGCCGGCCGGCCTTTTGGCTTAACAGCAGCGCGCGCGGCTGGGCATCTCCGGAACCGCCTGTCACCTCCTCCTGCAGAGTATTGCTGTTGCCGACCAGGACGACCTTGGGTTTTCCCGCGACGCTCACATTGATCGTGCCTGAAGTTCCGCAAACGCCCAGGGTATCGCAGCACCTGGCCTGTAAACGATGATTCCCGCCGGAGGTCGTCTTCCATGAAAGAACAATATTAAAGGAAGCGACCGCGGGCGCGAAGTTATGAACAGCCGACCGGACGCCATCCACCCAAAGTTCGGCGACGGCGATCAAAGCGGCCGAGGCGGAACCCGACAGTGTGACCTGGACCGTCTTCTCCACCTTCTGTCCGTCTACGGGGGATAGTATGGAAACATTAGGAACTGTCAGACTTATTGTGTTAAGAATATAATCCGCGCTGTATGCCGTATTTCCAGCCGCGTCCATGGACCTGGCATGGTAATGATAGACGGTCTGAGGCTGCAGGCCGGTCAACGCCTGCGAATGCGCGGTAACCTTAGCCGTGTCCAGCGCGTTGGAAGAACCATAAGCCGGGCTCAGGCCGTATTCCACCTGCGAATCCGCCGCCTCGTTGGTAGTCCATGTAATAGTGGCGGATGAAGCCGTTATACCCGCGCTCCTTACAACGCTGATCACAGGAGCCAGATTATCCACGGTAACGCTTATTACGGCTGTTTTTGCGTTACCCGAAGAATCCGTCGCGCGCGCGGTCAGAGTGTGGAGACCGTTGGATAACAGCGTTGTATTCAGGCTGAAAGTCCAGGAGGCCAATCCTACAGCCTGAGAGTATGCTACGCCGTCCACCGAAACCGCGACACTTGAAACCGCTATATTATCCGAAGACAGACCTGAAACAATGACCGTACCCGCTACCGTAGAACCGTCTGCCGGAGCGATGATGGAAACCGCGGGAGAAGAAATATCGACCGTTACCGTACCGCTGAGGCCGGCGGACACATTGCCGGCGGCATCCTTCGCCCAGGCGTAGAGCGTTTTCGCTCCGGCCGAGACGAAGGTATAAGCGGACGGCGCACCCGCAGTCCAACCGACGGCGCCGGGCAGAGGCCTGACTGAAGATTCATTCACAAGGTAGCCGGTCACACCAATGTTGTCGGTCGCGGTCAGCACTGCAATGGAAACTTTCAGCGTGGATGCAACTGCCGGGATGGTGAATGCCGTAACAGTGGGCGATGATACATCCGGCAAGGTTATAGTTATAGAATCGTTGAGGCTCGCAGACACATTACCGGCGGCGTCCTTGGCCCACGCGTATAATGTCTTAGCACCGGCTGATGCGAAGGTATAGCTCGCAGGCGCACC
>JBAYJD010000083.1:0-6412 GCA_041665305.1 Elusimicrobiales bacterium
ACCTCACGGGTGAAAAGTTGACGCTTTTCACCTCCGCTCTTCCGGAGCGGTCCTTACGACGGGACGTGAGGCAATTTTATTAGTTTTGAGCCTGTAACGGCAATCTTATCCGAGAATCCGGGCTCGCCTTCGGTCCCTTGTCCGGGCGCGGGGATTATGATATAAACTATGGAGGGGTAACGGAGGGGAAGTTATGGCGCATGACGACGCAAAGATACTTATAGTGGAAGACGACACGCTTGTGGCCGAAACTCTGGCGCGGATCCTGAAGGGAAGGAATGTCGGGTTCCTGCTCGCCGGTTCCATAGCGCAGGCTGAAAAATTCCTTGAAAGTTCGTCCGTTGATATAGTTATCCTTGACAGGATGCTTCCGGACGGGGACGGCGTGAAGCTTTTGGAAAAAATGAAGGCGAAACCCGCATTAAGAAAGGTTCCGGTCCTGATCCTCAGCGGCAGGACGGCGGCGCCCGACCAGATCGCCGGGCTGGATATGGGCGCGGACGATTATATGAGCAAGCCGTTTTCCGTGCCGGAACTCAAAGCCAGGGTGGATGTCCTCCTTAGGCGGGCGCAGAAATTCGTTTCGCCCCCGGATGAGAACTGACGCCGTCCGCGCGGCCGGCTGAAAGAACGCTGCGGCGGCATCGTTGAAGTCGAACCTGTGAAACATAATAAAGCTCTTTACCTTTCCATTTTTATCTCGGTCCTGGCCTCGTTTCCGGCCATGGGCGGCTCTTTGCCCGGGGGAGTCGGCGTTGTTCCAATGCGGGCCGGAGCGTCCGCGGAGGCCCCATCCCCCGGCGCTTATGTTAACGATCCAGCCGGAGTGCTGGACGCGGAAATGGTTGAAAAACTGAACGGCGTTCTGGCCGGGCTGGACGCCCAGGCCAAAGCCCAGGTGGCCGTGCTGGTGGTCGACAGCCTCGGAGGCGCCGACATCGAAACTTATGCCGTTGAAACCTATAAAAAATGGGGGATAGGGGACAAACGGACCAGCCGCGGCGTTTTGCTGCTTGCCGCCGTGCGGGACCGTAAAGTCCGCATAGAGGTCGGCTACGGACTGGAGGGGATACTTCCGGACGGTTTGACGGGCGCCATTCAGGATAAATACATCATTCCGTACTTCAGGAAAGGCGACTATTCCGGAGGGATCTATCAGGGTTCTCTGGCCATCGCCGGGATCATCGCACGGGACTCCGGCATAGGAATCTCCGAGGGCGCCGTTCAAAGAGGACCCCGAAATACCGCCCCGCTCAGCGCGGGCCGGAAAATATTTTCTTTTATCCTCTTCGTTCTTTTTGTGATCATAGCGATCCGCCATCCTTTTCTCCTGTTCTTTCTTCTGAACAGCGGGGGGGCAAGGAGTTACGGCGGATTCGGCGGAGGAGGGTTCGGCGGGTTCGGAGGGGGAATGTCCGGCGGCGGCGGAAGTTCAAGAAGCTGGTAGGAGCTGAAATGGCTAAAATGACACCTGAAATTTTGACCGAGGGACTTAAAAAGATATGCGGCGCCAATATCCGGTCGGTGGTATTGTACGGCTCGGCGGCGGCCGGAGATTCCGTAAAGACCTCCGACTATAATGTGCTGGTGGTAATGGACCATATAGGAGCGGAGGAACTGCTTGCTTTGACCGGCCTGTGTTCGCGTTGGGGCGGGGACGGCAATCACGCCCCGCTGCTGTTCGCGAAAGAGACCCTGATGCGGTCCGCGGATGTCTTCCCGGTCGAGTTCGCCGACATCAGGCAAACGCATAAGGTCCTTTACGGCGAGGACCCTTTCGCGGGAATGGAAATAGATTCCGCGCTACTCAGGCTGGAGCTGGAGCGGGAGCTTAAAAGCAAGCTTATCCTTTTGCGGGAAAATTTTCTGGTCGCCAAAGGTTCCCCGAAGGAAGTGGAAAGGCTGATGACTTCCTCCATCTCGGCATTCCTGACGCTGTTCAAAGCGGCGCTCAGACTTTACGGGGAAACGCCGCCGGCAAAAAAAATGGAAGTTTTGCCTGCGCTTTCCAGGCGTCTTAAATTCGACGCGGAGGCCTTTTCACTCGTCTGGAGTATGAAGGAGGGAGTAAGACGCCCGTGTATCGCGCCATTGCAGCTTTTCGGCCGCTATCTGGCTGCTATACAGCAGGTCACCGATGCCGTGGACCTCTGGCTTCAGAGCGCGGAAAACAAAACGCCGGCAACAAAGGTTATTTAAGGAGAAAATCATGAAAAAGGGCTTATTGATCGTGCTTGGAGTGGTGGTGATATTGGGATTGTGGATGGGTTCGGGATACAATAAACTGGTGAGTTATTCCGAAGCGGTCCCCGCGGCCTGGAGCCAGGTGGAGACCGTTCTCCAGCGGCGCTATGACCTCATCCCCAATCTGGTCAATACCGTAAAAGGCTACGCGAAGCATGAAAAGGACCTTCTGACCGAGGTGACGAGGCTGAGAAGCCAGTGGGGCGAGGCCAAAAGCCAGGGCCAGAAGATAGAAGCGGCCAACGGACTTGAAACGGCGTTAAACAGGCTGATGGTGGTTGTGGAGCAATATCCGCAGCTTAAAGCCAATGAGAATTTTATAAGGCTGCAGGACGAGCTCGCCGGCACCGAGAACCGCATTTCGGTGGAAAGAATGCGCTATAACGAGACGGTGAACGCCTACAATGTCACGGTCAGGCGCTTCCCCTCTAATATTCTGGCGGGGCTGTTCGGTTTTGAGAAGTCCCAAAAATATTTTGAAGGCGACAAAGCCGCGCAACAGGCCCCCCAGGTCCAGTTCTAACGGTTCCGGGGACAGTATACATGATCGACCGTATTTGAATTAAGTATACTGTCCCCGGAATTTGTCAGCGCGCGGCCAGGCTAAAGAGCCTCGGCGGCGTCTTTGAACGCTTTGATAAGGTCCTTGCGCTGCTGTTCGCCAGCCTTGCCGTAGCTTTTCAAGGTTTCCATTTCTTTAAGCGCGGCTTGGATGTATGCCTCCCCCATGTATTCCCGCGCCTCGGGAAAACGCGGCCTTAGACTAAGAGCCGTCCAGTAATCGGTTATCGCTTCATTTAGCATCCCCAGTTTTCGTTCGCTGTGCGCCAGCATATTGATCATATCCGGGTTCTTTTTATCCTGTTTCAAGGCCTGCCGGAAATAATCCAGAGCGGTTTTGTCGTCACCCGCTTTATCAGCCAGCACGCCTTTGTCATACAGGAGTTTTGCGCTCAGCGGGGTCGCGGCCTCTTTCCCGGCCGGCCAGTCGGACGAAAACCCCGACCCTCCCGCGTACAATTTTCCCGTCCAACCGGCCGCCGCCAGGGAAGCCAGCACGCACAGACCTATCTCAAATAATTCGTTCCTTAACTTCATGGTAGACCTCCGTAATGTTTGATATCAGCAGAATACCAAAATGTCCGAAACAGAGAAACATTCCGAATCCGCATATTAGCGACTTCTTTCCGTTTGGAGTAATCCTGCCGGCGCGCGGAAAGTGGTAAAATATCCTGAATGTCCGGGAAATCACCAAGAGCGCGCCTATTTTTTATTTTTGCGGGAATAATTCTCGCGCATTTTTCCATAAATGCGGAGGAAATTAAGTTCCCCAAGATCGATCTCCGCCGTCCCCGCGCGGATTATTCTTTTTTACAAAACCGCATTACAACGGATTCTTTCAGGTTCGACATGAACAGACACACCGCATTCCAGATGGATTTCAGGAACTGCGATCTGACCGCCTATGATCTGACGAACAATCAGGATATGTTTTATGCCGATTTTAACACTAAAACAAAATTTCCGGAAAAGCTGCCGAAAGGTTTTAATCCTCATGCGATCCTGGAATCAGGCAAAAATCCGGGCTTGGCCGTAAGAGAACTCCATAAACAGGGGATAACGGGCAGGCACATCGGGGTCGGGATCATCGATCAGGCATTATTGGCGGAACATCTTGAATATTCCGACAGGTTAAGATTATATGAGGAAATACATTGCCTGGATGAGACGGTCTCCATGCACGCGCCTGCCGTGGCCTCCATCGCGGTCGGGAAAACGGTAGGCGTGGCGCCCGGCGCCGATCTGTACTTCATCGGCCAAACAAGCGGCGAGCGTTCGCCGGGCGGAAAGTTCGAGTTCGATCTGAGTTATATCGCCCAGGCCATAGCCAGGCTGGTGGAAGTCAACAAGCAGCTGCCCGAGGGCAGAAAGATCAGGGTTATTTCCGTCTCCCTTATGATGGTCAGGAACTGGAAGGGTTATGAGCAGGCTGTTGCGGCCATTCAAAATGCGGCTCAAAATGGTATTTTCGTGATCACCGTGCAGGATCCGGATTTTCAGGTCGACGGTATGGGCAGGGGGCCTCTATCCGACCCGGATGACAAACTCTCATTTTCCAGCGGAATAATGTTCGGCGGCAATAAATGGGGTTCGGAAAAAGATGTATTGCAGGTTCCGATGGATTCAAGAACAGTGGCGGACCCGAACGGCAATGAGGATTATTGCTTTTCGAGGGTCGGCGGGCAGAGCTGGACCACCCCGTGGGTGGCGGGATTATATGCGCTGGCCTGCCAGGTTTATCCCGAGCTCACTCCGAAAGAATTTCGGGCCGCAGCCCTTCAAACGGCGGACGCGGTAACTTTTAAAAAAGGCGATAACACTTATACGCTTCAGAAAGTCGTGAATCCGGTCAGGCTTATAGAGAAAGTTAAAAAGCAGCGCGGCAAAGGTTATTGAACAGGTTCGACTTTATTTCACCAAAAGAGTTTTCAGTTGTGTGTCACCTTAACCCGACGGCGGCCACGGATGTCATTAAAATTAAAAGCTAACAACTTCACATCCTCAGCCGTAAATGAGTAGAATCTTTATATGCTAAGCGGTATTAAAAAATGTCTGGCAATGGTGGCTGTTTTTGCCGTAATAGGCATAGGCATTCATGCCGCTTCGCATGATCTTTCTACCCACAGCGCAGATGGCTGCGTCTTATGTATTGCTGCTTCTTCGGTCATACCGGTAAATAGCGTAACAGGTCAACCTGCTGAGCCAAAGATATTATTCAGTATCGTTCCTGTTGCTGATGTCCCGGTCAAAAGCACCTTTTACAACACCATCTTTTCACGCGGCCCTCCAGTACTCTAAACATAGAATCCAGTCACATGATATTCCGAAGCTGTGTAGTATCGGAATAAATACTTGTGACATATCAATTCCTTTAAGGAGCGATTATGTTTAGAGTATGTGCAATTTGTCTTCTGTTCCTATTCAGTCTGATTATCCCTGACGGTTTATGTGCCGGAGTAATCAACCCGGACATCTCGGTTATTGGTCAGCTTATTTTCAAATACCACGATGATAAAACCGTACAGGACGCCTATAGGCCGACGCTCGACTTGGGCGAAACAGAGTTGGTGTTTGACTCCTACTTGAATCCCTACGCTAAGGGCTTCTTTGTGTTCACGGTTGGGAATGACGAAGGATTGCGGACCGAGGAAGCGTATATCGATGTTCTAAAGGGACTGCCCGATGGCCTTGCGCTTCGCGGGGGAAAATATCGTCTCGGCTTCGGAAAGCTGAACCCGGTACATCCGCATGCCTATCCGTTCATTGATGCCCCTAGAGTAATGTCCTCCATGCTTCCGGGGGAAGACGGGTTCAATGATGTCGGAGCGCATGCCTCATATCTCCTGCCGACATTTGGAAGTTGGGCATCCGATATTTCAGCGGATTTCCTTAAAGGAGCATCATTCCATCCGGATGAACCTGAGTCCAGGGCGGGTTGGGTCAGTCGCTGGGGCAATTCAGTGCTTCTGAACGACACGGTCCCGCTGGACATAGGGGTTTCTGCGACACAGGGGGCTAATAATGTCCAGTGGAAGGCTAAAACAGGTGTTTATGGCGCGGATATTAAGACAAAAATATCCTTCTCCAGCTTAACCAGCCTGACATTGCAGGGCGAATACCTCTACAATAACAGCGAGGTCGTAATTGACACAACGACCGGAGATTCCAACAGGATCAGAAGACAGGGGTTTTATGCTTTTGCCGACCTGAAATTCTGGCAGCGCTATAACGCCGGGATCATTTACGATCAATACCAGCCGATCGAGGATAAAAGTCTGATCAATAGGGCGATAAAAGGGTTTATCGGCTTTTCACTGTTGGAAGAGACTACCCTGCTTAGGCTAAGTTATGAACACTTTAAGCCGGAAAATTCCCCTGCCGTTCACACTGCGATGTTCCAGGTGCTGTTCAGCATGGGGCCGCATAAAGCACATAAGTTCTAGCCTATGGCTGTGCCGTTTCAAAGGCCAATGGCCCTCAGGCGGCCTAGGAGCCTGTCCGACATAAGGAATTTTGGCTGCAATCGCCGTTTTTTGCCTGCACCTTTGTTGCGCGAAACTTACAGGTTCATTGGAGCCTGCGCGTTTCGCGCAACTTCGGTTCGGCC
>JBAYJD010000084.1:0-6032 GCA_041665305.1 Elusimicrobiales bacterium
CCGGACCTCTTAAGGAAGTCGGTCCGGTGCTCCACGAGGGGAACTATGTTCCCCTTCGTCGCTCGTTTTTCGCGCCATTATAGGCGCGAACACTCGCTGATCCCTTCTAAACGGTCCCCGCGCGATACACATGCGCGGGGCGGATTGCCGCTCTCTTAAGAAGCGGCTTTCATCGCGGCGTATTCTTTTGAAACGGCGTCATAAGCCCAGTCCAGCCAGTGGGTAAGGGCTTCGATGTCGGAGGATTCCACGGTGGCGCCGCACCATACGCGCAGGCCCGCGGGCGCTTTGCCGTAGGAATTGATATCGTAGGCCACACCCTCTTTGTCCAGCAGGGAAGTTATCTTCTTGGCGGCCTTCGTCTTGTCCTCGTCGGACAGTTTTTGGAACCACGCGGCTTTGATCTTGAAGCAGACGGAGGTATTGGAACGGATCTCTTTGGACTCCGCCAGAAAGTCTATCCAGTCGGACTTCGCGACCCAGCGCTCAAAAGCGGCCAGGTTGGCGTTGGACCGCTTGACCAGGGCGGGAGCTCCGCCTATGGACTCCGCCCATTTCAGCGCGTCTATCGCGTCCTCCACGCATAGCAGCGACGGGGTATTGACCGTATTGTACTCAAGCTCGCCCGGCTTCAGCTTGCCTTCCAAGGCAAGCCTGAAAAGCTTGGGCACGGGCCAGGCGGCTTTCGGTTCGTTCTCTTCCATCCGCTTGACGGCCCTGGGCGACAGGATAATGACGCCGTGCGCGGCCTCGCCGCCCAGCACTTTCTGCCAGGAGAAGGTGATGACATCGAGCTTGGCGTAATCCATCTCCATGGCGAAAATGCCGGAGGTGGCGTCGCAGATGGTAAGCCCTTCCCTGTCGGAGCGGATCCACTTAAGATCGGGAACCTTGACCCCGGAGGTGGTGCCGTTCATCGTAAAAATAACATCATGGGAAAAATCCGCTTTGCCCAGGTCCGGAAGTCTGCCGTAATCCGCTTTATATTCGTTCACGTTCGACAGTTTAAGATGTTTTACCGCGTCCGTCATCCAGCCTTTGCCGAAGGATTCCCAGCCGAAAATATCCACGGGGCGCGGACCAAGCAGGGTCCACATGGCCAGTTCCACGGCGCCGGTGTCGGAGCCGGCCACCACGCCTATGCGGTAATCGGCGGGAAGACCCAGGACTTTCTTCATCCGGTCGGAAACTTCCTGCAACCTGGCTTTGCCTTCTTTGGAGCGGTGGGACCTGCCGACCAGCGCGTTCTTCAGCGCGTCCACGGTCCAGCCGGGCCGCTTGGCGCAGGGGCCCGAAGAAAAATTAGGGCATTTGGTCTTCACGGTAGGTTTCTGCATTTACATTCTCCTTATCTCTTTCGTGGTATTTGTATCCCTGACCGGAACAAAAAATGGTCTGCGGCGTGCGGAGAACTCCGCCAGCCGTCTTATCGGTTAATTTTAACTTTTTATCCTCCCCGCTGACAATCCCACGGATCATCGCGCTCGGCCCAGGCCTGTAATTTGGTATACTTTTTCAATTGTGATGCAACATATAATGGAGGGAAAATAAATGAAAAGCGTTATCCTGGCGTTGACAGTGGCTGTATGCGGTTCCAATTTTCCGGCGGCGGCGGAACTGGAGGACATTAAAGCGGCCGCAGGCGCCGCTTTGACGATCAATGCGTCAGAAGCGGCCAAGACCGCCGGCGTTCTGCCCGCGCCCGTGTTTAGAGCCGTTGAATTGACGGAACCGGACAAAGCGGCCGCTTTCCAGGCCTCCTGCAGCTGGAATTCCCCGAACGGCAACGGTTTCACCGCTCTTAAACAGTTGGGCGTCCGCAAAGACGCCGAAGAAAAAGCCATAGCCAAATGCCAGGCCGAAGGGCTGCTGGGCTGCGTCGCCATCGGCTCAAACATCGACTCATGCAACGCCTACAATTGCGGCGCCACGGGCAGGGCGTTATCGCTTATCCCGGTGGCCGGGGCCCCGGTGTTCTCGGCGTCCTCGGATTGGAACTCCGGAGACGGCAAGGGGTTCGGCGCCCTTGAGCAACTCGGCATCCGCAAGGACGCTGAAGAAAAAGCCCTAGCCAAATGCCAGGCCGAAGGGCTGCTGGGCTGCGTCGCCATCGGCTCGAACATCGACTCATGCAACGCCTACAATTGCGGCGCCACGGGGAGAGCGCAATTGCAGACCAACCCGAAATAAACCGCCGCGGCAGACGGCGGGCACGGCCAGGCCCCGGCGGCAGAGCTGCCGCCGGGGCCGTTTTTTTACTTTGTATAATATCCCCATATGCTGACCCAGCGCATCGCGGATTACGAGACCGAGTTCGGCGGCTTCGAAAAGCTCATGCCCCACAGGATCAAGAACATCCTGATGGTGGCCTCCCTTTACGACTCTTTCCTGCTGGCCGACGACGAACGCCTTAACGAAGCCCTATTCAGCGAGCTCCTGGATAACACCGTGCGCTCCGCCCCCAAGATCACCCGCGTCTCCACCGCCGACCAGGCCGTAGAGCGCCTCCTGCTGGGCCCGTTCGACCTGGTCATAGCGATGATCCAGATAGGCGACACCGATATGGATAATTTCGTCGCCGGGCTTAAAAGAACCCACCCCGGGCTTCCGATCGTGCTTCTTTCCTTCAACATGCAGGATGTAGTGAACATCTCCGACCTCACGCGCTCGCAGGTGAACGGCGTCTTCCTGTGGAACGGCGATACCCGCATCTTCTCCGCCATCATAAACCTGCTGGAAGACGAAATGAATTTTTCGCACGATTCCAAGGTCGGGGTGCAGGCCGTCCTGCTGGTGGAGGACAACATCAAGTTCTACTCCTCCTACCTGCCCATCATTTATTCCGAACTGATGAAGCAGACGCAGATCGTCATGGCCGAAGAGCTCAACCCCTCCAAAAAAATGCTGCGCCTGAAAGCCAGGCCCAAGGTGCTCTTCTGCAACAATTTCGACAAGGCCTGGGAGATCTACTCCAAGTACAAAGCGAACCTGCTCGGCGTCATAAGCGACATCGAATACCCCATGGCCGGGAAATGCGAGCCGGAAGCCGGCCTGCTCCTTTCAAAAAAAATAAAGACCGAGGACCCCGACATGCCGGTCCTTTTACAGTCCTCCAACAGCAAGTTCGCGCTCCGGGCGCAGGGCCTTGGTGCCTCTTTCATGAACAAGGCCGCGTCCGACCTGTCGAAACAGCTGCGCAACTTTATCGTCAGGTATTTCGGCTTCGGCGACTTCGTTTTCACCGACAAGAACGGGCTTGAACTGGCCAGGGCCGCAGATCTGCACACCATGCTCAAACTCCTGAAGACCGTCCCGATAGACTCCATCCTTTACCACGCTGGCCGCAACCACTTCTCCAAATGGCTGTTCGCCAGGACGGAATTTGAGACCGCCTACAACATCCGCCCCAAGAGGATCTCCGAATTCAAGGACTCGGAAGCCCTGCGCAAGTACCTCATCGAAACCCTTTACCAGTTCATCTACAAGACCCAGCTGGGCACCGTGCTCAGGTTCGACCGGAAACTGTTCGACAACAGCACCCCGTTCGTAAAAATAGGGTCCGGCGGCATAGGCGGCAAGGCCCGGGGGCTCGCCTTCGTGGACTTCCTGCTGAGCCGCAGCGACCTGGCAGATCGTTTCCCCGGTGTTTTCATCACCGTGCCCAACACCATAGTCCTTGCCACCGATGTTTTTGATTTTTTCCTTGAACAGAACAATCTGGACGCCGCGATCAACGAACACTATTCCGGCGAGCGCATAGCCGACATCTTCCTGAAAGCCAGGCTGCCGGACTATGTGAGGCAGGACCTTCGCGCCATAGTGGAAAAGCTGGACGGCCCCCTCGCGGTGAGGTCCTCCTCGCTGCTTGAGGATTCAAAGACCCAGCCTTTCGCCGGCATTTACAAGACCTACATGCTGGCCAACAACAACCCCGATCCCGAACTCCGGCTGCAGGAACTTGAAAAAGCGGTAAAATTCGTCTACGCCTCCACATTTTCCAACGAGGCCAAGGCCTACCGCAAACTCACCCCCCACCTGCCGGACGAGGAAAAAATGGCCGTGGTCATACAAAAAGTGGTGGGCCGCGCCTACGCCGGCGGCGCGCGTTTTTACCCGGTCTTCTCCGGGGTGGTCCAATCCTATAACTATTACCCCGTGCCGCCGCTTTCGAGCGAAGACCCCATCGCCCACATCGGCATGGGCCTGGGCAAAACCATCGTGGAAGGGCTTACCGCGCTGCGCTTCTCCCCCAGCCACCCGCGAAATCTCCACCAGTTCTCCACCATAGACGATTTCTTCAGCAATTCGCAAAAGAATTTTATCGCGCTGGATGTCTCAGGCGCCGAAATAAAACCGCTGACCTACGATAAAGAGCCGGACCTGAAGCCGGTGGAAATAGAGGCCGCCGAAGCGGACGGCACGCTGGAGCTTGTGGCCTCCTCCTATTCGGCGGAAGACGACATCATCACGGATTCCATCTCCAGGCCGGGCGAGCGCCTGGTCACCTTCGCCCCCATCCTCAAGAACGAACTTATCCCCCTTTCGGAAATCCTCACAAGCCTGTCCAGGCTCGGCCGCGAAGCCATGGGCGCCAATATCGAAATAGAGTTCGCCGCCTCTTTCGATCCGGAAAGCCGCGGCGTGGAATTCAACATCTTACAGATGCGCCCCATGGTTTCCAGAAGCGTGGTAAAAAAGGTGAAGTTCGAGGATCTTATCTCGGCTGACATAGTCTGCTCAAGCCTGTCCACGCTCGGCAACGGCTACATAAACGACATCTCGGACCTTGTCTTCGTAAAGCCGGAAACCTTCACCAGCCTGAAGACCCGCGAGATCGCCGCCGAGATAGGCGAATTGAACCTGAAGCTGAAGAACGAAGGCAGATATTGCATGATCATAGGCCCCGGCCGCTGGGGCTCAAGCGACCCGTTCCTGGGCATTCCCGTGAAATGGAACCACATCTCCCACGCCAAAGTCATAATCGAAGCCGCTTACGGAGGTTTTTCCGCCGACCCCTCGTACGGCACGCACTTTTTCCATAACCTGACCTCTCTGGGCATAGGCTACCTGACCGTCAACCCCGAAAAGAACGAAGGGATGATCGACTGGAACTGGCTGAACAGCCGGCCCGTGCTGGCCGACCTGAATTTTGTGCGCCACATAAGATTGGAGCATCCGCTGGACATCCGCATAGACGGTTCCACCGGCAAAGGAATAATCGCCCACAACTGATTCCGTGACATAATACCTATTTCTTCGGAAATAGGTATTATGTCACCAAAACCAATATCACCGGAATCACTGGCCGCCGCGCACGCAGCGCACATATAATGTGTTGGCCTTCGAACCACCATACATACGACCGCATGGATCGGAGGTGATGCTGAACATCACGACCTCCGCGTTATTGGTTGAGGTCGGATCTGTTGTTGATGACCAATACCCATTCGCTTCAGTCCCCGGAAAAGCCGCACCGTTGACACAAGGCTCGCCAGGCAGGCCGTAGTCCACTATACTCACCAACTCCCTCACATTCGGCAGGCGCCAATCCTTGTAACCGGCATACCCGGAACCACTATTCATACCTACAGCACAACTGGTCAGCGCTACAGCCCAGGTCCTACCAAAATGATCGGTTCCCCCCCTGGCCCACATAAGGCCCGTCACATTATCCGTTGTGGTGCCGTTGCCGTTATCTGTGTAACTGGGCGAAGAAATAACCGGCTGGTAATAAGAATCGTCGCCAGTACCGGAGTGGTAAACCGGCCTAGTCGAAGTATCCGGTAGACGGTATACCCCGTAACAATTCATGCCGGAATTGAAAGCGTGTATTGACTGTCCGTACGCCGCCCCAGCGATCGAAAACATACAAAATGAATAAATTACTAAATTACGGGATTGGGAAATTAAGATGAGGGGAGCGCCGGTAAGTTCCCCAGATCTCTGCGGTTAAAGAATCCCCACATCAGCGGCGGCGTAAAACTCCCCACCCCCGGTTGCGGCGCGTAATTCATACATCCCGCTCATTTTCG
>JBAYJD010000085.1:0-5994 GCA_041665305.1 Elusimicrobiales bacterium
GTTGCAGGCCAATATAAGCTCCTGGACGGATCTCCGCATAAAGGGAATAATACCCGACAGCGTGGTTACCGGCAGCAATACGGTGACAGTGGTCCGTGCCGCCGCCGGCGGGCTGATAGTTTCAAATGCCGTACAGTTCTTTGTCCCCGGCGGATACGGTCCCGCGGCCCTGAGCCGGAAAGCGGCCCCGGCAGCTTCAGGCGAACAGGAAGCCGAACTTGTGTTGTCGCCTGATTGGGGCGGCACGGTGGAAACCTCCGGGCGCAGCGCGGTGGTGGTGCCTGAGGGGGCATTGCCGGAGGAAACCGTGATAAGAATAAGCGCGGATAACCCGGCCAAAGAAGCGCAGGACATTCGTAATAAAGCCGGTGCGGGGGCGTTCATAGCGCCTGTAGGTCCGGCTGTGGCGTTCGGTCCTGAGGGTCTCAAGTTTAATAATGACGCCGAACTTCTGCTGCCGTACGAAACCTCCAGGTTGCCGAGAGGCAAGACCATAGGCGACCTGGCGATTTATTGGTGGGACGCGGAGAATAATGAATGGGTGATGCTGCCGTCGGAGACCGACGGTTCCCTGGCCAGGCTGAAGGCGAAGACGGGGCATTTCTCGGTTTATCAGGTGATGGCCAAAGGTGTTGTGCCGCTGGCGGCCGATCCCACATTTACGGCTGGCGAGCATTACGCCTATCCCAACCCGGCCAGGCATAATAATCCTAAATTCCATTTTGAATGCGGGCAGGCCGACAGCGCGCATCTGACCGTGTATGACATAAGCGGGCACAAGGTATATGACGCCGACATGGGCGTTGTGCAGACCATAGCCGGTAAATACGCCTATGAGTATACCTGGGAAGTGCACAATGCCGCCAGCGGAGTGTATCTCTATGTCCTGCGCGCCCGGAAAGCCGCTTATGGCGATATAATTAAAAAAGGAAAAGTGGCGGTGGTGCGTTGAACATAAGCGGTCGGCAGGCCGCAGTTCGTAACCGGTAAGGAGCTCGGTATGAGAAAATTGATTGTTATGACAGTGCTGGGGATCTGCTTATGCGTGACGGCACATGCTGAAATGTCATCCGAGGCGTTTTTAAAGATCGGGGCGGGGGCGAAGGCTTCGGCGCTCGGCAACGCATACACCGCCGCCGCTGAAGGCCCGGATGCCGTTTACTGGAACCCGGCGGGTATAGCGGGGAGCGACAAAACCGCCGTAACGCTTACGCATACCATACTTTATAACGAAGCAAGCCATGACTTTGCCGCGTTCAGCGCTAAAGCGCCGGGAGGAAATATAGGCGCTGCTATAACCTGGTTAAGTTATAGCGATCTTAACGGCAGGGATATAAACGGTCTGGCTTCCGGCGGTTTTTCAGCCGGTGATATGGCTTTAAGTCTGGCCTACGCTTCAAACCTGGGTGCGGATATAAAGGCCGGTCTGGCCGGGAAATATCTCCACAGTAAAATAGGCCCGGATACCGGTGACGGCTTCGCCGTGGATGCCGGTATGAAGTGGTCTACGCCCATAAACGGGTTTAAAGCCGGGCTGGCGATGCAAAACCTGGGCCCGGAATTCAGATTTTCAGGTGATAAAAAGCCGTTGCCGATAGCCTGGGCCGCGGGGTTTGAATACAGCGGCCTGGAACGGTTTAAATTTTCATTGGACGGCAAGGTGCGGCCTGAAGACGGTGATGACGAATTATGTTTCGGGGCCGGCTATCAGGCGGCAAAAGCTTTAACCCTGCGGGCCGGCTACAACGGGAAAGCCGCTAAAGCGGGAAAGCAGAGCGGGGCCACAGGTTTAAAGGCGCTTGACAACCTGCGCGGGATAAGTGCCGGTTTTGGTGCGACATTCGGCGGCTTTGAGATTGATTACTCATTCACCCCATACGGCGAACTGGGCAACGCCCAGAGAATAACCCTGTCCGCGGAATTTTGAAATCCGATGAAATCCGGTGGAAATCCGGTGACACAGAACTTATATCAATGCCGTAACTCTGATACCGGTAAACATGCCGTTGCACGATCAAGGAATTAAGTTGTATGTCACCGGATTACTTAGGCTCATGTTGCGTCGAATAATTCCCAGAATAATTATCATTGCTTTCGCGATCCTTAATAATTGTTAAAATGTATAAGGCTCCGTATAACGGCTGGAACGACGGCGCCGGAACGGTTTTTACATTGTGCGGATAGAAAACCGTCGGACAACGGGGGATTTTTGCGATGAACATATTAGGCATCGGCGCGCATCCGGACGACCTGGAATTCGGCTGCGGCGGCATCTTTACCAAGCTGGCCGGGAACGGACATAAAATAAATATGCTGGTCATGACCGGCGGGGATGTGGGCGGCCTCGCGGAAGTGCGCAGGACCGAGCAGGAAAAGGCGGCGAAACTTTTGAAGGCCCGCCTCTTCTGGGGCGGTTTTATGGATACGGATGTGCCCATGAGCCGGGAACTTATACAGGCGATCGAGCGCCGCGTGGCTTTGATCAGGCCGGACCTGATCTTCGTCAACAGCGAGAACGACACCCACCAGGACCACCGGAATGTGGCTAAAGCGGTCATTACCGCCGCCCGGTATACCAAGAACCTTATTTTTTACGAGGTCCCGACTACGCTGAATTTCGCCCCGACGGCGTTTTCGGATATCGGCGCCGTGATCTCGGATAAGGTCCGGCTTTTAAAATGCCACCGTTCCCAGGTCTACAAGACCAGGGTCAAGAACCTGTCCATTATAGAGACGGCCAAAAGCACGGCGGTATTCCGCGGCTACCAGGACCGCGTAAAATACGCGGAAGGCTTCACCCCGCAGCGCCTGCTTCTTGACCTCGTCCTGAATCTGAAATGAGCGACAAAAAACGCCTCTTTTCCCTGGCAAGTCTTGCAGCGCTCCTGCTGCTCCTTCCGTCCGGCGGCTTTTCGGCCTGGACCTGGGCCGAAGGCGTGCGCTGGATCTATCTTTTCCTGATAGCTTTTTTTTCCTGCCTGGTCCTTTCACCGGCCACCGTCTGGCTGGCCTGGCGCATAGGCGCCGTGGATATGCCGGACGAACGCAAAATCCATAACGCTCCGGTCCCCCGCATCGGGGGGCTGGCCGTTTACGCCGCTTTTCTCCTGACGGTGCTGCGCAATCAGCAGTTTTCAACGGAGCTTTGGGGGATCCTGCTGGGCGGGACCATGATCTTCGCGCTGGGTTTCGTGGACGACCGGCGGCCGCTTTCGGCCGGCGTCAGGCTTTTCTGGCAGGTGGCGGCGTCGCTTGCCGTGGCGGTGTTCGGCCTGCATCTGAGCTTTCCCCTGAAGCTGCCCTTCGGCTATCCGGTATCTATTTTGCTTTCAGTGATCTGGCTGGTAGGCATAACCAACGCTTTTAATTTCATGGACGGCATAGACGGGCTGGCCTCCAGCATGGGGGCCGTGTGCGCGCTTTTGTTCCTGGGTCTCGGCTGGAATTCGGACCAGTACGCTTTGTCGTTCATGTCGGCAGCGCTGGCCGGGGCCTGCACGGGTTTTTTAGGAATAAACTGGCGTCCGGCCCGGGCTTTTCTGGGCGATTCCGGCTCCACTTTTATAGGGTTCATCCTGGGCTGCCTGGCGCTTTACGGCAGCTGGGCCACGAACAATCCCGTAGTGGCTATTTCCACACCGCTCCTGGTTTTGGGCATACCAATATTCGATATAATTTATACCACCGTTTCCAGGATCCGGAACGGCAGCGTGACCGATGTCCGGGGCTGGCTTGAATACACCGGGAAGGACCATTTTCACCACAGGCTTATGCACCTCGGGCTTAAGGTTGAACACACGGTGGGCTTCATAGTTCTTCTTAACATCTGCCTCGGGTTGGGCGCCTGGACCATGCGCCGCACAGTCACCACCGTGGGAACATGGCTTTTGCTGGCGCAGAGCGTGATCATCTTTATCATAGTGGTGGTGCTGATGCTGCTGGGCAGGGAAAGCACGCTCATGCCGCGCCGCAGGGGAGATAAAAAATGAAAGAAACGGTGATAACAAAAACTTCGGTGCGCAGCATCGACGCGGAGCTTTTTCAGCCTTTCACGATCTCAAGCGGATCGCATAAGCGGCTTGAAAATGTTTTGCTGGGCGTCAGGACCAGGGAAGGGGTCTGGGGCTGGGGCGAGGCCGCCATCGCGCCGCATATAACCGGCGAGACCAGGGAGCAAACGCTCGCCAATCTGCAAAAGACGGCGGCCTGGCTTGAGGGCCGCGATGTCGCGGATTATGCGGGCCTGCTGGCGGGCCTTGAAGAACGGCTTGAAAGCAACCGCTGCGCCCTGGCCGCCGCCGGCATGGCGCTCCTGGACGCGCTGACCCGTTCGTTAAAAATGCCGCTCTGGCGGCTGTACGGTTCCAGGCCCTCCATGATACGGACGGATATAACCGTGGTCATAGGCACCGTGGCCCAGGCCTACGATTTTGCGTTTCAGATGCGCAAGCGGGGGTTTAAGATCTTCAAGGTGAAGACGGGGACCAACCGCGACGCCGACTTCGGGCGCATAGCCGCGGTCAGGAGGGCGGCTCCCAAGGCGGAGATCTATCTGGATTTCAACGGGGCGTATGACGCCAAGACCGCGGAACGGTTCGTGGCGGAGCTGGGCCGGCACGGCATCGTTCCGGGCGTGGTGGAGCAGCCTGTGGCCAAAGACGACCGCGAAGGGCTCCGCTACCTTTCCAGGAAGCTTAAGATCCCCGTCTGCGCCGACGAGTCCGCCTATTCGGTCGCGGACGCGGTGGAATTGATAAAGAAAAAACAGGCCACGGCCATAAATATAAAACTCGCCAAATTCGGCCTGCTGCGCGCGCGCGAAGTCTGGGCGCTGGCCAGGGCCGCCGGGGTCAAGCTTATGATGGGAGAGATGCTTGAGACCGAGCTCGCCTCCGCGTGCGCGGCCCAGTTCGCCGCCGGGCTCGGCGGATTCGACTTCATAGACCTGGATACGCCGCTGCTGATAAAAGACAAGGTTTTACGCGGCGGGCGGTACATTTCTTCAGACGGCGTATACGATGTCCCTGCCATAAAAGCCGGGATCGGTTATGCGCCTAAGTAGGCGATGAACGCGGGAAGTTACCGCGCCGTACGGATCCTGGAAAAAGAGGAGCGGGGGATGTTATGAAATACAAGATAATACTGGCCGCTTGCGCGCTGATGCTCCCGTACGGGGCATGGGGGCAGGCTGAGTTGAAAGAGCCGGCCTCGAGGCTGCCGGGGATGGCCGTTCCGGAACCGCCGAGGTTCTCCCGGTATTATTTTATTCTGGGCGGCGGCGCGGCTATCCCCTTCGGCGGGCACTGGGGCGATACGGACGCGGGCTTTAAACCTTCTCCGGCCATTACCGCAGCCGGCGCAAAAAAAGCGAATGAAATGTTGAGCTACGGACTTGAGGCTTCCTGTCTCACGGGCCATAAGAGCAGGTCCGTGCCGGAAATGAAGCTGCGCATCGTTTCGTTCACGCCTTTTTTACGGGCTTCGTACCAGGGTTCCGGGAAAACATATTATGGGATGCTTGGCGCTGGGATCTATAGCTGGACCCAGCCGGCTTTCAGCGCGGGCGGGGCCGATCATGCTTCCGATTCCGGTTCCAGTTTCGGAGTGAATATGGGCGGCGGGGTCGTTTATCCTTTGTGGGACGGCCTCCAGCTGGGCCTGGACCTGCGCTGGCATCACATCTTCACCATGCGCGGAGAGAATTTTGATGTAAGATCGGCCGACAATTTGGTCCCATCGGTCTTTTGTGTTTATGGTTTTTAGTCTGGGAGCCTGTCCGACATAAGGAATTTTGGCTGCAATCGCCGTTTTTTGCCTGCACCTTTGTTGCGCGAAACTTACAGGTTCATTGGAGCCTGCGCGTTTCACGCAACTTCGGTTCGGCCTCAAAACCGTCGATTTCGCCCTAAAAACCTTATGTCGGACAGGCTCCTAGGAGCCTGTCCAGCATAAGGATTTTATTCCGTTAAAGTTGTTTTCCTGAAGTAGTGGACA
>JBAYJD010000086.1:0-5993 GCA_041665305.1 Elusimicrobiales bacterium
AGCCGAGATGATCATGCCTGGCGACCACACGGAGATAACGGTGGAGTTGATCTCGCCCGTGGCCATGACCAAGGGGCTGCGTTACGCCATCCGCGAAGGCGGCCACACGGTCGGCGCCGGCGTAGTGACGGAAATCATAGAATAACGGTCTGAGGGCCCGCGGCCGCTCATGAAAGAGACGCCGCGAAAAACGGGCCCCCGAGGGTCGTTAACATCAGAGGAAATATATGGCAGATAGAATTACCATCATAATGGGCTGCACGGTCTGCAAGAACAAGAACTATCATTTTTCCAGAGGCAAGAAAAAGGAATTCAAGATAGAGATCTCCAAATTCTGCAGGAACTGCGGCAAACAGACGGCTCACAAAGAAGTTAAATCCTGACCTCAGGCGGCGCGCGGCGGAAAAGTCGTTTCTCCGCGGCAGGCCGCTAGTCACTGTTTTACTGGGAGCGTCGGTTAACTGGTAAACCAGCGGTCTCCAAAACCGCAACTGAAGGTTCGAGTCCTTCCGCTCCCGGAGTAGAACTTGCAACTGTTCAGTATAAACGATCCGCAGCGAGGGCGAACGCTTTATGGGAAAAATAACGGGTTTTCTTAAAGAAGTCTACCAGGAACTGACCAAGGTCACCTGGCTTACCCGCAGCGATGTGGTACGGTCCACCTTCGCCGTCGGCATAGTCGTGGTCATCGTGGCTATATATGTCAGCGCCGTGGATTTCGGACTTTCGGTAGTATTGGGCAGTATTCTGGGAGGTCGCTAAATGGCAAAAGGGTGGTACGTCATACATACGCGCACCGGTTTTGAAGAACGCGTCAATAAGATGCTTCAGCAGAAGATTGACACCAATGAGCTTACCGGCAAGCTTTTTCAGGTCCTCATCCCCACCGAGGATATTATCCAGGTAAAGCACAATAAAAAAGCGGTCAGCAAACGGAAATTTTTCCCCGGCTATGTGCTGGTGAGCCTTGAACTGGACAACCAGACCTATTGGGCTATAAGAGGCATCCAGGGCGTTTCCGGATTTTTAGGCGATCCCAAGCCCGTTCCGATGGACGAAGGCGAGGTGCAGCAGATCCTGGAACTGGTCAATGCCGCCGGCCTGGAAAAACCGAAACCGGCCGTGCAGTTCGAGAAAGGCGAAAATGTGAGGATCATAGAGGGGCCGTTCAAGCATTTTATGGGCGTGGTGGAAGAAGTGAACGAACAGAAGGCCAAGATAAAGGTCACGGTGACGGTGTTCGACCGTCCCACGCCCGTGGAACTGGATTTTCTACAGGTGGAAAAAGTTTAAAGGTCGCAATTCAGGAGAACATTCGATATGGCTAAAGTAAAAGTGGTAAAGACGATGATAAAGCTGCAGATCCCCGCCGGAGCCGCCAATCCCGCGCCTCCCGTGGGCCCGGCTCTCGGCCAGCACGGCGTGAACATAATGGACTTTTGCAAACAGTTCAACGAGAAGACCAGAAAACTCGAACAGGGCGTGCCGATCCCCGTGGTTATCACGGTTTTCGAAGACAGGTCTTTCACATTCATAACCAAAATGCCTCCGATGGCCGCCCTGATCAAAAAGGCAGCCGGACTCGCGAAAGGCTCGGGCGAACCGAACAAGACCAAGGTCGGCAAAATGACCCTCAAGCAGGTGGAGGAAGTGGCCAAGACCAAGCTGGTCGACCTCAATACCAAGGATATCAAGCAGGCTATGGAGATGGTGAAAGGCACCGCGCGCTCGATGGGCGTGGATATCATAGCGTGAGCCGGGAGCGAGGCAGCGGGACCTTCCCGCGCATGAACCTCGGGGGCATGAAGCCCTGGAAAAAACAAGGAGACACACAAATGGGAAAGAGAATAGAGAACATAAAGAAAGGCGTGAACCTGGTTAAAAAATACGGGATCGAAGAGGCCGTGGCGCTCGTTAAGAAGAACGCCACCGCCAAATTCGACGAGACCGTGGAAGTGCATCTGAAGCTCGGCATCGATGTGAAGCATTCCGACCAGCAGGTCCGCAGCACGGTAAGCCTTCCGCACGGCACCGGCAAGACCAAAAGGGTCGCCGTCGTGGCCAAGGGCGAGAAGGTCAAGGAGGCCGAAACCGCCGGGGCGGATCTGGTAGGCGGAGCGGAGCTTATCGACACCATCTTTAAAGGCGCCATGGACTTTGACGTCCTGGTGATCACTCCGGACATGATGAAGGACGCCGCCAAGCTCGGCAAGGTGCTCGGGCCCAGGGGCCTCATGCCGAACCCGAAGAGCGGCACCGTGACTTTTGAGCTGGCCAAAGCCGTGAAAGAGCTTAAGGCCGGCCGCATCGAGTTCAAGGCCGATCCGCAGGGCATCGTTCACGCTCCGGCCGGCAAGGCGTCGTTCCCGGAGAAGAATCTCGCCGAGAATGTGCGGGCCATCATCGACGCGGTGCTCAAAGTGAAACCGTCCTCCTCAAAAGGCGTGTATATGCAGTCCGTGTTCGTGTCTTCCACGATGGGCCCGGGCGTTCCGGTGGATGTTTCCGCCAAAATATAATTCCGTACAAACCGAAGTGTAAAGCGTGAAGAGTAAAATGGTATACTCTTTACGCTTTGTGTTTTTAAAGTCTATTCGCTTATACTGAAGAGAGGTGAACATGCGGAAATTAATGACTTTTGCTGCGGCTGCGGTTTCGACGGCGCTGTTTTCAGGGACGGTCTTCGCCGGCGAGGTGGAGCTCCGGATCCCGGACCTTTCAAGCGTTAATTTCCTGGGCCTAACGGGGCACGATCTCCTTCTGTGCGGCCTGTTTGTCTGCGCGTTAGGCGTCCTTTTCGGCCTGGTGCAGTCCATTCAGATCTCCAGGCTTCCCGTGCACAAGTCGATGAAGGACATCTCCGAACTTATTTATGAAACCTGCAAGACATATCTGATCACGCAGGGCAAATTTTTGGCCGTGCTCTGGATGTTCATCGCCGCCATCATGGTCTGGTACTTCAGTCTTAACCCTGAGATGACCGCCTTTAAGATCGGCATTATAGTCCTTTTTTCGATCATCGGCATACTGGGTTCCTATTCGGTGGCGTGGTTCGGGATCCGCATCAACACTTACGCCAATTCCCGCACCGCTTTCGCGGGGTTGAAAGGCCTGCCCTATCCGACCATGGCGATCCCGCTCAAGGCCGGTATGAGCATCGGGATGCTGCTCATCAGCGTCGAACTGATCATGATGCTGTTCATCCTTCTTTTTGTCCCCGGCGATTACGCGGGGCCGTGCTTTATAGGGTTCGCTATCGGAGAATCGCTGGGCGCGGCCGCGCTGAGGATCGCGGGAGGCATCTTCACCAAGATCGCCGACATCGGTTCCGACCTGATGAAGATCGTTTTCAAGATCAAGGAAGACGATGTCAGGAATCCCGGAGTCATAGCCGACTGCACCGGCGACAACGCCGGGGATTCTGTGGGCCCCACGGCCGACGGTTTCGAGACCTACGGGGTCACCGGAGTCGCCCTCATAACCTTTATCCTGCTCGCCGTTTCGCCTGAAGTGTTCATGAAGGGCGGCCTGTCCGAGGAGGCTGCGCGCGCCGCGTCGCAGACCGCGCAGATCCAGCTGCTGGTCTGGATCTTCGTTATGCGCATAGGAATGATCGTCACCAGCGTTTTTTCCTACTGGCTTAACGGCGCGGTCACGCGCGCCATGTACGGCGCCGTGAAGAAATTCAACTTCGAGCACCCGCTCACCATGCTGGTGTGGCTGACATCCTTCGTTTCCATAGCTATGACCTATTGCCTGAGTTACCTGCTGGTCCCGGAACTGAACGGCGATCCCTCCCTCTGGTGGAAGCTTTCTACCATCATCACCTGCGGCACTATCGCCGGCGCGCTCATTCCCGAGCTTGTAAAGGTCTTCACCTCCACCAATTCGGCCCATGTGCGCGAGGTCGTCACGGCTTCCAGGGAGGGCGGCGCGTCGCTTAATATCCTGTCCGGCCTTGTGGCCGGCAACTTCAGCGCCTATTGGATGGGCATGGCTATCATCGTCTTGATGTCCGCGGCTTACGCCGTCTCCAACCACGGCCTTGCGGCGCTGATGGTGCAGCCCGCCATCTTCGCTTTCGGCCTTGTCGCTTTCGGCTTCCTGGGAATGGGCCCGGTCACCATCGCCGTGGATTCCTACGGCCCCGTGACCGACAACGCCCAGTCCGTTTATGAACTTTCCACGATAGAAACTCTCGCCGGCATAAAGGAGGAAATAAAGAGGGATTTCGGTTTCGAACCGGACTTTGAGAACGCCAAGAAATTCCTGGAAGAAAATGACGGAGCCGGCAACACTTTCAAAGCCACGGCCAAGCCTGTGCTCATCGGCACGGCGGTGGTGGGAGCCACTACGCTGATCTTCGCCATCATACAGCTGCTGGCGGCCAGGTACGGCACGGTCGGTCCGGAGGGCATCTATGAGGGCCTTTCCATAATGAACCCGCTGTTCCTGCTGGGCCTGATCACCGGCGGGGCCGTCATCTACTGGTTCACCGGCGCTTCCATGCAGGCGGTGACCACCGGCGCTTACCGCGCCGTGGAGTTCATCAAGAAGAACATAAAACTGGACAGCGGGACCCAAAAAGCTTCGGTGGAAGACTCCAAAAAAGTCGTGGAGATCTGCACCCGGTACGCCCAGAAAGGGATGTTCAACATCTTCCTGGCGGTGTTCTTTTCAACGCTGGCTTTTGCCTGCGTGAACCACTACTTCTTTATCGGCTACCTCATTTCTATCGCCGTTTTCGGGCTGTATCAGGCCATCTTCATGGCCGATGCCGGCGGCGCGTGGGATAACGCCAAAAAGCTGGTGGAAACGGAGCTGAATATGAAAGGCACGCCGCTCCACGACGCCACCGTCGTAGGCGACACCGTGGGGGACCCTTTTAAGGACACCTCTTCGGTGGCAATGAACCCTATAATCAAGTTTACCACGCTTTTCGGCCTCCTGGCCGTCGAGCTTGCCATCACCCTGGACCCGAAGGTGAGCCGCCTCTTGGCCGTGCTGTTTTTCCTGATCAGCGTGGTTTTCGTCTGGCGCTCGTTTTACTGTATGCGGATCAAGAGCGAATAGCGGAGCGGCCGTGGTCTTTTCATGTTCGTTTTTAAAAAACTGCTGACTCCGTTTTTGTTGCCGCCCGGGATCTTTTCCGTCCTGGCTTTCTGCCTGGCCGCCCTGTGGTCCGGAAAGGGCCGGAAACAGTCCCTGCCCTGGGCGGGTTTTGCGGCGCTGATCTGGGCCGCGTCCATCGCTCCGTCGGGAGATCTCGCGCTTTCCCGGCTTGAATACGCCTATCTGCCCCCGGCGGAGCTTAAGGCCGACGCGGTCGTGCTTCTGAGCGGGGGGATCCTGGAAGGCGCTCCGGAGCCTTTCGGCATGCCCGGGCTTTCCCCTCTTTCGCTTGAGCGCGCTTCGGCGGCCGCAGGTATTTACAGGCGGTATAAGCTGCCGATCATCGTCACCGGCGGAGCGGCGGTTTCCGGCGGCTCCGAGGCCGCCGCTATAAAGAAGTATCTTGTCGATACCGGCGTGCCGCAGGAGAAGATCTTTACCGAGGAGCGCGCCCGCGACAGCTGGGAAAACGCCGTCTTCTCAAAAACGATCTTCGACGCGAAGGGGTATAAAAAAGCGGCGATAGTCACCTCGGCCTTTCACATGAGGCGCGCGGTGTGGAGTTTTGAAAAAGCGGGTTTTAAAGCCCCCGTTCCATACCCCGCGGCCTACAGGACCTCCAGGACGCCGAAATATCGTTACGCAGATTTCCTGCCCGGGACAGGAGAAAATCTCAGCAAAGCGATGCACGAATACCTCGGTCTGGCTTTTTATAGGATCGCTTATTTTTTAGTATAATACCCCATTAGAGGTCCGGTGGTAATCCGCCCCGCGCATGAGTTAAGCGCGGGGTGCGACAGAGGAGAGATTTCCGCTTCGAGGGGTTCAGCGCAGCGACCAAGCGAAGCGCAGGGAGCAAGCGACGATGAAACGGGGGGCAG
>JBAYJD010000087.1:0-5647 GCA_041665305.1 Elusimicrobiales bacterium
AATCCCGCGATAACGCCGGTAATTATTCCGAGCTCTCCAATGTGGTTGTTCTGGATGTGCAGCCCCCGTCGCTTACCGCCATAAGTCCCGCGCCCGCAGGGTATATCGGCAGACCCGCAATATTTTCCGTTCAGGCCGCCGATGATCTCGGGGTCGCAACGGTGGTTTTCTCGGTGGACGGGGTTGAGCTTTCGACCCGCGCCGCGCCGCCTTATTCCTTTAAGTGGGACACCCTGGCTTATGCCGACGGGACGCACACCCTGGCCGCCCGTGCCCTGGACGCCGCCGGGAACCGGACGACGGTTTCAGCCGTGTATGAGCTTTTATATCAGCCGCCGGCCGCGCCGGTTATTACCAGTCCGTATCCGGGGTACGCCATAGCCGTGCCCACCTTCACCGTGACCGGCATGGCGGAGCCCGGCACTGTGGTCCGGCTGCGCATAAACGGCAATATCTCGGTTTCCACGCCGACGGCCCAGGACGGCTCTTACCGCGCGCTTGTGACCTTATCGGCCGAAGGCGCGTATCTTCTTACCGCTCTCGCTGTCGATCCCAAAGGCGCAAGCTCTCCTACGCCGCCGCTTACCGTGGAGTATAACTTCACGGCGCCCGGCGCCCCCGCCGGTCTGGCCGCGGCGGCTGCGCCGGGCGGCAAGGTGCGGCTTTCCTGGTCCGCGCCCTCCGGCAAAGTCCCCGCCGATTATCTGGTGTACCGCGCGACCAGCGAGGTTTCCCTGGTCGACGGCGGGCCGGCCGTCCCCGCTTTGCGTACAGGCAATGCCGTATCGGCATTGACGGCTTATGATCTGCCGCCTGCGGACGGCCTTTACTATTACGGCGTAACCGCCCGGGACGCGGGCGGCAATGAAAGTTTGCTTTCAAATATAGTTCCGGGCGCGTCCGACCGCGCCGCTCCGTCCGCTATCGCGGCTTTCGATACGGCCCAGCCGCCGCTGGGCGCCGGTGAGCATCCTTTGACCCTGACCCTGTCCGGCGTCCTGGCCGCGCCGCCGCTTCTGCTGTTTAAACCGTACGGCCAGGACCCCGTGAATATTTCCCTGACCGCCGGGACCCCGCAGATCTGGACCGGAACCCTGACCGTGACCTCTTCGATGAATTCAGGGAACGGGACCTTTAGTTTTCAGGGAACGGATCTGGCCGGCAATGTGGGCACGGTCATAAGTTCCGGGGCGGAGGTTGTTCTGGACCTTGCGGGGCCCGTCGGTTCCGTGGAGCTCTCACCCGGTTCGCCGGTATCCGCCGGGGCGGTTTTTGCCGCCCTGCGTCTCACCGAACCGGCCGCGGTAACGCCCATGCTTACCTGCCGGACGGCCGGCGGCGTAAATATTCCCGTGGAACTGTCCGGGGATGGAACGGCCTGGAGCGGCATTCTTAATATTCCTGCCGGGGCGGATGGAACGGCGTTCTTCCTGTATAGCGCGTCGGACGGCTTAGGCAATCTCGGAACCTCTCTGACCGCCGGCGGCAGCTTTGTGATAGATACTACGCCTCCCGGTAAGCCGCTGTTCCCCAGGGCGGCGGCAAAAAAAGCCGGGGCGGTGGAGCTGACCTGGAGTTCTCCCGTGGGCGGGGGTGTTTGGCGCTATAAGATTTACCGCGACACGGTCCTTGTTTCCACAAGCGGTATGCCGGGGCCCGACGGCTCCGGCCTGTTCTCCGAGACGCCCGGCGACGGTCCGCATTCATACAACATAGCGGCGGTCGACGCGGCAGGCAATGCCGGGCCTCTTTCCGACGCCGCGCAAGTCACGGCCCGCTCCGCCGCCCCCGCGGCCCCGGTATCTTTAACCGCCGCGCTCAATGCTTTCGGCCGCATTGAACTTTCCTGGCAGCCCGGCGGCGCGGAAACCCCGGAGAAATACTACCTCTACCGGTCCACCGCGGCTATAACAAGTCCGGCCGGTCTTGCCGGTGTTTTAGCCGGTATGTCTCCTTATATCGATACGCCGTCGCGCAACGGCGTGTATTATTATGTCGTGACCGCTCTCGATCCGGCGGGCAATGAGTCCGCTCCTTCGGCTGCGGCGCAATTCAACTGGACCTCTTCCCCGCCCGAGATCTCCATAGCGGGCGTGGAGGAGGGCGGCTTATATAACTATACGCCCGCGCCTGTGTTCTCGGCCTCCGACGGCACCGGCGCGGTCATAACCGTCTCCGCGCTGCTGAACGGCGCGGAGTTCGGTTCGGGCTCCCTTGCCGGCCCGGACGGCGACTATACCCTGATCGTCACGGCTTCCAATCCCGCGCTTGTTTCATCCACGCGCACGGTCCACTTCAGCGTGGACCTGACCTCTCCCGCGGTTTCGGTGGACGGTATAGCCGCCGATGAGCTGTCTCATCACGCCGTCACGCTTCTGATAACGGCCTCCGATCTGCGCCTGGCGGCCGTTGCCGCGACTCTTGACGGCGCGCAGTATATAAGCGGCGTTCCGATAACCGCGGACGGCGCGCATCTATTAAGCGTCGCCGCCCGCGATCATGCCGGTAACAGTTCGGTCGTCGCCGTTCCCTTCGCCCTGGACCTTCCTCCGGCCGCGCCGCCCGGTTTTTCTTTTGCCGGGACCGACGGCACGGGGGCGGTAATGACCTGGGGCCGCCCCGCCTCCGATACGGCAGGATACAGGTTATATAAGGATGGGAACCTGTTAAGCCGTGGGCTTCTGACGGAGACTTCATTCGCGGATCCGGCTTTCGAACAGGGCGCGGCGCATAGCTATGAAGTTTCAGCCGTGGACGCCGCCGGCGCCGAAGGGGACCGGGCGCACATCGCCGTCCCCGCCGTATCTTTTGAACTGGATTCCTATGGCGCGGCCGAAAACGGCGGCCAGGCCCTGGTGCGCGGTTTCTTCGATACCGTGCGCCTGCGCCTTACAAATGCCGACAGCTTCGCCCGTTTATTGGGCCCGGCCGCCCTGGAACTGTTGTCGGGTTCCGCCCCGGCGGCGCAGGCGCCCTCCGCCATGGTTGCGCCGGGAGCGGCCGCGCTTGTTTCCGCCGTCCTGGCCGTGCCTGCGGAGCTGCCGGACGCGGTCCCGCTGCGGGCGACTCTCAGCCTGCCTTCGGGGCTGGGAACCACGGCGACGATCTCCAAAACATTTTCTTTGGCCGCGCGCTCCCCGCGCGAACCTGTCGTAGAACTTTTTCCGGAGCCGCTGATCCGGGGCATGAACAGCAAGGTGCGGGTGAAACTGAACAACCAGGGTTCGGCCCCGCTCGAACTGCGCTCTTACCCTTCAGGAGAGCTGCTTGTCCGGCTTAAAACCCCGGAAGGCATGGTGCTTGCGCAAGGCAGATTGTCGCAAACCGGCAACGGCGCGGCCCCGTATCCGGGCGGCTATTTTGTGGCTGTGCCCGCGCAGTCCGGCCTGATGCTGGACCCCGTAACCGTATTCGTCCCGGAGGCGCTTGGAGAAACGGCGCTGCTTTCGGCCTCGGTGGAGCAGGTCTGCACCGGCCTGCCCGGCGCCGCCGTCCCCGGCCCCAGGGGTTTTTCGGCTGAAAAAACCTTATCGGGGGTTTCAGCCCCGCCTTATTCCGTCACCGTCGCGCCCGACCATCTCCTGTACGACCAGGGCTCGGAGGTTCTCCTCACAGGGTCCGCGATAGACGCGGCCGGCGGCCTTATCGGCGGGGCTACGGTGCAGATAGGCGTTTCCGCGCGCGGCTATGAACGGCTGGCAAGCACAGTAACGGACGCGGGGGGCAATTATACCCTGACCTTTAACCCCAGCCCCGCCGAATCCGGTATCTATACGCTTTGGGCGGGTTACCCCGGCGTGCTTAATAAGGCCCCTCAGTCCGGCTTCACCATAGCCGGCCTGGGTTTCCAATACGGCGCCTATACGGTGAACCTGGTGCAGAACTCGACCGTTTCGTTCAGGGTTAACCTGACCAATACCGGCCAAAGCGTTATTTCCGGCCTTACGATCCAGATCTCCGGCGGCGCGCCCGGCGTTGAACTTTCAGCGGATCAGGGAAGTTTCCTTTCCTCTTTGGACGGCGGGCAAAGCGCGAACCTATCGTTCACCGCCCGCGCGGCGCAGGAAACGGCCCTGGGTAATTCGACATTTACCGTGCGCGTGACCGATGCCGGCGGTTATTCCCGCGTCATGCCGGTAACCGTTTCAGTCGCGCCGTCGGCGCCCATCCCGTCGGTTTCGCCGTCCGGCTTCAATATAGGTTTAAACGCCGGCCAATCCAGAACGCTTTCGGTCGCGTTTAAAAACCTTGGTATGCGGGCGTGGCAGTCTGTTTCCTTATCGGCGCCCGCGCTGCCCTGGGTGGCCTTCCAGGGCGCGGCGAACCTTGGCGATATCGCGCCCGGCGGCACGGCGGTGGTTAATTTTACGGTCGCTCCGCCGGCAGGTCTGGCCAGCCAGGCTTACGCAAGCAACCCGCTGTTCGAGGCGCGTTCGGGCAACGGCGCGCCGGTCCCCGTCAATTCTTTGATCACCGTAACCTCCTCCGGGCAGGGCAATATGGTTTATAGCGTCATCAACGCCGACAAACCCCGTCTTAACGGAGCTGGGGAAGGCATCCCCGGCGCGGAAGCGGTCCTGGTCAGCATGGAGGTGGCGGGTTTGACCGTAAGAGGCGCATCAGACGCCAACGGCGTTATACAATTGCAGAATGTCCCCTCGGGCCGCTATGCCTATACCGTAAAAGCCGCGGGTTTCGAAGATTCGACCGGCGTGGAGACCGTAGAGCCGGGCGTAACCCAGTCGCGCGAACTGGCCCTGCCCACTAATGTCGTTTCCTACGAGTGGACCGTGGAGCCCACGACCATCCAGGACCGGTATGATATTAAACTGGGGATGACCTTCAAGACGGATGTGCCCGCCCCCGTAGTGTCCGTGGATAAACCCGCGTTCAACTTCTCCCTGCCTGAGACCGGCGGCGAGGCGGACGCGCAGTTCGTGATAAGCAACCAGGGCTTCATCTCGGCGTTCAATGTCGAGATCAATGAAGATGAAAGCGACCCGGCGGTCTCGCTGGACCTGCCCGGCGACGCCATAGACGAGCTTAAAGCGGGGCAAAGCGTGGTGGTGCCGTTCCATCTAAGCCTGGCGCATGCGTCGTGCCACACGGGCAAATTCAATATCACCTATGAATACACCGGCGCCTGCGGCAACAAGATTAAAAAAAGTATCCCGGTCATCAACCTGAGCGCGGGGCAGTGCTACGCCGGCGCGCCTGCGAGCGCGGCCGGCGCCGGCAACTATGGTTTTGCGGGCGGCGGGGGAGCCGGTTCCGGCGCCTCCAGTATAAGTCTGTCGGTTCCGGCCGCCGCTATACCTTATATAGTACCCAATCCGCCCGCGCGGCAGGTCGATCCCAAGTTGTGCAAAACGCCCACGGAGAAATTCCCGTCGCAGTGCGTAAGCGGTTTATGCGAGGGCAAATTCAGCGACGCGGGCGGCGACCCGCGGATCCCTGAAGCCGATCTAGCCGTAAGCGTCCCCGACTTCGGCGCGTCCCTCGACTTTATGCGGATCTACGATTCCCAGGACTTCGATTCCGGCAGCTTCGGCCGGTCCTGGTTCCATTCCTTCGAATCCCGCGTCACCATGCGCATGGCGGCGTCTATGTTCATGGGCGGCTACGGCGGTTCCGGTGAAACGCGCCG
>JBAYJD010000088.1:0-5180 GCA_041665305.1 Elusimicrobiales bacterium
CCGAGCCGAAGTTGCGCGAAACGCGCAGGCTCCAATGAACCTGTAAGTTTCGCGCAACAAAGGTGCAGGCAAAAAACGGCGATTGCAGCCAAAATTCCTTATGTCGGACAGGCTCCTAGGGTACCTGTTCGAGCTTAATGTCGGCGGCTTTGGGGACGGCCGCGGCCGAGTAATAATTCTGCTCTTTGGCTTCGTTGCCGGACGCCATGGCCAGCGGATCGACCCGGTAGAGCACCACGGTCTCTTTCGCCGACTTCTTCAGGCCTTCTATCTTAAAAATACCGCTTGGCAGGTCGGAAAGCGAAACCAGGATGAGCATCTCTTCCCTGGAAAAATCAACGGGAGGATAATGCCCCTGATGAGTGGAGGCGAACGCCTTCCAGGTTTCCAGGTCCCTGAAGATCTTATAGTCCACGGGCGCCGTGAACATGGTCTTCCCGCCCGCCGCCCCGGCTGCGCTTTGTCCCAGTCCGGGCACAACGGAAGCGCTCAGGGAAGGCTCCGGAAGCCCGGCGCGGTCGACCATGATCTTTTTCTCCAGGTCTTTATCGGTCAGATAAACGGGCGGGCGCTTCTTTTTGTTGGAACCGGACATATCTGTCAGCATTTCCATCATGCCCTGCGGCTCTTCCGCCACGCCCGAAAATTCCCCGCTTTTAACCATCGCTATCGCGCCTTCGGACCTGACACTGCCGGTGGTGAGTCCTGTCCGGTAGGGGACCGGCGGATTTTCCCCGGCCCCGGCGCGGGCCTCAGCCAGGCTTCGCGCGGCCTGGGCGCCGGCGCTGAGCCTCGCGGCAGGCTTACCCGTTTCATGCCGCCCCGCGAGCATAAAACCTAAAAAAACGCACAAAACACCCAGGAAAAGGCCAAGAAAGAGTTTAATCGTCCTTAAATTCATCATAGGCATTGTACAATAATTTAACTATAAGTTATCATTTCCGTAACACCTGAAAATTAAAATCGGTATAGGACGGAAAGAAGCAGGATCTGAAAGCCGGGAGCCGGCCGAAACCGATCGATCAGTTGATCCTAATGTTACTCCGGTCCTCCAGTCTTCTACAGCGCCAGGGAGTCTTAATATGAAATATTGGGCATATATAAATAACGAGATCCTCGGTCCTTACGCGAAAGAGAAGCTCTTGGAACTGCCGGTTTTCACCGCAACGACGCTGTTATGCCCGCAAACGCCGGTGGGAGAAAAAACGGAAGATTGGAAAGAAGCCTCCACATATCCCGAAGTAGCCGCCATGCTTGGTATTGCGGCGCCGGAACCAGCGAACCAATTATCTTCGCCTCCGCCTTCCGAAGAAAAAGCGGAACCGCTCAAACCGATCGTCGACGAGCCCAAACCCGCGGCGAACGCCGAACCTCCCCAGCCCGTATTCAACGCTGAAATTCCTGAAAGCAAACTAAAACCGCTTTCTTTTCATCCCATAACCGACACCTCCCCGGCGGCCGCGCAGCCAGGCGGAAAAGATCCGGAGAAGAAAGAAACTCCGAAACCGGCGCAGGATTTCGCCGGCCCCGGTTTCGATCCCTTAAGCCTTTCGCAGATCAAGAAGCGCGCGGAAATGCCCGGCATAAACATGCCCGCGCAGGAGCCTCCCAAAAACGAGAGAGCGGAATTCAAACCGCCTGAGATCTTTCCCGACGGGCCTTCTTCCGCGCAAGCCCCCGTCCCGGCTTTTGAAAACCGCGCGCAGGCCTCCCCGTTGGACAAAACGACCCTGGACGAGATAAATTTCAAGCTTGAAACGCTGAACAGGAATTTCCTGACAAAACAGGAACTCGAACCGTTCAAAGAAAAACTAGGGCAGTTGGGCGAACTCCTGTCTTCAATGAAAGCGAATCAGTCCCAGCGCGAGATCATGGACAGGCTGCAGTCCCTGGAAGCCTCCCTTTCGGAGATAAAAGCCTCTTTTACGCGCGCCGCGGCCGAAAGCCGCCAGACGGCGCAGCAAGGCCCTCTTGCCCCCGCGCAACCGAAGAGTCCGATGGAAACCTCCAGGCACGAAATAATCGACCAGGGCTCCAGAGGGAAAAGCTCAAATCTCTCCGGCCTCATAAAAAAAGCGTTCAAATTCGCGGCGATCCTTGTCCTGCTGGCCGCGGCGGCGGGCGCCGCCGTTTTCGCCTTGAAACAAGCGGGCGTTTTCGATGCCACGAAATTCCTGCCGTTCCCGGTTTCCTTCTTGAGCGCGCCGGAATCCTCCCTGACAGCGGCGATACAGACGCCGCCGGAAGTTCTGTTCTCGACCGCAGCCCAGGCCGCGCCGGCCAAACAGGACCTTTCACAAGAGGTCGTCGCTTTCGGCAAGGCTTATACCCCCAAACCGGGAGGTCCGACTCTTGAAAGCAGGCTCCGTGAGGACGCCGCGGCCCGGAAAGGCGATTTCGGCAGGGCGGCCTGGGAAGCCAAAGAACTGCCGGGCGGCCTGTTCAAACTGACCGTCGTCGTCCCCATGTGGGACAGCTCCGCGCAGCTGGCCTATAATTATGAAGTCGATTATGCCGGGAAAAGAGTACGGCCGCTTGACGACTCCAGCGCGCAGCCGCTTAACGTCATACCGAGCGAGACCAAAAGGCCCGTACAACACAAGCCCCAGATAAAAAAAAGCCGCCAGAGAGCCGCCGCCCCTAAAGACAGGCAGGCAGAACCTTACGCAAAACCGGCGGCAAAACCTGCCGCAAAGCCGGCCGCGAAGCCTGAAACCAGGCAGGTAAAAGGAAAATCCGCGGACGACGAATATGAATATGTCTACGAGGATGAAACCGGAGGCTCCGAAGAGTAACTGCCGGGGAATTTTCAGATCCTGACGGTTTTCAGCCCGGCCATGGCGCGCCGCCTTTCAAAAGCCAGCTTTACCAGCCTGCCGGCCAGCTTCACGGGATCGAGGCCGGTGGCCTTCCACAAAGAAGGATAAAGGCTGTGGGAAGTGAAGCCGGGGATGGTGTTTATTTCGCAGAAATAAAAATCAGTTTCTTTTATCGGGTCCATCAGGAAGTCCACCCGGGCCATGCCGTGACAGCCGGCGGCTTTGAAGATCTCCGCCGCAAACCCCCGTATTTTTAAAGCCGTCCGTCCGGACAGCGGCGCAGGCGCCAGAAAATCCATGCCGTTATTATCAAGGTATTTGGCCTCATAATCGTAAAATTCGTGCTTTCCCTTCGGTCTGACCTCCCCCGCCGCGCTTGAGGCCGCGTCCAGATGCGAACCCAGGACCCCGCACACTATTTCCCTTGCGCGATCAACGCCTTTTTCTATCATCACCCTGGAATCGAACCGGAAAGCGCGCCTTACAGCTCCGGGGAGTTCCGCGAACGTCTTAACCTTGGTCACACCCACGGAAGAGCCAAGCTGGACCGGCTTCACAAAAAGCGGGAACCCAAGATCTCCGGCCGCCCTGATGCCGGCGGCGACGCGGCTTTTATCCCGGCCGGCGATCTCGACATGCGGCAGCACGGGCAGCCCCCGGTCCCGCGCTATATTCTTTGAGAGCACCTTGTCCATGCTCGCGGCCGAAGCCAGAACTCCGGACCCGACATACGGGAGCCCCAGCAGCTCCAGGAACCCCTGCAGAACCCCGTCCTCTCCGGTAGAGCCGTGAATCAGCGGAAAAACCGCGTCCAGTTCCAGCGGCGCTCCGTCCAGCATGAACCGTTCTTTCTCAAAGGAAGGTTCTATCTTCCCGCCTTTTTTTCCGGAGCCCGTTTCCGGGGAGGCCAGACGCCAGGCCCCATGCTGCGGGACATAGATCGGACTTACCTCATAACCCGCCTGGGAAAGGAGTTTTACCACGGTCCTGGCTGATTCTATCGAAACCTCATGTTCCGTGGACCTGCCGCCATAGATCACGCCGATCTTTTTCTTCATAATTGACTCCGAAATGTTGAAGGTGAATGTTTTGCCGCAAAAATTTTTACGCGCCTACCTGCCCACGGCGGCGGTCACGCCTCCGCCCAGGACCCTGTCTCCCTTATAAAAGACCACAGACTGGCCCCTGGCCGGGGCGAATTGCGGCGTGGAAAAAACCCCTGAAAAGCCGGTCCCTTCGCGGGAAACGACCAGGCACTGGGCCGGCGCATGACGATAACGGATCTGCGCTTCGACGCATTCTCCGGCCAACGGCGGAACCGCGAGCCAGTTCATCCCGGAAACCTCTATCCTGCGGAAGCAGGCGTCGGGAAGTTTGCCGAGCACGACTTCATTGGTTTCCGGCCTCAAGGCCGTAACATAAAGGCGCTCCCCGCCGTATACGCCCAGGCCGCGCCGCTGGCCGATTGTGTAGTTGAAAAAACCTTCATGGCGGCCCAGGAGCCTGCCTTTCGCGTCCACTATCCTGCCCGGACGGGGTTTGACGCCTCCGCTGCGCTTCAGATACCTGTCGTAATTACCCTCGCCGACGAAACAAATATCATTGCTTTCCTTTTCTCCTGCGGTCGGCAGGCCCGCCCCGAGCGCGAGCCGTCTGACCTCTTTTTTAGCCATTCCGCCCAGCGGAAAAAGAAGATGCGGCAGCTGCTCTTTCCTGAGGCAATAAAGGAAATAACTCTGGTCCTTTTGAGGGTCCGCGCCTCTCAGCAGACGGAACCCGTCCGCGGCTTTCTCGATGCGCGCATAATGTCCCGTCGCCAGGTATGCGGCGCCCAAGGCCCGCGCCAGTTCAAAAAGGTAATCGAACTTCAGGGAGCGGTTGCACTCCACGCACGGGTTGGGGGTGGCCCCCGCCAGGTAGCTTTTAACAAATTCGTCTATGACCTTTTTTTTAAAAAGGCCGCTTGCGTTCTTAAGGTAATGCCTGAGCCCGAGAGCATCGCACACGGCCCGCGCCTTGGCCCCGGACTCGGCGGCGCCGCAGCAGGAGGCCCGGGCGCCCTCCGGAGAGAAGAGGTTCAAGGTCACGCCGATAACCTCATATCCTTGCGCGAGCAAAAGCGCCGCGGCGGCGG
This sequence comes from Elusimicrobiales bacterium, assembly GCA_041665305.1. Classification (GTDB taxonomy): domain Bacteria; phylum Elusimicrobiota; class Elusimicrobia; order Elusimicrobiales; family UBA9959; genus YA12-FULL-51-18. The sequence continues at coordinate 4,954 of JBAYJD010000088.1, forward strand.
AAGAGTCCACCCCCCCCGACATCGCAACGACGACTTTTTTCTTCATGAAGATATTTTAGTATTTTAATCCGGTGACATAATACTTTCAATAGGTATTATGTCACGAATGGCACTAACTTAAGGTGTTAATCTGGAATAGGCCCTGCTTTTCGCTTCTTAACTCCGATTGTGGTCGCTTCGCAGATTTTCTGCGATAAACCTCGCATATCCTGCACCGTCCGCTCGAG
>JBAYJD010000089.1:0-4246 GCA_041665305.1 Elusimicrobiales bacterium
AATAGGCGCGGATGCCGTTCCGGATACGTCTATGGGAACATCTCCGACATAAGTGCCGCCTCTAACATAAAGCGTATTCCCTGCTTTGAGCTTCCCGATGGAGGTCTTCAAAGTCTTCCACGGACTCGCAAGGGTACCCGGATTGCTGTCAAGGCCGGATGGGGAAACATAATAGGCTCCGGCAACCGCCGCAAGGGTCGTCGCCGTCAGGACGGCGCTGTTGGCGGAAATATTACCGGCCGCGTCATAAGCGCGCAGCCTCGCATAATACGCCGTGCCGGCCGACAGCCCGGAAACGGACTTTGAGGTCACATTACCCACGCTCAGATTGTTGTAACCGGACACGAAACTGGTGAAACCCGAGTTAAGCGACACATCCAGTCTGTAACCCGCCACACCCACATTATCCGTGGAGGCCGTCCAGCCGAGAGTGAACGCCGAACCGGTCACCCCGCTCGCAGCCAGCCCGCCGGGAACGGTGGGCGCGGAAGTGTCGGACGCCGCAAGGGTCGTCGCCGTCAGGACGGCGCTGTTGGCGGAAATATTACCGGCCGCGTCATAAGCGCGCAGTCTCACATAATACGCCGTGCCGGCCGATAGCCCGGAAACGGACTTTGAAATCACATTGCCGACGTCCAGGTTGTTGTAACCGGACACGAAACTGGTGAAACCCGAGTTAAGCGACACATCCAGCCTGTAGCCCGCCACACCCACATTATCCGTGGAGGCCGTCCAGCCGAGAGTGAACGCCGAACCGCTCACGCCGCCTGCCGACAGCCCGCCGGGAACGGTGGGCGCGGAGGTGTCGGACCCCGCAAGGGTGGTCGCCGTCAGGACGGCGCTGTTGGCGGAAATATTACCGGCCGCGTCATAAGCGCGCAATCTCACATAATACGCCGTGCCGGCCGACAGCCCGGAAACGGACTTAGAGGTCACATTACCCACGCTCAGATTGTTATATCCGGACACAAAACTGGTAAAGCCGGAATTAAGCGACACATCCAGCCGGTACCCAGCCACCCCCACATTATCCGTGGAGGCCGTCCAGCCGAGAGTGAACGCCGAACCGGTCACCCCGCTCGCCGTAAGCCCGCCGGGCGTGGTGGGAGAGGCCGTATCTACTCCGCCGCCCAATGCATCACCGATCGCCTGAAGCAATGAATCGCTATTCAGCGTATCCTGATCGACCGCCCAGATACCTGCGCCGCCGCCTGACGCGCCCGCGATACTCATTTTGTCCTTGATCGTCTGCTTGCCGTTGAAAGAATACCCGTTGCACGATTCCGAACCGTTATTGTTCATATTGGGCGCCGTAGGGCACGCCGCTACCAGGTCCGAATAAGCCTGCTCCGTGCCGGCGGAATTTCTGCCGTAGAAAGGAACGCCCAGTACTCGTTTTTCCTTCGGCAGGCCCTGATTAGCCCAGAAGGTCAGCGCGGATTGCGCGCCTGACTCGGTTGAATGCGGGTTCCCCATGTTATACGCCATGATAACGATAAAATCCACATACGGAAAAACGGCGGAAGTGACGCCGCCGGTTTCCGTCGGCAGCACGGCCGCCGTAACCAGTTTCCCGGCGTTCTTCATTCGGGCCGACAGCTCCGACATCAAAGAAGCGTAATTAGTCTCCGCGCCGGTCGGGAATTCCCAGTCTATATCCACGCCGTCCAGATTGTAAGAAACGACATAGTTGTACAGATTGTTGATGAGCGTGGCACGGAGGGAAGGAGACGCCGCTATCGTACGGAACGCGCTGTCGTTGCCGTCGTTCCAGCCGCCGACCGAAACCGACACTTTCACCCCTGCGGCGTGGGCGCGGGCCACAAGATCGTTCAACTGGGTTCCGCCGTCGTCGTATGTGGGAGAGAGCCCGCCCGAGGCCGTGGGAACTACGAACGCGTAATTGACATGGGTAAGGTACTTATAAAGCAAATGGTCTTCAAAACCGGACGCGCCCCAGCTTTCAAGATACCCGACTACTTTAAACGATCCGGCTGTCCCGGCTGAAGTGTTCGTTAACAGGACGGCGCTGTTGGCGGAAATATTACCGGCTGCGTCATAAGCGCGCAGTCTCGCATAATACGCCGTGCCGGCCGACAGCCCGGAAACGGACTTTGAGGTCACATTACCCACGCTCAGATTGTTGTAACCGGACACGAAACTAGTGAAACCTGAATTAAGCGAAATATCCAGCCTGTAGCCCGCCACACCCACATTATCCGTAGAGGCCGTCCAGCCGAGATTGAACGCCGAACCGCTCACCCCGCTCGCCGCCAGCCCGCCGGGGACCGTGGGCGCGGAAGTGTCGGACGCCGCAAGAGTGGTCGCCGTCAGGACGGCGCTGTTGGCGGAAATATTACCGGCCGCGTCATAAGCGCGCAGCCTCGCATAATACGCCGTGCCGGCAGACAACCCTGAAACGGACTTAAAGGTCACATTGCCGACGTCCAGATTATTAAAACCGGACACAAAACTGGTAAAACCGGAATTTAGCGACACATCCAGCCGGTACCCCGCCACGCCCACATTATCCGCGGAGGCCGTCCAGCCGAGGATGAATGTCGTACTGGTCGCGCCGCTCGCAGCCAGCCCGCCGGGAACGGTGGGCGCGGAGGTGTCGCCGCCGGACGAAGACACATATTCGTGCGCGCCTATATCGGGGCTGGAACCGCGCGCCGTATTGAAGTAATCGTTCGTTACCTGCGACAACACCACGGCCTTATTGATGGCGGGGGAGGAGGCGGATGAAAGTTTAAAATAACCCGCTGTGAACGAGCCGGCGTTCAACGAACCCGTTTTCGCCAGGAGCGGATCTCCGATCACATCGCCGGCGCCCGACGCGTTGGCCGGCGGCGCGGACGACCATAGGTTGTTAGAGAAGGTCAGCCCTGTTTTGCTCGGAATGTCGGCCAGCGCGCCGCCGTCGTTCCGGTAGAAGATGTTATTTTTGATGGAAGAACCGGAATTTATGGAGCCTGTCTGAAAAATTGAATTGACGACGGTATTATTTGCGAACAGGGTGTTCGACAGCCCGGAGCCCGACACAAGCGTCCAGTTAAAGATCTCCATGATCCCGCCGATGAACAAATTATTATAAACCTGTATGTTCGTGGACCGGGGTTTCGAAGAAAGTTCATCGGCTATCGTGAATATCGAATCGTTGAATTTGGGCTTTATCGCGGGGTTCGACGGCATATAGACCAGATTGTTACGGAAGATCACATTCGGCGAATCGGAAATATACGCGCTGACGGAATATGTGTCATACACGGTGTTGTTTTCCATAAGCGTGCCGTTCGACTCGTAGGACGATAACCCTTCTCCCCAGACATTATGCACCACATTCCTCCGCAGAATAGCATTATCGGTGATCCCGTTCACCGGGTCCCGCCCTGTACTCAACCCCGTGGCCCATCCTCCTGACCCCGAATATGAACCGTTGAGGTTAGTGCGGCTGGCATCCCAGATCTCGCTATCCTCAACGATACCGTAATCGCCCTCGAGCTGAACGCCATGCTGGTTAACGCCATGAATATTAAAGTGGCTTATGGTGTTGTGGTGGCCGACTATATAAACTCCCTCCGCATTTCTATTGTTAGTGTTCTTCACTTCAAAACCTGACATAACGATATAGTTTCCGTTCAAGGTCAGAAGCCCCGTCCAATCACCGAGCGGGTAGGTATTTTGCCCGTCTATTACCGGCACTTCTCCGTTATACGCCGAGATCGCAATAGGTGCGGAAGCCGTTCCGGAAACATCTATGGAAACATCGCCGACATAGGTGCCGCCCCGGACATATAGGATATCGCCGGCTTTAAGCTTCCCAATGGAGGTCTTCAAAGTCTTCCACGGGCTCGCTAGCGTGCCCGGATTGCTGTCAAGGCCGGTTGTAGAGGTGTAATATATGGCGCAACGCGCGGGCGACGCCGCCGCAAGAAAGGAGGCCGAGATCAGGAAGGCGGCGAATACGGCCCGTTTTATAAGCCGCGTTCCTTTAAACACCGCTCCCGTAACCGCGCGCATTGACCAGGAAATTTGAGATCCCATATAGCCTCCAAAGCGTTGACGCAGATAACCGAAGCCGCCGTACTGATTATAACATTATCTAAAAATCGAAGTTGGAGAACCTCGAAGCGGCGCGGGCCGAGGAACGGCCGGATGCTTTGGAACCGCCGAATTTAAGCGACAGGGACAATCTGTGCGTCAGGCCCAGCTCCCCGAACGGGACCAGCGCGTAATCCACCGA
>JBAYJD010000090.1:0-4181 GCA_041665305.1 Elusimicrobiales bacterium
CAGCAACCTTAATGTTTCCGGCAATGTTACCGCCGCCGCCTTCTTCGGCAACGGGGCTGGTCTGACCGGGGTTACCGGGGCCAGCGGCACGGACAGCACAAAGGTTTTGAAGATAGGCGACACTATGACCGGGCCGCTGACGCTGGCCGGCTCCACGCTTACCGTCGGAGGCGGCGATTTCTCCGTAGGTGGGACTGCTTTTGTAGTGAGCGGGGGCAGTGTGGGTATCGGGACGCAATTCCCCGCTTATAAACTGGATGTCGTGAACGGTTCCATAACGGTCAGGGGCGCCGGCGCCGCCGTGGCTTTCGAGGACGCCGGCCGCACCGTCTCCCCGGAAACGGCGGCAAGCCTCGGCGCCGGTATAAAGGTGTCAACCAATGTTTACATAGTCGGTTTCAGTTCGGCGGCGAAATATTACGGCGACGGGTCGGCCCTGACCGGAGTGTCGGCCGGTCACGCCGCGACGGCCGCCGCGCTGGCCACGGCGCGCGCGATAAACGGCGTGAATTTCGACGGTTCCGCCGCGATAACCGTTCCTGTAAATTCCGTTAACGACCTGGCTGCCGGTGTTCCCGTCTATCCGTTGTGGACTACGGGCGCGGGCAATAATCCCGCCGGTTTGTCTACCACCAAACTAAGTTTCGTGCCCAATACCGGCATCCTCACAGCGGCCGGCTTTGCCGGCAATCTTACCGGCAATGTCGCCGGCAACGCGGACACCGCCACAAGCGCGCTTAGCGCCGGCATCTCCACCGGCCTGGCTGGTGGTTCTCTCGGCCAGATCCCGTATCAGGCGGGCCCGAGCCTTACCGCCATGCTCCCCGCCGGTCTTAACGGCCAGGTTTTGCAGGGCGTCGCCGGCGCGGCGCCGGCCTGGACTGCCACGCCCGCTATACAGGGCGTCAATATTACCGGGCTTCCCGAAGCCGGCGTTACCGATCTTGTCTCCGATCTCGGCAACCGCGTACTTAAGACAGGCGACACCATGTCCGGACAGCTGACGCTGTTGTCGACCCTTACCGTCTCCGGCGGCGCTTTTTCAGTGGGCGGTCCGACGTTTGTGGTCGCGGGCGGAAATGTCGGCGTCGGGACCTCCGCCCCCGGCGCCAGATTTGAAGTTGCGGGTGGAAGTTCGACATTTAACGGCGACCTTGGCGTGAACGGCATAACTCGCCTGAACGGGGATGTTAAACTAGGCGGTGTTTCAGACGACCTGCTTACAATGACTGCCCAGGCGTTCTTTATCGGCGGTTCTACCTTTACCGCCGGCGGCGCGTACTTCCAGGGCATAAGCAGTTTCAGTAATGTGTCTAACATTTATGTGGCCGGCGGCAGCGCAGGCAAGGTCCTGGCCTATAATACCGGAGGCAAGTTGCAATGGACCGCGGTTCCCGGAGATAATCTGGGCAATCATACGGCAAACACCATCCTGGATATGTCCACATTCGACATCTTTAACGCCGGCGGCGTTATGGCGTCAAGCGCGACGATATACACTTGGCTGACCGTGATCGGCACCTCCACTCTCACGGGTAATGTATCCATGCCCAATGATCTTGCCGTGACAGGTTACGGAGGGACCGCTTTAGACCCTGATGTTGAAATAAAAGGGTTCACGGTGTTCGGTTCCACCCAAACCTCATACCCCGGGGCTCAGCCGATAGCCGCCGGTAATGTGGTGGTGAATGGTATCCTTTCCGTTTCCTCGGGCGCGTACTTTGTGGGAGGGGCGACCTTCACCGCCGGCGGCGCGTACTTCACCGGCATAAGCAGTTTCAGCAATGTGGCCAATGTCCACTTCGGCGGCGGTACGGCCAACCAGGTGCTTAAGAAAGTGGCGGGCGGAGGTATGGTGTGGGGCGATGATAATACCGGCCTTACCTCGCTTGGCTCTGTGCGGCGTCTGCAAATGGTGAATAATACCGGTGACGGCCTGATAGACTCCGCGTTCATTCAGAATGCGGGCGATACCAACATCACCATGCTCGCCTCCAGCTCCATGACCGTACTCGGGGCGTTTGAGGCGGATGGCGCGGCCAAAATGGGCGGTACCTTAAATGTAACCGGCGCTACCTCGCTGAACGGTGCTATAAACCTGGGCGATGCTACAACTGACCCGATAACGATAAACGGTCAGTCCTCCTTCGTAGCGGGATCGACCTTCACCATCGGCGCGTACTTCACCGGCATAAGCAGTTTCAGCAATGTGGCCAATGTCCACTTCGCCGGCGGCGCGGCCGGCCAGGTGCTTAAGAAAGTGGCGGGCGGCGGTATGGTGTGGGGCGATGATAATACCGGCCTTACCTTGTTTGGCAATGTGCGGCGTCTGCAAATGGTGAATAATACCGCCGACGGCCTGATAGACTCCGCGTTCATTCAGAATGCGGGCGATACCAACATCACCATGTACGCCGCCAGCTCCATGACCATACTCGGAGCCTTTGAGGCGGACGGCGCGGCCAAAATGGGCGGCACCTTAAATGTAACCGGCGCTGCCACGCTAAGCAGCAGCCTTGGTGTGGCCGGCGTCACCTCGTTGAACGGCGCTGTCAATCTGGGTGATGCGGCAGCCGACCTGGTAACCATACAGGGCCCGGTCACCGTTATGAACACAAGTTCCATTACGGTCCAGGGTGACCTTGGCGTGAATGGCGTGACAAAGCTGAACGGCGCTATCAACCTGGGCGATGCGGCCGCCGACCTGGTGACCATAAGAGGGCCGGTAACGGTAATGAGTGCGAGTTCCATAACGGTGCAGGGCGACTTCGGTACTAACGGCGTAACCAAGCTGAACGGGGCCATCAATCTGGGCGACGCTACGGCTGACCTGCTGATGATGCCGGCGCAGGGGACTTTTATCGGCGGTTCCACTTTCACCACGGGCGGGGCTTATTTCCAGGGTATAAGCAGTTTCAGTAATGTCGGTGCTATATATGTGGCGGGCGGCGCTACCGGGAATTTTCTGTCGAAAGCCGCCGGAGGCGTGCTGCAATGGACGGCGGTGTCCGGAGATAACCTGGGCAACCATCTGGCCACCACAATGCTTACAGCGAATTTCGGCATAAGAAGTTCTACCGCCGTAAATGCCGGATACTTCCAGATAGCGGGTTCGACCATGCTTGCTATACTGTCTGGAGACGGCACCGGCCTGGGCGTGGGCGTAAATGCGGGAATGATCAACACGGGTTCCGATAATTCCTTTGTGGGTTATAACGCGGGCGGCGTCAACACCATGGGGTCGGGGAATTCGTTTCTGGGCTCTAATGCCGGGGCTTTCAATCAGACAGGTTCATTTAATACCGTATTCGGTTCGGAGGCCGGCGGTTATGGTTCCGGCGCGGCGCACTCTTTCTTCAGTTCCACTATTATGGGTTATCAGGCCGGTACCAGCCTTACGACGGGCTCCGGCAACATCTTTGTCGGATATCAGGCTGGTTACAATGTAGCCACCGGCACCGGTAACATTGTGATCGGTTACGCCCAGGACACCTCCGGTCCCACCTTTAATAACCAGCTAAATATCGGCGGTTTGATCTACGGCGACATGTTCGCGCATACGGTCGGGATCGGGGTTATGAATCCTACTGCAAAGCTCCAGGTTAACGGCGACCTCGGCCTTGGAAGCGCCGGAGCGGACAACAATCAGCCGATCGTAATCTGGCTTATGGCCTATGTCGGGGTTAGCGCCGGTGATGTTGTGGTAGCGGGACCCGTCGATTACCAGTTCAATACCACTACAATACCTCTTGATCCGGCCGTAATAGGTGTCGCTCTCAATTCAATATCCGCGAGCGCTTGGGGGAAAATTGCCGTAGCCGGAGTCGTGACCGTTAATTGCAACGGGGGGACCGTCGGGCAACTTGCAGTTACCGACACGACCTCACCGGGGAAAGTTAAAGGAACGAGTTCCCCTTCCGCCGACGGCTACGCCTCGGTGGGTAAATTTTTAACCAATTGCGGAACCCCCTCGGCCAGCAAAGCAAGGCTGCTTCTGCGGTAGTTCCGGGGACAGTGTGCTTAATTAAAAAGTTTGCCGCAAAAATTTTTACGGTAATTATCATATGTGGAAAACGCTTCTTTCATGTCTTTTGCTGGCAGCCGGTTATAGTCTACCGGCTGCCGCCGCCGTGCCCGATCTTATCACTTACCAGGGCCGGTTGAAAGAGAACAGCCGGCCG
>JBAYJD010000091.1:0-3968 GCA_041665305.1 Elusimicrobiales bacterium
ACGGTACCTTCAAAGGCCCGGTGGAGGAAACCGCCGTGTTTACGCTGCTTGGCTCCACCGGCAACCCGGAAGGCTATACCTGGACCCGGCCCGACAAGACCGTCTACCGCTACAATGCCGATGGTAAACTTGTAACCATCACCGACCGCAACGGCAGCCGGGCCTCGCTGGACTATGCCTCAGGCGTTCTTTCAGCGGTCAAAGACCCGTCTAACCGCACCTTATACACCTTCGCCTATGGCGGCGACGGTAAGCTGTCCGCCGTCACCGATCTAGCCGGCCGCACGATAAATTTTAATTATCAGGACGGTATGCTAAGCCGTGTCGAAGGGCCCGATGGGATCACCACATACGGTTACGGCGAATATAGGTAAGATTTTTGCAGAAAACCAGCGAGGGTTGAATTATGAAATTTAAAGAGGTTGCCTTCGTCTTCTGTATGGTATTGCCGGGGGCTTCGGCCCCGGCACAGGCCGCTTCGCCTAGCGCTGATGTGCCCAGGATAGAGTGCGAGAGCCTGCATGATCTTATGGAGACGGACAGGAAACCGGTGCTGGTGGATGTCCGGACGCCTGTGGATTATAAAGAGGCGCACATTGCGGGCGCGGTTTCCGTTCCTTTTTATAAATTGCCGAAGGAAGCGGCTTGGCCGAAACAAACCTCGCTGGTACTGTACTGCGCGGGAAAGGGCTGCTCTTTAAGTTACGATCTCGCCGCGGCGCTTATAAAAGAAGGATTTACGGATGTAAAGGTACTCAACGGCGGGATAAGGGAATGGGAACTAAAAGAGTATCCGGTAGTGCGCGAAAAAAAATCTGAAGAAACTCCGAGGCCGGTACGCGGGAATACGGTTTTTAAAGGTAAGACGGTGACGGCAAAACAACTTTCGGAACAGCTGGGGATGCTTAGAGCCTCCATCGCCGCTAAAGCTCCGCAAATCGGAGGGTCCGGGGGGGATATTTTAATTTTGGATTCAAGGCCGGAGGCGGAATTTGCGGCGGCGCATCTGCCGGGGGCTGTAAATATCCCGCTTGAGAAACTTAGGGAGAAATTAAAAGATTTGCCGGAGGGCGCGGAAGTCGTCGTCTGCGACAGGACGGCGCAGAGGAGCGAACAGGCTGCCGCATTAATAAACGGGGCCGGCTTGCCGGCCCATTACCTTGCGGGCGGGCTCGTGGTATGGTCGACGGCGGGCTACGGATTGATCGCGGGAAAAACTTATGAAAAATAAAATATTGTTCGTTCTGGGGTTCGCGCTGGCGGCCCCGTCATGCCTTCCCGCGTATGCCGTGGAGACGGTCTGCGCCGTTGTAAATCTTGAATTGGGGCAGCAGTCCGCCCTGGAACGGGAAGGTTTTAACGCCAGGCTGGCTTTGACCAATAATCTGGGGGATTTGCCGCTTTCCAACCTGCGCGTGGATATAAGCATTAAAGATGCGGACGGACAGCCGGCCGACCACCTTTTCTTTACCAAAACGACCGATCTGGCGAACATCGCGGCGATAGACGGGACCGGCATAGTCCAGCCTGCCGGGAAGGCTGTTATGCAGTGGCTTATAATCCCGTCGCCGGGCGCCGGCGGCGACGCATCGGGCGGGATCCGTTACACCGTGACGGCCCGCATGTCGTATTCCACCGGCGGCGTACCGCGCGTAACCACCACTTTTCCGGCGGCTATTACCGTTAAACCGCAGCCTATGCTGCGCCTCGAATATGTCCTGCCTTTTGAAGTTTTCGGCGACGATCCGCTTACGCCCGCGGCGGAAGCCACGGAACCATTCCCTTTGGGGCTGCGCGTAAGCAATGTGGGTTTCGGCACGGCTAAAAATTTCCGGGTGGATTCGGGGCAGCCGCAGATAACCGCAAACGAGCAGGGACTTGCGGCCGATCTCCGGATCCTCGGCAATTGGCTTGGGGCCGACGCTTTGCCGGATAAGGCTTTTGCCATCCAATTCGGCGATCTGGCGCCGGGGGTGAGCAAGCAGGCGGCCTGGTCCCTGGCCTCATCCTTGTCCGGCCGTTTTGCGGATTTTACCGCCGGGTTTACCCACGAGGCCGAACTGGGCGGGGCTTTGACCTCGCTTATCGGGAGCGCCAGCACCTATACGCTTATAAAAGATGTCATGGCCGACCTTCCGGGGCGCGACGCGCAGTTCGATTTTCTGATAAACAAAAGCGTTCCGCGCGCCATGCTGGAAGAAATGTACCAGCGCGGCGAGGAACCGCCGGCGGAATTTCTTATGGAGTCGGACCGGCCTGATCTTACGCCGGTGCAGAATGTCCCCGCTCATCTGACGGGCGCTCTTTCCGGTTCCAATAGCGTGCTGCGGCTGATATATGAGGTTCCCGTACTTCCCAATACCTGGGTGCACGCCGTTCTCCCCGCGCCTGAGGGGGGGCTTTCGCTTCTTTCCGTAATCAGGTCCGACGGCAGGCAGAGCAACCCGCGCAATGCCTGGCTCTCCAAGCATTACAATAAGGTCACGCATGAGACCATAAGGCATCTTCATATCCTGGATTATACCGGCGCTCAATCTCCGGATTACGCCGTGACATTTAACGCGGCGGCCCTGGACGCTCCGCCCGCCGCTATAACCGACCTGGCTTTGCAGACCGCCGGGACCGGCGCGGCGCTGACCTGGACCGCCGCCGGAGAGGACGGCAGCTCCGGGACGGTATACGGAGGCCGCTACGCCATTTTTTATTCCACCGCCGCCGGGAGCACTCCGGCAGTTTCAGCCGCCCAAATATTTTTTAGCACTACAACGGTCCCCGGAGCGGCACAGGCGTATCCGCTGCCCGGGCTGCTGGGGAATGCCGTCTATCAATTAGCCGTGTTCATGGCCGACGCGCAGGGACAATATTCAGCGGCCTCAAATCCGCTTACGACACAAACCGCCGTATCGGCTCCGGCCGGGATAGAAAATGTTATAGCCGGTACCGCTTCATTAAATATCGGCTGGCAGGCGGCAAATAACAACACTCCGATAGAATACGGCCTGCGGATCGACACCGACGCTTTTGAACCGGCCGTCGGCGTTTCGCCTTTTAAGGACCGGACTGACCGGTCCTTTGTGTTTACGGGCTTGACGCCTGATACTACTTATTGGATGTACGGCTCCGCCAGGAATCCGGAAAGCGGAGCTATGTCCGCATGGGTAAATTTGGGCAGTACGGCCACGCTGGCCGCCCGGCCCGGAGCGCTGCTCGGTTCCGTTGTAGGTGTTTCCAGTTGCAGTATCGCGTGGGACTCCGGCGGGAATCCCGCCTGGACGCAATATCAGGCGCAGATCTCCACTACGCCGGACTGGACTTCTATCTCCGGGGAAAGCGGCTGGGTCAAACGGACGGACTATGTTTTTAACGGCCTTGTCTCGGGCGCAGCATATTATTTGCGCGCAAAAGCCCGTAACACGGGCGGGGTTGAAACCGGTTACACCGATCTTGGCGTGTTAAAAACCGCTAGTGTCGATCTATTGCCGCCGGTGACGCAGATCGTGGCGGGAACGCCAGCGTACAGGACGGAGGGCGAACTATTTATTACTTCCACTACTATCCTGAACCTGAGCGCCTTCGACGACGCTTTTGCGGCGGGCGATAAGCTGGGTGTTGTGGCGGCCGTATATTATTCCGTGGATCCGGACACCTTCAGCGTTTATGCGGGGACATTCACGATCGCGGGCGAAGGCGGGCATCGGGCCAGGTTCTACAGTGTCGACGCCGCCGGTAACGCGGAAGCCGTAAAAACTTCAAGCATAACGGTTGATAATAGCGCGCCGGTGAGCAGCGCCGCGATATCCGGAGTTTTTCAGGACGGGTATTACACCGGTCCCGTCACTGTGACCCTTACGGCGCTGGACGCCATATCCGGCGTCGCTGAAACTGATTACGCTTTGGATGGCGGCGGTTTCGCGGTCTATGTCTCGTCTTTTGTTGTGGAAACAAATGGCTTGCACAGTCTTGTGTTC
>JBAYJD010000092.1:0-3867 GCA_041665305.1 Elusimicrobiales bacterium
AGGATATGCGAGGTTTATCGCAGAAAATCTGCGAAGCGACCACAATCGGAGTTAAGAAGCGAAAAGCAGGGCCTATTCCAGATTAACACCTTAAGTTAGTGCCATTCTATTATGTCACCGGATTAATGATGTCACCGGACCAATAAGGCGAGTTTGGCGGAGAGCTCGGTCAGGTGGGTTTTGAACCGCGGCTGTTTTTTCTCGATCAGGGGAATGAGGGTCTTCCGGAGCCAGTTGCGCCGGTATTTTTCGTCTTCGTTGGACTTGTCGTTGCGGTAAGAAAGATCATTGAGTTCCAGATATTCCATGATCTCGGCCCGGGTCACCGGGAGCAGCGGCCTTATGACCCGGATCGCGGAGGCGCCCCTGCCGTGCAGCGCGCGGCTGACCGGGATCCCCAGCAGGCCTTTTGGCTCCGTGCCGCGCAGCAGGTTCAGCAGAAAAGTTTCCGCGTGGTCGTCGGCGTGGTGGGCGGTGGCTATCAGGCGGAATTTCCTTTTCAGCGCCAATCCGGTCAAAAAGTCATAGCGGGCCCGCCGCGCGGCGTGCTCTACGCTGATCTTAAGCTTTTTTGCCAGGGCAGGGACGCCGGCCCTTCCCGTAACGGTTTCAAGTCCGTAGGTCCGGCCCAGTTTTTTAACGAAGGCCTCGTCCCTGTCGGCTTCCTTGCCGCGTATTTTATGGTTCAAATGGGCTATGAGAAGCGTCAGGCGGCGGTTCCGGGCCTGTTTGGCGAAGAAATCCAGCATCGCCGCGGAATCGGGTCCGCCGGAAACGGCCAGGATGACGCGATCTCTGTCGCGGAAAAGGTCGTGTTTTCTGCCTCCCGCGTTTATCTTGTCCCAAAACCTCAGCGTACGGGATCTTCTCGAAGCCATAAGCAGATTATAGCAATTTGGTATAATTGCCTTTGACGGTCCGGAGACGGCGGCTAAGGAAACGGCATATGAAGAATTATGAAATAAGAAAAAAATTCCTGGATTTTTTCGCGAAGCAGGGGCATCCTGTGATCAAATCAAGCCCGCTTATCCCCGAGGGCGATCCTTCGCTGCTGTTCACCTCCGCCGGAATGGTGCAGTTCAAGCCTTATTATCTCGGCCTGAAAACCGACCTTAAAAGGGCCGCCTCCTGCCAGAAATCTTTCCGCACCACGGACATAGACAATGTGGGCAAAACCATCCGCCACCTGACCTTCTTCGAGATGCTGGGAAATTTTTCTTTCGGCGACTATTTTAAAAAGGAATCGCTCTCCTGGGGCTGGGAATTCTTCACCAGGGAAATGGGCCTGCCGGCCGACCGCTTTTATCCTTCCATCTACAAGGGCGGGACGGCCCCGCGCGATGCGGAGGCCCGCGCTATCTGGGAAAGCATACTCCCCGCGGACCTCCATTCCCATATTATCGAACTGGGAGACAAGGACAACTTCTGGTCCATGGGCGAAACCGGCCCCTCGGGCCCCTGCTCTGAGATCTACTGGGACCGCGGCGAAAAATACGGCCATAAAGGCTGCGAGGGACCCGGCGCCTGCTCCTGCGACCGCTATATAGAGGTCTGGAACCATGTGTTCACCCAGTTCGACCGGCAGGCAGACGGCTCTTTTATGCCGCTGCCGCGCAAGAATATCGACACGGGCATGGGCCTGGAGCGCCTTACCTTCATCGTGGAAGGCAAAGAGTCTCCTTTTGAAACCTCGCTTTTCTATCCCATCATAGAAGCCGCCTCGAAACTGCTTAAAACCGGATACAGTTCTTCCGACGAGGCCGTCTCCGCTTTCCGCATAATAAGCGAACATCTGCGCGCCTCCTCCTTCCTGATCTCCGAAGGCGTCATTCCTTCCAACGAAGGCCGGGGCTATGTTCTGCGCCGCCTCATCCGCCGCGCCTCCCGGTACGGCCGCATAATGGGCGCCAAAGAACCGTTCCTGCACAAGCTGACCCCCGCGGTCTATGAGATTTTCAAAGGCGTCTATCCAGAAGTTGAGGCCGCGTCCAAGCAAATAGCCGAAACCCTGCGGTTCGAAGAACAGGGCTTTATCGAAACCCTGGAAACCGGGGAAGGGTTCCTTGCAAGCCTCCTGGAGAAATTCCCCGGCGGCATCCCCGGCGCGGAATCGTTCCGTCTTTATGAAACCTACGGCTTCCCATTCGAACTTACCCGCGAACTGGCGCTGAAAAAAGGCGTGGCTGTGGATGAAAAAGGCTTTAATGAGGCGCGTCTGGCCGCGCAGGGCGTGGCCAAAGCCCGCTGGAAAGATTCCGGGGAAAAGAACGCGCTTATCTTCCAGACCGCGGAAGAAAAACTTCCCGCCACGGTTTTTAAGGGGTATGAGGTTACGGAAACGCAGTCCTCCGTCCTGGCCCTGCTGGACCTGAAGGGAAATCTGGTCGAGTCCCTGCCGGCCGGCTCGGACGGCTACGCCGTGCTGGATCTCACCCCGTTCTACGCCCAGTCCGGCGGCCAGGCCGGGGATACGGGGTTCCTCGCGCTTAACGGGGAAAATATCGCCGCGGTGGCCGATTCGCAGAAGCCCGTGGAAAAAGTTTATTTCCATTATGTCAAAACTTCGGCTCCGCTTAAAAAAGGCATGAAGGTGACCGCGCGCGTTTCCGGGGACCGTCACCGCACCGCCTGCAACCACACGGCCACGCATGTGATCAACGCCGCCCTGAAAACCGTTTTCGGCGATACCACCCGCCAGGCCGGGTCCGAGGTGGACCCTCATAAATTCCGTTTCGACTACACCGTCATGAAAGCCCCTTCAAAAGAAGAATTGGCCCGCGTGGAAGAGCTTGCCAACACCGCCGTGCGCGCCGATTATCTTGTGCTCAAAGCGGAACGGCCGCTGGCCGACGCCGCCAGATTCGGAGCCACTACCCTGCTCGGAGAAAAATATGTGGACCCCGCCCGCTTCGTGCTTATAAATGAAGGAGGCTGGGACGCCGCCAAAGACCGCTACAGCCTTGAACTTTGCGGCGGCACGCATATAGACCATACCGGCGAGTTGATGATGATAAAGATCCTCAAGGATTCCTCCGTGTCGCGCGGCGTGCGCCGCATAGAAGGCGTGTCGGGACCCGCCGCGTTGGCGTATATTTCCGGGCTGGCCAAGATCACCGAAACCCTCGCGGCCAGGCTTTCCACGCCGCCGCAGGACCTGCCCGCGCGCGTAGAACAATTGCTTGAAAATATAAAAGAGCTTAAGTCGGGCCGGACCAAAACCGCTCACGCCGCCGTTTCCGGCAAAGAGGGCCGCAAGCTCCTTACCGAAGGCATAGACGGCTCCGGTTCCAGCTTCATGGTGTACGACGCCGGCGCCCTTGAAATGAAGGAACTGCGCGGATTATCCGACCAGGTAAAAAAGGACCTTAAATCCACTTTGCTTTTCATCTATTCCCGGACGGAAGATAAATTCTCGTTCATAGTCACCCACACCGGCGATGTCAAAGCCGACGCCTCCGCCATAGCCAAAAGCGTGGCCGATGTCGTAAACGGCTCCGGCGGCGGCCGCAAAGACTTCGCCCAGGGCGGCGGCGAGATCCCCTCCGACATGGCCGCCTTCGAAACCAGGCTGGTCGAGATCGCGAAAAAGCATGTATAAGCGATTTGATGATTACAAATCGCATGGCGCATAGCTATTGACAAATAATGGTGGGGGCGGGGTATCTTATTTTTGGACAGCGCGGCGTGGGTGTCTGGAACAGACAGATGCAATCCACCTTAGGAAGAGCCTAAGACTGGTCTAGGAGCCTGTCCAGCATAAGGATTTTATTCCGTTAAAGTTGTTTTCCTGAAGTAGTGGACAGTCTCCTATGGGTAGCGTTAGGACAAAAGGTATCCGCAATCTATATCCCGTAGTAGGTTATGTTG
>JBAYJD010000093.1:0-3867 GCA_041665305.1 Elusimicrobiales bacterium
CGGATCATCGGCAATCGTGTCCATGACGTAGCCGGTCCGCCTAATTGTCTTAGCAATCCAAGCGGCGGCGCGGGAATAGATAATACGAACTACGCCGCCAGCGATAATGATATTATCGGGAATGTTGTGTTCAATATCGGGATCAAGAATTGCGGTGAGCACCTTGATTTGGTCCATGGAATATACCACTCCAATCTTCGAGGTCGCATTCTTAACAATATTTCCTATCACAACTCAGGATACGGCCTTCATTTCTGGCACGCACCGAGCTATGTGACGATCTCAAACAACCTCGCGTTTGGCAATGGTAGAGGCGGCCTATATGTCGGTGCGGATAAGCCTAATAACGGCGTCGTGGCACAGGGATTTGTGGTCACCAATAACATCATTGTCGACAATGGCCAATACGGCATCATAGAGATGCATGACCTCGGAGCGAACCTCTACTCGAACAATATCGTATATGGACACACGAACCTTAACATCGCCTTGAAAAATGGGAACGCCGCTCAAAATACATTGATCGTGGCCCCCTCAACCGTTTTTGTCAACTACCAGGTCAACGGCTCCGGAGATTATCACCTCAAGGCGGCCTCCCCCGCGATCGATGCGGGTACGAGCCAGGGCGCGCCGGCCGACGACTACGACGGCGTCGCCCGCCCGCAGGGCTCCGCTTTTGATATCGGGGCGTATGAGTATCGCCCATCCGCTTCCGGTACGATCGCATTGTCGGCCGGGGCGTATACGGCGGCCGAAAACGCCGGTGCAGCCGTGATCACGGTCAAACGAACAGGCGGCGGTTCCGGCGCGGCTTCGGTACGGTATGCGACAAGCAACGGGACGGCGGCAGCCGGCTCGGATTATACCGCGGCGGGCGGAACGCTGAGCTGGGCGGACGGCGATTCGGCGAATAAAACATTCAATATCACCGTGCTTGACGACGCTCTGGTTGAAGCAGGCGAGACGGTTAATGTTACCCTGAGCAACGCCGTCGGCGCCGCGCTCGGAACGCCTAATTCGGCGGTCTTTACTATCACGAATGACGACACGGCGGCCATAGACACCTCCAGTCCGACGGCGCCGGGCGGGCTTTACGCGAGCGGCGTAAGCAGTTCGGCGTTCGCTTTGGGCTGGACCGCTTCCACCGATAATACGGGCGTGGCCGGCTACAGACTGGATGTGTCGCTCAACTCGGGCTTCTCAAGCTTTGTCGCGGGTTACAATAGCCTTAACCTCGGTAATGTGACCTCGAAAGCGGTTTCCGGACTTGTTGCCGGCGCCACATATTATGCCAGGCTCAGAGCCTATGACGCGGCGGGTAACACTTCCCCCGGCAGCGCCGCGCTGTCTGTGCAGACCGCCCAGGTCTTTGCAGGATCGGTGAATTATTATGTCGCCGCGACCGGCTCCGACTCCTACACGGCCGCCCAGGCTCAAAACCCCGCGACCCCGTGGAAGACGATCCAGAAAGCCGTCAGCAGCGTATCCGCCGGGGCGACAGTGCATGTCGCGCCGGGCACATATTCCTATACCGGCGCTTCCGGCAGGGACGGCGCCATCCAGGGCGGCGCGAGCGGAACCGCTTCCGCCCGTATCAGGTATGTATCCGATACCAAGTGGGGGGCGAAAATTATAAGCAGCGGGGCGTCGGCTGTCTGGTATAATTACGGCAGTTATGTGGATATCGAGGGATTCGATATCACCGGAGACGGCGCCGGCGGGATCTATAATTCCGGATCTTTTTGCCGGATCATGGGCAATCATGTACATAACATAGAGGGACCCGCTAATTGCGCGACCGATCCGAACGGGGGAGCGGGGATAGACAATACCAATTATTCCGCCAGCGACAACGATATCATCGGGAATGTGGTGCACGATGTCGGGATCGTGAATTGCGGGGCAAGGAGCAGCAGGGTCCACGGGATCTACCACTCCAATCTCAGGGGCCACATATACAATAACATCACGTATCACAACTCAGGGTACGGCATTCACACCTGGCATGCGCCCAGGGACCTCGTTATTTCAAATAATCTCACTTTCGGGAACGGGGCGAGCGGTATTATCGTCGGAGCGGGGGATTCGCCTGGCGGCGGGATAAAAGCGGACGGCTTTGTCGTCACAAATAACATTTCCATGAATAACGGGGAATACGGCATTATAGAGGAAGGGCTGACGGGCACGAACAATATCTATAAAAACAACCTTATTTACGGGAATTCGGCGGGGGGGATCAGCCTGCAGAACGGGAACACCCACCAAAACACCGTCACTGCCGATCCGAAGTTCGTCAATTTTAAAGCCGACGGCTCCGGCGACTACCATCTGTCGGCGGTTTCGCCCGCGATCGATAAGGGTACGAACCAGGGTGCACCGGCCGACGACTACGACGGCGTCGCCCGCCCGCGGGGCTCCGCTTTTGAGATCGGAGCGTATGAATATGTTCCTTCCGTTTCCACGGCGGTCCCCTCTTTTATTAATGTGAAAGATAAAGGCGCCAAGGGCGACGGCTTCAGCGACGACACCGCCGCCATCCAATCGGCGGTTGATTCCCTTGCCGCCGGCGGAACGGTTTTCGTGCCGGACGGCGTATATATGATCAACGGCATCGCGAACGGGTGGGACGGCATCCGTCTGAAAAGCAATATGACTTTCCGCATGGCAAGCGGCGCCGTCCTGAGGGCGATCCCGCAAGTCCCTGGGCATTATGCCGTTATAAGAGTTCGGAATGCCTCCAATGTGAGTATTATCGGCGGCACCGTGCAGGGGGAGCGTTTGGGACATTTAGGTCCCTGGGGCGATGACGGCGCAAGCGGCGGAGTCACAGGGCAAACCGGACATACCATCGGCATCCACACCTCCAATAATATTTTTGTCGGCAGCGTTACCGTCAGGGACGCCTGGGGCGACGGGATCGTAGTGGGCGAAAGTTCGGTGCCGGTTACCAACTTAACCATAGCTAATGTGGTCGCGGATAATAACCGGCGCCAGGGTGTTTCCATCACCTCCGCGGACGGCGTGGTCATTAGAGATTCGATTTTTAAGAATACGAACGGAACTTTGCCCTCGGCAGGTATCGACCTGGAGCCGGACGGCAATGCTGTTAACGGCGTTAAAAATGTCCAGATCCTGAATTCACAACTTATAAATAACGCGGGGAACCAATTGGACCTGTATGCCGGCGATCAATTTCAGGGGATAAAACCTATGTCCGGAATTGTTGTAGACGGTAATACGCTGGTTTCAAATTCATCCCTGAAATGGGGCATAAGACTGACCAATCTGAACAATGTAAGGATCACAAATAACCATATTGCCAGCCAATACTATGGCATTACATTCAGCGGTAATTCTACCGGCAATATTGTGACCGGAAATACCATAGCCGCGCCGCGGGGGGCGTTTTCCGACGACCCCGGCGGTAATACGACCAGCGGCAATACCGTTGTTATCGATACCTCTCCGCCCGCCGCGCCGGGCGGGCTCTACGCAAGCGGTATAAGCAGCTCGGCGTTCACGCTTGGCTGGACGGCGTCCACGGATAATGTCGGCGTGGCGGGTTACAGGCTGGATGTGTCGCTTAACTCCGGCTTTTCGAGTTTCGTCGCGGGGTATAATAACCTTGATCTGGGCGATGTAAGTTCGAAAACAGTTTCCGGACTCGCCGCGAACACCCTATACTATGCGAGGCTCAGGGCCTATGACTCGGCCGGCAACACTTCCCCCAACAGCGTCGCGCTATCAACGGCCACTCGCGCCGGTCCGTCGTCCAGTCCCGGCACGATCGAGTTCTCGACCGGGGCCTATGCCGTACGGGAGCAGGACGGCGGGGCCGTGATCACGGCGACAAGGAGCGGCGGCAGC
>JBAYJD010000094.1:0-3844 GCA_041665305.1 Elusimicrobiales bacterium
CCCCGCCTCTACCACCACCTTCGCCTGGTTCGGACCCAGCAGCCTGAACAGCACCTCCTCCACCTTGGTCTCAAGCGACCGCTCGTACCGCGCCTTGTCGTCCAACGGAAGCGTCTGGGCGGAGGCGGGAAGTATCGGCGTGGACAAAAAGAACAATAAGGCGAAACGCAAACACAGCGGCACGGAACCGCCGCCGCGCCCGCATTTGCCCTCCGCCGATCCAGGTTTTCCCATAGCCCATGCCCTCTGTACGCGCCTTTACCCCATGCTGTTATTATACATAACCGGTGTTTCGGAAAAATTCTTTCTCCCTCACACTCCCGCGGGGATCCTGAACCAGAATGTGGACCCCTTTCCAAGCCCCGGGCTGCTGGCGCCGATATCGCCCTTATGCGAACGCACCACTTCCTGCGCGATCGAAAGGCCCAGGCCCCAGCCCTGCTTGCGAAGCTTTTCGTCCTTCTGATATTTGGCCTGGTAGAACTTTTCAAAGATCCGTTTGGTCTCGCTGGGGTGGATGCCTATGCCGGAATCCTTCACATAGGCGGCGAGATTTTTACCCTCCCGGCGCATGGTCAGCTCCACCCGCTTGCCCGCCGGCGTGAACTTTATGGCGTTGTTCAGCAGGTTCATGAGCACTTGCGAAAGCCTGAACTTATCGCCGTCGACGGGGCAGGCGGCGGGAAGCTCGTTCACCACCAGTTCCACGCCTTTTTTCTGGGCGTTTATGGAAATCCCGGGGATTATATCCCTGGCGATATCGGCGTATTCGATGACGGTTTTTTCCATTTTCAGCTTGCCGGCTTCTATCATGGCGAGGTCGGTAAGGTCGGCGATCAGGCGGCCCAGCTGGTCGGTGGAGGAAACGATATTTTTAAGGTACTGCGCCTCCCTTTCGCCCACGGTCCTTTTGATCAGCAGTTCGCTGAAGCCCCTGATGGAAGCCAGAGGCGTCCTGACATCGTGCACCACCATGGACAGGAACTTGGATTTCATATCGTTCAAGCGCCCTAACTCCTGATTGGAGAGCACCAACTGCGAAGAGAGCGCCTCCAGTTCGCGGCCCCGCTGGGAGATCTGGCTCTGCGCCATGGCGATCTGGACCATATACTGCTGGATGATCATATTGGAGAACCGCTGCCGCTTATTAAGCGCGCCGGACTGCAGGAAGCCGGAAACCTGCGAAACGACCAGGAAACCGGCCCCCAGCAGCAGCAGGATCATCGGAATAAAGATTATCGCCAGAAATTCCATACGCCGCTCACTTCCACCCCTGGGCTTCCATGAACTGAAGGATCACCTTGTCCCCGGGGTTAAGGGCAAGGGCCCTGCCGTACGCCTTTTTGGCCTTTTCCTTATCGCCCATTATATAGTAGGCGGAGCCGAGCCTGGTCCAGCCTATCACATTCGCCTCGTCCAGCAGAACGGCTTCTTCGCACTCCTTGGCCGCCATATCGAACTGCTGGATGTAGAAATACTTGGCGGCTTTGCGGAGCTTTTCTTTTACCAGCGCGACCTTGGGAAGCATTTCTTCGCGGCGGATATTGTTGCGCGTCAGCTGGCACAGGACCTGCAGCAGTTCCTCAAAGACGGCCTCGCCGCGGATGTTGGCGCCCCAGGCGGCATGGGCCAGCAGGAAGGCCTTCAGGTCGTAGCCGTCGACATAAGCCATGAAGGCCTCGTGCGCGACATCGGACTGCTCGCTGTCGGCGGAGAAGATGGCCTCAAGGCCCGGGGTATCCTTAAGGCGCAGTTCCTTGATGAGGGAGGCCAGCCGGCCTTCTTTACCGCCCCATTCGCCGGCCTTAAGCTCCGGTTCCAGGTTGAAGGCCTTATTAATCTCGGCATCGGCGGAGACATACCGGCGTTTCGCCAGGTCCTTTTTGGCGAGTTCGATGAAATCGTTGGCGAACAGCTGGAGCTTCTCGATCTTGTCCTTTGTGGAGATCAGTTTGGCCTTTTCCACGCGCCTGCTCTTGCCGGCCAGCGGAGCGCGCGCGGCTACGGCCCCGAACTTAATGGTCATGCCCAATTTATGCATGGCGCCCAGGTCCCCGTAAGGAGACATCGAATAGTCCAGGTCCACGAAAGAAAGTTTGAAACCGACCCCGAACCGCACGCCGGCGCCGATCGCCTGGCCGGTCCTGAAACCGGCCCGGAAGGAAAGCAGCTGGAAAGCCACATATTCCGCGCCCAGGCTGACGGAGTATTTGTCGTCGTTAGCGATGGTCTGGTCCAGGCTCAGGATAAGGGTCGCGCTGCCGTAGGGATGGGAAAGCCAGGAGGAGCCCAGGGTGGCGGACATAGGCAGCGGGGAGGAGATCTTGTCGAATTTAAGTCCGGGGCCGAGATTCCTGGCGGTGAACGCGAACCGGAATTCCTGGGCCTGGACTTTCTGCATCCAGTACTTGGCGGGCCTCAGATAATAGATCGCGCCCAGGTCCAGGGCGAACGAATTGGCGGAAACTTTATCCAGCGTTTCGCTGACGCTTTTCAGGTTGACTCCGGCGTTGAGGACGGGGCGTTCGATCTCATCTTTCATCAGGGTCCTGCCGTAGGCGGCGCCTATCGCCATGTCGGAGGATTGGATCTTGGAGGTCGCGAAGCCCACGGCGTCGTAGCCCTGGAAAGGGGCTACCGTCAGGCGCGTGATGTTCAGGTCCAGCGTGGAGCCGTAGCTCAGCGGATAAGCCAGGGAGATGTACTGGTGCGTGACATCTTCAAAAGAAGCGTTGTAGGTGGCCGCGAGTTCGGCCTGTTCCACGCTGGCGAGGCCCGCGGGATTCCAGTACGCGGCATAGGCGTCCTCGGTCACCGAGACGTAGGATTCCCCCATAGCGGTAGCGCGCGGGCTGGGCGTGAATTTAAGGAAAGAGGCGGCGGCGGCGCCGGGAGTTCCGGCTCTGGCGGAAAAACAAAAAACGCCGGCTGCGCAAAGTATTTGCGCCGCCAAGATCGCAGTCAGTTTTCCGCCGGTCCAGTGTCTCATAGATATCCTATATATAGTCTATGAGGAAACCGGCCTGGAATCCCGAAGAAATCCCGAAGTTATAGAGAAATGATTGTTACAAAAAAATGTCGTAGAACGACATTTTATAGCACTCTTTAAGACATCCCAGTGTCGAAGTTGAGGTAAAAATTTTCGCCGCAAAAATTTTTAATCAAATGTGAAGGGCGCAAAACTCCCGGATCCCCGGGCAAGCGGGGGTCCGGGCAACCTTGGATCACCTATGATCCGCCTGTAATGTCCGCTCTTGCTTACTTGTTCTTAAGCCAGGCGGCCAGCTTCGAACCTGAGTTGAACACAGCGATATACCGGCCTGGATCTTCTTCTCCGGTAACAGCCAGTTTGGCCGCTGGGGCCGAGGTGCCTATCCCTACATTGCCGTTCACATAAACATTGGTGCTGAATGTCACCCCCGCCGCTGTCGTGGTGATGGAACTTACGGTCAGGGTAGAAACGCTTACGATGTCGAAACCGGACATATTCAGGTTCTTGGTGGCGATATGGTTACCCAGGTTGTCGCTTGCGCCGACGATACCGGTCAGCATGGAGCCGTCGCCGTAATACTTAGCGGCCGAGCTGAAGCCCACTATGTACACATTGCTTGAGATATTAACGCCGCCGCCCAGGGCCGCATTGGCCTCCGAAGAGACGACCACATTATCCGCCAGTTGGAGCCGGACCGCGCCTATGCCCATGCCGGTGGCCGTAAACGAGCTGCCGGTCACTGCGCCGGCATTGCCTATCTTGAATCCCGCCATATCCAGGTCCCTGGCAGCCGTATGGTTGCCCAGGTTGTCGCCCGAGATGCCGGTCAGCATGGAGCCGTCGCCGTAATAC
>JBAYJD010000095.1:0-3696 GCA_041665305.1 Elusimicrobiales bacterium
AGGTTGTTTACGTGTTACTCACCCGTCTGCCACTAAGCGCCCGATATTCTGGTACGCTCCGTTCGACTTGCATGTGTTAGGCACGCCGCCAGCGTTAACTCTGAGCCAGGATCAAACTCTCCATTAAAATCCGTAACAGCTCATAGCGAACATAGCTATTAACTATTAGCATTTACGGAGCGTTCTGATTAGCTCTTCTTATCGTTTGCGTGTTAATTACTTACTTGCAAAGTTATCACACCCAATTGGATTTTTAATGATTAATCATCCCATAATCTTGGCTGAAGGCTTCAGGCCGAGGGCTCGGCAAAGAATTTCTTCTTCGCTCTTTCCTTCGTCCGTGGTCCCCCATCCCGATTAAGTTCAGGGTGCCCATTCATACATAATTTTTTAGAGAGAACAAACCCTTTCCTGTTTTCTTAGCGTTTACAACAGGTACGGGTCATTTGGCTCGCCGCGAGTGTTATTCGCGGCTACAAGAATATAGTATCAAACTTTCTGCGAACCTGTCAACTATTATTTTTCTCGTCGGAGAATAAAAATTTTTGCCGCAAAAATTTTTACTTCGCTCCGCCCGTTTGCGCGGGCCGGGCTGCTTGCCATTCAACTTTAAAAGATCAAAACTACGCCGTTTTTTCCGCGAGCCCGGCCGGCTCAATCCCCGACAGTTCGATTAGTATACCAAATTTTAAAACCTTGTCAAATATTTTTTTGCGCCGCTTGCGCCGCGGCCGCGGCGCAACCCTTCCAGCCGCTATATATAAGGTATGGACGGACTCACACCGCGGCGGAGAATCTTCATCCCGCCGCCCGCCCTATTTCTGCGCAAAGCAATCCTTACAGGCGGCGGGGAAATATATTATCATATACCCGACAGGGATCTTGTTTCAAACGGAGGCCTGACCGTGACCGCTCTTCCAGCAAATACCAGCCGCTGCCCGCACTGCGGGAAAACCGCCGCGGGCGGATACAAGCTCCCGGCCCACCTCCTTATTTCGGTCCTGCTCCTGGGCCTGGCGCTCTTTTTCTGGGTTACCGGCCGCAACCGCCTGGCGGACGCCGTGAACCAGGCGCGCCTCACTTCCGACCAGAAGGCCGGAGGCGTTATAGCGTATATCTGGTCGCCCGAGGCCGACAAAGCCTGCGGCGGCTGCCTCGCCTCAGCCGGCAAATTCGTGGAGGAGAAGAAAACGGCCGCGTTGCGTGAAAAGACGAAGGATATGGCCTATCTGTCCGCCGGAGAATACCAGATCGGCTCGCCGGAGGGCGCGGGGGACCCGGATGAACATCCGCGGCACAAGGTCTATCTTGACGCTTTTTATATAGACAAATACGAGGCGTCCACGGCGGATTACATGAAGTTCGCCGCAGCCGCGAACGCGAATTATCCGGAATGGGCCAAACCCGGCGGGCAATTTAACATAGACACCGGCTCCAAATCATACTACAGGCATCTCTCCTCCGTCTTTAAAAATTGCGGGGGCTGTCCGATCGTGGGGGTGACGGCAAAGGACGCGCGCGCCTACTGCGCGGCGAAGAACAAACGCCTGCCTACGGAGGCGGAATGGGAGGCGGCCGCGAGAGGCGGAACGGATTCTATTTTTTCCTTCGGCGACGACCCGGCCGCAACCGCGGAGTACGCCTGGTACGAGGCCGACTCGGGCGGAGAGCCGCATCTCGCGGGCCGGAAAAAACCCAACGGAGCGGGCATTTACGATATGCACGGCAATGTCTGGGAATGGACGGCCGACCTATACGATAAGGAGTATTACCGGGAAAGCCCCAGGCTGAATCCCGCCGGGCCCGTGTCCGGAAGCGATAATGTCATCAGGGGCGGCTCCTGGGCTTTTGACGCCGACTCGCTGCGCTCGGCAAACAGGGCCGGAAGCGATAAATCCAACGACGACATCGGCTTGCGCTGCGCTGTTTCCGAGGCCGCGCTTTCCGAGACCGCCGCTGCGCCCGGCGCCGTAGACATAGTCCGCTGACACGGAGTAAAAATTTTTCCGGCAAAAATTTTTACTAAAGACTTTCTTTTTCAGTCCAAATTCTATATTCTACATTCTGTATCCGAATTTTAAATTTAACCCCGTTGCAAGGAGCCCGCGATGAGCCTGCACCATAACCAGCCCAAAGGTCTGTTCCTTTTATTTTTTGTCGAGATGTGGGAGCGGTTCTCCTATTACGGCATGCGCGCGCTGCTGACGCTTTACATGGTGAAATACCTGATGTTCTCCACCGAAAAATCCGGGCAGATCTACGGCTGGTACACCGGCATGGTTTACTTTACGCCGCTGCTCGGCGGCTACATAGCGGACCGCTACCTCGGCCAGCGCAGGTCGATAGTAGTAGGCGGCACCCTGATGGCCCTCGGACATTTCGCCATGGCATTCCCCCCGCTGCCCTTCTTTTTTTCCGCCCTGATCCTCCTCATCATGGGCAACGGTTTTTTTAAACCCAACATCTCCACCGTAGTCGGCGCTCTTTACGAAGAGAACGATCCGCGCAGGGACGCCGGCTTCACTATCTTCTACATGGGCATAAATCTGGGCGCGTTCTTCTCGCCGCTGATCTGCGGAACTCTGGGTGAAAAAGTGGGCTGGCATTACGGCTTCGGGGCCGCCGGCGTGGGCATGGTGCTGGGACTTATCATGTACCTGTGGGGACAGAAAGCGCTGCTGGGAGATAAAGGGATGAAACCCCCCGTCGCCGGAGAAAAACCCTATGTTCCCGTAATTCTTATCGGGCTGGTCCTGGCGTTCCTTGCCGCCAGCGCTCTCCAGTTCAGCGGCTACGATATAAAGGGCATGATCCCCGGCTGGCTCTACGGCACAGCGGCAATACTGACCCTGATAGGCCTGGTTTACGCCTATGCGTCGAAATCGGAGAAGTCGACTCTTACGCATGTTGAAAAGCAGCGTATGGCCGTGATCTTCATCATGGTATTCTTCACCATCTTCTTCTGGTCCGCTTTCGAGCAGGCGGGCAGCTCGCTGACCTTGTTCGCCGACCGCGAGACCAACAGGGTAGTGAACCTGTTCGGCTGGAGCTGGGAAATGCCGGCCAGCTATTTCCAGTCCATCAACCCTTTGATCATCTTCCTCCTGGCCCCGTTCTTTTCAAAAATGTGGGTGCGCCTTGGAGAAACCGGCAAAGAGCCCTCAAGCCCCATCAAGTTCGTCCTGGGCCTGGGTCTGCTGGCCATAGGTTTTATGGTAATGATAGCGGCCGCCGCCGTGTATCAGCAGTCGGGACCGGTAAGCGTTATGTGGCTGATAGGCGCGTATTTCTTCCACACGCTGGGGGAACTGTGCCTGTCGCCCGTCGGACTTTCACTGGTAACCAAACTGGCGCCGGTGCAATTCGGCTCGCTGATGATGGGGGTCTGGCTGCTGTCCAGCTTCGCCGCCAACTTCGTCGGAGGCTTCTTCGCCGGGAATTACGACACCATAAATCACACGCTGTTCTACATGATCCCCACCGGCACGGCGGTAGGCGCGGCCGCGCTGTTGCTGCTCATCACGCCCAAACTCAGGAAATGGATGCACGGGATACACTAGGAGCCTGTCCGACATCAGACCTGTCCGGTTAAAATTTAGAGGGAACCCTTCGTGAATGGTAAAATTACTTTGCTTAGAAGAATTTTGCCAACGGAGGATTCCCTATGTCTCATTATAACACAATAATGCACCAACT
>JBAYJD010000096.1:0-3226 GCA_041665305.1 Elusimicrobiales bacterium
AAGCCGAGCCGAAGTTGCGCGAAACGCGCAGGCTCCAATGAACCTGTAAGTTTCGCGCAACAAAGGTGCAGGCAAAAAACGGCGATTGCAGCCAAAATTCCTTATGTCGGACAGGCTCCTAGCGCATAGCCGGGGCGCCGTCATCATGCACGAGGTGCCGCATAAGACTGAAAGTTACCGTGCACGCTCCAGTGATAGCGCCGCAGTTATACACCGACATACGGCAGCCTACGAAGTAAGGGCAACGGCTCATTTAAGTATTGCGACCGCCAGCCGGTAGCAGACGGCTGAGATCAAAGCCGAAGCCGGAATGGTGACGATCCAGGCCCATACGATCTGCCCGGCTATTCCCCACTTTACCGCCCGTATCCCCTTCAGCGCGCCCACTCCCACTATGGCGCCGGTTATGGTATGGGTGGTGCTTATCGGCACGCCCAGGGCCGAGGCGCCGAACAGCACCATGGAAGCGCCGAACTCGGCGCAAAAACCGTCCACCGGGCGAAGCTTGGACAACTTGTTGCCCATGGTTTTCACTATGCGCCAGCCCCCTGTCATGGTTCCAAGGGCTATCGCGGCGTGGCAGGCCAGCACGATCCAGAGCGGAATATGGAATTCTTTTCCCAGGTAACCCGCGCTGAAAAGCAGCCCGGTTATTATCCCCATGGTTTTCTGCGCGTCATTGCCTCCATGGCCCAGACTATACGCGGCGGCCGACAACAACTGGCCCTTGCGGAACAAGTGGTCTACCTTCACCGGAGTGGAACGGGCAAAAAGGTTGTAGACTATCACGCCCAGCACAAACCCTAGGATCATGCCGACCACCGGCGAAATAACGATAAAAGCCACCGTCTTGATTATTCCCTTCATCACCAGCGCGCCCGGTCCGGACTTTACCAGCGCCGCGCCGATCAGCCCTCCCACCAGAGCATGCGAGGAACTGGACGGGATTCCGAACCGCCAGGTTATGACATTCCACGAACAGGCGCCCATCAGCGCCCCGAAGATGATATAACTGTCCACCTGGGCGATATCCACTATGCCTTTGCCTATGGTGCCGGCCACATGCAGGCCGAAAAAGGCGAAAGCGATGAAATTGAAGAACGCCGCCCACATCACCGCGTACCTGGGAGAAAGAACGCGGGTGGCCACTATGGTGGCGATAGAGTTGGCCGCGTCATGGAAGCCGTTCAAAAAATCGAAGAACAGCGCCAGGGCCGTCAGGAAAATTATGGCTATAAGCGTGCTATCCATGTTTCACCAGGATATTCGAAAATGTCGCTGCTCGGGGCATAAAGTTAAAAGCCATGTTTTCTCCCGTAAACTATAGAACTGCCACACTTATAGTTTAGGAAAAGCGTATAAAGGCCGTTTAAAGCCGGTGTAAAATGTATGTAAAACCCAGGCAAAAAGCCGCGGCCGGACAAGCGTAAACCGGGCCGCCGCCTGGACGCTTCGTCCTTTACCGTTCTATTTCGGGATGGTAAACCAGAATATCGAGCCGCGGCCCGCCGAACTTTCCACCCCGACGGAACCGCCGTGAAGTTCCACGAGGTGCTTCATTATGGAAAGACCGAGTCCCGTGCCCCCCAGGTCCCTGGAGCGGGCCTTATCCACGCGGTAGAACCGTTCGAAAAGCCGGGGCAGGTGCTCCGGCGGTATTCCGGGACCGGTATCCTCCACCGAAATCTTTACGACAGGCCCTTGCGCCCCGGCTGAAATTGTTATTTTTCCGCCTTCCCGGTTGTACTTAACGGCGTTGTCCAGGAGATTTATAAGCACTTGCGAAAGTTTATCGCGGTCCGCGTTCACGCGCAGCGCCTCGGGAACAAGATTTAAGAACGACACGGCCTTACCGGCCGCTATTGCCCCCAGGTTCCGCGCGATCTCGTCCACCAGCGCCTTCACTTCCAAAGTCGTCTTCTCAAGCCTGACCCTCCCGGATTCGGCATAAGAGATCTTAAGCAAGTCGTCGACCAGCTTATCCAGACGCACCGACTGTTCATAGATGCTGCGGACAAAATCCGGTCCATGCTCGCGATCCTCAAGCGCGCCGTTAAGGAGAGTTTCGGCGCAGCCCCTTATGGCGGTAAGCGGGGTTTTCAGCTCGTGCGAGACATTGGCCACAAACTCCCGCCGGACAGCCTCAAGCTTGCGCGGCTCCGTGATATCCCTGGCCACCAGCACGCAGCCGCCTATGGAACCGGCCCGGATGATCGGCGAAGCGCTTACGCTCAAAACGGCGCCGGAGGCCGAGGACGGTTCGACCTCAAAAAAAACGGGCCGGCCGCTGGAAAGAGCCTTAAGGGCCGCCGAGGAGAGTTCCGCCCCCCCCGGCATCCCGGACAGGCGCATTCCCTCCGGAACGAAGCCGCTCACGCCCATAAGCCGGCGGGCGCGGGGATTTATGCGTATTACAATTCCGGCGCCGTCCGTGACGACTATGGCCTCCGGCATATCGCGGAAGACCGCCTCCAGTTCCAGGCGGCGCAGCTCGGCCTCGCGCATTCTCACGCTGACCTCCCCCGCCATATAATTAAGGGTTTCTGAAAGCTTTTTCAACTCGCCTGAAGAACCGGCCGGAATACGGTAACTAAAGTCTCCGGCGGCGAAGCGTTTAGAACCGGCTATTATTTCCCCGAACTGCGTGGAAACCAAAAAAATTATCAGCCAGCCGGCCGCCAGAGCTAAAAGGGCCGACACAACCGTTATCCTTGAGCCGGCCAAGCCGGCCAGCTTTTTAACTAAGGCATCGACATCTCCGGGATCTTCCATGCGAAGCCGCGCCGGACCGCACTGCGCGGCGATCAGCCGGGCCTGGGCGCGCATGGAGATGCGCAGATCGTTCATGGCCCGCTTTTCAAGGAAACGGTCGAGAACGACCGCGGTAACGGCCAACGCGAACAAAACCGCCAGCACACGGGAGACCAGTACCCGGAATTTAAGCGTTGAAAAAAATTTCATTATTGACCTACGCATAAATAATAGAAATCCTGGCCGGGCCGATTTTGGAGCGAAGCAAGGAACAAATCGCGCGGCATAGCTGCGCTATGTAAGCGATTTGTGACGCAGTTGCAGCCCAAAAGCGCCCGGCCCTTTCCCGAAAGGAAAGGGAGGCTTGCCTTTGAGCGGCTGCTTCGTTGCTCCGAACTCACAGACCGCCGGTATGCTCGTTCGTCGCGTCTCGCATCCATCTCAAATCCAAGCCTCCAGAAATTCTATTACTTAT
>JBAYJD010000097.1:0-3128 GCA_041665305.1 Elusimicrobiales bacterium
ATCTTTTCATCCTTGCCGGATTTTATATGCGCCAGATACAAGCCGCTGGCGGACTGGTTTCCCGCTTTGTTCTTACCGGGCCATGCCGCGGTACCCGCTGCGCCGGCCGTACCCTCCCACACCAGCTCCCCGCGCAGCGTGTAGATCTTCACTTTAGCGTCCTGCGGCAGGCCGTCGAAGGTAACCTGACTCTGCCCCTTGCCGGGATAGAACGGATTGGGGTACACCCGTACCTGGCTCACCGCCGCGGCGGGTATTACAGGGTCCGAAACGGGCGCGGCGCTGAGATCGAACTCGCTGAACGCGAAAGCGCCGGCGCTCGAAATGAAATCGCAATAGCCAAGATCATCCGCTTCGGTCTGGTCGCTGAGAGGACCGTAACCGGAACCGACCGCCGGGGGCTCTCCCCTGCGGAAAGAATATCTGGTGCCGATGACCAGCTCCTTCCCGCCCTTCGGCGTCACATAGGCGCTGTAAAGATGCGCGGCGCTGTTGATAACAAGCCGGAAATGATAACTGGTGTTCGCGGCGTAGGGGATAGCCGAGTCCGCCGAATAAACGGAACCGTTGAACGCATCTATGGTATTCGCCGGGTTGAAACGCACGGCGATCGTCAGGCTGGAGTGGCTGGTGGGCAGAACGGTCGAGAGGCCCACTACACCTTCGATGCCGGCGGCCAGCGGGGTCGCGTCAAAGGCAACCGAATAAGAGCTGTACCAGCGGCGGTGGTACCTATGCCACTGAAAAGAGGCGGAGCTGATGTAAATGACAGGGACCGGGCCCGTGATCGTGGCGGTCAGAGCGGCGCTGTCGGCTGAAACATTGCCGGCCGCGTCATAGGCCCGCAGTCTGACGTAATAGGGGACGCCGGCTGTAAGCCCTGAAATGATCTTCGAGGTTACATTACCCAGGTCCAGGTTATTGTAGCCGGATACGAAACTGCCGAACCCCGAATTAAGCGACACATCCAGCCTGTAACCCGCTACGCCCACATTATCGGTGGAAGCGGTCCAGCTGAGATTAAGCGCGCAAGTGCTTATAACGCTCACGGACAGGCCCCCGGGAGCGGCGGGCGCGGATGTGTCGGGCGCCGCCAGGGTGGCGACCCTCAGAGAGGCGCTGTTAGCCGAGATATTGCCGGCCGCGTCATAAGCCCGCAGCCTGGCATAATAAGCTGTACCGGCGGACAGCCCCGAAACGGCCTTCGAAGTCACGCTGCCGAGATTCAGGCTGCTGTAACCCGGCACAAAACTCGTGAAACCGGAATTTAGCGAAACATCCAGCCGGTAGCCCGCCACGCCCACATTATCCGTGGAGGCGGTCCAGCTAAGGTTGAACGCCGCGCGCGTAACGCCGCCGGCGGCGAGCCCGCCGGGGGCGGTGGGCGAGGACCTGTCCACGGTTTCATTATCGAGGATGGTCAAGACCGCCGTTCTCTGCGCTCCCAGCGCCGCGTTGACGACATTGCTTAAGGCAAGGTTTACCGTTTCTCCGGATTCGGTCAGCGTATCGTCGGCTAAGGGCACAGAAAATGTTTTGTCGGCCGCGTCGCCGTCCTCCCATCTCAAGGTGCCGCTTGCAGCCGTGTAATCCGAGCCCGAGCCCGCGGTGCCGTTGCTTGTCGCGTAACCCACGGTGGCCACACCGTCGCTACCGCCGGTCCTTGAGACTGTGATCACGGCGGACCCGCTGTTCTCAGCCGCCTTGTATGCCGCGGTTGAAAATGCGATAACGCCGCGACTGGACGACGGGTCGTCGGCTGTGGCGATCGAAAGCACGGCGCTGTTGGCGGAAATATTACCGGCCGCGTCATAAGCGCGCAGTCTCGCATAATACGCCGTGCCGGCAGACAACCCTGAAACAGACTTAGAGGTCACATTACCCACGCTCAGATTGTTATATCCGGACACAAAACTAGTGAAACCTGAATTAAGCGACACATCCAGCCGGTACCCCGCCACGCCCACATTATCCGTGGACGCCGTCCAGCCGAGAGTGAACGCCGAACCGGTAACACCGCTCGCGGCGAGCCCGCCGGGAACGGTGGGCGCGGAGGCGTCGCCGCCGGACGAAGACACATATTCGTGCGCGCCTATATCGGGACTGGAACCGCGCGCCGTATTGAAGTAATCGTCAGTTACCTGCGACAACACCACGGCCTTATTGATGGCGGGAGAGGACGCGGATGAAAGTTTGAAATAATTGGCGGTGAGCGAGCCCGCGCTTAACGAGCCCGTCTTCGCCAGCAGAGGGTCACCTATGACATCGCCCGTACCGGAACCGTTGGACGGCGGAGCCGACGACCACAGGTTATTGGAGAACGTCAGTCCGCTTTTGCTTGGGATATCCGCAAGCGAACCACCGTCGTTACGGTAGAAAATATTGTTCTTGATGGAGGAAGCTGAATTTATTGAACCCATTCGAAAATCACAGTTGATCATTGTATTGTTGGCGAACAGGGTGTTCGACATGCCGGAGCCGGATACAAGCGTCCAACTGAAGAGGTCTACAGGTCCGCCGATGAAAAGATTATTGTAAATCTGAACGTTCGCGGACCGGGGCTTGGAAGACAGCTCATCATCTAAAGCGAACACTTCATTGCCGGGCTTGGATTTGATCGCGGGATTCGACGGCATATAGACGAGATTATTGCGGAAGACCACATTAGGCGAGTCCGAAATATAGGAGCTGACGGCATAAGTGTCGTACACGGTATTGTCCTCGATAAGCGTGCCGTTCGACTCATAGGAAGATAAACCCTCTCCCCAGATATTGTGAACCACATTTCTTCGTATAATGGCATTGTCGGTAATTCCATTAACCGGGTCCCGCCCCGAACTCAACCCCGTCGCTCCCGTGCTTGCGGTCGAGCCGTTGGCATTTGTACGACTGGTATCCCAAACCTCGCTATCCTCCACGATCCCATAGTCGCCTTCGATCTGAACGCCATGTTGGTTAACACCATGGATGTTGAAGTGACTTATGGTATTGTGGTGGCCGACTATAAAAACGCCCTCCGCGTTCCTATCGTTGGTATTCTTAACTTCAAAACCGGACATGACGATATAATTGCCGTTCAAGGTCAGAAGCCCGGTCCAATCACCGAGCGGATAGGTATTCTGCCCGTC
>JBAYJD010000098.1:0-2965 GCA_041665305.1 Elusimicrobiales bacterium
GAATCTTTCCGGGCGAGCTCAGTGAAGAAATACGGGGTTTCCACCAGTTGCCGCTTGTGGGAAATCATACCCCAATTGAAATAAGGACTGTTGGCAAAAAACTTGGCGGCCTCACGCACGAAAGTTGTCTTCCCAGTTTGTCTGGGACCGGATAAAAAAACCATCTGCTTGTCCCCGGAGATGGAAGCCCAAATATCTTTATAAAGCTCTCTTTGCATATTCTGACCCAAATCGGCCGGTGTTCTGAAGCAAATCGGCCACCAGTCTAATCCAAATCGGCCACCGTTCTGAAGCAAATCGGCCACCCCCTTTCGGGGATTTGTCTGATCAGCTTGTAGCGGCGCCGGGTAACTATGTTTGATTGAGTCTTCATCCATAATGGAGGCATCATGTCAAACATCAGATTACCTATGCGCAAAATCCGTGAAGTATTACAACAGCACCACAGTTGCAATCGCAGCCACCGCCAGATAGCCCAAGCCTGCGGCATCGCGCGCAGCACCGTGGCAGACTACCTGTGCCGCGCCAAGGCGGCTGGGTTGTCCTGGCCCCTGCCAGCGGATCTTACCGAAGCCCTTCTTGGCGAAATGCTTTTTCCGCCAACGCCGGCTTCGGACGAGCCGCCGCGCCCGCTGCCGGATTTCGATTGGATCCGCAGTGAAAAGATCAAGCACCGGAAGGTAAACTTAACCCTCGACACCCTCTGGGACGAGTACATCGCCCAGCATCCGGACGGCTATCGGTATTCCACCTATTGCGCGCTTTACAGCGAATGGCTGGGGAAACGCAGTTACTGCATGCGGCAAGAGCATAAAGCCGGCGAGAAACTATTCGTGGACTATTCCAGTTGTCTTGAAATCTGGGATAAATCTACCGGCGAGGCGATTCCCACGCAGTTCTTTTTAAGCGTCTGGGGCGCGTCCTGCTTTACCTACGCCGAGGCATCCCTGAGCCAGACCTTGCCGGCCTGGTGCGGGTCGCATGTGCGGGCCTTTGACTATTTTGGCTGCGCGCCGCGTATACTGGTACCGGACAACTTAAAAAGCGCCGTTATAAAGCCATCGCTTTATGAGCCGGTGCTAAATCCCACCTATGTGAATTTAGCTGAGCATTATGGCGGCGCTATTATTCCAGCGCGGTCGGGACACCCGAAAGATAAGGCGAAGGTGGAGAACGGCGTACTGGTGGCCAAGCGCTGGATCCTGGCGCGGTTGCGCAACCGCGTATTCTTCAGCCTGGCGGAGCTGAACGCCAGCATCTGGGAATTGCTGGAGGTGCTTAATAGCCGGACCATGAGAGCGGTAAAGAAATCCCGGCGGGAGCTATTTGAAGAGCTTGATCGACCGGCAGCCCTGGCGCTTCCCGCCGCCAGTTACGAATACGCCGAGTGGTACAGCGCCCGGGTGCAGAATGATTACCGCATTAAGGCGGACGAGTCTTTTTACACCGTGCCCTGCCGGCTGGTAGGCGAGAAAGTTGATATACGCATGACGGAGAACGCGGTAGAGGTATTATGCGGCGGCGCGGTGGTGGCCGCGCATCAGCGCAGCCGGGTTGCCGGCAGTTTTGTCCGTAACGAGGCGCATCTGCCGCCGCCGCATCGGGCCTATCTGGAGTGGACGCCAGAGCGCATCTTTGAATGGGGCGCGAAGACGGGTCCTAATACTGAGCGGCTGCTAAAACTGGTCATCGCGGGGAAGGCGCACCCGGAGCAGGGCTACAAAGCCTGTTTCGGGATCTTGCGGTTCGGCAAGAGCTGCGGATATGACCGGTTGGAAGCGGCGGCCGGGCGTGCGCTGCGGTTCCACAATTACAGTTACCATGCCGTCAAAGAGATCCTGGCAAAGAACCTGGACAAGCTGGACCCGTGCGACCCGCCGTCGCAGAACATTTTGCCCTTCCATGAGAATATCCGTGGCGGGCAGTATTACGATAGCGCTGACAGGAGGACAAATGCAGAATGAGCAGACGGTGGAACTATTGAACAAGATGAAACTGTACGGGATGGCGGAAAGCCTGCCGGGGAGGCTGTCGGACGCCAGACAGGCGGAGCTGACGCATGCCGAGTTCGTGGGGTTGCTGACCGCCGATGAGCAGGCGCATCGTGACTGCCGGCGGCTGAGGCGGTTGCTGCGGCGGGCGCATTTAAAGCAGGAGGCGTCCCTGGAGAACATAGATTACAGGCGCAGCCGCGGGTTGAACAAACAGACCCTGCTTGAGCTTGGTAATACCGCCTGGCTGGACGGAAACAGGAATGTGATCCTTACCGGTCCGTCCGGAGTTGGAAAAAGTTACATAGCCTGCGCGCTGGGTAACTTCGCGGCGCGATGCGGCAGGCCGGTCATGTATGTAAGGGCCACCAGACTGTTCGAAACCCTGTCGATGGCGAGGGCGGATGGTTCGCACCTACGGATGATACAGAACCTGGCTAAAGCCCGGCTGCTTATTGTAGATGACTTCCTTATAGCGCCGCTGTCGGAAAGCTCGCGGATGGACTTCCTTGAAGTAATAGAGGAACGCTGCGGCAGCGGGGCCACAGTGATAACCAGCCAATGCCCCACCCGGAACTGGCACCAGAATATCGGGGACGATACTATCGCTGACGCCATTTGCGACCGACTGCTGCACCAGGCCTACAAGATAGAGTTGCGTTGCGATTCACTCCGAAAGGATCCGCTGTAAGCGGAATCCTGGCGGAAAAGAGCGAGAGAAATTTGAAAATGGGAGGCAAAATAGATAGAGTTAGGGTTACCCGAGCGCCGCTAGATTTTTGACATGGCCGAATTCAGCAGAATGGTGGCCGAATTGAAATAGAATAGTGGCCGATTTGAATAGAATCCGCAAACAGGCCTGTATCTTCCGGTCCCGGCCGCTTCTGTCGAGCATATATTGTCATAATGCTCCATTTTCCATTTATCATCATTTTGCTTAAAATCATCATTCTTCAGTTTCCCGCAGCAGGTGA
>JBAYJD010000099.1:0-2829 GCA_041665305.1 Elusimicrobiales bacterium
GCCGTTGTTGATGGCGGTGTTGTGGTCGATAAGAACGCCGGTCTGTGTTCCGCCCATGGCCAGGCCGTTAGCGACATTATTGCTGAAATTACTGTTGATTATGCGTATGCCGGTGATCGGATATTTATACTCCCCCATGGACATGCCGGTGTGCTTGTTGTACCCCATGGTGCAGCCGTCTACGGTCACATTGGTGATAGGCGCAGTCAGGCTCAACAGGCCCAGTCCGTCGCTCTTGTTGTTGAGGAACTGGCAATTAATGAACTGCAGATTCCTGGCGACCTCGCCCGCATTCGGCTCGACATCCACCCCGGCTTCCGGCGGAGTGCCGTGAGTGTTTTTTAAAATGGAGTCCCTGACGATCACGCCGTCGGCCCCACAGACGGACAGCGCCCCGCGCCGGTTATTGTCGGCGACAACATTCGTCACGGTTATACTGCTGGAGCCCGCCATATAAAAGCCGTCTCCCCAGCAGTCACGGGCCGTCATGTTCTTTACCGTGATATTGCTGGACTTATAAATCCCTACGCCCATACCCCATTGTCCGGTCATGCCTATCGGCGAGGCGGGGTCGGTGCTGCTGTCGCCGCATAAGCCGCTTTTAGGCGTACATGATTGTCCAGTATGGGTCGCGCGGTCGCCGATCAGCGTACCCCCGGACACCGTCACATTTGTAACGCCGGAGACCTTAATAATATTGTAACCCGTCTCACTGTTGGTTATCGCCTTTAACACCGCCCCGGAAGACAGGGATAAGGTCATATTGCTCTTCAGGTTCAGCGCCGTCACGGCGTTCACCATATAAGTCCCGTCGGGGATGAACACCGTCCCACCGGTACCGCCGACTCGGTTTATAGCCGTCTGGATAGCTGCGGTATCGTCGGTGCTGTCATTAGGGCTCGCGCCGGTAGCCAGTACATTGACGACAAGAGCCCCGGCGACGGTAATGGAACGGGAAAGCTCATTATTACTTTCATTCGATTCCGCGATAACATTCGAGCCGTCCGCGCGCGCTATTATGGTGTGCTCCCCGCCCACGATCGTATATGAACCGCCGGTGGTGCCGGCCGCGGCGGACGCACCGGCCGCCAACGGACCCGCTATGCTGCCCGTGGTCCTTTGCGTGCCGTCTACAAAATAGCTGACTCCCATAGTCGTGCCCACGGGGGTGGCGGCCGCGCCCTGGTTCTTCACCGTACAGGAAAACACGCCGCCCGCGTAGGAGACCGTTGTAACGATCAGATCCGGCTGAAGGGCCGCATTGGTCACGGTAACTCCGGCTCCGGCGCTTGACGCGGTGTTGCCGGCCGCGTCCCGCGCAGTCGCTGTTATCGTGTGCGCGCCGTTAGACGCCGACAGACTGTTCCAGACGATGGAATAAGGGGCCGACGTGTCTTCCGCGCCCAGATTGGCGCCGTCCAGTTTAAACTGCACGCCGGCCACGCCCACATTATCCGAAGCGCCGGCGGAAACGACCACGGACGCTCCGCTGACCGTCGAACCGTTCGCCGGAGCGGTGATGGAGACCACCGGCGCCTGCGTGTCCCCGGCCGGGACCGTGAGATGCGCGCCGGCCCCCTGGATTATTCTTTGCTTCAACGCGGCGTCCGCCGGCTCCAGCTGCGCCGTGTAGTTTATCTGGCTCATCGGGAAGGTCCCTATGGATTTCTCCACCGGCGTGGGACTGCCGGTATACCAGTTGCCTGAACTATTGACGCTCGCGGCATAGGGACCGTTGTAGTTCAGGACCATCGCGGTGGCATTGCCGGTCGCCTCGAAGATATTGTTCTGCAAAAGAATATCGGCCAGATGCGAGGCGCCTACGCCGTACTCGCCCCAGCCGTATATGTAATTATTCCACATATGCGTCCTGTTCCCGCCGCCCACTCTGGGGTTGCGGGCGGTAACGCGGTTGAACCAGTTGTGGTGCAGGCTCACATGGGTGTTTTTGACTACGATCGTCGTCTCTCCAGTGCCGATAAGGACCGCCTTCTTATTGGGGGTATTAAACCTGTTCCAGCTGATCGTGATGCCCGGCAGGCCGCTCTCGCCGGGTCCGTCCCACACCGCGATAGGCTCGCCGATCGTACCCACGCTGTTATTGGAGAAGGTGCAGTGGTCTATCCAGATATTACTGGCGGCGCGCGTGACGAGGATAGAACTATGATCCGAGATCGTATCCGCGAATCTCAGGTTTCTGATGATGATATTGCTCGCCCCCTTAGAGGTCGTAGATGTAAAGGTATTTATCGAACCGCCGCTAAGCGTTATGTTGGCGCCTGCGCCGTCTATCGTCAGGTCGTTATAATCGATGTAGACATTGGTCGGATGGTTTATCGTGCCCGTAAGTCCGGGTGTGAAGGTCACGATCCGGCGGCCGGAGGTGTACTGCACCGCCTGCCGGAACGAGCCCGGCCCGCTGGCGTTCAGATTCGACACCACTATGGACTGCCCGCCTGCGCCGCCGGTAACGCCGGCCGCGGCCGCGTAGCCTTGTATCGCCCACTCATCTGCCGCAGCCTGAACAGTCGCCGCCTGCAGGCAGAGGGATGCCAGAAATAAAGCTGAGACGGTAAACATATGATGTTTCATAGACGAGCCCCCTTCAACGATAAGCCCGTTAATGCGGGCATTGATCCACAAATCTTAGTTCTCATACCACCTCCAAAGCATCGACGCTAATGACCGAAGCCGCCGCGTTTGATCATAACATTATCTAAAAATCGAAGTTAGAGAACCTCGAAGCGGCGCGGGCCGAGGAACGGCCGGATGCTTTGGAACCGCCGAATTTAAGCGACAGGGACAATCTGTGCGTCAGGCCCAGCTCCC
>JBAYJD010000100.1:0-2724 GCA_041665305.1 Elusimicrobiales bacterium
CACCGCCGTCACCAATGAGGCTAATGCGCGCATCGCCGCGGATAACCTTATCGCCGCCGACACCTCCACTATCGCAGGCAATCTCGCGACTGAAATAAGCAATCGCGGAACCGGCGTCACGAACGAAGCTAACGCAAGGATAGCGGCAGACCTTGCTATCGGTATAGATACCGCTTCGCTGCGGACCGATCTGACCACTGAGGCCAGCAATCGCGGTACGGCTGTCACCAACGAGGCCAACGCCCGTATTACAGCGGACAACCTCATCGCTTCGGACACCAGCACTATAAAAGCCCTGGTAGATATAAAAGTCAGCAGCGCGCTGCCGTCAGCCTACATCTTTGTAGGCAACGCCACCGGCGTGGCCTCACCTGCTGCGCTAAGCGGCGACGCGACCATCAGCAATACCGGTGTATTGGCAATAGGCGCAAACAAGGTGCTCACCACGATGGTAGCAGACGCTAATATCACCGCACCCAAGCTCGCCGCCAATGTGGCGGGGCTCGGTATATCTTCAAATACGGACACCGGAGCGCTGGATATCAACACCGACAACAGCACATTGGAACTTAACGGCGATATGCTCCGCGTAAAGGATCTCGGCATAACCAACGCCAAACTGGCGGGGTCCATCGCGGCTTCAAAATTGATAGCGACGGATATTGCCACGGTAGGGACTATTACTTCCGGCATCTGGCGCGGAACTGCGGTGGAGGACGCTTATATCCCGGACAACATAACAATTTCCGGGACCAACAATGTGACCTGGACATCAGTGAACAAAACAGGCTCGTCGCTAGCCGATCTGGCGACAAAAAACGCGGGCGACCTGAACTCCGGCAATTTGGGGGTATCCCGGATGCCGATAAGCGGCAACTGGATCTTGACCGGAGATTTGGGTATCACAGGCGCAAATCTCGGCATAGGCACGGCCTCTCCGTTATCAAAAACGGACATACTCGGCGGACTGGCGGTGGGTATATATGCCGGATCAAATGCGGCGCCCGCTAACGGCGCTATCATTTCAGGCGGCGTCGGCATGGGAACGCCCTCGCCGCTGTCCGCGCTGGATGTGGCCGGCGGTATAGCCATAGGTTCATACGCCGGAGCCAGCGCCGCGCCCGCTAACGGCGCCATAATATCCGGGGCTCTCGGCCTTGGAACTTCAGCGCCTACGCACAAATTACATGTGTCTGGGAACGCGATCGTGACAAGCAGCATGTCCGTGTCAGGCGCCGGCTTAAGCGGCGCGACGCCGGTGTTCCAGATCATGGGAAGCAACCTGACCACGCTTGCCAACGGCTACACGGGCGTAGGGACCGAATCGCCGCTGTCGCGGCTTGATGTCAACGGAGGCCTGGCGGTGGGAACTTATGCGGGCGCTAACACAGCTCCCGCCAACGGCGCCGCTATCTCGGGCAGCGTAGGCATCGGCACCGCCACCCCCCAATCTAAAACTGATATAGCCGGAAGTCTGGCGGTCGGAACTTACGCGGGGACCAGCGCCGCCCCGGCCAACGGCGCGGCGGTCTCAGGCAGCGTGGGGATAGGCACCGCTTCCCCGCTGTCCAAAACTGATATTTCCGGCAACCTGGCGGTCGGGACCTACGCCGGAACAAACGCCGCGCCCGTTAACGGCGCCGCGATCTCAGGCAGCGTAGGCATAGGGACCTCTTCTCCGTTATCGAAAACGGATATACTCGGAAGCCTGGCGGTGGGAACTTATGCCGGATCAAATGCGGCTCCGGCGAACGGCGCTATTATTTCAGGCGGCGTCGGCATGGGAACGCCCTCGCCGCTGTCCGCGCTGGATGTGGCCGGAGGTATTGCCATAGGCTCATACGCCGGGACCAACGCCGCGCCCGCTAATAGCGCGATAATATCCGGAAATCTTGGGCTAGGAACTTACGCGCCCACGCACAAATTGCATGTGGCCGGCAACGCCGTTGTAACAAGCAGCATGTCAGTATCCGGCCTCGGCCTGGGTAACGACGACCCCGCGTTCCAGATCGTCGGCGGAACTTTCACCGTGCTGGCCAATGGGAATGTCGGCTTCGGGCTCAGCAATCCGACCCATAAACTTGAGGTTATGGATACCGGAGGAATGAAATTCCAGGTTGATTCAAAATCCGGTTATGTGAGCATTCTGGTAAACGGCGCCGAAGTCGCCAGGATGAAACCGTGATATCACACCTGGCTTTCAGGTATAATTCTTATTGACCGGCAAGTACATTATGTCCATTAAGAGCGCATTTGTTCTACTGTTGCTTGCTTTAGCTGTTTCAACTTGTGTTGAAGCCGCTGAGTTTACCGCTTTCGACAAACTGGCGGTTAACGGATCCTCTCTGTTCAAAACTTCCGTTACGATCATCGTTCCTGACACCATGCCGTCGTCCTTGTGGATCTCAACATCCGCATTGTCGCCTCAATTCTATGTTTCAGGCGGCGGCCATGTTGGGATAGGGACAGGCTCCCCGATGTCAGCCCTGGCTATAAACGGCGGCATAGCTCTCTGGAGTTATGCCGGGGCAAATGCCGCGCCCGCCAACGGCCTTATTCTCCCCGGAGTCCTGGGGATCGGAATAACTTCGCCGTTATCAGCGCTGGACGCCGCAGGCGGGATAGCTATAGGCTCATACGCCGGGACCAGCGCAGCCCCGGCCGGCGGCGCAGTCATTTCGGGAAGTATCGGTGTTGGAACACCCTCCCCTTCACATACTCTCC
>JBAYJD010000101.1:0-2705 GCA_041665305.1 Elusimicrobiales bacterium
AGGCCGAACCGAAGTTGCGCGAAACGCGCAGGCTCCAATGAACCTGTAAGTTTCGCGCAACAAAGGTGCAGGCAAAAAACGGCGATTGCAGCCAAAATTCCTTATGTCGGACAGGCTCCTAGTCCCAGCCGATATCGTCCATTGCATCTTGCGACAACGCCTGTGGGACGGCCCTGTTCGGGACCTGCAAGACGGTTTGCGGCTCAGGCGGGCGCGGGATCCGGAGCGCTGCGGCCGGGACGGCCCAGTTGCGCCCTATACGAATAGCCGGCAACCGCCCTTTTTTAACTTTTTTAAACACGGCTATGCGCGAAATACCCATCAGGGACGCGACTTCGGGCAAGGAAAGAAATTCGTTTTTTTCCGGCATATCATGCTTTCTAAATAAACCGCGGAATTTTTTGCGGCAAAAAAATATAAGGTTAACTCTGGTTAACCGATAATATCATAACACAAAACATCAACAAATACAAAGCCCAAATCTCTAAATTAGGTTAACCTGGGTTAACTTTACACCTATA
The DNA here is from genome assembly GCA_041665305.1 of Elusimicrobiales bacterium. GTDB lineage: Bacteria > Elusimicrobiota > Elusimicrobia > Elusimicrobiales > UBA9959 > YA12-FULL-51-18. Next base: position 522 of record JBAYJD010000101.1, read on the forward strand.
GATTCTAACATAAAACCTGCACAGAGAGATTCTATCACACGCGCACAAAGCTTTACAAAAAGTCTATAGACATAAGTAATTCTGGCTGCAATTACCATTTTTTTGCCTGCACCTTTGCCGTTTTCGTTGAATTGTGCTTCGCACCCACCCTCAAAACCGGCAATTTCGCCTTAAAAACCCAATGCCGGACAGACTCCTAGCCGCCGTACTGCATATTCTTCCCCCCGCTTGCACCGCGCAGGCCTATACACCACCCTGCGACGACTACAGCAGAAATATTTCCAAGAAATAAGGAAATTACTTGATATAAATTTATATACTATATGGGCGCGCTCCTGTATTGCGCACACACGACTATTCAAAGCATTACCGCAAGGCGGCCCCGCGCTGAAGAGCGGGGAGTGGCATAAATTTTTGCGGCAAAAATTTATAATGAAGATATTGATATTAGGCGGCACGAGCTTTTTCGGCAGGGAAACGGCAAAACTTCTTTCCGGGAACGGGAACGAGGTGACGGTTTTCTCAAGGCGCTGCCCTATAGACGGCCTGCCGCCCGACATCACCCAAATCCGCGGCGACCGGACGGTGGAAATTGATCTGACCCGTATGGCCGTGGGGACCTGGGATGCGGTCATAGATAATATTTGCTATACGGCCGAAGACGCCCAAAAGGCCGTACGGATCTTTAACGGCAGGACCGGCTTATATATTTTCACCAGTTCGGCCTCGGTCTATTCGGCCTTACAGGGCGCCTCTACGCCTTTCAGGGAAATACAGACCGAATTGCTGCCCCTCAGGACCGACCTTAAAGATAAACCATATTACAACTATGCCGCCGGCAAATACGCGGCTGAAAAAACGTTTTTGGACGCCTGCGGGGGGAAAAAATTCCCGGCCATCATAATCAGACCGCCGGTGGTCATCGGACCGGGCGACCCGACCTTGCGCGCCCATTCCTACTGGCTGAGGCTGAGCGACGACGGTCCGCTGATAGTACCCAACCCGACGGTTTCCGCCAGATATATATTTTCAAAAGACCTGGCTCGGGCCTTTGAACTGCTTATCGGCGCTAAAAATATTTACGGGCAGGCCTTCAACTTCGGGGATTCGGCCGTAATAACCCTGGAGGATTTTGTAAAAATTTCCGCCCGCATACTGCATAAGGAGCCCAGGATCCTCGCTCCCGGCCACGCCTGGCTTAAGGCCAACGGGTTTAATTTCGCGGCCTCCCCATTCTCCGGGGCCTCGGATTTTATCGTGGATATCTCCAAGGCGGAAAAAGCCCTGGGCTGGCGTTCAACGGAAATGCACGCCTGGCTGGAAGAAACCATAAACTGGTTCTTTTTAAAATATACGGGGCCCATGCCGGAGAATTATTCCTTAAGAAAACAAGAACTGGAGCTTGCGCGGAAATGGAAAGCCTCCTACGGGCAGGCGCTATGAATACTAAAAAAAATATCGCGCGGGCCGAAAAAATAAAACTCCTGCTGATGGATGTGGACGGAGTGCTTACCGACGGGAAAATGTATTATCTGCCGGACCGCAACGGCGAGATGACGGAATTCAAAGCCTTCCACGCGCTGGATGGGATCGGGCTGCGCCTCTTAAACCAATTCGGCATAATTACCGGAGTGATCACAGGCCGGGAGTCGCCCGGTACCGAAGACCGTGCGAGGACCCTGGGCATGAGCTATGCCTATCAGGGTTTTCTTTCGAAGCTGGACCCATTGGGGGAGATCCTTGAGGACACCGGACTTAAGGAAGAAAATGTGGCCTATGTCGGGGATGACTGGACCGATATCCCCGTGCTCAACCGCGCCGGCCTGGCCTGCGCCCCCAAGAACGCCCTGCCGGAAGTAAAAAAGGCGGCGCATGTTATAACAAATAAAGAAGGCGGCGCGGGAGCGGTGCGCGAGGTTTGCGATTTTATACTTAAAAGCCAGGGCCGCTGGGGGGAGATCATGCGGTTCGTAGAGACGGCGCATTGGCCGTCTCCGGCCAAACCACGGATGAAAGTGATCCGTTTTTCCGACATCCGGCCCCCTAAAAAACGATAATCCACCCCGCGCATTCAGCGCGGGGTGCGACAAGTGGAGAGACTTGGCTCCTTTTCATTGAAGAGGTTACCGCTTCGGGGGGTTCAGCGCAGCGACCAAGCGAAGCGCAGGGAGCAAGCGACGATGA
>JBAYJD010000102.1:0-2532 GCA_041665305.1 Elusimicrobiales bacterium
CGGATCATCGGCAATCGTGTCCATGACGTAGCCGGTCCGCCTAATTGTCTTAGCAATCCAAGCGGCGGCGCGGGAATAGATAATACGAACTACGCCGCCAGCGATAATGATATTATCGGGAATATCGTGTTCAATATCGGGATCAAGAATTGCGGTGAGCACCTTGACTGGGTCCATGGAATATACCACTCCAATCTCCGGGGCCACATTCTTAACAACATCGTCTATCATAACTCAGGATACGGCTTTAGTCTCTGGCACGCACCGAGTTATGTGACGATCTCCAACAACCTCGCGTTCGGTAACGGCCGAGGCGGTATATATGTCGGCGCTGATAAGCCTAATACCGGCGTCGTAGCGCAGGGATTTGTGGTCACCAATAACATCATCGTCGACAACGACCAATACGGCATCATAGAGATGCATGACCTCGGAGCGAACTTTTACTCGAACAATATCGTATATGGACATACGAACCTTAACATCGCCCTGAAAAATGGGAACACGGCTCAAAATACATTGATCGTGGCCCCCTCAACCGTTTTTGTCAACTACCAGGTCAACGGCTCCGGAGATTATCACCTCAAGGCGGCCTCCCCCGCGATCGATAAGGGCACGAGCCAGGGCGCGCCGGCCGACGACTACGACGGCGTCGCCCGCCCGCGGGGCTCCGCTTTTGATATCGGAGCATATGAATATGTTCCTTCCGCGGCCATAGACGCCTCCAGCCCGACGGCGCCGGGCGGGCTTTACGCAAGCGGTATAAGCAGCTCCGCGTTCACGCTTGGCTGGACGGCGTCCACGGATAATGTCGGCGTGGCGGGTTACAGGCTGGATGTGTCGCTTAATTCCGGCTTTTCAAGTTTTGTCGCGGGGTATAATAATCTTGATCTCGGCGGTGTAAGTTCGAAAACAGTTTCCGGACTCGCCGCAAACACGCCGTACTATGCGAGGCTCAGGGCCTATGACGCGGCCGGCAACATTTCCCCCGTCGGCGCCGCTCTGTCTGTGCGGACCGCCCAGGTCTTTACAGGATCGGTGAATTATTATGTCGCCACGACAGGTTCCGACTCCTACACGGCCGCCCAGGCTCAAAACCCCGCGACCCCGTGGAAAACGATCCAAAAAGCCGTCAGCAGCGTGTCAGCCGGGGCGACGGTGCATGTCGCGCCGGGAACATATTCCTATAGCGGCGCTTCCAGCATGGATGCAGCCATCCATGGCGGCGCGAGCGGAACCGCTTCCGCCCGTATCAGGTATGTATCCGATACCAAGTGGGGAGCGAAAATTATAAGCAGCGGGACGCCGGCGGTCTGGTACAATTACGGCAGTTATGTGGATATTCAGGGATTTGATATCAGCGGCGACGGAGTCGGCGGTATCTATAGCTCCGGTTCCTTTGTCCGGATCATCGGCAATCATGTCCATGACATAGCGGGCCCCCCTGATTGCGCGACCGGCTCGAACGGGGGAGCGGGCATAGACAACACCAACTATTCCGCCAGCGACAGCGATATCATCGGGAACGTGGTGCATGATATCGGCATCGTAAATTGCGGAGAGAAAAGCCCCCATGAGCACGGGATCTACCACTCAAATCTTCGCGGTCATATATACAACAACATCGTCTATCACAACTCGGCGTACGGGATCCACACCTGGCACGCGCCTAAGGACCTCGTCATTTCAAACAATCTCACTTTCGGGAACGGGGCAAGCGGCATTATTGTCGGGGCGGGCGACGCTCCCGGCGGCGGATTTACGGCGGACGGCTTCGTGGTCGCCAATAATATTTCCATGAATAACGGCGGATACGGTATTCTGGAGGAAGGGCTGACGGGTACGAACAATATCTACAAAAACAACCTTATTTACGGGAATTCGGCGGGGGGGATCAGCCTGCAGAACGGGAACACCCACCAGAACACAGTCAGCGCCGATCCGAAGTTCGTCAATTTTAAAGCCGACGGCTCCGGCGACTACCATCTGTCGGCGGCTTCGCCCGCGATCGATAAGGGTACGAACCAGGGTGCGCCGGCCGACGACTACGACGGCGTCGCCCGTCCGCAGGGCGCCGCTTTTGAGATCGGAGCATATGAATATGTTCCTTCCGCGGCTATAGACGCCTCCAGCCCGACGGCGCCGGGCGGCCTTTACGCAAGCGGTATAAGCAGCTCGGCGTTCACGCTTGGCTGGACCGCGTCCACGGATAATGTCGGCGTGGCGGGTTACAGGCTGGATGTGTCGCTCAACTCCGGCTTTTCAAGTTTTGTCGCGGGGCATAATAATCTTAATCTAGGCAAGGTGGGCGCAAAAGTAATCTTCGGGCTTGCCGCAAATATCCGCTACTACGCCAGACTGAGGGCTTATGACTCGGCCGGCAACATTTCCCCCAACAGCGTCGCGCTTTCAACGGCCACTCGCGCCGGTCCGTCGTCCAGTCCCGGCACGATCGAGTTCTCGACCGGGGCCTATGCCGTACGGGAGCAGGACGGCGGGGCCGTGATCACGGCGACAAGGAGCGGCGGCAGC
>JBAYJD010000103.1:0-2501 GCA_041665305.1 Elusimicrobiales bacterium
CTGCCGGTCACTGCGCCGGCATTGCCTATCTTGAATCCCGCCATATCCAGGTCCCTGGCAGCCGTATGGTTGCCCAGGTTGTCGCCCGAGATGCCGGTCAGCATGGAGCCGTCGCCGTAATACCTGGCGGCCGAGCTGAAACCCACTATGTACACATTGCTTGAGATATTAACGCCGCCGCCCAGAGCCGCATTGGCCTCCGAAGAGACGACCACATTATCCGCCAGTTGGAGCCGGACCGCGCCTATGCCCATGCCGGTGGCCGTAAACGAGCTGCCGGTCACTGCGCCCGCATTGCCTATCTTGAATCCCGCCATATCCAGGTCCCTGGCCGCCGTATGGTTGCCCAGGTTGTCGCCCGGAATATTCGTCAGATGGGACCCGTCGCCATAATACCAGCCGGCGGAAACCGAAGAGGCGAAGGCGACGGAGTATCCGGCGCCGCCGACTTGGAGGTCTGAGGAAGGATTAATTGTTCCCGCAAAGGTGGAGGGCCCCATAACCTTAAAGGAATAGTTGACGTTAAAACTGTTAACCGTGCCGGAGGAAGCATAGAAAGTGGTATTGGGCTGCAGGAAATCCTGGACATGGATAGAGAGCGGGTCCTCCTCCCCGCCGCTGAGTTGAAGGATGTCGTTGGCGCATTTCCACTGAACAAGGCCGATATCCCATTTAAGCACCTGGCCGTTCGCGCAGCCGGAATTATTAAGTTTGCTCTTGTTTATGGTCCCGTCAGCCAGGTCTTGGTTCAGGATCGAACCGTCCACTATGTGCGAGGACACTATAACATTCCCTATCCTGTCTCCCGACACGCTGCCGGTGGATAGTTTGGAAGCGTTTAAGTTATCAAGGCCGGAACCGTCGCCGTAATACCAGCCGGCGGAAACCGAGGAAGCGAACGAAACCGAGTAACCCGCGCCGCCGACCAGCAGGTTCGAAGCCGGGTTCAGGGCCGCCTCAAGGGTAAGGGCGCCGGTTACCGTATGCGCCCCCAACGATAAGATGGGGTCGGAGCCGGAGCCTGAATGCGTGGCGGCGTGCCGGCCGGGCAGGCCCGTGCCGGAGGTGGGCGTCCAGGCCGCGCCGTTCCAGAAATTCACTATTTTGGCGGCGGAATCATACCAAAGGTCTCCCTGCGCCACGGGCGTGGGGCTGGAGACGGCGGTGGTATACCGCTTGCCGGAGAACATGAGGGTGTTGATGGAATACGGCGACGAGGTCAATTCTTCCCTCGGAGACATGGGGTGGCCGTCGATCTCAAGTTCCAGCCACAGGTTGCCGCTCTGCCAATCGGCTATGACCGGTTCAAGCGTGACCCGGAAAACACCGGTTGAAATACTTACATTGACGGGAGGATCCGTCTTCCAAAGTTCCGTGCCGGAAGTTGAGGAATTGTAGAGGCGGAAGACCATGGACCGCTGGCCGTTGACCAGGAACCCGGCCTGCCGCAGATTGCCCTGATAAGTGAACTTGACGGGGACCTCGGCGCAGGAAGGGGAGAGGAACAAAGGCAAAGAAGCGAAGAGCCACAGGGCGGCGGGAACAAAAAAGCGCAGCAAAACGGACGCGAAGGCGCCGTGCCTTCCAATGCCCGCTTTGTTCGGCTTTAAAGTTTTCATAACCGCTTCCCGGACCATATCGCTTTGAAGCTTCCCTTGTTACCCGACCTTTATCCGTCAACCGGACGGCTTCCCTGCTATAAAACCTCGAATCTTGTCTTCTCTTCCGCCCACCCGCCGGGTCCATTCCCGGCGGGACCGAGGAGGAAGTATTTATGCTATTGCGTTACTTATGTCTTATCCACGCAGCCAGCGTAGCGTTGGAATAGAACTTGGCCGCATACTTGGTTGAGTCCGTAGACTCTCCGTGGACGGCAAGTGCGACATTAGCCTCCGGCGCCCCGTTAACGCCATGAATGTCGGTAATGGCATTACCCAGTTGGGCATTGCCGGTTACCAAGAGGCTGCTCAGCGTAGTAGCGCCTGTTACATCCAAGGTACTGCCCATTTTGGCCGCGCCGTCCGCCTCAAAGGCTCCAAGTATGGTCATGGAGCTGGCGGCGTACATGGTGATGTTGGTATCGCCCGCATTCTGAATAAACATCGAGTTTATCAGACCGTCGTTGGTATCGTTCACCATTTGCAGCCGGCGCGCGGTGCCGAGCGCCGTAAGGCCGGTGGCGTCGTTTCCCCACACCATGCCTCCGCCGGCGACTTTTTTAAGCACCTGGCCGGCCGTACCGCCGGCGAAGTGGACATTGGCCACATTGCTGAAACTGCTTATGCCGGTGAAGTACGCGCCGATGGTGAAGGTCGATCCCGCTACGAAGGAGGACTGACCGTTTATCGTAAGCAGGTCGGCCGCAGTGTCGCCCAATTTGATGGCTCCGTCCGCCTCAAAAGCGCCCTGGACCGTAATGGAACTTGTGTTCATAACGGTGACCGGGCCCTGTATGGTAACCAGGTCGGCTGCCGCATCACCCAGATTGACAGCGCCGTTCA